>NZ_CP059563.1:0-699820 GCF_014054725.1 Conchiformibius steedae | reverse complement strand
GCCTTCTACGACTTTTTCGCGCACCAATTCGCCGATTTTTTCCACCAGCTTGGCTTTATTTACCTGATAGGGGATTTCGTCCACGATAATGGCTTCGCGCTCGCCGTTTTTGCCAATTGGTTCAATATGGGTTTTGGCGCGCATCACCACACGCCCGCGCCCGCTGCGATAACCTGCATGTACGCCGCTTAAGCCGTAAATGGTTGCGCCTGTAGGAAAATCGGGGGCTTTGATGATGTCAATCAGGGTTTGAATATCGGTTTCGGGGTCGTCCAGCAGTTTTAAGCAGGCATCAACGGTATCATTCAGATTATGCGGGGGAATATTGGTTGCCATGCCCACGGCAATGCCTGCCGAACCGTTAATCAACAAGCTGGGAATACGCGCAGGCAGAATATGCGGTTCTTGTTCGGAACCGTCATAATTATCCACAAAATCCACCGTGTCTTCGCCAATATCGGCTAACATTTCGTGGGCGATTTTTGCCATACGGATTTCGGTGTAACGCATCGCCGCCGCGCCGTCGCCATCTACCGAGCCAAAGTTACCCTGCCCGTCCACCAGCATATAGCGCAGCGAAAAATCCTGCGCCATGCGCACAATGGTATCGTACACAGCGGTATCGCCGTGGGGGTGGTATTTACCAATCACATCGCCGACCACACGCGCGGATTTTTTATAGGCGCTGTTCCAGTTGTTTTTCAGTTCGTGCATGGCATACAACACACGCCGATGCACAGGTTTTAAACCGTCGCGCACATCGGGCAGCGCACGTCCGACAATCACGCTCATGGCATAGTCCAAATAGGACTGGCGCATTTCGTCTTCAAGGCTGACGGCAATGGTTTCTTTAGCGAATTGATGGTCGTGTACGCTGCTCATGGCAAATTCCGAAACAGTTTAAAAAAACGGGGTATTTTACCACGATTCCCCCCATCGGCGGCGCAACAAAATACCGCACAAACGGGATAATTACCCATTTGTGCGGCGGAAACCGTCAAAGCCGTTCACTCACGATTGCGCCCGTGCCAAAAATAACGCCACACAAACGCGGGAAACGCACACACGGCATACAAGCACAACACCACCGCATAAAATTCCCAATCCTGCGGATGTACCGTTCCCGCCCGTGCTTCCAGCAGTCGCGCCAACAATCCACACACCACAAATCCCAACAGCCATTCGCCCAAATGCACGAGAAAACGCTTTTTGCCCCCACGCACAGGAAACACACCCAATAAACGTTGGGTAACAAAAGGAAAATTGGCAAAGAACACAGCCAGTGCCAATAAAGTGTACATTGAGGCAGTCATTGGGCATCTCCAAGTGAATCGGGCATTTTAACAAAGAAAACAGACTGCCCGAAAGCCTGTTCGGACAGTCTGTTTGAATCAGACAGATTAAAGGATTTAACTAGCTACCCAAAGTCAAACCTGCGTTTGCCACCGCCACGCGAATCCAGCCCATCAGCTGTTCAGGCATCACGCCCCACAGCAACAACAACAAGGCATTGGCAGACAACAGCAGCTTGGCAGTAGAATCGCCTTGCACGGGTGCGTCATCGGTTTTATCATCAAAATACATGATTTTCACCACGCGCAGATAGTAGAACGCACCCACCAGCGACATTACCACAGCAAACACGGCAACAGGCAAGACCCAAACATAAGCATTGGTGCTGATTAAGGCTTTTAATACCGCAAATTTGGCGTAAAAACCCATCAGCGGTGGGATACCTGCCATGCTGAACATTACCAGCAGCATTACAAAAGCATACCACGCATTGCGCTGGTTCAAGCCTGCCAAATCGCTTAAATTTTCGCATTCGCGTCCATCACGGCTCAACAGCATCAATACGCCGAAGCCCGCCAATGCCATCAGTGCATAGGCAATGGCATAGTAAACCGCTGCTTCCACGCCAATCACGCTGCCGATAAACGCCAGCAAAATAAAACCCATGTGCGATACGGTAGAAAAGGCAAACATGCGTTTGATGTCGGTTTGCATAATCGCTGCCAAATTACCCACCAGCAGCGACAAAATCGCCAAAATCGCAAACATCGGCTGCCAATCGCCTTTTTGCAGCACCAGTCCGCCCACCAAAATGCGGAAGGCAAATACGGTTGCCGCAATTTTAGGCAGCGAACCCACCAAAGCAGCCACAGAAGTGGGCGCACCCTGATACACATCAGGCACCCACATGTGAAACGGCACGGCACCAAATTTAAACGCCACACCCGCCACAATAAACAGCACGCCCAATTTCAACAGCCAGCCATTTACCGAACCGGCACGCGCCAAATCCACAATCTGACTGAATTCCAGCGTACCCGTTGCGCCGTACACCATGGAAATACCGTATAACAGCAAACCCGATGCCAACGCACCCAAAACAAAATATTTCAACGCCGCTTCAGAAGCTACGACAGAATCACGGCGCAGCGCAATCAGCGCATACAATGCCAAAGACAGCAGTTCCAAGCCCAAGTACGCGCTCAAAAAGTGGTTGGCACTAATCATAATGCTCATACCACTCACGGCAAACAGCGACAGGGTGTAAAACTCGCCTTTATCAATACCGCGCATTTGGTTATACGGTCTGGCATAGATAAACAACACCGCCATACCCAAATACACGGCAATTTTAGTTAATTGCGACAAGCCGTCAGCAATATACATATTGTTGAATGCACCTACTGCACCTTGCGACTGCCACACGCCCCATTGTCCGAATGCAGCACTTAACAGCACGCCCACACTCAGCCAATGCGTGATGTAACGCTTGTCGTCGCTGGTCCACAAATCCGCCAGCAGCACCGCAAACAAACCCGTCAGCAAGACGATTTCGGGCGCGGCAACGGTTAAATTCAGGTCAGCCCAATTCCAAGTCGGATTCCAGTTATTCATCGTTTGCCCCTCAAATCTTACTTTGCGCCACTTGGGCAATCAAACCATCGGCAGCTTCATGCACCACCGCCACAAACGGCTCGGGATACAGACCCATGCCCAGCACCACCACCGCCAAAATCGCCAACACAGCAAATTCGCGGCAGTTAATATCCTTCATTTCACGCACTTCAGGATTGTGAATCTCGCCAAAAATAGTGCGTTTGTACATCCACAGCGTATAAGATGCACCATAAATCAAGGTTAAAGCAGCCAGTGCGCCAATCCAGAAATTTACCTGCACCGAGCCCATAATCACCATAAACTCGCCCACAAAGCCCGAAGTAGCAGGCAAGCCTGCGTTTGCCATGCCAAACAGCATCATAAACGCCGCAAACTTAGGCATCACATTCACCACACCGCCATAATCGGCAATATTGCGCGTGTGCAAACGGTCGTACATCACACCAATACACATAAACATCGCCGCCGACACAAAACCGTGCGAAATCATCTGCACAATCGCACCTTTCAAGCCCCAAGTATTCAACTCACCTAACTCGCCGCCTGAAAACACACCGCTAAACAGGAAAATACCCAGCGTTACAAAGCCCATGTGGCTGATAGACGAATACGCCACCAGTTTTTTCATATCGGTTTGTACCAAAGCCACCATACCAATATAAATTACCGCAATCAGGCTCAACACAATCACCACAGGCGCAAAAAAGCGTGAAGCATCAGGCAACACAGGCAAAATAAAGCGCAAGAAACCGTATGCACCGATTTTCAGCGTAATCGCTGCCAATACCATTGAACCACCAGTCGGCGCTTCAACGTGTGCATCGGGCAACCAAGTATGCACAGGGAACATCGGCACTTTTACCGCAAACGCCATAAAGAACGCCACAAACAGCAGTTGTTGCACGCCCATCGGAATGTGTTTGATATTTTGCAAATCGGCAATCGCAAAGCTGCCCGCCTGATGCGACAGATACACCAAACCCACCAGCATCAGAAGCGAACCCAACAGCGTGTATAAAAACAGTTTTACCGAAGCATACACACGGCGCGGACCGCCCCACATACCGATAATCAGGTACAACGGAATCAGCATGCCCTCAAAAAACACATAAAACAACAAAGCATCTTGTGCCGCAAACGCACCGTTAATCAGCCCCGACATAATCAGGAACGCCGCCATATACTGCGCCGTTTTTTTCTGAATCACTTCCCAGCCTGCCAGCACCACCATCAGCGTAATAAACGCATTCAGAATCACAAACAGCACGGAAATGCCGTCCACTCCCAAAGCGTAATGCACATTCAGCGCAGGAATCCATTGATGCAGCTCGGTAAACTGATAACCGCCATTACTGCGGTCAAACAGCACAAACAGCGGCAGCGTTACCACAAACCCCGCCAATGCCCCGATTAATGCCAAAATACGGGCAAAACCAGCACGTTCATCCGAGCCAGTGGCTAAAACCAGCACCCCCGCTATCACTGGCACCCAAATTGCCAAGCTGAGTAAATTATTAAAAAACATAGTATTTACCTGTGTTCCCTATTTTAAAACCTGTGCGCCGTTTCAGGCAGTTTGAAAAATATTTCTGTTTTAATCGTAGCTTGGATTGAAGCAAAGCACAAACCCAACAATCTAAAATTTTTATGTACCGTATGGGTTATGCTGCGCTAACCCAACCTACTCGCTGCATCAAAGCCAAATATCATTGACTACCCTATTATTTTTCTTGAAACCAACTCACACATAAAAATTAAGCAAGCGTAGGTTGGGTTAAGCGAAGCTCAAACCCAACACGCCTTGTTCAGACAGCCCCTAATTTCAGACTGCCTAAAACGCTTTTCTTAAAACCACAAATGCCAAAAAAACGCCACCACCAGCACCAATACGCCCGTTACCATCACAGCAGCATAGGTGTAGATAAAACCTGTTTGCATTTTACGCACTTGTGCTGCCATATTACCTACAGCTTTGGCTGCGCCGTTGACAATACCGTTGTCGATAATGGCGGTATCGCCCACTTTCCAGAAGAAATTACCCAATGCGCGGCTGCCTTTAGCAAAGACATTAAAATAAATCACGTCCAAATAGTATTTATTATCCAGCAAGTTATACACAGGCTTGCAAGCTGCGTGGATTTTGGCAGGCAAATGTGGGGATTTCACATACAAGAACCACGCCGCTGCCACACCTGCAATCGCCAAATACAGCACGGGCGACATCAGACTGTGTGTTACCATACCAAACACGCCGTGGAAATGTTCAGCCATTTGGCTCATCACGGGGTGCAGTTCGTGATTCACATAAACGGCATCTTTCAAAAAGTCGCCAAACAACAAAGGTTCAATGGTCAGCGCACCAATCACTACAGAAGGCACAGCCAAAAACGCCAAGGGGAAAGTGACCACCCACGGGCTTTCGTGCGGATTGTCTTTGGGCGACAAACCGTGATGATGTCCGTGCTCATCATCGTGATGATGGTGGTCGTGTTTGACCTCACGCCAGCGTTCAGGTCCGTGGAAAACGATAAAGTATTGGCGGAATGCGTAAAACGCAGTCACAAACACACTGGCAAGCACAGCGAAATAGGCAAAGCCGCTACCCGGTAAATTACTGAATTTTACCGCTTCAATAATGGAATCTTTAGAATAAAAACCTGAAAACAAGGGTGTACCAATCAGCGACAGGTTACCAATCAGCATGGTAATCCAAGTAATCGGCATATATTTGCGCAGATTACCCATATTACGCATGTCTTGGTCGTGGTGCATACCGATAATCACACTGCCCGCTGCCAAGAACAGCAGGGCTTTAAAGAAAGCATGCGTCATCACATGGAACATGGCGATGGAATAGGCAGATACGCCCAATGCCACAGTCATATAACCCAGTTGCGACAGGGTGGAATAAGCAATCACGCGTTTGATGTCGTTTTGAATCGTACCCAAAAAGCCCATAAACAAGGCAGTAATCGCACCAATCACCATAATCACGCTTAAAGCGGTGGTGCTCATTTCGTACATGGGCGACATGCGCGATACCATAAACAAACCAGCAGTTACCATGGTAGCGGCGTGAATCAAAGCTGAAATCGGGGTCGGACCTTCCATAGAGTCAGGCAGCCAAACGTGCAAGGGAAACTGCGCCGATTTACCCATCGCGCCGACAAACAGCAGCAGACAGGTTACGGTAATCAAATCCGTACCCAAAAACGACATGCCCTCTGCCATGTGCAGATTGGCAAACACATCCTGATAACGCAGGCTGCCGCCAAAATACGCCAACACCAAACCAATGCCAAGCAAAAAGCCGAAGTCACCGACACGGTTTACCAAAAAGGCTTTTAAGTTGGCAAAAATCGCGCTTTCGCGTTTAAAGTAAAAACCAATCAGCAGGTAAGACACCAAGCCCACCGCTTCCCAACCAAAAAACAGCTGGATAAAGTTATTACTCATAATCAGCATTAACATGCTGAAGGTAAACAGGGAAATATAGCTAAAAAAGCGTTGGTAGCCGACTTCTTCGTCTTTCATATAACCGATGGTGTAAATATGCACCATCAGCGATACGGACGTAACCACCACCATCATCATGGCGGTCAGCCCGTCCACTAAAAAGCCGACTGAAAAATCCACATTGCCCATGCTCAACCAAGTGTAAACATTTTCGTCAAACTTGGTGCGGCTGCCTGAAACAAAGCCCCACAACACCTGCAAAGACAACAGCGCAGAAACGGCTACACCTGCAATGGTGGCACAATGTGCGCCACGCCGTCCGATTTGCTTACCGAACAAGCCCGCCAACAGCGAACCCGCCAAAGGCGTGAGTGCGATAATAAGATATAAAGTCATGTCGTTCATTTGATTGAACCCTTTAATTTAAAACCGATTTTAGGCAGTAGCAATTACTGCCTAAAAACTCTAGCCTTTCAGCGTATTTAATTCGGTTACGTTAATGGTATTGCGGTTACGGAACACCAACACCATAATCGCCAAACCGATGGCAGATTCTGCCGCTGCTACCGTCAAGACAAAAAACACAAAAATCTGTCCTGCCGTGTCGCCCAAATACTGGGCAAACGCGATAAAGTTAAAGTTTACCGCCAACAGCATCAATTCAATCGACATCAGCAAAACCAGCACGTTTTTGCGGTTCATAAAAATGCCCATGGCACTGATACCGAACAATAACGCCGCCAACACCAAATAATGATGAATCGTAATCATGCTTTTGCCTCCCCTTCGGCTTGGTCTGTATTTTCAGGCGCAACAGTGGTTTCCGCTGCCATTTTGACCATGCGCACACGACCTTGTTTGGCATCTACTTTTACTTGGTCAGCAGGATTGATGTATTTGGGATTTTCGGATTTGCGGTGCACCAAGGCAATCGCTGCCACCATACCCAAAACCAACAGCACCGCTGCCAGCTCAAACGGCAATAAATAAGTGGTGTAAATCTGCCGTCCCAAATCGCGCACATTGCTGTAATCAGCAGGCACATCTGCCATTTCGCCAAAAGCAGACAATTTGGTTTCAGGTGCAAGCAAAATCATCACCAGCACCACCGCCATCAAAATGCCTACCGTCATGGCAGAGGGTGCGTTGCGCCAAAAGCCCTTACGCATCTCTTCAATATCAATGTTCAGCATCATTACCACAAACAAGAACAGCACCATTACGGCACCCACATACACCACCATCAGGGTCAAGCCCAAAAATTCTGCTTGCATCAGCATCCACATCATCGCGCTCATGCTGAACGTCAGCACCAGATACAATGAAGCGTGTACAGGGTTTTTGGCGGTAACGGTTTTTAATGCGCCAAACAGAATTACCGCTGCCAGCACATAAAACATGATTAGGGAAAAAGTCATCACACACTCCTAGCGGTACGGCGCATCAGCGGCTTTACGTTTGGCAATTTCGGCTTCGTAACGGTCGCCGATTGCCAACAAAATGGGTTTGGTCATGTGCAAATCGCCGCGTTTTTCGCCGTGATACTCAAAAATATGGGTTTCCACAATGGCATCAACAGGACAGGCCTCTTCGCAAAAACCGCAGAAAATACATTTTGTTAAATCAATATCATAGCGAGTGGTACGGCGCGTACCGTCTTCACGCTGTTCGCTTTCAATATTGATTGCCATGGCGGGGCAAACCGCTTCGCACAGTTTGCAGGCGATGCAGCGCTCTTCGCCGTTGGGATAACGGCGTTGTGCGTGCAAACCGCGAAAACGCACCGATTGCGGTGTTTTTTCTTCGGGAAACATAATGGTTTCTTTGCGGGCGAAAAAGTTTTTGAGCGTTACGCCCATACCTTGCACCAATTCGCCCAATAAAAAGGTTTTGACTAAATTTGCCATAATGTTGCTCCTACCCTTTTGGTAGTGGTTTTTTTATTTAAAATGACTTTTCAAACTGCCTGAAAAAAGATAAAAACCAATCTTTCAATTCCAGCCAAGCTGAACGTTCATTCACACGAACATAATGTTTTGTTGGACGCCAATCTTGTGCAGAGCAATGACTGCCGTGCTCATCACGCTCAACCAAAGCCAAACGCACCGTTTCTTTTTTTTCCAAACAAACCGAAAAAATATGTGCTTTTACCATATTTTGGTTGCCACCTAAATGACTCACAAAAATTTGATATGGGCGATTGTATTCCATACCCTCAACTGCCACGCAATTATTTTCAGTATTGCCCTTTTCTTGTACCGACATCGTGTGGCTGCCTGAAATCACAATCCGTGAAATCATTTTGCCATTATTCAAATAAATACAAGGCTGCTGATTTTTCAAAACAATGCGTGCCACACCATCTGGTTTGGGTTCAGTTGAAACCGCATAACTGGGAGCAATACTGAATACAGCAAGCAGTAACAGTATGGGTTTCAATATGTAAAAGTTCAACTTTCAGGCTTCCCGCAGTAGTGGGTGCAAGCACCCACCTACTTTATTTCCACAGGCTTAAGGGCGAAATCATCCACAAGCCCAACAGCACGATGCAGACAAAAGTTACTGGAATCAATACTTTCCAACCCAAACGCATAATCTGGTCGTAGCGGTAGCGCGGGAAAGTGGCACGAATCCACAAATAGCCGTACAGGATAAACGCCATTTTCAGGAACATCCAAAACGCGCTTGGTACACCGATAAAGCCCCAGCTTTGCGGAAACGGCGACAGCCAGCCGCCCAAAAACATAATCGCGGTTAATGCGCCAATTAAAATCATAAAGATATATTCGGCCAAGAAAAACAGCGCAAAGGCAAAACCCGAATATTCCACATGGAAGCCCGCAACAATTTCCGATTCGCCCTCTGCTACGTCAAACGGGGCGCGGTTGGTTTCGGCAACGGCGGAAATCAAATACACCAAAAACACGGGGAACAAGGCAAACCAGTTCCACGAGAAAATCGAACCGCCTGCAATGCCTTTGGCTTGCGAAGCCACAATATCGTTAAAATTCATGCTGCCTGAAACCATTACCACACACACCAAGGCTGCGCCCATGGCAATTTCGTAAGAAATGGTTTGCGCGGAAGAACGCATCGCGCCCAAAAACGAGTATTTAGAGTTTGATGCCCAACCTGCAATAATCACGCCATACACCGACAAGGACGTAATCATCAGAATATACAGCAAACCTGCGTCCACATTGGTCAGCAGCCATTCATCGGAAAACGGAATCACTGCCCAAGCCGCAAAAGCGGGCATCAGCGACATCATTGGTCCGATATAAAACAAGGCTTTATTGGATACGGATGGACGGGTAACTTCTTTAAACAGCAGCTTCAATACATCGGCAAAGGGCTGAATCAGACCAAACGGTCCTGTTACGTTCGGACCGACACGCAACTGCATATAGCCAATTACTTTGCGTTCAAAATAAGTCAGGTATGCCACCGTTAAAATCAGGGGCAGCAAAATAATCACAATTTTCAGCAAGATTGATACAATCCAGCCAATTTCGTTGCCCAGCAGGGCTTGGAACCATTCTTGCATGATTATTCAGCCTTTCCTAAAGTAAGCACGTCCAGCATGCCGCCCAAAACGGCGTTGCTGCTGTGAACAGGCAGGTAAACGGTGTGTTCGGGCAAGGTGCTGTCAGCACAAACCGTTAGGGTTAAAGTTGCATCACCATGATGAACGGCAGCGCGGTCGCCGCTGTTCAAGCCAAATGCAGATAAGGTATCGGGGTGCAAACGCGCTTCAGGCGCAGCAGCGTGAGCGGTTTTCTGCAACGATTCGGCACGGCGCACAATCGGATCACTGTGGTAAATACCCACACCACCGGTACGCAGCAGACGCGGCGCACGGAATGCCGCTGTTCCGCGCCATGTGCTGTGGTTGTCCAAACGTTCTACCACAGGTTGCACGCCCAAGGCTTCAGCAGCAACCTGCTCGCTACTGTCAAATTCAAAGCCTTCCAATTCAAACACATTGCCCAATACACGCAACACTTTCCACAAGGGGCGCGAATCTCCGTAGCCTTTGACGACACCGTGGAAAGACTGCACACGCCCTTCCATATTCACCAAAGTGCCTGATGTTTCGGTAAACGGGGCAATCGGCAGCAGAATATCGCATACGTCCAGCAGGGTTTCGCTTTCAAACGCGGTAAACGCCATCACGCTTTGTGCTTGTTTTAAAGCAGCAATGGCTTGTGCGCCTGCACGGGTGTCAATTTCGGGTTCTACATTCAGCAGCAAAACGGCTTTTTTCGGTTTTGCCAACATTTCATTGAAATCGGCACTGCCTGCTTGCGGGGCAAAACCCATCAAATCTGCGCC
Organism: Conchiformibius steedae; assembly: GCF_014054725.1. Lineage (NCBI taxonomy): Bacteria > Pseudomonadati > Pseudomonadota > Betaproteobacteria > Neisseriales > Neisseriaceae > Conchiformibius > Conchiformibius steedae. Next base: position 689,119 of record NZ_CP059563.1, on the reverse strand, counting down.
TACGCTATTGGCAGCTTGCGGCAACACCCCCAAAGTGGCGTTGCTTACCGCCGCCAAACGCTGTGCCGCCGCATAAATCGCTGCATAATCAGGATGATTTTGTACATCTGCGCCTAAAATAATGGCAGCGGTTTGTGCGTTACGCAAACTGCCTGATACGGCATTGTCGGGGTGGGTGTACAGGCTTTCCAAATGCGCTGCCCATTGGTCGGGATGCAGGCTTTCCTGCGTGAGCAACGGCATGTGTAATTCTTCTTTGGCAGCCGCAATTACGCTTAACGCCATGCCGTTTTTGGCAGAACGGCGCAAACGAGCAGTCAGCAAAGGTTGTTCTTTACGCAAATTCGCGCCTACCACCAGCACCGCATCACAAGCCGCCAATTGTTCAATGCTTTGACCCAACCATTGCGCCCCACGGAAGCTGCCCGCTAAACGGTTGTCCTGTTGGTGCAAACGGCTGTCCATACTGCCAATGCCCAAGCCTTTTGCCAATTTTTTCGCCAAATACAGCTCTTCCACGGTGTTCATTGGGTTCGCCCAAATGCCTACCGCGTCTTTACCGTCTTCACGGCTGATGCAATCTAAAGTTTTGCGGACATATTCCAACGCCGTTTGCCAATCCACATCATGCCATTCGCCGCCATGTTTGATTTTCGGTGCTTTCAAACGGCTGGCGTGATACAGACCTTCATAAGCAAAACGGTCGCGGTCGCTAATCCAACATTCGTTTACTGCTTCGTTTTCCAAAGGCAAAACGCGGCGGACAGTGTGGTCTTTGGTTTGAACAATCAGATTGCTGCCCAAAGCATCGTGCGCGGAAATGGTTTTACGGCGCGACAATTCCCAAGAACGTGCATCGTAACGGAAAGGCTTGCTGGTGAGCGCACCGACAGGGCATAAATCAATCACATTGCCCGATAATTCGGTTTCCACCGCTTTACCGATAAACGGCATAATTTCAGAAAACTCGCCACGGTTTGCCATGCCGATTTCCTGCACACCTGCCACTTCTTCGGTAAAACGCACGCAACGGGTACAGTGAATACAGCGGCTCATCTCTTCTGCCGACACCAAAGGACCCATGTCTTTACCGACAACGGAACGTTTGGCTTCCTGATAACGGCTGGACGATTTTCCATAACCCACCGCCAAGTCCTGAAGCTGGCATTCGCCGCCTTGGTCGCAAATCGGGCAATCCAAGGGGTGGTTGATTAACAGGAACTCCATCACGCCTTCCTGCGCCTGTTTGGCTTTGGGCGAATGGGTATGCACCACCATACCGTCTGTTACCGGTGTGGCACAGGCAGGCAGGGGTTTGGGGGCTTTTTCCACTTCCACCAAGCACATACGGCAGTTGGCGGCAATAGACAATTTTTTGTGGTAGCAGAAATGCGGAATATAGGTACCGAGCTGGTGCGCAGCTTCCATTACCGTTACGCCCTGCTTGACTGCAATCTGTTTACCGTCGATTTCAATTTGTAACATGGTTGTTCCTAGTTACGATATTTAATTTAAAAATTTGTTTTCAGGCTGCCTGCAATGCCGCCTGCCCTATTCAATAAGATTGATAAACTTGGCTGCTGCCGTCTTTGCCAACCAGCAAAACATCATAAGGCTGCGTTCTGTCTTGGTACATTTCACCGTCCATACCCGGCGAACCCAAAGGCATTCCCGGCGTTGCCAAGCCTAAAGCATCGGGTTTTTCTTTCAACAAACGGCGCACATCGGCTGCCGGAGTATGTCCCTCAATAATATAACCGTCTATTTTGGCTGTATGGCAGGAAGCATAATTTTGCGGCATACCGAAAGATTTGCGGATTTCGCTGTTGCCGGTATTGTGTACCGTTACTCGGAAGCCATTTTTCTCCATGTGATTTATCCATTCAGTGCAACAACCGCAATTCGGATCTTTCCATACCTCAATATGCCCAGTATTTTGATGTGCGTCCGTATATTTATCAGCCGACACACCGTGTCTGACCTCTGTTTGCGGCGACAATATGCCCGACACCACAGCCGCAGCAACTACTGCCAATACCATTAAAACCCATACTGTTTTTTTAAATAAAAAATTAATCTTTTTCATATCTTCTTACAATCTACTTTGGTTTTCAGGCTGCCTGAAACTCAGCACCATTTATGTTCTTTAGCCGGTTTGCCGTGTTCAATATAATATTCAAATTCGTGGCGGAAATGCTTGGTAAAGCTGCGCACGGGAAACACCGCTGCATCGGCCAAAGCACAAATGGTGCGTCCAGCCATATTGTTGCCGATGGAATCAAGCAAATCCAAATCTTCTTTGCGGCCTTTGCCGGTGGCAATACGGTGCACGATGCGGTACAACCAGCCCGTACCTTCACGGCAAGGCGTACATTGTCCGCAAGATTCTTCATGATAGAAATAAGCCAGACGCTCCAATGCTTTAACCATGCACACATCTTCGTCCATCACAATCACCGCGCCCGAACCGAGCATAGAACCGGCTTTGGCGATGGCATCGTAATCCATGGTTAAGCCCATCATAATCTCGGCAGGCAGCACCGGCGCAGACGAACCGCCCGGAATGACGGCTTTCAGCTTTTTGCCGCCGCGCATACCGCCTGCCATTTCCAGCAGTTCGGCAAACGGCGTACCCAAAGGCACTTCATAATTACCAGGGCGTTCCACATGGCCGGAAATGGAAAACAGTTTGGTACCCCCTGCCCCTTCCACGCCTTTATCGGCAAAAGTTTTGCCGCCGTCGCGGATAATAAACGGTACGGATGCAAAAGTTTCGGTATTGTTAATGGTAGTCGGTTTGCCGTACAAACCGAATGATGCAGGGAACGGCGGTTTAAAGCGCGGCTGGCCTTTTTTACCTTCCAAAGATTCCAGCAAGGCGGTTTCTTCGCCGCAAATATATGCACCATAACCGTGGTGGGCGAACAATTCAAAAGAAAAGTCCGACCCCATAATGTTTTTGCCTAAAAATCCGGCGGCACGCGCTTCGGCCAAAGCAGCTTCAAAACGTTGATAGCCTTCAAAAATTTCGCCGTGAATATAGTTATAACCTGCCTCCGCACCCATGGCGTAACCGGCAATAATCATGCCTTCAATCAGCGCGTGCGGATTAAAATTGATGATGTCGCGGTCTTTAAACGTGCCCGGCTCGCCTTCGTCGGTATTGCACACCACATATTTTGCGCCCGGAAAGGAACGCGGCATAAAGCTCCATTTCAAGCCGGTGGGGAAGCCCGCACCGCCGCGACCGCGCAAAGCCGATGCCTTCACTTCGTCAATCACATCGTTTTGGGCGATTTTTTCGCTCAGAATTTTCCGCAATGCCTGATAGCCGCCACGCGCCTGATACGCTGCCAGCGTCCAACAGTCGCGGTTGTGGGTATCTACGTTTTCAAAAATCACGCCGGATTGGTAAATTGCCATTTTCTTTGCCTAAAGTTTCCAGACAGCCTGAAAAACGCCGCCTTATAATTAAATTTCAAACATCTACTGTGCTGATTACTTTCACACCCAAGCCCGCCATTGCCACCCCCAAAATTCTGTCCACCCAATGCCCTGCTGCCTGAAAACGGCGGTTGATGCGCGGCACCGACAGTAAAAACACCACCGCTGCAAACCACAACGCCTGCAACAGCATCATCCAAAGCCCGTACACCGCCAATTGCCACATTGGCATTTCGGGCGACAGCACCACCGTAAACAGCGAAACAAAATACACAGGGGCTTTTGGATTCAAAACATTACACAAAACGCCTTTCCACAACGCCGTGGATACGGACTGCGGCGCAGCAGTGGTTGCATTTAAATCTACCGTGCTTCTCGCCCGCGCCCGAATGCCTTGAATCCCCAAATAAATCAAATACGCACCACCGATAATTTTTACCGCCGTCATCAGCCATGCCGAAGATGCCACCAGTGCCGCCATGCCCAGCACCGAATACACAATATGCACGCCCAAGCCCAAAGCAATGCCGATGCTGCTAATTAAGCCCGTTGTGCGCCCGCGGCTCAAAGTCTGCTGCGACACATACACAAAATCAGGTCCGGGCGACATGGCTGCCAATAAATGCACACCTGTAATCAATACAAAGCCTTGCCAAAATTCCATGATTTTGATTCCTCTGGGTTGTAAACCCAAATCCATTACACTTTATTTTAAATAATATTTATCCAACTGAAGGATAAAGCGATTATACTTTTTAGAATGATAAAGTTCCAAACATTTATAAAAAATCAAAGGATTATTAGCACTATCCGTTACCGTCATTTTTGGAAACTCTTTTTTCATAAAATCACTCACTGCCTGATAAGCATCGCCATGATGTTTACCGGATTGAAAATAAAAACTTTCGGCATGACCCGCATCATTTTTGATTTCTGCATTAAGGCTAAAAGTTGCCAAGCAATAAGAAATCCCATAATTTTTCAAAAAATATCGTGAACGATTTAATTCATTATCTGCATATACAGGAAAAATTAAAATAATCAAAAAACATAAAATGATTTTTTTCAATTTTTTAGTTTCCAAAATAAGATATTAACTCATTTTGCATGATTAACAATGTAGGTTAGATTGCTTAGTCACCCAATAAAATCCTTACCTTGCGTTGAGTTTCCCAACCCAACCTACACCGCTCGTTTCAGGCAGACCAAAATTTACTGCAATTCTGCCAATTTTTTATCAATCGCTTCAGCCGTCATAAAGCTGCACATTTTATGGTTATTCACCAGCATCACAGGCGCATCGCCACACGCGCCCATGCACTCGCCTTCCACCAGCGTATATTTACCGTCTGCGGTGGTTTCACCATAGCCGATACCCAGTTTTTCTTTTAAATATTCGCCCGCGCTTACCCCGCCGCGCAAAGCACAAGGTAAATTCGTGCAAACCGTCAGTTTGTATTTGCCTACGGGTTGCAGGTCGTACATATTATAGAAGGTGGCGACTTCGTATGCGGCAATCGGCGGAATACCGATATATTGCGCTACAAATTCAATGGTTTCAGGTTTCAGCCAGCCCATTTCGGTTTGCGCGATACGCAATGCGCCCATCACGGCGGAACGGCGTTGGTCGGCAGGATATTTTGCCAATTCCACATCAATTTGTCGTAAAGATTCTGCGGATAACATTATCTGTCTACCTCTCCGAATACAATATCTTGCGTACCGATAATCGCCACCACATCGGCAAGCATATGACCGCGTGCCATTTCGTCCATGCCTTGCAAATGGGCAAAACCAGGGGCACGGATTTTCAGGCGGTAAGGTTTGTTCGCGCCATCTGAAATCATGTAAATGCCAAATTCGCCTTTGGGATGCTCGATGGCAGTATAGGTTTCGCCTTCGGGAACGTGCATGCCTTCGGTAAACAATTTGAAATGGTGAATCAAATCTTCCATACCCGTTTTCATTTCGGTGCGTTTGGCGGGGGCAAATTTTTGGTTTTCGGTAATCACGGGACCAGGGTTTTCACGCAACCATTGCACACACTGTTTGATAATGCGGTTGGACTCGCGCATTTCGTTAATGCGGCACAAATAGCGGTCGTAGCAGTCGCCGTTTACACCCACAGGAATATCAAAATCCACTTTGGCATAAGCATCATAGGGGGCTTTTTTGCGGATGTCCCACTCAATGCCCGAACCGCGCAACATCACGCCAGTAAAGCCTTTTTGCAGGGCGCGTTCAGGCGATACCACGCCGATGCCTACAGTACGCTGTTTCCAAATACGGTTATCGGTCAGCAGGCTTTCGTATTCGTCCACGCAGGCAGGGAAACGCTCGGTAAAGGCTTCAATAAAGTCCAACATCGTGCCTTCACGCGCTTCATTCAGCTTTTTCAATACTTTGGCATTGCGGAATTTGCTGGATTCATACTTGGGCATAAAATCGGGCAAATCGCGGTAAACGCCACCCGGACGGAAATAGGCAGCGTGCATACGCGCCCCCGATACCGCTTCATACAAATCCATCAGCTCTTCGCGCTCGCGGAAGGCATACAGGAAAATTGTCATCGCACCAATATCCAAAGCATGTGAACCGATACCCATTAAGTGATTGAGAATACGGGTGACTTCGGCAAACATCACGCGGATATATTGGGCACGTTCGGGCACGTCAATATTCGCCAGTTTTTCAATCGCCAAGCAATATGCCTGCTCGTTACACATCATGGACACATAGTCCAAGCGGTCCATATACGGCAGTGCTTGCAGATAAGTGCGGGTTTCCGCTAATTTTTCCGTACCACGGTGCAGCAAACCGATATGCGGGTCGGCGCGGACGATGGTTTCGCCTTCCAACTCCAAAATCATCCGCAATACGCCGTGTGCGGCAGGGTGCTGCGGTCCGAAGTTAATGGTGTAATTTCTCAGTTTAGCCACCGTAGGTCTCCTCACGGACGATGCGCGGGGTAATTTCGCGCGGCTCGATGGTTACAGGTTGGTAAACCACGCGTTTTTCCGTTTCGTCATAACGCATTTCCACATAGCCTGAAATGGGGAAGTCTTTGCGGAACGGATAGCCGACAAAGCCGTAATCAGTCAGAATGCGGCGCAAATCGGGGTGGTTGTTAAAGATAATGCCATACAGGTCAAAGGCTTCACGCTCGTACCAATCGGCGCTGTTGTAAATATTTACCACTGATTCCACCAAAGGCAGATTATCGTCATCTGCCCACACGCGCACACGGATGCGCTGGTTGTTTTTAACGGAAACCAGTTGGCTGACCACAGCAAAGCGCTTGCCTTGCCATTCTTCGTTTTTATAAGTGCTGTAATCCACGCCGCACAAATCCACAAGCGATTCAAAATACAGGGATTCGTGGTCGCGCAAGGTGGTCATCACGTCCAAATAATGTTCGGGCGTGCATTCTACGGTCACTTCATCAAGGGCGTGAACCACTTTGGTTGCCTTCGCGCCCAACACGGTTTGCACGGTTTCGTATAACTGTTTGCTGTGCATGGCGTATCCTTAATTACGGGCGATGGTGTAAGTGCGTTTGATTTTGCCCTGAAGCTGAATCAGACCATAAATCAAGGCTTCGGCAGTGGGCGGACAACCAGGGACATACACATCTACGGGCACAATGCGGTCGCAACCACGCACCACAGAATAGGAATAATGGTAATAACCACCGCCATTGGCACAAGAACCCATAGACAATACCCAACGCGGTTCTGCCATTTGGTCGTAAACGCGGCGCAGCGCAGGTGCCATTTTGTTGCACAAAGTACCCGCCACAATCATCAAGTCGGACTGGCGCGGCGAGGGACGGAAAATAATGCCGAAACGGTCGAGGTCGTAACGCGATGCGCCCGCCTGCATCATTTCTACCGCACAACACGCCAAACCGAAGGTTACCGGCCACAGCGAGCCGGTACGCACATAATTGAGCACCGTATCCGCGCTGGCGGTTACGAAGCCTTTATTCAAAACGCCTTCTATTCCCATTCCAGCGCACCTTTTTTCCATTCGTAAACAAAGCCTACCGTGAGCACCACGATAAACACAAACATGGACCAGAAAGCATACGCGCCCGTTTCCGCCATCAGGTCTTTAAACACCACCGCCCACGGAATCATAAACGCCACTTCCAAGTCAAACAAAATAAATAAAATTGCCACCAAATAATAACGCACGTCAAATTTCATACGCGCGTTTTCAAATGCTTCAAAACCGCATTCAAACGGCGTGTCTTTTTCGGCATAGTGGCGTTTGGGTCCGAGCACATTGCCCAGCGTGATAAACAAGATACCCGCCGCCAAGCCGACAATCAGAAAAACCAATACGGGAAAATAGTTGGCCAACATGGTTGCGCACCTGCGGAAAATGTAAAATTAAGTAACCGCACATTTTAACGAATTTATGCCGTTTTTGAAAGTTATCCGTGCGACAAGGGTGCATAAAAAGCCTTTATTTTTCCATGTGATAATGATAAGAATTCTTATTAATTAAATAGCCCATATAAAACAGTATACTTAATTTTATTTTCTTCTATAAAAATGGTTTTAAATAAATTTAGCCCCCCGCGACTTAACACAATAAACCTATATCTTAACGATTTACCTTGCTTTTCTTTGCTGTTTCTTTACAAAAACCAACTAAAACCCTTACAATAAAAAAGAATGATTTTTATTTAGTCAGAGTGAAAACCATGACAAGCAAATACTTTTTGGGCTGCTTAAGCCTGCTGCTGGCAGCTTGCGCGGGCAATAAAGGCAGTTTTACTTTGGATGAAGTACACGCGCCGCCACCACCGTCCTCACAAAACAGCAAACCCAATAAACCCAGTTATACAGACGAAAAAACCACACCGCGCCCCACTGAAGCGCAATTATCGGAACTGATGCAACCTGGTTTGGGCTTTTCCGCCAAAATTCCGCGCCGCAGCACGGGCGCAATCCGTTCAGAATTGGAAGAAACGGCAACGGTTAAACCCGAAAGTATTCAAAGGTTAAACGGTAATCTGAACGAACCGCCCCATCAAGATGAAATCCGCAAAAATGCCAAATTCAGCGGCACGATTATTCATTCGCATGATGGTCTTAAACCCGTACGCCAGCGCGATTTGCAATATGTGCGCTCGGGTTGGGTAATGGACCCGCTGGTCGGATTGCAAATCAGCAACGGTCCGCCCAAACGGGTGGAATACGGTCAAGTGGGCTATGTTTATTATCAGGGTACACAGCCTTCAAGCAGCTTGCCCACTGCCACCGTACGCTATGAAGGCACTTGGGACTTTACCAGCCACGCCAAATCAGGACGCGACCGCGCTCAGTTTGACGGCATTGCCCGCAATATCGGCGACTACTACGGCGCGACTTCACAAAACGAATCCATTAACGAAGACCCGAATAAAGGTCCTGTCGGACACCGCAGCGAGTTTACCGTTAATTTTGCCGATAAAACCTTAAACGGCAAACTGATACGCCATCACGCAGGCAGCGACAACGCCCAAACCGCCACCGAACGTTACCGCATTGATGCCAAAGTATCGGGCAACCGTTTCCGTGGCAGCGCCACCGCTGCCGATGCTGCCGACCCATATTTCAGTGCATCATCGCAATCGCTGGAAGGCGGATTTTTCGGTCCGAACGGCGAAGAATTGGCAGGCAAATTCTTGGCGGACGACCAGTCTCTGTTTGCCGTATTCGGTGCCAAACAAGCACAGCCTGCCGCCGCCGAAGCCGCTTTTGATGCCGAACGCATCAGCTTGGATACGCTGGAACGGCAAAAAAGCGATACCTTTGGCAATGCCCGTACTTTGGTGATAGACGGTCGCGCCTTTCCGCTGCTGCCTGAAAGCACGGGCAGCGATGTGGCGGCATTTGTCCGCAGCCATCAGCAGGACATCGGCGGCAAAACCTTAAAAACCGAAACCTGTTGCAGCAATTTGGATTATTTCAGTTTTGGCACTTACAGCCTTGACGGTCAAAACGCCAACTATTTCTTGAGCGGCGAACGCACCCCCACCGCCAACGTCCCCACCAGCGGCAACGCACACTATCGCGGCACCTGGTCAGCAAAAATCATCAGCAAAGACGGGCGCGTGTGGGCAACGGGCGCAGACAACAAAGAAGCAGGCAGCCGTGCCTTGTTTGACTTTGATTTCAGCAAAAAAACCTTTTCAGGCAGCCTGATTGGCGAAGAACGCGCCGAACGTTTCCCCACCTTTACCTTAAGCGGCGACATTGCGGGCAACGGTTTCAACGGTCGCGCCCGCACAGGCAGCAACGGTTTTACCCTTGACCCGTCGGGCAGCAACAGCGCCGTCGTTCACATTGATGCCGAACTGAAAGGCGGATTTTACGGTCCGAACGCAGCCGAAATCGGCGGCAGCATTCACAGCCGCGAAAACGGTCAAGACCAAGTTGGCGGCGTATTCGGCGGCAAACGTCAAACCACCACGCCCTAAATAAGGAAAAACGCCATGCGTACACGTCTTACCCTGCTTTGTCTGGCACTGGGCAGCACCCTGTTTACCCCGCATCTGCACGCGGCAGACACCCAAGAAGAGCAAGAAAAAGTAATTGTTCTCGATGCCCTTTCTGCGGTTGGCAAACGCAAAGCCACGCGCCGCGACAATGAAGTGACAGGCTTGGGCAAAATCACCAAAAATGCTGACGACATCCGCAAAGAACAGATTTTCGGCATCCGCGACCTGACCCGCTACGACCCCAGCATTTCCGTAGTGGAACAAGGGCGCGGCGCAAGCAGCGGTTATTCCATGCGTGGCGTGGACCGCAACCGCGTTGCCCTGCTGGTGGACGGACTGCCGCAAATCCAGTCCTACACCACCCGTTATTCCAAAGCCAACGGCGGCGCAGTCAACGAAATTGAATACGAAAACCTGCGTTCCATTGAATTAAGCAAAGGTGCCAGTTCTGCCGAATACGGCAACGGCGCACTGGGCGGCGCGGTCGGTTTCCGCAGCAAAGAAGCCCGCGACATTCTCGCGCACGGCAAAAACTGGGGCATAGACAGCAAAACCGCCTACAGCAGCAAAAACCGTCAAGTGATGCAGTCGCTGGGCATTGCCGCACGCCATCAGGGTTGGGAAGGTTTGTTGCAATACACCATTCGCAAAGGCAAAGAAACCCGCATCCACCGCGATGCCGAACGCCTGCAGCAATCGTTTACCCGTTTGGGGGCAGTAGCAGACGGCTATCTGTTAGAAAAAGGCTCTACACCCGACCAGCGCGATAAAGGCTGGTTTATCTTGGCGGACGAATGCCCGAACTACGAAACTTCGCCCTGTACCCCCAAATACCACGCCACCCACACACGCGGTTTGACCAATCAAGACGTAGGCGGCAGCCAAACCCTGTCCGCACGCCGCGACGCACGCACCGACCCGCCGCTGACCGCCGCCGAAGCCGAAGCCTATGCCAAACGCCTGCACCCTACTGAAACCGTTTCCGCCAAAGACTATACCGGCCCCGACAGGATTGCGCCCAATCCGATGGACTACAACAGCCGTTCGCTGCTGTTAAAAGGCAGTTACCGCATTGCGCCCAGCCACCGCATCGGCGCGGTAGTGGAACAAACCGCACAGCGTTATGATATCCGCGACATGACCGTTCCTGCCTACCACACGCCGCAGGATTACCGCGACGATATCCGTTATGCCACAGGCGGCGCGTATTCGGGCAACGAGCCTGCCGCAGGCTTGGTTATCGACAGAGGCTTGGGCGGAGCGCGTAAAAGCAGCCTGCAATGGAGTCGCACCCACTTTTTTGACGAACGCCATAAAAAAGGTCGTCAGGGCATTTATTACGAATACACCGCCGACAAAGGCTGGGCAGACAACTTCGCCGTCCGTTTTGACCAGCAAAACATCAGCATCAACAGCCGCTGGCAACAGCTTAACTGCAGCGTTTACCCCACTGTGGACAAAAACTGCCGCGTCAGCACCGACAAACCGTGGTCGTTTGCCGAATCCGAACGCAACCGCTACAGCGAACGCCACCGCCTGTTGCAACTGCAATGGGGCAAAACCTTCAAACTGGGCAAGACCACCCATAAACTGAACCTGCTGGCAGGGCATGATGCTTTCCGTTCCAAGCTGGAACGCGGCGATTATTTTGCCGAACACGCCCAAAACCGTTTTGAAGACATCCGCGCCGATACTCGTTATTACGGCAGCTACGACAATCCCTTTGTGTACCGCCGCCGCGAACCCGTTATCGTGCGGCGCGAGCTGTGCGATGATTCGGGCAAAAGCAAAGGTTTGGACGATTGCAGCCCGCGCCTGATTAACGGCAGCAACCAGTTTGTCGCCCTGCGCAACCACATTGCCTTCGGACGTTTTGCCGACTGGGGCATCGGTTTGCGTTACGACCGCCACCGCTTCAAATCGTCCGACCCGTGGACCAGCACCGGCACGTTCCGCAACTTCTCTTGGAACAGCGGTTTAACCGTGCGCCCCACCCCCCAAACCGCCCTGTCCTACCGCATTTCCAGCGGCTACCGCGTACCCGCGTTTTATGAGCTGTTCGGACGGCGCAACCCTGCCGCCAGCATTGACCACCCTGGGCATTATGTCGGCAAATTCCGCCCCGAAAAAGCCTTGAACCAAGAGTTTGGTGTCGGTTTCAAAGGCGCGTTCGGCACATTGGAAGCCTCTTATTTTCATAACCGCTACAAAGACCTGATTACCGAAGGCAAACCAATCGGCGTGGACGGTTACGACCAATGGGGTTATCACAACCTGCAAAACATCAGCTTGGGCGGCGTGAATTTCTTGGGCAAAATTTATTGGGACGGCATCAGCGAAAAACTGCCTGAAGGCTTGTACACCCACGCCGCCTACAGCCGCATCCGCGCCAAAAAAGTCAGCACCAAAGCAGGCTTCAGCTTTACCGACAGCCCGCTGCTGGACACCCTTCAGCCCGACCGCTACATACTCGGCATCGGCTACGACCACCCCGAAGGCAAATGGGGTTTCAACCACACCTTTACCTATTCCGCCGCCAAAAACAACCGCGATTTGGTCGGCACGGAATACTATGCCAACGGTAAAGCCCTTGCCCTCAAAGGCACACGCCACCGCAGCAAACGCTGGTACACCCACGATTTAAGCGGCTACTACCGCCTTAAAGAACGCTTTACCCTGCGTGCAGGCGTGTACAACCTGACCAACCGCAAATACAGCACTTGGGAATCGGTGCGCCAGTCGTCCATTAACGCGGTCAATCCCGACGGCGGCACGCGCAATCACGCCAGTTACGCCGCACCGGGGCGCAACTACACCCTGTCGCTGGAAGCCAAATTTTAAAAGCTGAGCGCACAGAAAAAAGCTGCCTGAAAACCAACAATCGGTTTTCAGGCAGCTTGATGTTTGGGTGCAGGCAAAACGATAAGCCGGGTTCTGTCGCGGACAGCCATTCCTCTAGGCATACCGTTACCGATATGCTCAAGCAACCTACCCGAACGCTCGGCGGGCCGCGTCAATGCGTTCTGTTTGGTCTTGCTGCGGATGGGGTTTAACCTGCTGCACCCTGTTACCAGAGGCACGGTGCGCTCTTACCGCACCTTTTCACCCTTGCCCGAATCTTCCTTACGGAAGCCGTCGGCGGTTTAGCTTTCTGTTTCACTTTCCGTCGCGTTACCGCGCCCAGCCGTTAGCCGGCATCCTGCCCTGTGCAGCCCGGACTTTCCTCCCCGTGTTGCCACGCGGCGGCTGCCTGTTCTACCTGCAGCGGCGATTATAGCCGTTTTATACCAAAAAACAAATACTTTTGTGTTATAATTCACTGTTTTTCCGCCATTATCGCCGTCTATCTTTGCCGTAGAACAGGGAATTTTTGATGAATACCTTAAATTTTCTTTTTTTGATTACCGCCATTTTGCTGTTTGCAGGGGTGATTGCCAGCCGTTTGTCGGCGCGTTTGGGTATGCCGCTGCTGCTGGCGTTTTTAGGCGTGGGCATGCTGGCAGGCGAAGACGGCATTGGCGGCATCAAGTTTAACGACTTATTCGGTGCTACCTTGGTCAGCCAATTGGCATTGGCGATTATTTTGTTAGACGGCGGTTTGCGTACCAAACTGGAAACCTTCCGCATCGCCCTCAAACCCGCCGCCGTACTCGCCAGCTGGGGCGTATTGGCAAGCGTTGCCCTGCTGGGGATATTTGCCGCGTTTTATTTGGGAACAGATTGGAAAATCGGCTTGCTGATGGCAGCGATTGTCGGTTCAACCGATGCCGCAGCCGTGTTTTCGCTGCTGCGTAACAGCGGCGTACGCCTAAATGCCCGTATCCGCGCCACGCTGGAACTGGAAAGCGGCGTAAACGACCCGATGGCGATTTTGCTGGTTACCGTATTAATCAGCCTGATTATGCAACCCGAACAAACCACCGCCGCTTCCACCGCCCTCATGCTGGCAAAACAACTGGGTTTCGGATTAGCGTTCGGATTGGCAGCGGGCAAACTGCTGGCGTGGCTGCTCACCAAAATCCGACTGGCAGAAGGCATGTATGCCATTATGATTGCCTCAGGCGGACTGATGGTGTTTGCCGTCAGCAATTTATTTGACGGCAGCGGCTTTTTGGCCGTGTATTTGGCGGGCGTGATGGTGGGCAACTCGCGCAATTCGTCTGTAGAACACGTTTTAAACGTAATGGACGGTTTGGCGTGGCTGGCACAAGCAGGTATGTTTTTGGTGCTGGGTTTGCTGGTTACGCCCTCGCGATTGATTGACCAAGGCATACCCGCACTGGTCATTGCCGCGTTTTTGATTTTGGTGGCACGACCCCTTGCCGTTTACACCTCTATCAAATGGTTTCGCTACACCCGCCGCGAAATCGCCTACATCAGCTGGGTAGGCTTGCGCGGTGCCGTACCCGTTACGCTGGCGATTATGCCCCTGATGAACGGTGTACCGGGGGCGCAGGTGGTGTTTGATGTGGTGTTTGCCGTGGTGATTTTATCGTTGCTGATTCAGGGAACGACCATTCCGTTTTTTGCCAAAGTATTCAAAATGGTATTGCCACCGCAACCCGAACCCTTGGACAGCCGTGAAATCTGGTTGGCAGACCGTTTATCGGTGGGTTTGCAGTCGTTTCGCGTGGAAGCCGCTTCCGAAGCAGAAAACAGCCACCCTTACGCCATGGCACGCGCCGCCGAATTTGCCGAAGGGCGTTTGTTTGCACTGATACGCAACGGCGAAACCATTAAAGTCAATCTTGCCACGCGCATGCAAGCAGGTGATATTGCTTGGTATGTGTTGCCCGAACATTTGGGCGCAGCGTTTGCACGGCAGTTTGCCGATTACCGCCACAACCAACAGCAGTTTTACGGCGAATTTGTGGTGAAACCCGATGTTAAAGTAGGCGAACTGGCAGCCGCTTACGGATTAAAAGTAGATGACACCGAAGCACAAGCCGCTTTGGCAGACGTGTTCCGCGAACGTTTCGGCGACGTGCCTGTGGCGGGCGACCGCATTGAATTGGGCGGATTCCGCATCACCGTCAAAGAATTGGACGAGCAAAGCCACATCAAATGGCTGGGCTTGAAAATGCCAAAAAAAACCGACCATAAGGACACCCCCGCATGAACATCGTTATCCTTGGCGCAGGCATAGCTGGCGTTGCCTCTGCCTATTATTTAAGCAAACAAGGGCATCACGTTACCATATTAGACCGCGCCCAAGGCGTAGCCGAAGAAACCAGCTATGGCAATGCAGGACAGCTTTCGTTTGGCTATACCACCCCGTGGGCTGCGCCCAATATCCCCTTTAAAGCCGCCAAATGGCTGTTTAAAAAACACTCACCGCTGATTATCCGCCCCGACGGTTCACTGTACCAACTGCGCTGGCTGGCAATGATGCTTGCCAACTGCACCGATGCCGCCTATGCCCGCAACCAAGCCCGCATGATGCGGATTTCCGAATACAGCCGCGCCCTGTTTACCGAATTGGAAAACGAAACTCATATTCAGTTTGACCAACGCAGCTTGGGGACACTGCACCTGTTCCGCGATGCCCAAGCCTTTGCCAAACACCAAACGCAAATGGGCGTGTTGGAGCAATTTCATATTCCCTACACCACTTTGGACGCAGCAGGCTGTGTGCGCCACGAACCTGCCCTCGCCCACATGGCAGAGCAAATCGCAGGCACATTCCACCTACCCAACGACCGCACGGGCAACTGCTATTTGTTCACGCAAAAACTCGCCGAACACTGCACCGCGCAAGGCGTACAATTCCGCTTTGGCGAAACCCTGTCGCGCATTGACAGCCACGGACAACGCATCCGCGCCGTTCACACCCAAAACGGCGAATACACAGGCGATGTGTTTTTGTGTGCCTTAGGCAGTTTCAGCCGTCCCATGCTGGCGCAAATCGGTTTGGACGTGCCTGTGTATCCCGTAAAAGGTTATTCCCTTACCCTGCCCGTGCGCGATGATGCCGCTGCGCCGCAATCCACAGTATTGGACGAAACCTATAAAGTTGCCCTTACCCGCTTGGGCGCACAGATGCGCGTGGGCGGTATGGCGGAATTATCGGGCTATGTTTTAAGCCATCCGCCCGAACACCGCGAAACCTTATTGATGGTGGCACAACAATTGTTCCCGCAAGGCGGAGATTTTGCCCAAGCAGAATATTGGAGCGGTTTGCGCCCCATGACCCCCGACAGCACGCCCATTATCGGCAAAGCGCAGTTTGACAACCTGTTTATCAACACAGGACACGGCACATTGGGCTGGACCATGTCGCTGGGCGCAGCCAAAACCGTTGCCGATTTAATCAGCCACGGCAAAGCCGAAATTGAAACGGCAGATTTGGGCTTATCACGCTACGGCAGATAAAAGACGTAAAAAAGCAGCCTATAAAGGCTGCTTTTTTAATTTGGCGGCAGGACACGAACTATTAAACTAACAAACTTATTTAAAATGATTTATTTTTTACTGAAAATGAAAGTACCCCCAAAAATACCCCCAATTTGCACAGTTCACAATTTTTCAGGCAGGGTAAACCACCCGATTATCTGCACCCCAACTGTTCAAAAATTAGTCCTTTCCCGTGTGCCTGAAAATCCAAATAACCCACATACAGCCTGCGGGCGGTAATTTTCAGCGTAATGGGAACGGGCTGCGCCGCTTTCGGCTCATATATTGGCGTAATAATCCCCAATATGGAAATCACATCGCCCTGCTTGTAGCGTTTCAGCTCTGCACACACATTTTTATCAAAGGCGATAATATCGCCGTCCAAATCGTCTGCTTTCAAATTGCCGACAGGATAACCGTACACGTTCATTTTCGCAATCATGTACTCTGTACCCCGTATGGTGTACATCGGTTTCGGCTTCAACAGCAATTTACCGCTCACGATACCGTCAATCATTTTTTACTCCGTTTTTGTCAAAAATACCCCCTTGATTGCCCGTTCCCACATTCCCGCCCGTTTTTTCCGTTCCCAAAAGGCATTTTTGTATTATGTTAAATTTTATTTATTATAACACATTGATTTTATAACTTTTATCCGTTTTTGTGCAAAAAATTTTTTCTATATATAGTAAAAATGCGTGGGAATCGTGGGAATATGGGAATAATTTTTAAAAACATATAGATATTTTACTTAAATTATGGGAATATCATGGGAATCAATATAGTTACTAATTTTACATTTTAAATCATTAAATTAATCACAAAAAAGCCCGTTTTTCTGTCTGCCGATTCCCACGCCCTTTTTAGCAAAAACACCGTTATCGGCGCATCAGTCGGTAACGGTGTCAGGTGGGGGCATGGCGGTTTTAATCCGCTTTTTCGTCTTTTTCGGGCGGGGCGAATCCGTGCAGGCAGTACATACGGGTACTGTTTGGCAAACGCAGCGCATCGCACATTTTCGGCGGCAGTTTGAACTTTTGGCGGTTATTGGCTTCCCGCAGCAGCCAGCCGCAGTTTTTCAGCACATCACACACAAACTTGGTATCAAAGCCGTTGCAAATTTCCTGTTCAAACACCGAATCATTGATATAAAAGCGCGGCATGGCATCATTGCCTGCGGTTTCAATCCGAAAACCCGCATGATTGCGCCCTGTGGCAGGCATCACATCATAGCTGCTCTGAATCAGGCGGGTAAAACGCTCGCCGCGCCCGTGTACCTGTAAAAAGTCTTTGGCATTTTTAATGATTTGCGCTTCTTCACGGTTGCTTTTGCCATCGCGTTCATACCATGCCTGAAAACAGGCGTGTACGCCCGCAAATCCCGTGCCTTTGGCAAAACCTGTAATTCCCCACTCGCCTGCCAGCTCCAAAGCGGCAGCCGCCAGCGTGAAGCGTTTGGCAGCGCGTGCGGGCTGGCTGTCCAGTTTCGGCGGCAGCATGGCGGCAAATTCGGCTTGCAGGGCATGAATGCGCCCAATCAGTTTTTCAGGCTCGCTATTCATGCGCTGGGCTAATTCGGTCAGGTATTGCCGCCACGCCGCTCCGTAAAACCGTTTGCTGGCTGTGCCCAAATGCAATGCCAATTCTGCGGACGTACCAAAACCGTGCAGGGTGTCAAACACGCCGTAACCTTTGCCCGCATCGGCAGGAATGGCGGGCAGGCGCACGGCTTGCCCTGCGTTCCACTCCAAGCCGTCTTGTTTCAGATAATGCGCGGCATCAAATTCCCCTGTAGAAATCGCCAAAATCCGCCATGTAATCCGTGTGCGGTTGCCGCCTTGTTTTGCGCCTTGCAGCTTGGAAACGCCGTTAAACACCGAATAGCCGACATCTTTCACGGTTTTTTGCTCTGCTTCGCCAATTTCATCAAGAAAAACAATGCCGTCATTATTGGCGGCGGCTTCATTGTCAAAGCCCAAACTTGTGCCTTTCCATTGCACTTTTAAGCCCGCAGGCTCGCCCATCGCCGACATCGCCGCCATACCCAACAGGCTTTTGCCAATGGAACTGCTGCCGTAAAAGTGAAAACCGCCGTTTTCATCGCGCAAAATCCCCAAAAACGGCGCGGCAAACACCGTTCCCAACGCCAGCAGGGGGCGTGAATTGCCTGCCAAATAGCGGGCAACGTGTTCTTGCCAGTCTTTCAGGCTGCCCGAAACTTCAAAAGATTCACGCTTGCTGGTGTCGCCCGTATAGATAATGTTTTTATCGGGATTGCCAATCACTTCCCCGCTCGGCAGCACATAGGCGGTACAGCTTTTATCCGTCCAGCCGCCGCGTGATACGATTTCCCATTCGGTGCTGTCGCCGCCCCATTGGATATAATCCCACAATTCGCTTTTGTGTTTTTCCTTAATGGAAATCCCCATACTGCGCAGCAGGCTCAAGCCATCGTTACGCCCCACGTTTTCCATCGCAAACGCCACTTGCTTCATTGCCCCGCGCCCGTTGCGGCGGTATTCCAAAATGCGGTATTCCCGCTCATCTGCGCTCTGCCCGCGCCCAATCACTTTAAACGCATCGCACACGCGCACCAAAGGCTTGAGAAAGGGCGTACCGTCCTTATCATGCCCCACCGCCTGAAACCATACGCCCGTTTCGTCTGTGATGAAATGTGGCTTTAAATCGCTGCCCTGCCCCTTTTCATCTGCCAGCTTTGCCAAACGCTTTAAAGAACGGTTTTGTGTATTCAGTTTGATTACTTTTTCCATGCTGTTACTTCCCTTGTGTTTCCTGTGCCAAAATATCCAATACATCGCAATCGGCTTCATCAGGCTGCCAAACGTCAATATTGCCGTTTAAGGCTTTGTAATAACGCCTTTGCAGCTGATACGCCGCGTTAATGCCCGTTTGGTTGCGGTCGTTGTCGGCAATTACCACCAAACGGCGCACCGCTTCAGGCAGGGCAAATGCGGCAATACGGTTTGCCGCCCCGCACGCCCACACGCTCAAGCCGCTCACGCAATGCGCCGCCGCCGCCGTTTCAATGCCCTCACATACCGCCAAACAGCCGTTTTCAGGCAGTCCGAATAAAGGCACGGCTGCCCCGCTCAATGCCCCCGCGTGAATGGAACGGTGTTTTTTCGCGTCCAAACGCTCCCCCGTTTTCGGGTCTTTCAATACCGCCTTAAACACCTTGCCGCCCTGCTGCATCAGATAGGTTAAGTGCAAACCCGCAAACGTGCCGTCTGCGTGGCGGAACGCGCCCACCATCGCAGGAAAACGCCCCAAACACGCGCCCTGATGCCAATAAGCCAAGCTGCTGTGAAAACGCAGCCCGTCATCTTGAAAAGGCAGGTTGCCCGCTTCGGGAATACCGCGCCCGCTCAAATACGCGGCAATCACGCCGCCGCTCTGCCACGATTGGCAGCCGTTCCAACATTCCAGCAGCCTTTGCCGTTGGTTTTCGTCCGTCTGTACGGTCGGCGGTGCGGTTTCACGGGCTGGCAGGGTAAGGGCGGGACTGCGTGTGCCGCCGCTCATACCCAATAATTCCGCCACGCGCTTTAAGGCTTCATCAAACGTGCAGCCAAACACCAGCATCAGCAAATCAAAGCCGCTGCCGCCTTTTTGGTTGCATTGGTTGCAGATAAACCAGCCGCGCCCGCCGTTATCGGTAAAACGGAAACGGTTTTTGCCGCCACAAGCAGGGCAAGGCTGGTGTTTGTTTTTATTTAACAGGTGTTGGGGAACGCCCAAAGCCGATAAAATCGCTTCCCAATTACCGTTGGCAGCGGCTTTCACGTCTGCCAATGTGTACATCGTTTTCATCTTTACCCCCCTTAATAACGGCTGCCGCGCTGTCTTGCACGGTAAGCCCGTTGACGTTCCGCATTGCTGGCGTATTTACGCTGTCTGCCCGTTGGCGGCGGCGCAAGCAGCGCAGGCGGATAAACAGGCGCATCAGACGGATAAACGTCCACGTCCAGCACATCATCATCAGCCCAATGCGGCAGAAACGGACGGCGCGGCTCATCGTGCCAATCATCATCAACATAAGGCGCATGAATAGGGCGGCTGGTGTAGGGGGCTTGTGGTTTCGGCTGCCATTCATGCGGCGGCGTATAGCCTGCCGAATGGCGCACATTCGCCGAATATTCCCGCTCACGTTCCCGCGCCCGCCGCTGCCGCTCATCGGCGCGGTGTTCGTCTGCATACAGGTCAATCGCAGACGGCGCACTATTGCGGTTAATGGTAATGTGCATTTGTTCTTGTGGCTGCCGCTGTTCAGGGGCTTGCAGGGACATTTGCCGCGCAATCAGATAATCCGCGTAATCCCTGCCGTACACCGCCGCCAAACGCGCCGCAATCGTATTGCTGATGCTGCGGGACACGCTCAAAGCGATTTCCGTTTCCTGCTGGTGGTAACGCGCTTCCCATTCCGCCTGTGCTAACTGCCGTTCCAACTCCTGATGATGCAATGCCCTTACCGCCAAAAACACCAGCACCACACCCAACGCCAACGCGCCTGCCGTATAAATAATTACAATCGTCATCTCACATTTTCCTTGTTGTTTATCCCTTACCCTGCCCCACCCCTTTCAAGGGCGTTACAGTAAAACGTAACGTAACGGCAAAAGGGGCATATTCGGCGGGGTAGGGGGTTTTCGTAACGGTTTCGTAACGGTTTTTCAGACTGGCGTAACGCCTTTTGTAACGCCATTCATCACACCGTTACGCTTGGTTTTGGGGATTTCGTAACGCTGGGACGGGGTTTCGTAACGCCACACCCACCCCGTTACGATTGATTTCGGCTATCGTAACGCCGCTGTAACGCCGCTTACCAACCACACCAAAAAATCAGGGTCAGCCCAACACATTCCCAACAACACCAGCCCGCTCCCCACCACAAAGCCCAAAAGCGCATAAACATTAAACAGCGAATGCAGATACATTTTGCGGCGGCTGCTGTAGGCATACCGTTTCACACCGTCCACATTGCGGACTTCATCATACAGTTTAAACATGGTTTTTCCTTTAAATCAAATAGATAACCAAATCAAAAGGCTGCAAAAACACAGCCTTGCCGCATTTTGGCAAAGCCTTTTAACGCACAGGGTTAGGATTGGGATTCTTTGGAAAGGGGTGGAATGGACTGGCACGGATACAGCGTTTGTGCGCCTTCACGGAATGCCACTTCACTATAAGCAGTCTCCCGCAAATCAGACAACTGCCCCATCATATCGGCAACAAGATGTGTAATGGTGGACAATGCCGCCGCCATCTGCTTGCTGTCCAGCCATTCACTCAAAGGGCGATTGTGATTAAATGCCTGTTGGGAATAGGAAGCAAAACTCAACAGCTCTGCCAAATCAAGTTGTGCACATTCGGCTAAAGAAGACAAAAAGACACAATCATCGGTACTGAAGCCTTGTAAAGCAGCTCCACGATTTACCAAAGAAGCATCTTGAAAAATGGCAACGGCAGGGGCATTAGCCAGCAGAATAGCAAGGCTGCTATACATACCCGATTTTCTGTTTACTTGCTTTTCCATCACACACCCCCGCGCATCACACGGCACACAGCCCATGCCCCTGCGGGCGTTTGCTGGATTGCCAAACGGTAATTCAGGCGGCTGTTTAAGCGCAAAGCGACAAAATCGCTGGCTTGACGAAAGCTCGGAAAAGTCCGCAGCGTTTGCACCAGCAGCGGGCGCGTAAAGCCTTGACGGACGGAACGGGAACGGCGCACAGATACGCCGCAAGCATCAGATTGATTCATAGAAAGTTTTACCTTTTCACTTTGGTTTAATACACCCGCTTTCGCGCTGCTAAACGCAAGGCGGGAAACAAAGGGCGGGTTAGCAGACTGGCAAAGTGATACCAGCAGGCACGAAGCCTCCCGCCCCCGTTTCCCGTAAAAAGGCAAAACTGGGGGAATGCAAGCGTAACACTGCCGCTTTTGGCTCTCTGATGCGCTAGGCATTCAGGGCTTATGGGCGGCTTGCTTGCCACTTTGTTCAGGCTGCTAAACCCGATTGCTTGATTGAAAGCAATGCGCCGATTCTGCCAAGCGCGGGCGCGGCTGTCAAGCAATTAGGGGATTGGTTTCCCTAGCCGTGTGTTTTTTGGCAGTAAATGCTAGTGCGGGCGCGGGGCTTTACCCATCGCACCCTTTAGCTGTGGTACAAGGGCGCAGGCAAGCCGTGAATAACTGGATTGGGAACGGCACGGCTGCCCGTAGGGTAAAACACCCGTTTCCCAAATCTGCGCCTGCCATTCGCGCAATGCCCGCATAGGCGGCACTTTCCGCGCTAAAAACAAATCATACAAACGGCAAACAAACGCCATTTGCGCCAGCGCATCATCAATGCAGGCAGGGGCAGACAAATGAAACAGCAGCGCATCATAATGGTGCGCCATCGCAAGGGTTTGATTAAACAAGCCCTGCTCTTGCGCTTCACTTTTTATCAACTTGGCAACTGATGAATACTGCCACAGTCTGCCGCTCTCAAACCATTGCTTCAGGCTGTCCTTATCGGTCAGCAAAACATAAAAATGCGTATCGTCTCGGCTCATCAGCGCAATCGGCGGCAGCTTATTCATGTTTGCCCCCTTTTTGGCGAGAAACAGCGATACGGTGCGCCAACCATGCGTTTACTTCACTTTCCACCCAGCCCGTAGCGGTATCGGTAATTTTCACAGGCTGCGGAAAATGCGGGTCAAAGCGGCGGTCTTTGGGATTGGCTTTGCAGTAAATCGCTGCTCGGCTCAAGCCCGTGCGTTTCATCATTTCGGGCATACGCAAAAAAACAATTTCATTCATGCTGGTGTCCTTTGGGTTAATCACAATCGCCGTTAGGCATTGGCAGCCATCATAAGCCCTGTTTTTCCCCTTGCCTATGCACAATATTTGCGATTGTGCATGGCACAAACCCTGCGAATATACCCCCCTATCTGTTTGTTCAAACGTAAAAAAACCGCCTTTTTCAAGGCGGCGTTAAGAAAAGCATTTAAACGGTAACTTTTTTCAAAATATTGCGTATCGTGGCGTAGGTACGGCTGTACCGCTTATGGTGCTTGGCAGCAAACTGGTTTTTAGACGTGCCAAATTCACGGTTTTCCCGAATAAAGTCGGCGATAATCTGCCGCTTCACTGCCCCGCGTGCATAATTGCCTTTCTGCCCGATTGTCCGATAATGGTTACTTACCACCCAATCTTGATATTCCGTTTCGCTTACTGCTTTGCCGTCAATCACAAACTGCGGCTCGGGCTGTGGCTCGGAAACAGCGGGCGCGGGCGGCTGGTGTCGTGCAGAAATACCGTTTTCAGGCTGCGGCACTGGCTGGGGGGCAGGCAAAGGGGATTGGGCTTGTGGCGGCGGCGTGCGTAGCGGCTCGGAAACGGGCGTTTTCGGCTCGGACGGGGGATTGCCCCGCATCAATGCCAAAATCGCAGGATTCGGGCGGATTAGCCGCTCTAAACGGGCTTCATGCTCTTTAACGCATTCAGACAGGGAACGGGCTTTGCTCTCCTGCCATACTTTAGCGGCATCGGCTTGCATTTTCTCCAAGTGTTCCCGCATAGAAAACATACCGCGTTCCGCCAATATACCGCTATATTCAGCCGCCATATTAGCCAAACTTTCCCGCCGCGTTCCCGTCAGGGTCAGGTGTTCAGCAGCAGCAGCTAAATCGCTTATCCGTGTTCCCGTTTTAGCAAATTGCCTTATTTTTCCAAAACGTTCATGTTCAGCCAAACCGCCCGCCATTCCCTGATAACACTGCCACCTTTCCGCTTCAGCAGCTTGCATCTTTTCCAATTGTTTCCACATAGAAAACGTACCGCGTTCCGCCAATATGCTGCTATATTTAGCCATCATGCTGTTTACGCTTTCATACCGCATACTTCCCAAACGTTCATGCGCAGATAAACCGCCCATCATTTCCTGATAACGCTGCCTTTCCACTTCAGCAACAAGCTGGCTTTGCATTTTTACCATCTGCCCCCGCTCTGCCACTAATTGCGCCGCCGACTGAAAAAACGGCTTCTCTGCCGCCAATAATGCCATTGCCCCTATTCCCGCTACCGTATCGCGTGAAGTAACCGCCGTTGCCATAATAAGATTTCCTTTGCTGGTGTGTCTGCCGCATTCTATCTGCATTCTATAACGGCTACAATCCTTTCATTTCAAACCCGAAAGCTGCGCTGCGGCAGGCAGGGAAAGGGCAAGCCCTGCATATCTTCCACACCGCCGCAGCCCGTTCAAAACCACGCAATAAAATTGCGCTCAAATCATTGATTAACAACTGTTAAACCATTAACTTTAACACGTTTACAGGGGAAAAAAATTCCATGAATAAGGGTCTATGCGGTATCCGCCGCACCCGCCGCCGAACTTTACGCACCCCCGCCCTGCCCCACTTTCCCCAATACCCCTTGTTTTTCATCATTTTTTACACAGGAAGGAAGTCAGCAGCCCACCACACTTCACAAAAAAAGCGGCTTGAACTACCCGAACGGTCGGAACGGCGGGAAGTACCTAACCCATAGCAGGCAGCAAAGGCAAACCACCCACCCTAACATTAACAAAAAACCCCTTAACAAAACCCGCCCAAAATGCCAAAAAAATACCAATGAGAGTGCGTGGGGTCTAGAAACCCCAAACCATACAACTCAAACCCCACCCCCATTGCAAACATTCCCACAATAAACATTTGTATTTAAATACATTCCCAAGATTCCCACGCATTCCCACAAGATTCCCACACCGTTTGGGAACAGGAAAAAACAATTAAATTACTGTTTATAAAAAACTTATTTTAAAAAATAGATTGTTTTTAATCTTTATTCCCATATTCCCATCAATTTTAATCTCACGTGTGGGGGTCTATATGGCTCACTCTGCCTGCTAAAAGACTGTTTCCAAAGGCTTGCCCCAACACCAGCCGCGCCCCACGCGCCCACACAAAACGCCCTTACGGTTTATCATAAGGGCGTGGTGCTTCACACTATCGGGCTGCGCTCTGCTTCATCATAATACTGCTTCAGGTGGTCGGCGTACCATTGCATCATCTCAATCCTTTCGGTCAGATATTCCGTTCTATTGTATGCGGCGCGTACCTTGTCTTGCGGAACGTGGGCTAATTGCCGCTCTATGGCATCGGGATTAAAGCCCTGCTCATTCAGTGTACTGCTGGCTAGACTGCGGAAGCCGTGCGGGGTGGCAATGCCTTTGTAACCCATGCTGTTGATAATATTGCCAAATGTATTTTCACTGATATAGCCGTTTTTGGTGCGACTGGGGAACAGGTAAGGCGTATGCCCCGTTATGGCTTGCAGCTTATGCAGCAGCTCTACCGTCCAATCTGCCAACGGTACAACATGGTCGCGTGTTTTTTTCATGCGCTCTGCGGGGATTAACCATTGCCGCTGCGCCCAATCTATCTCATGCCATTGTGCGCCGCGCAATTCGGTATTGCGTACGAACACCAGCATCAGAATCATAATGCCTAGCTTATTCGCTGGCTCGGCATCGGCAACGCTTAAACGGCGGTAAAACTCCGTCAATTCCCCATGCGGTAAGGCGGGCATATGCTCGGTTTCCTGCTTGGCTAGATAACCTTGCAGCAGCATGGCGGGATTATTCTCGGTCAGCTCCAACATGGCGGCATACTTAAACACCGCGCCCGTCCATTGGCGGATTTTTTCGGCGGTTTCATACACACCCCTTGCGCTGATACCGTCCAACATGGCTTTAATGTGTTTTACCCGTATTTCGCTAATCGGTAAGCTGCCAATGGTGGGGAATACATCGTTTTCAAAGTAAATCCATATCCGCTCTGCGTGTTTGGGCTTCCAACGGTAACGGTTCTTTTCGTGCCATTCGCGGGCAAGGCTAGCAAAGGTATTGGCAAGCCTGTCTTGTTTCTCCCGTTTGGTTTGCTGCTTGGCTGCTGATGGGTCTGTACCCTGTGCCAGCATCTGCTTTGCCTGCTCTCTCGCTTCCCGTGCTTCCATTAGCGAAACATCGGGGTATTTTCCCAACGACAATAACTTTTCCTTACCGTCCACACGGTATTTGAAACGCCACAGCTTGCCCCCTGCAGGCGTAACCAGCAGGAATAAGCCGTTTGCATCGGTCAGCTTATACGGTTTGTCTTTGGGCTTGGTATTCCTGATTTGGCGGTCATTTAGGGGCATGGTGGGGGTATTTTTTCAGGTGGATTTTTTCGTACCCCCAAATATACCCCCAATGTTTTGTTGCTTCAATAAGGCGGCAATAGACAAAAATAGACGGCAAACAGGGGAAAACACAGCCAAAGATTTTAGATAAATATTTTTAAAACAAATGATTAGTAGATAAAGATAGACGGTGTAAGACGTAAAAAAACAGCCCGAAAAGGGCTGCTTTTTTATAGTGTGGTGCCGGCGGCAGGAATCGAACTCGCGACCCCCTGATTACAAGTCAGGTGCTCTACCAACTGAGCTACACCGGCAAAGAAGTGTGTATTTTACGCAGGAATTTTATTTTTGACAAGCAAAAAAATCATCATCTGCAAAAATTATTGTTTAAAAAAGAAAAATCCCCGCCAACCATTAGGCAGCGGGGACAAAAACCATATTATTTCAGTTTGGTTTCTTTGTAAATAACGTGCTTGCGGGCAACGGGGTCAAATTTTTTGATTTCCAGTTTGCCAGGCATGGTGCGTTTGTTTTTAGTAGTGGTGTAGAAATGACCGGTACCTGCGGTGGATTCCAATTTGATTTTATCGCGCATGATTTTGATTCCTTAAAATAATATTGGCAAATTAAATTACTTCACCACGGGCGCGCAAATCTGCCAGCACCGCGTCAATGCCGTTTTTGTCGATGGTACGCAAAGCGGCGTTGGAAACGCGCAAACGCACCCAACGGTTTTCGCTTTCTACCCAAAAACGGCGGGATTGCAGGTTGGGCAGGAAGCGGCGTTTGGTTTTGTTGTTGGCGTGGGAAACGTTGTTGCCCGACATCGGACGTTTGCCCGTAATTTTGCAAACTCGTGCCATAATGGTTGCTCCAAATTTTTAAATACAGAAACGGCGGTTTATACCACAAAAAGCGGATTGCTGGCAATGCTTAAGGACAACAAGTTTCTACCGCTTGCACAAAATCTGCCCAAACCTGTGCGCTTTCGCGGCTGTGGCTTAAAAACGGGGCATGGGCGGCGCGGGCGATGGTGTGCAGTCGGGCATCGGGTAAGTGGCGCAATAAATAATCTCCCATGCGCGGCGGGGTAACATTGTCGCGCCCACCCCAAAGCAGCAGTACAGGCACACGGATGCGCGGCAAAAAAGCACGGGCATCGGCGCGGCGCACAGCAGCAAGGGCGTCGTCTAAAGCCTGTGGCGTGCCGTGGCGCAACATATCGGGCAATACGTTTGCCAAAATCTGTTCGCGCTCGGGGGTGTGCAGCAGCTGCAATTGCAAAAACTGCTTCATGTGTTTGGGGTAATCTTGTTGAAACAGGGTCAGCATTTTATCCAAAACGCTTTGTTGTACGCCTTCGGGGTAGTCGGGCGCGGCATCAAAACGGGCAAAGGTGCTGCATAAGGTTAAACTTTTCACTTTATGCGGATGTTGCGCCGCCAAAAACAACGACACCAGCCCGCCCAAAGACCAACCGAATAAATGTACAGGCGCATTTAAAGTCGCCGCGATTTGGTCGGCTGCCGCACTTACGCTAAAATGCGGGCGCATTGGTGCTGTGCCACCGTGTCCAGCCAGATGCGGGGCATGATGCTGCCAAGTATCGGGCAGATGTCGTGTTAATTCGTCAAAAATCCGCCCGTTGGCTGCCCAACCGTGTATCAGGCAAAGAGAAGGGGTTATCGTCATGCCGTGGTTCTTCCGTTTTCCCACCATACAAACGTGTGCATTATGCCACGATGCCGCCGCAGCGGGCGCGTTGTGCCAAGCCTGTTTAGACGATTTATTGGACTTGGGTGCACAGGGCGAACATTTGTGTCCGAAATGTATGGCATACAGTGCCAACGCTCAAGTTTGCCCCGATTGCGAAGCCGAACCGCCGCCGTTGCAAGCCGTGTGGGGCAGTTTGCGCTATCAAGCCCCCGTTCCTGCTATGCTGCACCGTTGGAAACACCAAGGACACAGTGCCTTATTGGAAGCCTTTTGGCAGACAATGCGCCACGCGCCGCCGCCGTGGTTGGAAAACAGTGAAATAGATGCGGTTTTGGGTATGCCCGTTAGCCGAGAACGGCGTTTGCAGCGCGGTTTTAACCAAAGCGAAGAACTGGCTGCGCGCATCGCAGAAGAATACGGTTTTGCCCTGCTGCCGCGTGATACCGTTTTGCGCCGCCACCGTCCCCCACAAAGCACGCTCGGACGCGAAGAACGCGCCCGCAATATCCGTCAGGTTTTCCGCCTCAACCACCACATTCGCGGACAAAATATTTTGCTGGTAGATGATGTGATGACCACAGGCAGCAGCCTGTACGCGCTGGCGCACACCCTGATACGCGGCGGCGCACAGGTTTACGCATGGGTGCTGGCAAAAAATCACGACTGATTGCCCTGTTTTTTAGCTGAATCGGCTGCAACCCGCGCCCGCAAACGGGCATGCGGATACACCCAATCATAAATCATTGAAAAATAAACCATCAAAAAATCCCGCTGTCTCTTGACAAACCATCTTACCGATACAAAGCATCCATCAAAAAATAATATTTTTTAAAAACAAAATATTAAAAAATTCCTATTGCCGTTTTTGGTAAAAAATCCCTTAAAAAAATTGACTGCTCAAGAAAAATGCGTTTATATTCGCCCATTCGCTGTTTCTTTGTTGTTTAAAAACAACAAAACAAACGGCGTTTTTTTGGATAAACCCATGTTCAGCATTGTGCTCTATCAGCCAGAAATTCCTCCTAATACGGGCAATATTATCCGCTTGTGTGCCAATACCGGCTGCAAGCTGCATTTGGTCAAACCCTTGGGCTTTCCGCTCGACAGCGCCAAAATGCGCCGCGCGGGTTTGGATTACCGCGAGTTTGCCGATATGGTGGTACACGACAGTTTTGCCGACTGCCTGCAGCAGCTGGCAGGCAAACGGATTTTCGCGCTGACCACCAAAGGCACGGCACGCCCCGACCAAGCAGGTTTTGGCGAAGGCGATGTGTTTGTGTTCGGTCCGGAAACACGCGGACTGCCTGCCGAGATTCTCGACAGCCTGCCGCCCGAACGCAAAATCCGCCTCCCCATGATGGCGAACAGCCGCAGCATGAATTTATCCAACACCGTTGCCGTTACCATTTTTGAAGCATGGCGGCAGCTGGACTACCGCGGCGGCGTGTAAACCCGTCTGATTTTACCCACTTCAACAACTCAAGAATTGGATGACCCCTTGTCTAAAAAACAAGATATTTTCTTTATAGTCGTGATTGCCCTGATGTTAATCGGTACGGCATTGATTAACCGCGCCCAAGCTGCACCCACCTTTACCGTGCGGGCGCAATCTGTCAAACCCGTGAAACAGGCACTGAAAACCAAACGCGCCCAAAAAGCCACCCAACGCAGCTATGTGGTTAAAGGCGTGCGTTATCACCCCTTGGCAAGTGCCAAAAACTTTGTCCAAACCGGCAAAGCCTCTTGGTACGGTCCGGGGTTTCACGGTAAAAAAACCAGCAACGGCGAACGTTACAATATGCACGCCCTAACCGCTGCCCACAAAACCCTGCCGCTGGGTACGGTGGTACGCGTCAGCAATCTGGATAACGGCAAAAACGTGATTGTACGCATCAACGACCGCGGACCTTTCCACGGCAAACGCGTGATTGATTTGTCTAAAGCCGCTGCCGCCCGTTTGGGTTTTGTCAAACAAGGCATGGCAAAAGTGCGTGTGGAAGCCCTGCACGGCGGTCGCCCTGCCCTGTTTAAAGCCTCGGCAGATGCGGAAGACTACTACACCGACAGCACCGATGCCCTGCTGTATGCTGCCGACAGCAGCGTAGTGGAAACCGCACAAATTGAAGGTGCGTTTGTTCCTGCCACCGACAATCTGCCGCTGTTTTTCAGCCGTCAGCCCGCAGAAGCTGCTGCACCGGTTGCTCAAAACAGCACTCCAGCCGCTGCAGGCAAAGATATTTTCTTTGGCAACCCAGCTGCGCCGCAAGCCGCACCTGCTGCACCCAAGCTGCGTTTGAGCCGCAACCTTGCCCGCGTAATTTAAGGCACACGGCATACACAAAAACGCCCGCTGTTTTTCACAGCGGGCGTCTATTTTAATGATTAAGCATTAAGCACGTTTGCGGAATTCGCCGGTACGGGTATCGATTTCCACTTTATCGCCGTTTTCCACATACGCCATCACTTGAATTTCGGTACCGCCAACCAAACGCGCGGTTTTCATCACTTTGCCCGAAGTATCGCCTTTTACCGCAGGTTCGGTGTATTCCACTTCACGCACGATAATGGTAGGCAGTTCCACAGAAATCGGATTGCCTTCATAGAAGGTAACTTCACACACGTCTTCCATACCGTCTACGATAAACTTCAACGCATCGCCAATGTTTTCCGCTTCAATTTCGTATTGGTTGAACTCTTCGTCCATAAACACATACATCGGGTCTGCATAATAGCTGTAAGTACAGTTTTTGCGCGACAATACAATCACGTCAAATTTATCATCGGCTTTCACAATGGTTTCAGAAGCCGCGCCGGTCAGCAGGTTTTTCAGCTTCATGCTCACTTTGGCAGACGAACGACCACCTTTGATGTATTCGGTTTTTTGCACCACCATCGGGTCATTACCAATCATAAACACATTGCCGGCACGCAATTCTTGAGCGGTTTTCATAAGGGAAATCCTTTAGTTCTACAAAATAAAAACGCGCTATTTTAACGGATAGGCAGCGTGGAAGCAATGAACGCGCGTTTGCCTACCATTCCACATTTTCTGCACCCAATAATTCCGCCAAGCGTTTGGGCAACTCAATATCGGGGCTTAAATACCATTGTTCGGGGTCGGGCAGCAGCTCGCCCGATGCTTGGGCATTGGCATAACACAAACGCAGGCGCACCGTGCCGTTTTCGGGGTCGACATAGGGGCGCAACAGTTCCGCCACTTTATCCACAGGGCTGCGCGGATTCAGGCGCAAAGTCAGGCTGCGGGCGTAAGCGGCGCGGGCTTCGTCCAGCGTGTAAACGGCATGGGCGTAAATGCTCAATCCGCCTTCGCCGTTGTAGGTGTCTTCGCGCACACGGCATTCGCACACCAAAATCTGGTCGGCTTTTAAGGTATCGCGCGAGAGTGTATTCAGCAGTTCACCGCGCACGGTCACTTCACGTCCGCCGCTGACATCTTCTAACTGAATCAATACTTTTTTGCCGTTTTTGCCGTTAATGTGGCGCACCTGCGTGGCAAATCCCGCCACACGCAACACTTCACTGTGCGGGCGCAATTTCGCCAAGGGTGTGCTTGCCAAACGGCGGACTTCTTTTTCATACGGGGCAAACGGATGCCCGCTCATATAAAAACCCAATACCTGTTTTTCTTCCGCCAAGCGCGTGCTTTCGTCCCAAGCGGGGATTTCGGTCATTTTTATGGCTTCAATGGCGTCTTCAAACATATCAAACAAGCCGCCTTGATTGGCATTATTGGCTTTTTGTTCGGCGTGCTGCATCGCCGCTTCCACATTGCCCAGCAGCATGGCGCGGTTGGGTTCAATGCGGTCAAACGCGCCGCCGCGAATCAGGGCTTCTACGGTGCGGCGGTTTACATGCTGTTTGCCGACACGTTCGCAAAAGTCAAACAGGTTTTTAAACTTGCCGCCTTTTTCCCGTGCTGCGACAATGCTTTGCACCGCCGCTTCGCCCGTGCCTTTAATCGCGCCGAGTGCATAGCGGATTTGTTTGTTTTTTAAGGGGATAAATCGGTATTCGGATTCGTTGATATCGGGCGGTAAAAAGCTGATGCCGTTCATGCGGCTGCGGGCATCGTCATAAAAAACTTTAAGCTGGTCGGTGTTGTCCAATTCGCTGGACATGGTCGCCGCCATAAATTCGGCGGGATAATGGGCTTTCAGCCATGCGGTTTGGTAGGAAACATAGGCATAGGCAGCGGCGTGGGATTTGTTAAAGCCATAACCGGCAAACTTTTCCATATAGTCAAAGATTTCATCGGCTTTTTCGCGGCTGATGCCTTGTTTTTCCGCGCCTTCGGCAAAAATATCACGGTGTTTTGCCATTTCTTCGGGCTTCTTTTTGCCCATGGCGCGGCGCAACAAATCCGCACCGCCCAGCGAGTAACCGCCAATCACCTGCGCTGCCTGCATCACCTGTTCCTGATACACCATAATGCCGTAAGTTGGTTCAAGCACAGGCTCTAATAAAGGGTGCATGTATTCAAACTTCGCCCCTTTCATCCGCGCAATAAAATCGGGAATCAAATCCATCGGACCAGGGCGATACAGCGACACAAAGGCGATAATTTCTTCCAAACGGCTGGTGTTTTGCGCCTGCAACAGCATTTTTTTCATACCAGGCGACTCAAACTGGAACACCGCAGTCGTGTTGGCATCGCGGAAAATCTGATACGCCGTTTGGTCTGTCAAATCAATTGCTGCAATATCAATGTCTTTACCTGTGGTTTGACGGATAAAGTTTTGCGCGGTTTCAATAATGGTCAGGTTACGCAGTCCCAAAAAGTCAAACTTCACCAAGCCCACGTCTTCCACATCGCCCTTGTCGTACATGGACACGGGCGAAGACGATTCGTCTGCCTGATACACGGGGCAGAAATCGGCGATTTTACCAGGGGCAATCAACACACCACCTGCGTGCATGCCCAAATTACGGGTTAAATCTTCCAGCTTCAACGCCAGATTTAACAACTCTTCCGCTTCTTCTGCTTCAATCAGGCGTAAGATTTCAGGCTCGGCTTCCAAAGCCGCCTGCAAAGGCAAAGGGCGGTTGGCTTCCAGCGGAATCAGTTTGGACAAACGGTCGCACAAACCAAACGGCAGTTCCAACACGCGCCCCACATCACGAATCACCGCTTTGGACGACATCGTACCAAAAGTTACAATTTGGCTAACCGCTTCTGTACCGTATTTTTGGCGCACATATTCAATCACGCGCCCACGGTTGTTTTGACAAAAATCAATATCAAAATCAGGCATGGACACGCGCTCTGGATTCAAAAAACGCTCAAACAGCAGCGCGTAGGCAATCGGGTCTAGGTCGGTAATCCCCAGCGCGTACGCCACCAACGAACCCGCGCCCGAACCGCGCCCCGGTCCGACAGGACAACCGTTGTTTTTCGCCCAATTGATAAAATCCTGTACAATCAAAAAGTAACCCGCAAAGCCCATTTGCACAATGGTATTTAATTCAAATTCAAGGCGTTGCTGATATTCGGGCAATTTGTCGGCGCGTTCCGCTTCATTGGGAAACAAGTGCGCCAGCCGCGCCAGCAAACCCTGATGCGACAATTCGCGCAAATAATCGTTCAGGCTTTGCCCGTCAGGTGTGGGAAAATCAGGTAAAAAGTTTTCCCCCAGTGTAAAGGTAAAATTGCAGCGTTTGGCAATTTCCAAACTGTTTTCAAGGGCTTCGGGCAAATCGGCAAAACGTTCCGCCATTTGCTCGGGCGTGGGGAAATATTGGCTGCGGACAAAGGGTTGTGGACGTTTTCGGTCTACCAACACGCGCCCTTCGGCAATGCAAACGCGGGCATCGTGGGCTTTAAAATCGTCTTCGTGCAAAAACTGGGTGGGATGGGTAGCGACAACAGGCAAATCCAATTCGTCAGCCAGTTTCAAACTGGCAGATACGATAGTTTCCCAAGCGGGGTGTTCGGGCAGGCGTTGCAGTTCCAAATAAAAAGCATCGGGAAAACGCGCAGCGTAACGCTCGGCAGCGGCGCGGGCGCGTTCGGGATGATTGGCGGCAAGATGCGTGCCGATTTCGCCCGCCGCTGCCCCACACAGGCAAATCAAACCGCTGTTGCTGCTTTCGTCCAGCCATTCAGGGCGCAATTCGGGATGATGGTGGTTGCGCTGCGGGTCGGTATAAGCACGGGTAAGCAGTTCGCAC
This sequence comes from Conchiformibius steedae, assembly GCF_014054725.1. Lineage (NCBI taxonomy): Bacteria > Pseudomonadati > Pseudomonadota > Betaproteobacteria > Neisseriales > Neisseriaceae > Conchiformibius > Conchiformibius steedae. The sequence continues at coordinate 654,699 of NZ_CP059563.1, read as the reverse complement.
AAACGGCGGTAGCCCTGTTTATTCTGCACCAACAACAGGCTGCGAAACGGCGCATCGGCACGGTCGGGGTTGGCGATACGCACGTCTGCGCCCAATATGGGCTTAATGCCTTGTTTGCGACACGCCTGATAAAACTTTAACGCGCCAAACAAATTCATCAAATCGCTGACTGCCAGCGCGGGATAACCCAATTCGGCGGCGCGTTTTGCCAAATCGGGAATACGGATGGTGCTGTCGGTAATCGAAAATTCGGTGTGGGCGCGTAGGGGGATAAAATTGGGAACGGTCATCGCGGGCAGCCTGAAAACAAACGGGGAATTTTAACACAGGCGGTTTTGGTGCCTGCCGATATTTCGTTTCCCATGCTTTTTTACTGCCACACCAAGCATCATACCCCGCGTGATGGCACTACTTTTTATTGGGTAAAGGTTGCCATAAATAAACTCCTAATGTGTTGTAAAAGTGTTGATCAATATAATCCAAAATAGGGAAGATATAGCTTGGATGATTAAAGTGAATACGTACACTTATATTGTAGGGGAGGGGAGATGCTATTTTTGTAGTACTACAGTTAAAATCCCCCCTCTATCACAAGCAAACAAAAAACTGGGAAAATTAGTTCTTTTTGAAAGATTTGTGTTAATATTGGGCAAGTAAAAATAGTTATATACCGTCTTACTTTCCAAACACACTAATCCTTGTACATTATTCTCCTTGCAGGTTTTTTTTGAAAATTTAGAACCATAATAGTTAATCATTTCTTCTTTACTGGTAAAAGTATCTAAAGTCCTTTGATGTCGTGCTTCTATTTTATGGATATAAATTTTTCCGTGAATACCATCGGGTATGGTTGGTTTACCTAATGTTTTTCTGATTTCATCTGAATTAAAAGTCACCCAATCTACCTTATTGGCTCGCCTATATCTTGAATAAGCATCTTGATTTTTTTCATCTCTGTAGTCATACACCACAGGAGCAGGGTGCTGGGCTTTATTTTCTTGCTTTTCTGTGCATGAAAATAAAAACATTGAAAAAGTAACGATATACAGCAATTTAATGGTTTTCATAAGGGTTTTTCCTGTTGAATGGGTGCGATGGCTGCTGCTCAAGGTTTCTTTAACCTGTCTGAAAAACAAGCTTATTTGTAATAGATTGTAATCTTAAAAACCGTAACACGCAAAAAACCCGCTTCACCGTTTAAGCGGTGATGCGGGTACAAAATCATGGTTGCTTAATCAGAATGTTGCGCCTGCTGCTGGCGGCGACGCGCCAATTCTGCCAAGCCTTGTTGGGCGTTTTTGTCGCCCTGCTTGGCGGCTTCGCCCCACCATTTTTCGGCGGCATCGTAATCAGGCGGCGAACCGTGGAAATACAGCCAGCCCAAACCGTATTGCGCTGCCACCACGCCTTGTTCGGCAGCAGCTTTATACCATGTTACCGCTTCATCACGGCTTTGGTCCACGCCCCAGCCGTTAAAATAGGCAACGGCAAGATTGGTTTGTGCGGCGGCGTGTCCTTGTTTGGCGGCTTTCAGATACCATGCGGCGGCTTGGCGTTGTCCTTCAATGCTGTCAAGGCTTTGTGCGTACAGCAATCCCAAATTAAATTGGGCATCAGCATGACCTTGTTCGGCGGCTTTTTCGCACCAGTCGGCGGCTTTGTCGGTGTCTTGTTCCACGCCGTGTCCGTCTGCATACAGCAAACCCAAATTGTTTTGCGCGTTGGGATAGCCTTGTTCGGCGGATTTCAGATACCACTGTACCGCCAAATGGTAATCCTGCGGCACGCCCTGACCGCTTTCGTAACGCACGCCCATATTGTATTGGGCAGCGGCGTTGCCTTGTGCGGCGGATTTTTTAAACCATTCCAAGGCATTCGCTTCGTTTTTCGGCACGCCGCGACCATTGGCGTAAGCAATACCCAAATTGTATTGCGCTACGGCATCGCCCTGTTCGGCAGCTTTGGCAAACCATTGGGAAGATTCGCTTAAATCGCGTTCCACACCCAAACCGTGGGCGTACAGTTCGCCCAAGTTGTTTTGTGCAGCAGTGTAACCTTGTGCGGCGGCTTCGCGGTACCATTCCACGGCTTGCGCGTAATCTTGCGCCACGCCCTGACCTTTGGCATACGACACGCCCAAATTGTATTGCGCTGCCATGTGTCCTTGGTCGGCGGCTTTGCGATACCACACAGCGGCTTGCTGTTCGTCTTGCGGTACGCCGTAGCCGTTGTCAAACAAGGTTGCCAAATAATATTGGGCTTCAACATTGCCTTTGATTGCCAAGGTTTGAAACAGCGGGAAAGCTGCGCCGTAGTCTTCTTCTTCATACAGCGACACCGCTTGTCCGAACATCTGCACCAAACTTTCATCGTGTTGGGCAGGACGGTTGCTGCCGCCGCGTTGTATGGGGGCAACGGCTTCACGGCGCGGCTCGGGGGCAGCGGCGGGATAACGCTCGCGCTGTTCCGCCATCACGTCTGCCACGGTTTTAAACGGCTCGCCCAAGGCTTTGGCAACCATTTGCGCGGCGGATTTGGCAACTTGGCGGTCGCTTTGGCGGTGATTAACCTGCACGGCATTAGCGGCGCGTTCGCGCAAAGCGGTGTGCGCCTGTGCCGCGGCAAGGGCTTCTGCGTGTGCAGATGCAATCATTTCTGCCCGTAAAATTTCTTCGGCGCGTTCGCGTTCACGCTCGGATTCTTCGGTTGCCAAACGGTCGGCTTCTTCGGCTTCGGCTTCTTGTCGGTCGGCTTCTTCATCGTCCAACATTTCAAACACGGGCTTCGCCGCCGCAGGTGGCTGCTGGTGTGCTGCAGCAGAAGCGGCTGCTGCCAATTCGGCTACGGTTTTCGGGGCAGCGGCAGACGGTGCAGGCTGTGGTGTTTCCAGCGCTGTTTGCTGTGGCGCGGCAGGCACAACGGCAGGGGCTGGGGTTACTGTGGCTGCTTTTGCGGCGGCAGCGGCAGCCAATTCCGCCACAGTCGGCTGCGGGGGAACTTCGGCAGCCTGTGCAGGCACAACGGCTTGCGCGGGCGTTTCCGCTGCGGCTTGGGGTGCAGCGGGCGCAGTTTGCGGGGCAACAGCAGGTGTGTCTTGGTGAGCGGCTTGATTTTTTTGTTGCCATGCAGCAAAAGCAGCTAACTCGGCGACAGTGGGCTGCGGTTGTTGGGCAAATTGTTTGACAGGCACAGCTTCGGGCGCAGCAGCCGTTTGTGCTGCTTGCGGTGCAGCTTGTTCAGACGGAACAGCAGGCGCAGCTTGCTGGGGCTGATTTTGTTGCGATGCAGCGGCAGCGGCTAATTCGGCAACAGTGGGTTGTGCGGTAAGGGCTTGTGGCGCAGCTTCGGCAGCTTGTGTAGGTACAGCAGTTTGCGCGGGTGCTTCTGCTGCGGCTTGGGGTGCTGCGGACGCAGTTGAATTAGCAGATTGATGTTGCTGTGATGATGCAGCGGCTAATTCGGCAACAGTAGGTTGCGCGGTAACGGCTTGCGGTACAGCTTCGGCAGCTTGTGAGGGTGTTTCCGCTGCGGCTGGGGGTGCTGTGGGCGCAGTCGGAATGGGTGCAGCTTGATTAGCAGATTGATTTTGCTGTTGTGATGCTGCAGCAGCGGCTAATTCGGCGACAGTGGGTTGTGCGGTAAGGGCTTGCGGTGCAGCTTCGGCAGCTTGCACAGGCACAACACCAGCCGCAGGAACAACAGATGCTTCTACTGGAGCGGCTGGAACAACAGGTGCAGCCGTTTCTACCACAGGCACAACCGCTTCCTGCACAGGCAAGTGCGGTACAGCTGCTACGGGAATGCTGCGTTTTAAGTGCGGGGCAGTCGGCACGGGCTGATGTGTTAAAGCGGCGGGCGTGGCGGAAGGTTCGCCGCGTGCGGCTTTGGCATACCATGCGGCGGCTTGCTGATAATCCTGCGGTACGCCGCGCCCGTGTGCATACAGCTCGCCCATACGCGCTTGTGCGGGGGTATAGCCTTGTTGGGCGGCTTTTAAATAGCAGTCGGCAGCCGCCACATCGTCTTGCGGCAAACCCGCCGCGCTGCGGTGCAACTCGCCCAAATAATACTGCGCCACCGCTTGCGTTTGTGCCAGCTGGCGCACCATGGTTAAGGCAGAGGGATAGCCTTGTTGAGCCGCTTGAAAATAATAGTCGGCAGCGCGGACATCGTCTTTTGCCACGCCGTAACCGTGGGTGTACATACTGCCCAAATAATATTGCGCTTCATCGTAACCGCGTTCTGCCAAAGTGCGGAACATTCCCAAAGCAGCGGCATAGTCGTTTTGCTGATAGGAAGCCAGTGCTTTGACATACAAATTGGCGGTATTGTTTTCTTCCTGACGCGCCGCTTCGTCCAGCCACAACGCTGCTTCGCGGTAATCCTGTTCCACGCCCGTGCCGTTGGCATACATTTTGCCTAATTTAACTTGGGCTTGCAGATAACCTTGGTTGGCGGCGAGTTTGTACCACTCGGCGGCTTGGGCGGCATCGGTTTCCGTTCCCAAACCCGCAGCATACATTTCGCCTAAATAATATTGTGCGGTATCGCTGTTTTCTTCTGCCAATTCTTGAAAACCCGACAGCGCCGCATCGTAATCGGCGCGCTCGTAGGCATCGCGGGCTTCCTGCAAACGGTGTTCTGGGGTTTTGTCTTCCTGCTCGGCAGCCAGTTTGAACCATTGCGCCGCCTGACGGTAATCCAAAGGCACACCCAAGCCGTTGGCATACAGTTCGGCAAGTTTTGCCTGTGCGGGCGGATAGCCGCGTTCTGCTGCCTGACGGAACCAGTCGGCGGCTTTAATCGGGTCTTGCGCCACGCCCAAGCCTTCGGCATACAGTTTGCCCAAATGGTATTGGGCGCGGGTGGATTTTTGTGCCGCCGCCTGCAAAAACAAAGGGTGGGCAACGGCATAATCGCCTGCTTCGCAAGCCGCCAGCGCCTGTTTGAATTTGGTCGTAACAATGGCTGTTTTCATAATTGTTTTATTTTGGAAAATCGCAAAATCAGATAGGGGTGGAACGAATGCTTATATTAACAGAGTTTTGCACAAATTTAAAACTTTCGGCGGCGCGTTCCGCCCGTCCGCACTGCCGCGCAAGTGCCGTATTTGCCCGTTTGCAGGGCATCGCACCACAGGCAACCGCCGTTGCGCGATACCCACAAACCTACAAACCGTATGCCCCCACGCCTGCGGCAATATCACGCACCGCCGTTACATACATACGGCTGTGGTTATACTGCCAAACCGTGTAAAAATTATTCAAACCGATAAAATAATCATATTGATTGGGCGCAGTCTCCAAACGGAACAAAACCGCTTTTTCATGGTCTGACACCGTTGCCAAAGGCATCACGCCCATTTGTTTTAACTGCGCCACCGTGTAATTGAGCGCGGTTTTTTCATCAATTACCGCTTGCAGCTGCGGGGTAATATTCAGCGCAACAGGCACAATCATGCGTCCGCCCGTCTGCCAGCCGTGTACTTTCATATAATTGGCAACCGAAGCGGCGGTATCTGCCACGCTGTTCCAAATATCGCGGCGACCGTCGCCGTCAAAATCCACCGCCCATTTGCGATAGCTGGACGGCATAAACTGCGGCATACCCATCGCCCCTGCAAAACTGCCCGTAAAGCCCATCGGGTCGCGCCCTTCTTCCTGCGCCAGTTTTAAAAATTCCACCAACTCGTTTTGAAAAAACGCGCCACGGCGCGGATAATCAAACGCCAGCGTTGCCAGCGAATCCGCCACACGGATATTGCCTTTGTTCGCGCCATAATTGGTTTCAATACCGATAATGGCAACAATAATTTCGGCGGGTACGCCGTATTGTTGCGCGGCGCGGTCAATCACGGCGCGGTTAGCGGCATAAAAACGCCGTCCCGCCGCCAGTTTGGCAGCAGGTACATTATTGCGGCGAAATTCGTACCACGGGCGCGATGTTCCGGGTTTGTCCATTAAACGAATCAGATTCGCACGGTAGCCCGCACGCGCAAAAAAATCGTCCAAAGCAGCACGGCTAATGCCGCGCTGTGCATAATATTCGCTAAATGCCTGCACATTGGCATTGGCAGCATAGCCGTAAGCCACACCCGATGCGGGCGCGTTAAAAAACGGCACGGGTGCAGGCGCAACTGAAGGGCGTTTTTCGTGTGCAGGCGGCGGCATCAACACTTCCTGCGAAGCCGCCGTGCCCGATGTTTGCGGTGTGATGCCCTGCGGCTCTGCCCCACACGCCGCCAATACTGCCAGCGACACCATGCCCAAAAATTTTTTCATCAAAATAAAATCCTTTATTTACAATAAAATACCATTTAGTCAGCCATTATTTTTTTATCTACCGACCCAGTCGCAACGATTGCCCGACCACCGCTATTATGCCACAATTGCCACAACTTCCCGTCTGCCACCCGCCGCACACGGGCAAAACGGCGCAAAAGTGCATCTTTATTGCTATAATAGCGCCTGTTTCGCCCGCTACGGGCATTTACACCAACCACCACCGCCGTACCCCGCTACGGTACGCATGGCGAAGCTGCGGTTTGGGATTGTTCCCCGTACCGGCATTCAATTAAGGAACACATTATGGATTTAGAATCTGCCAAAAGCCAGTTTGTACGCTTGTGGGAAATTCAAAACCAGCTTTTGCTCAACGACATTGATTCGGAAATCCGCCACGCCGTATCCTGCGGCAAACGCGAATGCCAAGTCTATGTCGGCGACGTTACCACCTCTATGCACGACGTACTGGCATACTACGAGCGCAAAGGTTTTAAATGCGAACTGAAAGCAGACCAAAAAATCATGACCATACGTGGTTGGGCGCTGTCCTAATCCCTTTATTCGCACTTGCCCCGCCCCAATTTGGTGCGGGGCTTCACGTTTTGCCCGACTGCTTTTCCCGCCACGGTTTATCGCCTATAATTTTCCCCGCGTGATGATTCACGCATTTTTTTGGATTTTACTTCACATATAAGGAAACATAACATGATGAAAAAAACCGTTTTGGCACTGTCGGCGCTGCTGGCTGCCGCTTCCGTTCACGCCGCCGATTTCGCCCGCCACCCCGACAACAAAGCCCAAACCGTCCCCTCCAAAGCACAGGTACAAGTCATTAACTTTTGGGCAGCATGGTGCGCCCCCTGCCGCAAAGAAATGCCCGATATGTCCAAATGGTATGCCAGCAAAGGCAAAAAACAAAAAGTGTTTATGACAGGCATCGCCCTAGATACTTCCGAAAACATCAGCAAATTTTTGCAAACCACGCCCGTGTCCTATCCCATTTGGCGTTACACCGGCAAAGACAGCCGCAACCTGATGAAAAGCTACGGCAACAAAGTAGGCGCACTGCCCTACACCGTTGTCCGCGCCCCCCAATGCGCTTATGAAGAGCCGATTGTCGGCGAACTAACCCTTGCCCGTTTGGACCAAGCCGTGAGCAAAGCCCAAAACGCCTGCAAAGGCAAAAAAGCGTAAATTCTGTTATGATTCATAGGCTGTCTGAAGCGTTTTCAGACAGCCTGTTTTCTGTAACATACAAGGTAAAACCATGTCCGAACCACAAAAACCCCTAATTGAATTTCCCTGCGATTTCAACATCAAAGCCATGGGCGCACAACACCCCGACTTTGCCGCGCAAATGCTGGCAGCCGTTCAGCCCCACGCCCCTGCCACCACTTCCGCCGACATTACCCTGCGCCCCAGCAGCGGCGGCAACTACCAAGGCGCAACCATTAAAGTCCATGTAACAAACCAAGAACAACTGGACAATATTTACCGCACCCTTACTTCCCACCCGATGGTAAAAGTGGTTTTTTAATGAAAATCAAAAAACTGGGCTTGGCAGAATACGCGCCCGTGTTCCAAGCCATGAAAGACTTTAACGCCAATCGCCATGCCGATACCGAAGACGAATTGTGGGTGGTTCAGCATCCGCCCGTGTTCACGCAAGGCATGGCGGGCAAAGCCGAACACCTGCTGCGGCAAAGCGATATTCCTGTGGTACAGATTGACCGCGGCGGACAAATTACCTACCACGGACCAGGGCAGTTGGTGGTTTATACCCTGATTGATTTTAAACGGCGCAAACAAAGCGTCCGCTCCATTGTGTCTGCACTGGAAAACGCCATTATCCGCACCCTTGCCGACTACGGCATCGCCGCTGCCGCCGACCCGCAACGCCCTGGGGTGTATGTAAACGGACGCAAAATCGCCTCGCTGGGTTTGCGGATTAAAAACGGCTCGGTGTATCACGGGCTGGCACTGAATATCAATATGGATTTGTCGCCGTTTCAAATGATTAACCCTTGCGGCTATGCGGGCATGGAAATGGTGCAGATGGCGGATTTATTAGACAATGTACCGCCGTTTGATGAAGTGGCGGATAAATTAAGCGGTTATTTGCAGCAGGAATTGAGTAGTTAAACTACCCAAACCAAAAGGAATCAGGCAATGGAAAACCATATAGGGGAATTATTTATTCTACCGCTGGCGATTATTGCGGTTTTACTGCTTTACTTAATTGGCAATAGGCATTCCCCAACCACCAAGCGTGCATGGATAATCAGCGCGATTGTTTTCAGTATTATCATATACCTTCTCCTTATCCTTTCCATCGCCATCCCGTTCATTGGTATTCTATTCGCCTTCATGTTCCTGCTGAATTTCTCTATTTGGACGATTGCTGCTGCTTTGATTATCGGTACCGCCATTTCTACCTTCATTACATGGCGGCACAAATCCAAACCACCCCTGCGCAAAACCATCCTTATCCGAAGAAAACCGCCGCCAGACAATAACGACAACGAATCCTAAATTCAGGCAAACCCGATATTTCAACACACAGGGTTGCACATCAAGCACAGCCCTATGTGTTGCCCTGATTCGGACGGGGTAACACCCCGCCCGAACAAAAGCTGATTTTATTGCCGTCAACGACAGTGTTTCAAACCAAAAAGGAACTTTTGATGAAAAAAGCATTAGCCGCAGCTTTAATGTTGTTTGCCAGCGCATCGGCATGGGCAGCACCGCTTAGTCTCGGTTTACCCATACCTGACGATATGAACACATTGTTTGGTCTGCCGATTGGTATTATTATTTTTTTATTGATTTTCTTAATCACGGACAAGGATTCAGCAAGTACACAGCGCGCATTTATCATCAGTGCGATTGTGGGCAAAATCATGGCAGGCATTGTTTTTATTGCCTGTGCCATCGTCATTCCGCAAGGTGTTGGTGTTTTAATTGGTGCAATTGCCATGATATTCTTGCTGCCTTGGATTGCTGCTGTTTCTTTGATTATCGGCACGGTAGTTTCTGCCTTAATCACATGGTCTCGCGGCTCTGAACCGCCACCGCCGCCACAAAAAGCCACGTTTACCCTCAAAAAACCACCGGCAGACGAGAACGACAAGGAATCAGACAATGAAAAGTGAAATAGAAAATAATATTGATAAGTTATTTATTCTTCCCATTGTTATGATTATTGCCTTACTGATTTTCTTGGTAATCAAAAGGCATTCCCCAACAACACAACATACGTTTACCATCAGCATGGCTTTTGCTGGCATAGAAGTATTCATTATCTTTGTATTTTCATTAATAATTCCGTTCGGTGTCGGTTTTGCTCTATTCCCATACATCATAATGATGTTCTCGGCTTGGATTGTTGCCATTGCTTTGATTATCGGTACAGCCCTTTCTTCCTTTATCGCATGGAGGCACAGTAAGAAGCCACCACGCAGCACCAAGTTTATCCTAAAAAGACCACCACCAAACGACAAGGATAGAAAATCCTAAACCAACCCCATTTATTCACAAAAAAGTCCCACCCATGAACGAAACCAAAAAATACGCCATTTTTATTGACGGCGACAATATTTCCCCGCGCTATCTCGAACCCATTTTAAGCGAAGTGGCAAAAGACGGCGAAATCCTTGTCCGCAGAATTTACGGCGACTGGACCACACAAAACATGAACGGCTGGAAAGAATTGCTGCTGCAAATTCCCGTCCGCCCCGTACAACAGTTCCGCAACGCCTCGCAAGCCACCGACCACGCCATTATTATGGATGCGATTGAATTAGCAAACACCAATAAAGAAATCAATGCCATGTGCATTGTCAGCAGCGATACGGGCTTTTACAGTCTGGCTTTAAAAATCCGCGAATACGGCTTGTTTGTTTTGGGTATCGGCGAACAAAAATCCAATTCTTTGTGGATTAAATCCTGCAATCAGTTCAAACATATTGAAAAACTCTCGCTCTACAGCACCACTACCCAAACCGATACGGACGAAAGTGCGGCTGGCATGTCTTTAGAATATTTGCTTGACAATGCCTATGCCAATTCCAAAACAGATGATGAAGGCTGGGTAAGCTTGGCGCATTTGGGCACATCCATCCGCAATATTATGCCCGATTTTGACCCGCACAATTACAATCATGAAACCTTACGGGCTATTATTGAAGCCATGCCCGAAAGCTACGAACTGACTAAAGACGAATTGATTCCGCCCAATTACTGGCTGCGTAAAGCCCAAAACCACGCCGCCGAAGCCGAAAAATTATCAGGTGTGATTAAGCGTTGGATTAACAACTATGGCTTTATTAAAACCGATAAAGGCGATTTTTTCTTTTATGCCAGCAATATCCATAAAGACAGCCGCCAACACAATATCAAACGCGGCGATAAAGTCAGCTTTGAAGTATTCAAATATCCCAATCCGAACAGCACCCATAAAGACGAGCAAAACGGACGGGCAGCCAATGTTGTTTTTGAAGAATCATCTGATTAATGCTTGATTTTAATTGGTAATATTAAACAGCCTGTGCCGATGCAGACACAGGCTGTTGTTTTGCAAAATTTTAGGATTGAACGGTATAAGTCAGACGGTAGCCGCCTGCTTCTGCATGTATTGCCACATCGCCGTGCCTCACCAGCTCATACACTGCCTGCTCGGCATAATGCGGCGGCAAACCCGCACTTTTTAACAAATCCATCAAACCCGTATCACTGTCGGGTAATTGTTCGGCAGTCCGTCCTGCGATAAAGCGGCGCACACCGGCAAGCAGTTTTTCCACATCCGCCGCTCCGACATGTTTACCGTTTGGCGTTTCAACTTGTTCCGTTTCAACTTGTTCCGTTTCAACTTGTTCCGTTTCAACTTGTTCCGTTTCAACTTGTTCCGTTTCAACTTGTCCCGTTTCAACTTGTCCCGTTTCAACTTGTCCCGTTTCAACTTGTCCCGTTTCAACTTGTCCCGTTTCAACTTGTCCCGTTTCAACTTGTCCCGTTTCAACTTGTCCCGTTTCAACTTGTCCCGTTTCAACTTGTCCCGTTTCAACTTGTCCCGTTTCAACTTGTCCCGTTTCAACTTGTCCCGTTTCAACTTGTCCCGTTTCAACTTGTCCCGTTTCAACTTGTCCCGTTTCAACTTGTCCCGTTTCAACTTGTCCCGTTTCAACTTGTCCCGTTTCAACTTGTCCCGTTTCAACTTGTCCCGTTTCAACTTGTCCCGTTTCGGGCAAGACTTCTTCCATCGGCAAAGGCACATTCGGATAAACCACATCCTGCCCTGCCTGCAGCACCAAATAACCGCGGTGCTGGCACAAATGCAGGATATACAGCACATGCCCTACTTCCAAAGGCGCATATTTGTTACGGAACACCAAGCAGGATTTTAACAGTTTGTCGGTGCTGCGCGGACGGGTGGATGCTTTGGCGATAATGCTGCGGCAAATCTGTCCCACCACCGCATCATAACGCGCCCGCGTTTCGTCCACAGGGGCAAACAAGCCGTTTTGGTCAGCAGCAATCAGCTGGTTTTCCTGCAAACACGCCCACACGCGCCCTGCTGCCGCTTCCCTCTCTACGGCGGATTTGTCTGCCCAAAACGGCTGTGCGGCAATTTGTTTGGCGCATTCTTCAAACCACAGCTCGCGGCTGATGCCTTCGGCAGCGGCATGGCGGAACAAATCGCTTTCCTGTACCGCAGCAGTTGCTGCATATACGGCGGAATCCTGCGCGTTTAATTCGTGGGAAGGGGCAGCGGCAGCAGGTTTGGCGGTTTTGTGTTTCGGGCTTAACAAACGGTAAGCCACACGCGCATCGTCGCCAATGGAAATCAGCCCGCGCCACACGCACATCTGCACCAGCTTGTCCAACACTGCCTGCGGCATCCGCTCGTGCAAACCCGATTGCACCCGAAACCAGTTAAATAAAGCATCACGCGTTTGCGGCGGTTTCGGGCTGCGCCGCTGAATCCATTCATACAGCTTGCCAATCCATTCGTCTGCCTGCTGCATAAACACAAAATCATAATCCAGCAGTTCCGACTGCCCGTCCCGTATCAGGCTGCCCTGTTCCAGCAAACGGTCAATAATGTCTTCCACCAGCTTGCTGCGGCGCGGTTCGGGATAGGTCAGCCAGTCTTTCAACACAAATTCTTTCAAACGGTATGCCAAATGGCTGCGGCTGCGGGCGCGGGCTTCGGGGTGGTTTTTCAAGCCCTCCCAAGCCTTGGCTGCGCCCATATTCACCGTAATCAGATACGGCGGCAGCGCCTTATATTCGGGCGGCGGCAGATAAGGCGTTTCCCGTACAAAAGCACGCCCCTGATGGCGTGTTTGTCCGTACAGGCGGTTTGGATGAAAAGACTTTTGCGGTTTGTAAGGTGCAGGCACGGGCGGACTCACCCGACTGCGCAGTTCCGCTTCCGTCAAACTTAAAAAACTGCCGTCGCTCACGCGCACCGCATACGCACAATGCTTGTTCGCCAACATATGATTGATAACCGCATCAAAACCCTTGTCTTTAGAAAACACGCAAAAACACACGTTTTCTGCGCCATATTCCTTGCTAATGCGCCCCATTTGATAGGTCAGGCAAAAATCCAAAGCATTGTCGCCCGTTTGCGCCACATCAATCAGCTGCACCGTATGCACATTGTCTTTTTGCAATGCCAACAGGCTTTGTGTCAGTTCCGTAGGGATTTTGTCCTGCAAAAACCCTGTAAACAGCCACAAGCAGCACGGTTCGCTGCCCAAATCGGGAATATTTTTCAAATGAACATTTTCATTATCAATCATAATATGGCGCATATGGTTTTCCTTACTCGCAACTACTCAAGTTTTCTTTTATCAAATTTTTCCTGTTTCAACAAGCCGATACAGGCAGACAACGCCCAAAAATTGCCGTTTTGATTGATTTTAAAAATAAAAATTTCAAAGCCTGCACCCAAACACGCAAACATCTGCCGCAACGGTTTCAAACCCCCGCGCCAATATGTTATGATTTTTTGTTTGCAGACAAACGTTCTGCCCCACCCACAGCAAAACCATGACCACAGAAACCCCCAATCCCGCCAACAACGCCCAAGGCGTGAAACACAAAGGCGCAGCCAAAACCGCGCGTATTCCGATTAAAGTTGTGCCTTTGGAAGAAAAACTGAAAAAGCCCAGTTGGATTCGCGCCAAAATCCCCACAGGCAAAAAGTTTTTTGAAATCAAAAATATTTTGCGCGACCAAAAGATGCACACCGTGTGTGAAGAAGCGTCTTGCCCCAATATTGGCGAATGCTTCAGCAAAGGCACGGCAACTTTTATGATTATGGGCGATATTTGCACGCGCCGCTGCCCGTTTTGCGATGTCGGACACGGTCGTCCCAATCCGCTTGACCCCGACGAACCCGCCAATCTTGCCGAAAGCGTGGCGGCGATGGGTTTGCGCTATGTGGTGATTACTTCGGTAGATAGGGACGATTTGCGCGACGGCGGCGCACAGCATTTTGCCGACTGCATCAACGCCATCCGCGCACGCAGCCCGCACACCAAAATTGAAATCCTTGTCCCCGATTTTCGCGGACGTTTGGATATTGCCTTGGAAATTTTGGCAAAAAATCCGCCCGATGTGATGAACCACAATTTGGAAACCCACCCGCGCCTGTACAAACAGGCACGCCCCGGTTCGGATTACAAACACTCTTTGGAACTGCTGCGCCGTTATAAAGCGATGATGCCGCATATTCCTACCAAATCGGGCATTATGGTGGGTTTGGGCGAAACCGATGACGAAGTGCGCGAAATTATGCGTGATATGCGCGAACACAATATTGAAATGATTACCGTGGGGCAGTATTTGCAGCCGTCTGACGGACATTTGCCCGTGTTGCGCTACGTTACCCCCGAAATGTTTAAGCAGTTTGAAACCGAAGCGTATGAAATGGGCTTTACCAATGCGGCAATCGGCGCGATGGTGCGTTCCAGCTACCATGCCGACGTGCAGGCGGAAGAAGCCTTAAAAGTGTAAATTCTAACGCTATTTGCGACTAAACATCGCTATTTGCGAATTTCACAACGATAAATGCAACTGGGTGTAAAAATGACTCAACAACCTATTATTGAGATTGCTGAATTTCCACATGACAACCGATTGTGGCGAATTGATTATTTAAGCGAAATCACGTCTAAATTGCAACGTAACAATAATATAATGATTGAAGTCATTCTGCGCCCAGTTTCTGATGCAACTAAAGCTGACTTTTCTCAATTTACGCAAAACGGTACAGAAAATTTTGAATGGCAACAACGGTGTCAATGTAATGTAAATATTGGTGCTTTGCCGATTTTAACAATTGGTTCATTATGGAAAAATGGTTGCAAGCAACTTGAAAACGCCATTTCAGAAATCACAACATTTGAAAAGTTGATGATTGATGTTAATCAATTTCAAATAATTGATAGTAATGAAAGAATAGAATACGCAGAGAATAAATTCTGCAAATTAATCTTGCAAAAATATTTTCCATCAACTAATCAAGCTACTTCTTATTTAGTAATTCCCCACAACACTTATAAACGTGGCATTATTTTTCCCGTAATGGAAATAATCCGTTTTTATTATGCATGTTCCACTAATTTAGCGCATTTAGCTTTTTCTAATCCTGATAAACTTTCAACCATTTCTTATGATACAGATAATGAAAATAATAAAGTTATCATTCATTTGCCACAAAAATATACCGATAATGAAGCTTTCATTCTAGCTCGTATTTTATCTAATGAAATTGCATTTCAAGGTTTCACAAGCATTAAAAGCGCAATTGAAATTGCAAGTATTAACTTAACAAATACACTACCACTATTTAAAACACCCTTTCCATTTTCAGAGCCAAGCAATTTAACTGTTCGTGGCATACCTATCTACGACCGATTTTTAGTAACAGAAATTTGCTCCTGCTCCGCACCTTTTCCTAATGTGATTGTTATTCGCCACAATGACGGACGAAAAGCCAATCCGGAAACCGACATTGCCGAAAATGATAAAAAACCTTATCAACGACAACAGCCTACAGCAACAACTGATGATAATTTAGCGATACAGAACCAAGATGAATCTGCTTATTCACATCAACCATTGCAAGTTAAATTAAATATAAATTGCTTTGATGATTTAAATAGCAAGAAAGTGGAAAAATTAGATAAGCCTTTTAATCAATATCAAGCACAGCACCGTATTATCACTACAAATACGCAAGCCACGGGACTGGGTGTAGATATGGGTATATCAGGACAAACAACAATCCTCCAAGCCAATATTGACGCTACACAATCCGAAAAATCAATACAAAAACATCGGGAATCATTAGCAGCGACATTTGAGCATACCATTGAAATGATTGAATACTTGGAGGAAAATTATGCAGATGTGAGTGTTAATTTCTATTCTGATGAAAATACAAGTCTATTCATACCATTATTAAAGCCTGTCAATAAAAAGCAATGGTCTTACTTGGATTCTGAAAAGCGAATCAAACGAAAGGTTTTAATTGGAAAAATTGAGTATCAACAAAAGATTTTTTGGCTAATTGAATTTGAAGCACGTAAAAGCGAGCATTTCAATACTGCTCTTATTTATCTAAAATCGAATGATGATGAAATTTTATTAAAGAAATTATTACATGAATTAGCCTACAATAAAGGAATTTGGGATAAAATTTCGTCCAATCATTCTTATCATATTTCAACTTTTAAGCACACTCATAAAGACATTAAGAGTTTTGCTGAAAAAGTTTATGGCAAAATTAAAGAATGACACAACCAATCCAAGGAGATTATTATGAATCAAATGAGCATTCCCCCAATCCACCACCCATTCTCATAGGCTTGTCTACCACCACGCGCGTAGGCAAGTAGTCCACTTGTTCTCATCATAATACCCCCACCACACCGGTTCGCACATACGCCTCCAATTTACCCAAAAGCGCATGGTATTCCACCACCAAAATTTTAATCATGGTTTAACGGGTTTCTTTGCTTCCACAATGCCAGCCTTTCCTGCTGTTGCGACCTTAAATGTGGTTCTGCTTGCCAAATTAAGGCATACACTGCCTGTTTGTCTGCAAAGCAGGGAAACCAATCGTCTAAAATCACACTTCTGATTGCGCCTTGCTGTAAAACCATCACATACAGCAAATCAAAACAGGCTCGAGGGTGGTCGGCGATAAAAACCGGTGTGTGTTCGGAAACGATGCCCATACGCTTTAGCCTTTGTGTGCCGTCAATCACACCAGTACTACCCAAAAGCGGATTGGTATTGCAGGATTGGTTGTCGCCACACACATACAGATGCAGGGGCATAGGCTTGGCAAAAGTAGCAGCAGAATGCCAATCGCCCGTACCGTTGGGACTGTGAATGTTGAGCGCAACCATCAGGCTGATGTAACATTGTCGGCTGGTGGGTGGGATAATCAGGGACATTCTAAATTTCCCAGCAAAATACATATCTTACCATTCAGCCAATATGTGCCGTTCCGATTTAACTCCGCCAACGCTGTTTAATGCGGCAGAACAACAATACCTACACCGATTAAGCCAGTGTCTGCCTTTATCCGTGCTGCTGTCTTCCGCACGCAATCAGGAGGAAATTGGTATGGATTTTGTTTACCACTCGGCACGACTGTCAGGCAGCCGCTACGACTGGCACGATACGCTTACCCTGTTGAAAAACGGGCGTACCGCCGCCAAACCGTTTGCCGATGCCGTTATGCTGTTAAACTTGTGGCGCAGCTATCAGTACCTGTTATCGTGCTTTGATGCTAAGCACACAAGCATTCAAGACTTTATTATCAACAGCCATGCTTTGATTACACAAGATTTGCCGCCGCATCAGCAGGACAAACCAGTTTCCCATCATTCAGCTTATCCGGCAGCAGAGTTAAACCGCTTAATGACCGAAGAACAAAAACTGCATAACCCGTTTGACAGAGCCTTGTATTGCTACAATTATCTGGCAGACGGCAACCGTTTCCCCTACACTGCCCGTCATACCACAGCGTTTGTATTGATGAATGCGGGATTATTTCCCTGCATATTTTGGGCAGACGGTAGCCAAGATGATGTGGACAGCCTTGGGGGCGATGTTAAAAACAACAATCCTTCAAATGGCAGAAATGCTTTTATCCATGCCTATAAACAAACCGTAGCACGTTATGAACCGAAACCTGCCCCCGAATGCAGACGGGCTGCCTGAACAATCAATACCGCCCATAACCCCAACACATTCAAGAGGACTAAAAAATGGCGACCATTATGGAAAAAGAAAGTCTGATTGACCTGATTGCTTATGCAACATCAATCGTTGCTTTAAGAATGGAAAACTCTGAACAATATGAAGAGTTAATGGACTTTTTGGCAGAAAAAAGACATTGGACTTATGCGACACCGCATGAAGAAATTGATTTGGATTCGGAAGTCAAGCCTCTTCAAGAGATGATTAAAAAATACAAGGCATTGCCCTTACTTCCCCAATTTCAAAAAAATGCTTAAGGGTATAACGATATTGAAAATAGAAATCCCCTAAACAGCAAAGATACTTTTCCTGATGAAGCCACCCCATCGGTCGCCGCACCGTAGCATCTACCCCAAGCATACCCCCGAATCCTTACTGCCCTTGCTTAATGAAGTGGACAAACTGCATGAACGCTTTATCCGCTACAAACACTGCGTTCCCGAACACTCGGATTTATGGCGGGTTACGCGGGGAAAAGCTACACGCTTTGTGGACCTAGCACAGCAATGCGATTGAAGGCTCAACACTAACTTTAAGCGATACGATTTTCTTTTTACAAGAAAGTTTAACCGTTCAGGGTAAACCGCTTCAGGATTTTTTGGCGGCTCAAAACCATGCCCAAACCGTTGATTATTTATTTGAAACGGTTTCCGCACACAGCACAATAACGGAAGGGCTGATGCAGCATATTAACGCAATGCTGCTGTATAGTGTCTGCCCTGTGTTGATGTCTGTGCTGACAAATCAAGCGTGTGAACAGCCTGAATGCTTGACTGTTCAAATGCGGGAACTAATGGACTATATCGCTCACGGTTCTGTCCACGCTTTGCCAATCTATATGACCTGAACGGTAAACAATAGCTTGGAAATGTGTCCACGGTTCGGAACTAAAATTTTGGCATTTTTGTAAATTCAGCATCAGATTGTGAAGTGAACAGGTTTCATCTATTGATATTTCAATATATTCGCTTGTTTTTTCTGATGAAATTCTTTCAATTCCTATTTGACCTACGTCTGGATAGGCTTTGCTTCCAAACTGGACTTTATCATCGCTCTCTGGAATATATGGCAAAATAATACTTTTTAATTGACTTAAGATTTCATCTTGATTCATAAATTACATTCCTGTTTGTGTATTTTTCAGTGGTATTGTTCGCGTTCGGCCATTGATAGGTTTTATGTAATTTTAAACTTTTACAGCCCGTCAGACTAAGGCATTTGTGCTGATGTGGGTGGGGGTGTTTCCCTGTAAGATTTGGGCGGACAGAGAAGCAGGGCTGCCTGAATGGAGATTCAAGCAGCCTGATGATTACGAGAAATCAATAAAACAAACATATAAAATGGAAATTTGGGGCTTGTGCTGCGTTTCAATTCAACCTGAATACCCCCTGTTTTACAGTAAACGACCTGTTGTCAATTCTTTAAAACGATTAGGATTTGCATTAAATATTTGCATCCATCTTTTTGACTGTGCAATCATATCCTTTCTACACCAGATTAAATAATCAAATAATGTTCCATACTCATTAAGTTTAATTTCATCAAGATTGCTATCATATTCGTATACAATATTTTCATTTCTATTGGTAAATAAGAAATAAAAAGAAATATGCTCATTTCTATTATCTAAATAGAGCAGTTGTTCTTGTATTGGATTAATATTCTCCTTTTGAAAAAAATTAAATAAATCTTCATGTTCATACCAATACTGCTGGTTTTCAATACCAAAACTTTGACTAGTTGGTTGATAATTGGGATTAAATATAGTTAAATTTTGTCCTAAAAGAACCCCTCCTGAACATTTGCCCATTGTCATTAAAAATTCCCTAAATTGTCCTTGTACAGACAAATTATAACGTTGTTCAATTTCTTGAATTTCTGTTTCATTATACCCCTGAATTAATTCAGGACGGGTAAAATCATTATGCTTGGGGCGGATAGCCAATAAGGTTTCCAGTAAAGTCGTCATAATTAAATTCCTATTCTGTTTATTTTGAACCATGCTCAATATTAATTTTGATATTCATATTGCGTTTTTGAAAATCACTAATGCTCCCCCCATGACCATTGCCCCCACCACATCCCATACATGCTCCAGGAAAATCTCTATTGCTGTTTTGAATTTTTATTTCCACACTATGGATATTAGGGTTTCTTTGATTTTGCTGAGTAATAAAGCTCATCAATTTCTTTTCCGCATGATTAAAATTGGTTTGTATTGAATTGCCATCATTTACCTTACGAGTACGGTCAGGTAACACCCTATTATCACTACGAATTACAGTGTATTTTTTACCTTTAATTGTAATTTCTCCAGGAGCTCTACCACTCCAACTGGTGCCACTAACAGATAAATAATGGGTAGCCTGCCCATTTTTATGGTAAACAGTTGCTGTTGCAATAGAAATAGAATCAAGGTCTTCAGGTTTACCTTTTATTAAAGAATTTCTTTTTTGAGCTATACTGGTATTCTTATCCTGTTTAAAAAAACTCCTAATGTCAGCAAATTCCTTCCTACTCGCATCACTTAAGTGAGAAACTTTTATTTGGTTTCCTTTATCAGTGATTTTTTGTTGTAATTTTGTATCGTTCTTGGTGTTATTTCTTCCAATGTTATTATCAGAATGAGCTTTTTTTGTATTTACTGATGCCAGTAAAGGGTCTGCACCACTTGTTTTAGGTTTGGCATCTCCTAGATAATCTACAGCTTTACCAGCATACCTACCTTTAGGGTGGATAAATTGGGCAACCCCTTCTATTAATGTTCTCGCAAAGTCTCCATTTTGCTTGTGTCGTTCTTTAATTTCATCATTCAATATACCAGCATGGGAATTTTTTAATTTATCTCTATGAGTTTGTGTTGTATGTTGCTTAAAGATTTCCGAATTATTATATGCGTTAGGGTTTCTCGTTGCATAGTCCCTATAGTCCCAACCGAAATATTTATCTTGGCCTTTCATACCCAATGCAGAAACAGCAACTTCATCAGTATAACCATCATTTGAATTTTTATCGACCCATCTTAAAATTTGTTTTTGTAAACGAAGTTCGGCTTCTTCCAAAGAAATTTCTTTTCCCTCAACTTTTCTGACATGCCCTTGCATAGCTTCAGCATATCTTTTTGTTAATTGTATTTCATCTCGATGCAACTGACGGTTAAATGTTTCCGCATCTCTGGCTGCCGCAGCACCTGCCAAGGCACTATTGCCGTTACCATTTCCCGCAATTTCTCCAACTGCTGCACCACCCATTACGGCTAACCATTGTTGCACCGCTTTGCGCTGATTTTCATTGAGATTGCTGTTTTCCTGCAAATATTCTGAAACCTGCGTATTGAGCCACGAAGTCGCTACCGTACCTGCTACTGCGCCTTTAATGTCCGCTCCTGCCGCTTTTGCCTGCAATGCACCTACCAAGCCGTGCAATGCCAAACGCTCTGGACTGCCTTCTTTCCACCCCATTGCGCCTGCTACATCGCCTGCGGCCCGGAAGCCGACTTCGCCGACTAATTGAGCCATCTCTTGACGCTCGCTGACCTTTTTCAAGTCAAAAATCCGCTCCAACGGCTGATGACCTTCGTCATGGCGTTTAATGCCTTTCAGGCTGCTGCCATTGGCATCGCCGCGTACTTCAATATTGCCTTTGGTTAGAACGGCGTGGGTAGTGCTGCTTTTCTTATCTCCCACCGGCATCGCCAAACCGGGAGCAGCCGCCAAGTTCCCCAACATTTCCATGGGACTTTCGCCGTTGGTATTAAAGCTGATACTGCCACCACGCATTTGATAAGCGGCTTCGTTTTCCAAATCGTTGTGGCCTAAAGTTTGGGTGCTGAAACGGTTAAGGTTTTTATCCGCATCACTGGTAATGGCCGCACCGTTTAATTGGGTATGCCCACCGACATATAAATCCAATCCGCCTTTTCCAGCGTGCAGTTTGGTTTGCTCTTGAACACTACGATAATCGCTTTTGCTGTCGCTATAACTGAAATTGCCTTGAGCGCCACTATCACTACCGTAGATGGCATAACGTCCTTCCAACTGGCCGGAAATGGCTTTTTGCCGATAACGGTCAGTATCTTGTTCACTGCTCAAAGTGAAATTACCGGCAATATTGCCTTCTATGCGCTCGGCATTGACTACCGCCCCCTTCAAATCCGCATTGCGGCCGCTACGCAAAGTCAGTTTGTCAGCATTAATTGTGCTTTCTTCATGCCCGATACTTTCCAAGGTGCTGCCTGATTTGCTATAGCTGCCTTGTCCGTAGATACCGATGCCGCCACTGGCACCGTTACCGCCTAACTGACCGGCAGCATATACTCCTACTTCCGCACTCATGCTGCGGCTTTCACTTTCCTGATTCTGCCGTGCTTGCGTACTGCCGATTTTTAAATCACGCTTAGCATCTAAAACCAAGTCCCCTGTATTGAAATCCACTCCTTCCAGCAGCAAATCGCCCGCATCGGGTGTCTGCTTGCCATGTGCTTGAATTACAAATTCACTGCCTTTTTCACTGGACACTGTAGTTTTGCGTACGGTTTCACTATGGGCGCGGTCATGGCTTTCACTTCGGCGCGTGCCAATGCCTATGGTAATTTTTCCTTCTGCTTCCTTCGCTGCACCATTTCCTTGCCCTTGCGTAGCTGCCGCAATAGCCGCCAAATCTTTGACCCCATAAGCTGTTTTAGCCGCATATAAGGCTTGTAGGCGCGGATTGTCGCTTTGTGCGGCACGGTTTCCACTGTTTTGAATATTGGCAACCGCATCAGCCACATTACTTTTTGCTCCGATAAATAAGCCGTTACTTTCTTTAAAACGGGTCAGTTCACTATCGGCGGTATCAATCACTGCATGGTCTTTAATATTGTTACCAGAAATGCTCCCGCCCTTGGCTGCAATAATATCGGCACCGGTCAAATCAATATTGCCATCTGCATAGATGTCCACTTTTCCGTTTATGCTGCCAATGGTGCTGACAGTACTACTGACTTCGCCTTGGGTAGCAGCTTCACCCTTTTTGTATTTGCCAAACAACAGACTGCCGTCATCTATGCTGATACCTGAACGGTCTTTTTGAGACAGGGTACTGCTTTGACGGGTGCTTTGTGCGGTATCAACTTTGATTTTGCCTTTTGCCGTCAGCTGGGTATGTTCGTCCGATACCACATGGCTGCCAGTAATGTGCATATCGCCATCACTGTGCAATAGAACCTTATTGCCACTCAATACACTGGATACCGCTTCAGTGCGGTTATCGGTATGACGGTATGTTTCGGTGGATTTACCAACAAGACGTTTATCGGTATGACGGTGTGCTGATTCAAACTCACTACTGTTTTGCGCGGCAGTAATGTTCAAATTCTTGGCTTTCACTGCCAATATACCAGTTTCACTCTTCAGATTGCTGCCTTGTATTGACGCAGTACCGTTGGATTGAATCAGCACATTGCCTTTACCGTTAATATTGCTGCCGATAGCTTGTTTGATACCGTCAATTTGGTAATTGTGTTCGTCTTGGGTATGACTGTGCCGATAGCCAGTTTGTAATGTGCCGATATTTAGGCTGTCTTCTGCAAGAATAACGGTATTGCCCGTACCTTGATTGTCAATTTTACCAGCCTGCACATTTAAATCACGGGCAGACAGGGACAGCGTGCCGTTAGCACCTGTTACATACAAACCGGCTATCCGACCTAAATTTGTGTGTTGGCTTTCTGAATTGGCACTGTTTTTTTCGCTTGTTACGCTGTCTGCTGTCAGATTCAATGTACCATCAGAATGTACACCGAGATAATCCTTGGCGGTAAATGTTCCCCCTTGAATATCCATACTTTTCCCAGCACGAACCGTTAAGGAATCCGCGCGGGCAGAGCCGTTCAGATGCCGGAGATTTTCCACATCTAAAACCATTACTTTACGGGCATTGAGCGAACCACTGTTAGCTAATGTGCCGGAAGCATTTAACCGTAAATCGTTAGCTGAAATAAATGCCCCCGTAGGTTTTATATCGCCGGAACGCGCCACCACATAGACTTTGGGGACAAGTACGGTTTGGGTGCTGCCGTCTGGCAGGGTAACGGTTTGGGTTTCCAGCCACACAATATCAGCCGTCAGCCGTGCCACCTGCTCGGCGGTCAGGGCTATGCCAGGGGTCAGCCCCATGGCTTTGGCAGCGGTTACGCCGCTGTTCATCAGGGCTTTAAACTGTTCTTCATCGCTTTGATAACCGTCCAAACGGCGGAAGCCAGTCAAACGGTTAATCTGTTCATTAACCAGTCTTTGCTCATAATAGCCGTCCCCTAGCCGTTTGTGGGTATTGGCAGGGTCAATGCTCAATGCCTGCAACATATAATCGCTGCCCAGCCATTGACGGTAATCGGCAAAGGCAGGGTCAGTTTCAATCAACCAACCGGAGCGTGTTGGATTAACTGTATATAAACTACTATTTGGTAATTTAATCCCTGTATTTAAACTTAAAATTTTAGACAGGTCATGATTTGCTCCTGCAATAGTGGTCGTAGAAACACCTTCTGCAAAATGTGTTTCCACCTTACCTTGATGGTTTTTGTCATAAACCGATACATTCAGTTTAATGGGTTTGACAATATCAGCAAGTGGATAATTTGCTTTATCTCCCCATTTGGACCTGTGCTTTGTTCCTCTGCGATTCCAACCAACCCAATGGTCTTGCTTTGTACTATCGGTTACACGGATACGGTGTTCGCCTTCTCCATCAATTTGTTGGACATCATTTTGAATAATATCAATTCCATCAGCCAAAATATGGCTTTTATCGTTCTGTAAATTTGAGCCGTCTAAAATCAAGCGACCGCCAGAAGCAATGATGGCAGGCGAGCTTGCTTCAACTTCGTGTTGAGTTTCATAACGGGTATAAATATAACGTGTATAGTCTTCTACTCGCCGACCATCTAAATAAACCGTTTCCGCTTCGCCCCAACCAGTTACATTTGAAGAATCAAAACGTTTATTCTCATTTTTTGGTTGGTACTCTGTAATCTGTTTACGAGAACCATCAATTTCACGCTCAACAGTTTTGAAATGCAAATTGCGGTTAGATAGGTTATTAGTTCGTAAAACCATATCTCCAGCAGAGCGGATTTCAGCACTGCCGTTAATCAGGCTCTCTGCCCGCCCTTGGGCGGTATGTTCGGCTGTCAGGCTGCCGCCAATAGCTAAATCCCCTTCGCTGGACAGTAGTGCGCCTTCTTGATTCACAATCTGTTTGGCACCGATGTCCAAACGCTTACGCGCCGCCACCACCGCTGCTTTGCCGTTCTCTTCGCGGTTGTTCAGCTTATCTGCCGCCAAAGCCACATGATTGCCGTAAATCCGTCCCGTCCCGGTATTGAGCAGTTCCTGACCAGCTTCCACACGGGTCAGACCGTTGCTGTTTATCAGACCACGGTTGCTGACATTCTGCTTGGCGCGCACTTGAACGGCAGCTTCGGCTGTAAGGTTGCGGGTATTATTCAGACTGCCTTCGGTGCTGATGCTTAAAGCATTGCCCGCTTCCAAATCGCGCTCAACGTGTAAATCGTCTTTAACATCAATAGACAAATCACGGGCAGCCGCCAGTTTGCCCCGATTGTTCAGGGATTGGCTTTGCACTGACACATCGCCGCCCAATACACTGCCGTCCGTATTGTCAAGGTGCAGGGTTTTTGCGCCTTGGTCGTGAATGTTTAGGGCTTGATTGGCGGTAATTTCGCCGCCTTGATTATCCAAACGCTGGGAAACATTTAAGTCGGCATTGCCCGCCGATTGCAGTTTGCCGGCACGGTTGCTGACCTGCTCGCTGCGGACATTCAAGGCTTTACCCGCCGTTATCTGTCCACGGTCGTTTTGAACGGTACGGGTACGGATATCCGTGCTTTGCGCCAAGATTTTGCCGTCTTGGTTGGACAAGGTTTCGCCCGATACCATCAGGCTGTTCAGATTGACTTCGCCACGGTTGTTCAAACCGTTGTGCAGGGTCAAATCAATACCGCCGTTGGCCTGAATCCTGCCGCTGTTGTTTAATGCCTGACCGGTTTTAATGCTGCCGGCGGCAAAGTTCTGTACCGCCGGCGGAGTAGTGAGCGCAGACGCACTGCCACCCGCCCCCGCACTGTTGCCAGGGGTGGGGGCAGACGGGGCGGCTGTGCTGCCACCGCCGACAGTCGGCGCATCGGCTTCGGGATAGCCGATTTTGCCACTGTTGGTAAAACTGCCGGCACTTTCCACCGCCAAACCCTGCAAACCCGTTTGCGACATCACACCGCTGTTATCCAAACGCGGTGTTTCCACGTCCAAACGTGCTGCCTGAATATTGCCCTGATTGTTTAATTGCGCGTCCGCACGAACATTCAGTTCCCCGCCCGACAATACCGCACCCGTATTCTGCGCCGACTGCGCCCGCAGATTCAACTGTCCTTTTGCCGACACCGTGCCGCTGTTTTCCACCTGCTTGGCACGAATATCGGCACTGCCCTGTGAAGCCAGCGTCCCGCTGTTGCCCAACCGGCCCGCCGCATCAATACTGACCCCGCCCGCCTGGGCAAATATCTGTCCCTGATTGCGGACGGTGGCATCTTTATCGGTGCTGATTAAAGTAATTTTGTCGGCATACATACCGCCCAATTCGCCAGTATCAATGGCAACGGCAGGAGTATTGGTCGATGAACGGGGCGTATGCTTACCTGCTGCATCAAAATCATTTTCCCCTGCCGTAATTTGCAAATCTTTCGCCCATATCCCGCCATTGATTTCGGCGGCACGACTTAAAATTCGGGTGTAATCGGCATCACGACCGTCCAAACCGCCCTTACCGATGCCCACCTTACCCGCTCCCGCCACCTGAATACCGTCCAACTGCCCGTTGCGGATAAAAGGCAGCCCCGTTGTCAGCGTTACCCCTGCCGAATTGATAAAGCCGCCGCCGTCCACCTGAATTCCCGCCGGATTTGCCAACACCACTTCCGCCCGTTTGCCGCCCACTTCAATATAACCGTTTAACAAACTGGGATTGGCGGAATTAACCTGATTAACAATCACTCTGGCTTCGCCCGTTGCCAACCACGGATTGCCCTGAATCCAACCGCCCAACTGCGTCTGCGTATTGCGGCGGCTGTTGTTCAAAATCGCACCACGGCTGTCCACATCAAACTGACGGTACTGATTGACCGACACCCCGCCTGCGGAAGGCGTTTGGATATTGACTTGGGTCATACCGTTGGCACTGTTCAACACCGTGGGCTGTTGGTTTTTGGGCGCAGACTGATCCGCCTGAATGTCCGCAGCCGCAGCCGGCACAATCACAGCCGTTCCCATTGCCAGCATCAGCGAGAAATGCAACAGGGACGGCGCAAAAGTAGCGGTTTTGGATTCATTAGTGCGGACTTCAGTCATGGCGGCTATTTTATTTCCAAGTAAAAAATAAGCGGGTATCCGTCCGTATCAGACAGAAACAGATACCACGTTAAAAATATACAAAACTCAATAAATTAGTGGCAAAATGCCATAGCGGGCAGATTATCGGCGATTATTTGTCCCATGACAACGAATTTGTCCCGCTTTAGTATAAAAAAGCCTTTTTACCAACCATTAAAATGGGAATATTTATCAGGTAGTCAATTGTTTATTATTCATCTTTCTTTTATTCCAAGAGCAGTTAAGACATAAAAATCAAGCAAAATAGTCTAGTCCTTGATTAAAATTATTTTTCCTTAAATATTAAATCTTTAAACAGCAAAAGCAGAAACCATACGCCCTTTACCCCGTTTGGCAAAACGCAGTAATTAAAATAGCCGCTATTTTTTTACCCAACAGGAACGTAACCATGCGCCTTCGTCTGCTCACCCTATCGGTTTTTGCCGCCTTTTCCCCCACCCTGTTCGCCCAAACCTTCAACGAAACCTTAACCGACATCCAGCAGCAGCAAAATATCCAAGAACAACAGCGCAGACAGCAGTTGCAACAGCAGATGCAGGAAGAGCGGGACGTACGTCTGCCTGCCCCGCAGGGCGTAACGGAGTTTACCCCCGCCACTCAAAACCATGGTCCCTGTTTTCCCATTCACGAAATAGATTTGGTCGGCGAATATGCCGACAAATTCGGCTTTGCACTCAAATACGCCCAACGCCAAAGCGGTTTTCAGGCAGGTGCGTGTCTGAATGCAGACGACATCAACCGCATCATGACCTTGGCGCAGAACAAAGTGATTGAACGCGGCTACACCACCACCCGCATACTCGCCGCCCCCCAAGACTTAAACCAAGGGCGTTTGCAACTGACCCTGATGCCAGGCTTCATTAAATCCTTTCAGGTTTCCGAGCAAGACCGCGAACACACCCACAGCGGGCGCATTGCCGCCTTTCAAAACGAATTTCCCACCCGCCGCGACAAACTGCTGAACCTACACGATTTAGAACAAGGTCTGGAGAATCTCAAACGCATTCCCACCGCCGAAGCCGACATTCAAATCGCCCCCGCCGAACAACCCAATGAAAGCACCGTTCAAATTGCGTGGCAACAAAGAACCGTCCCCATCCGTGCCAGCTTCAGTGCCGATAACGGCGGCAGCAAAGCCACTGGCAAATACCAAGGCACCGCCACCGTTTCTTTAGACAACCCCTTGGGTTTAAGCGATATGTTTTATGTGTCCTACGGACGGCACTTGGGCAAAACCCCACGGCTGCATGATGAAGACGGACGCAAAGTCAAAGGCAAAACCGCCAATTATTCCCTACACTATTCCGTTCCCGTAGGCAAATGGCAATGGTCGTTCAACCGCAACGGCTACCGCTACCACCAAGCCGTGGCAGGAGCCAACCAAATCTACGACTATAACGGCAAAAGCATCAGCACCGATTTGGGCTTTAGCCGACTGCTGTATCGGGACGGCAAACGCAAAACCCATGTCGGGCTGAAATTGTGGAGCAAAGAATCCCAAAGCTATATCGATGATGCCGAAGTAGAAGTGCAACGCCGCCGCACCGGCGGTTGGACTGCCAACATCAGCCATAAAGAATACTGGGGCAAAGCCACCGTAAACGCCAATCTAGCCTATAAACGCGGTACAGGGCTGTATGGCGCACAAGCAGCCCCCGAACAGGCATTTGGCGAAGGCACAGCGCGTATGAAAGTGATTACTGCCGATGCCGATATCAACCTGCCCTTTGCCATCGGCAAACAGCCCTTTGCTTGGGACAGCAGCCTTCATGCCCAATGGAACAAAACCCCCTTAACCCCCCAAGACAAAATCGCCATTGGCGGACGACACACCGTGCGCGGTTTTGACGGCGAAATGTCGCTGTCGGCAGAACGCGGACTGTATTGGCGCAATACCCTTTCCTGGCAGTTTGCCAAAGGACAGCAACTGTATGTGGGCGCAGACGCAGGACGGGTATCGGGACCGTCAGCCGAATACCTGCTGGGACAAACCCTAGCAGGTGGGGCAGTGGGCATACGCGGGCAAATTAAAGCGGGCGGGGCATGGTCTTACGATGTGTCCCTTGCCAAACCGATTAGCCGTCCCAAGCATTTCCCTACCAAACGGCAGACGCTGGCGGTCAGCTTGAATGTTTCGTTTTAGCGACAAACGTGAGTTCGGAATAAGGAATCTGTAAATATTTGCCACACTTTATCTGTCAAATGGATAACGAATTGCGAAAAATTCGGATTGAATATGATTTCTTATCCCGAACTCACATTAAGACTATTAAGATTAATAGAATTTGATGTGGAATGTGCATAGATTCCGTCCTGATTTCTTTTTAATTTCACAGCACAAAAACCTATGATTTATATCAATTTTCACTTAAACCGAAAGTAAAAGGCCCATTCAAGATAACAAATGGAAAGAAAAAGGCTTTTGGAAATTAAAGCCTAAAATCCCATTTTATCCAACCCCAATACTTTCATATATGGTATAAGTTTTTTACACACAATCAATGCTGAATTATTTAATGTAAATTACAATATTACAACCAATTTATCTAAAAAATTCAAAAATCTCTATTTTGATTATACAAATCTTTATGCACATTCCGATTCATCTGCGATACCATTTGCCGAAAGTCATCAGGGCAATTCCGAAAATCTTTCAGTAAATGATTATACCGCAAAGCCTTATCCTGCCATGCGCGGATTAGGTTGTGCGGATAATTTTGCAGCAGCCACATACACGCATAAATTGTACTATGCTTTTCAGACAGCCTGCGGCTTTCCCAAATAGTGCGTTGGCTACGGTCTAGGTTGATTGGGGTTTGTTGTACTCGTTGGCATAGATATTCATACAAATTAGGGGCAAGTCTTTGCGATGTACTAACCACAAGTAAATGATGCAACACTTTGAGTTTATTGTACTCTTCCACACGCCATATTGAATGCTTATCACTCAACTTAAACAGCCAATTTTGCCATTGTGTCTGAATAGCATAATGATTAAACACAACTGGAATACACAGGCTCTGGCTCAAATCAAATTGACAATACCAGCAATATTTCAATTCTGTAAACTGAAATTGCTGAGGTCTGCCTAATTCCTGCCGATGAAATGCAATATAAGTTTGACATTGCGGACAGCAGTCATATTGCAATAATTGATGATTGGGACAAAACGTCTGCAATGCTACGCGCCACGATTGACGAAAATATGACTCTTTGTCTTCCGCCAAACATTGCGGACAAAAAGTTATGGCGTAACTAGCGCGTTTGCGATGATTGGCTTTCAAGCTGTTTATCCAAAACAATTGCCCTGAAAGTTTATTTATATCAAATAATTTACCTTTAAAACTATCCAATGTTGTGTTATGAATATCAGCGACTGAACAACCGGTTTTTTCAGCCAGCAAGTCTATCAACCAATCAGGCGCATGACGGTCAATATCCCTGTTCCATATTTCATAATGTGGAAACAAAAGATGACAAAACGTCTGTACCTTTAGTCCATTAGCGTGTGCCAAACGAATCAGCCACGATGAAAATAACTCATTTGAATAAGGCTTTGGGTGTACTGGCAAAATCATGTGAGTTTATCCAGTTGGCGTTTACGTTCACTCGGTACAATCCAGTTACTTGTTTGAAGCATTTTCAATGTGATACATTCGGTTTGTTGTTGAACAGCTAACACCGCCATTCGCGTGAGTAAGCGTGATAATTCGCCAATATAGCCTTCGCTCATACTATACAATTTGCTCGCCAATTCCCTTTCATGCAAATTAGACGGCTGTTTCAGTGGCAACATTCGCTCAAAGCTCATCAATAAACGCAGAAAATTCTTATCCAATTCCCAACGTGGCAATACAGCAGGTTCAAAGCGATTGGCTAATTGTGTATCCATTTGAATGGCGCGATAAGCATCTTTAATGCCTACACCCACAATCGGAATCTGCAATTCATTACCCAAATATTTAATCACATTCAAAAATGCTCTTTGCTTATTGAGATTACCAGCCAATATATGATGAATTTCATCAATAATCAATACCTTGGTCTGAATGCATTTAAGCAGATACAAAACTTGGGCGAGCTTTTTATCAGCACGGTCATGCGCTTTGTAAGGCGCATATAATAAATCCAAAATCGTATTGTACAAACGACTTTCATCAGGTATGGGCGGTGCTTGAATCAAGATAACAGGGGCGATAATATGGTTGCCATTCGGATTGTCATGTGCAGGGTGTTTACTTAAAAAGCGTGATACCAGCATGGTTTTACCATTGTTGGTATCGCCCACTAGCAACATATTCGGCATTCGGTGCTGTGGTGGGTAAACCAACAAATCTTCCAATTTTGCCAAAATCTGTTCGGCTTGCGGATAACCTATCCAACGTGGCGAGCATATGTATTCAATGCGTTGTTTATCGCTATGATTAAGTTTTTCCACCACTTTGGGCGACAAATGCGCATTACTCATAATAAATCGTCCAAATCATCAAATGGTTGAATATCATCAAAATCATTTTCTTGTTTTTCAAGTAGCCGGGCAGCCTGAAAATGTGTTGCAGGCATAGGTAATGGTTTCCGTGTGCTTGAATCTAATTGACGGCGCTGTTCCGCACGGCGAACAGCTTTGGTTTTGCGTTTAGCTTGTTGCTCCATATCGCGCATTCGCGTATAAGCAGAGAAAATCATATTCTCATCAATATTTTGTTTTTGTTCAAGTTTTAGTTGGCGTTGAATTTCACGCCATTCCCAAATGCTTACAACAGGATGTGAACTATCCCGATAGGGAATAGGGAAATACATCAACAAATTAGGGTCATAGAACCAAATCACACTTAAATCGCGTGGGTCTGTGCGAAACATGAATTTTCTTGCTTTTTTGGGATTATTTGGTTCAGTTGTGGCAACCCAATTGCGTAATACATCATGCCAATAAGTGATTTTGTTCATCACTACGCCGTATTGCTGTATGGTTCGCATCTCAAATGGCATAAAATTTAAGCGTAAAGTAGCTTCATCAACTACTTTATCAGGTAGCCCTGTACCTGCTTTTTGGTCGTTGCCTAAAATACCTTCTTTCCATTTTGCCAACGGCGACATCGCTAACGCTGAATGTATGCGCTGATGATAAACATCGGTAATAAACACCGTGAGCCACGTTTCAAATTCCGATAAGGTCAAAACTGCTTTCTTTTCAGAATTATATTGCTTCCGTTGTTGCGTATTGGAAAATGTTGTACCTGCCAAACCGTGAATTTCATCTAAAATCGTGCCGAGCAGACGTTCAATGTGCCCGCCAAAATGTGGTTTTCCAACAGGTCTCCATTCAATTTCAATGCCATATTGTTTACAGGCTTTTTCCAACATTTTTCCGCGAAATTCTTTGGCATTATCCACATGAATTTTGCGTGGCAATCCCCATACTGCCCAATGCCCTTGAACATCATGTTTCATTAACCATTGTTCTTTCGGTAAAATACTGTGCGCCAAACATAATCCCGTTGATAATGCACTAGGCGGGTCAAATGAAATATAAAACCCTGTAACCATTCGGCTAAATACATCAATCGCCAACGTAATCCATGGTCTGCCGATTGGTTGGCGTGAAATATCATCAACCAAAATAATATCTAATTTAGTATGATCTATTTGTACCACCGCAAGCGGATAATCCGCATTGGGAAAATTGCCTTGCAAAGGCGAAAACTGAACATCGGCAATTTGTCGGCTCAATCGTTTAGCAGCCTGAATTTGTGGTGAAATTTTCTTGATACGCGCCCGAATGGTATTCGCGTGCGGAATAGGATAATGTTGCTCATGACAACGCCGTGCAATTTCCGTAATAATTTTGCGAATGGATTTGCGCTGCGTACTCAAATAATCCACTTCAATCACTTCCTGAATGATTTTTTCCACATTATCAGAAAGCCCGATTTTGCCTTTATCGCTGCGCGTTTGACGTGTTAAACCTGTTACGACACCTGTCTGCTGGTATTGTTTCAGCCAGCGATAAACGGTACTCACATGAACACCATATTGCTTGGCACGTTCTGTTACTTCGCTTTTGGTTAATGCCGTTGTCGCTAATAATGGTGCAATCACATCATAATGTTTTTGTGCGACAAGCCATTTCTGCTCACTTACGCTATCCACATGATGATTGAAATCTGTCTGCATAATTGGCGATAAATCTTGTGCTTGCGCCTGATAAGTTGCACCCGTTGCACTATCTTTAACGTGAAACAAATCCAAATCTACCATCGCAATAATCACGCAATTTCTACCTTGAAACATCACAGGCATACCAATTTTAAGTGAAAAAGTTGCCGTCATTTTTTAAACCATATTTTTGAGTTCATTGTGATTTTTTGATTGAAATCTACACCAATTTGTTTCGTTGCCAACAAATACCATAATACCGGTAAAATTTTCGCTTGATTGATTTCATCTTGAAAAATATAAGAAATTAACGATTTAGGGGTGGCGGTTTTTAATTCACACATTGCCTTATCTAAAATGGTCATATGACCTTCAGAATATTCGCCATTTAAACCATTCTTCCGATACGGCAATAGAAAACGCGCATTGTGCAAATAATCAGTGTGGATTTCCACTTCGGTAATCAATTTAAACCGCCAGCCATGCCGTTTACAAAAACGCAAGGCTGCCTGAAATTTAGGTTTCAGCCTATACCAATTTTCGCGTAAATCACTACGATATTTCACTTCATAGACAATTACTTGACGACAAAAATGTACCAAAACATCAGGCGTATAAATATGACGAACACCAGCCTTATCCAACCATTCAATTTGAATTGGCTGAACTTCAAATCGTTGAACATCAGAATTAAATTCCAGCAAAGTCAAAAAATCACGCTCCAATGATGATTCGTAACCAGCCGTACCAATGGCTTTATTATGCGGCGCAATACCTGTAATATTGCGGTAATTTTTTGGAATAACTCGGATTGGCATAGTGAACCGCCCTAGAAGTAAGTGATGCAGCTATTTTAAAATACGTTTATGACAATCATGATTTCCGAATAATTTTTTGCAAAAAATCACAATCTAGTCGTAAATATCGCTGTTAAAATTTATGGCATCCTATTAAGAATAGGATTTTAGTCGCAAATATCATTGTGAAAAATCAGAAATCCAAATGAATTTAGTCGCAAATAGCGATGTATTTCACAAAAGAAAGCGACTGCGGTCATCACTGATAACCATACACACAGACGGTTTTGTCGTACTTGACAAAACCGTCTGTTTTTTCAAAGATGGCGTTTTTTCTTTTACAGACACACCATGAAACAGCCTATCCTACTTTCCACCCTATGCGCCGCGCTGGTGTTAGGCGTCAGTGCTTGCGGCGGACAACAAGCACAAAATCAAACCGCCGCCGCTTCTTCCGCCCTGCCCGCAGGCAAAGACAATATTATCCTTAATTTGGGCGCAGAACCCGAATCTTTAGACCCGCACAAAGCCGGCGAATCCGCCTCGTTTGACGTGATACGGCAACTGCTGCACGGCTTGGTGGCAACAGACGGGGAAGGCAACACCGTTCCCGCCCTTGCCGAAAAATGGGAAAGCCCCGACAACAAAGTATGGACTTTCCACCTGCGCGATGCCAAATGGCACAACGGCGACCCGATTACCGCGCATGATTTTGTGTACAGCCTGCGCCGTCTTACCGACCCCGCCACCGCTTCCCCCTACGCCAGCTATTTGGCAGATGCCAAAGTGCAAAACGCCGCTGCCGTGCAAAGCGGTAAAGCCAAGCCTGAAAGTTTGGGCGTTACCGCCATCAACGACAAAACCCTACAAATTACCTTAAGCCAAGCCCTGCCCTATTTTCCCGATATGATGCTGTTGCCCGTTACCTATCCCGTGCATCGCGCCACCGTAGAAAAACACGGCGACAAGTGGACACAGCCGCAAAACTACACCGCCAACGCCGCTTACGCCCTCAAAGAATGGACGGTAAACAGCCAAATTATTTTGGAACGCAGCCCCGCTTACTACAACCACGCCCACACCCGCATCAAACAAATCGTTTTTTTACCGATTAGCGATGCCGCCGCCGCCCTCAACCGCTACCGCGCAGGCGAGTTGGACTATGCAGGTGTTCCCCCCGCCCAATTCCAAGCCCTGAAAACATCCGAATTGGCAAACGAAATGCGCACCCGCCCCGCCCTGTGTACCTTTTACTACGAGCCCAACCACCAATCGCCCCTGTTTCAAGACGTGCGCGTGCGCCGCGCCCTCAATTTGGCGATGAACCGCGACACCATTGCACATAAAGTGATGGGGCGCGGCGAGCAACCCGCTTACCAGTTTACCCCGCCCGATATCAAAGGCATGGGCAAGGCAGGCATCAGCTGGCAAAACCAAACCCAAAACGAGCGCAACCGCCAAGCACAGCAACTGTTGGCAGCAGCAGGCTACAGCAAAGACAAGCCCCTGCGTTTTGAGCTGCTGTATAGCAACAGCGATGTAGCCAAACAATTGGTTAATGCCAGCATTTCGCTGTGGCAGCAAGCCCTAGGCGCAGACACGGTAAAAATTGAAGCCGTGAGCCAAGAATGGAAAACCTCTTTGGAAACCAAGCGCAACGGCAAGTTTGATATGGCGTTTTCGGGCTGGTGCGGCGATTACAACGAAGCCTCGTCATTTTTAAATATGCTGCGTGCCAACAACGGCAACAACAGCGCCCGTTACCGCAATCCCGCGTTTGACCAATTATTGGACACTGCCTTAAACAGCAGCGATGCCGCTACCCGTCAGCGCACCTACCACCAAGCCGAACAACAGCTGGAACAAGACGGCGCAGTGATTCCGCTGTTTCAGCGCATCAGCGTGAGTGTGTTAAAGCCTTATGTCAAAGGCTTTTCCGACAACGACCCCTTGAAAAACTGGCAGGTTAAGGATTGGTATCTGCAATAGAAAACGCCCGCGCTTGCCCCCCCAGCGCGGGCATGGTTTTTAACGGTTTTGCTGCTGCCATTCTGCTGCACACGCCGCCAAATGGCGCAAAATCAATGCTGTTGCCCCCCAAATATCGTATTTGCCAAACACCAGCGCAGGGCTGTGGTAACGCTTTCCCTGCCAATCAAAGGCGCGGGCGCGGTAAAGCTGTGGATTAAAAGCTGTTTCAACAGGCAGCCAAAAGGTTTCTGTCACTTCGTCAGGATTCGGACGCAATACAGGTAAGGCATCAGCATACGCCAGCACAGGCGTAACGGCAAAACCTGAAGGCGTGCGACATTCAGGCAATTTGCCTGCTATTCGCCACAACACGGGCGGTGTGCCCACTTCTTCTGCCGCTTCGCGCAGGGCTGTGGCAACGGCATTGGCATCATCGTGGTCGCTGCGTCCACCAGCAAAAGCGATTTGTCCGCCGTGCTTGCGTAATGTGGCGGCGCGGCGGGTGAGCAAAATCTGCCATCTGCCTGCCGAATCGGGGGCAAAACCCACCAATACCGCAGCAGGCACGGGCGATTCAAAATCAAATAATATATTGCGCCTTTGCAGCAGGGTAACATCATCGCAGGCACGGGCGCAAAACGCCAAAAAACGGGGCAGTTCGCTAGGGGACATTCCAATCAATCACACAGCATTTTTCATCTGTTGCCAACCATATCGGCAATTATCCGAAACGGCAAGCCTTTTATCGTTGTACCGCTTCCCATGCCTGCAAAATCAGTTCGGGACGGTTGGTTTTTAATAATTCCGCATCCGACAACATCCGCCGCCAAATCCGCGCATTATGCAATCCGTGCATCAAACCCAAGCTGTGGCGCACAATATGGCGCAAAGTGGTATAGCGGTTGCTGTGCAGTTCGTTGCAGGTGTAGGCATAGAGTTGCTGCACAATTGTGTCATATTGGGGCGCAGATGTGTCGTCGCCGTAAAAACGCGCGTCCCAATCCGCCATAATCATCGGGTTATGATAGGCTTCGCGTCCCACCATCGCACCGTCTACATGATGTAAATGTTCGGCGATTTGGGCATTATCGGTAATACCTCCGTTGATAATAATGTTTAAATCGGGAAACTCGCGTTTTAAGCGGTAAACATAATCATAACGCAACGGCGGAATATCGCGGTTTTCTTTGGGGGACAGCCCGTCCAACCACGCATTGCGGGCATGTACGATAAAGGTTTGAACGGGCGTTAAACGCGCCAGCGTGCCGACAAAATCCTCCAAAGGCTGATATTCGGTTTGCCTGTCCAAGCCGATGCGGTGTTTGACGGTGGTTTCACAATCGGGCGCGGCTTCGGCAATGGCATTCAAACAATCCGCCACCAAAGGTGCATCATTCATCAAGCATGCGCCAAACGCGCCTTTTTGTACACGCGGGCTGGGACAGCCGCAGTTTAAATTGATTTGGGCAAAACCTGCGGCAGCGGCTTTGGCGGCGGCACGGGCAAGTAAATCGGGTTCGCTGCCGCCCAATTGCAGGGCAACGGGGTGTTCACAGGGGTGTTTTTCCAAAAAACGCGCCGCATCGCCATACACCAGCGCACCGGCGTGAATCATCTCGGTATAAAGCAACACACGGCGGCTGATTTGACGGGCAAGAAAACGGTAATGGCGGTCGGTCCAGTCCAACATGGGCGCAACCGACAGCAGCGGAAAAGACGGCATTGCAGTCATCATAAACCTGATATAAAAAACTCAATCACTGTGCTGCCATACCAAGGGCAGCACCTTTACAGTTCATTTGAAGCGGTTTTCAAAAGCAGACTTTTCGGCGAAAATACCCGTATTATTGTCATGGAAACCATTATCCCATCAACATTTTAAGGTTGCAGAAAGGATGCAATTTTGAAAAACCTGCAAGAATTGACCGATGCGCTGGTAGCGGTAAAAGGCGTACAGGCCGCCGCCATTGTGGACTACGAAAGCGGCATGATTATGTCGGCTTCGGAAGGGCGCGGCAACGAGGCCGATTTGGAAGTGGTGATGGCAGGCGGAACCAATATTATCCGCGCCCAACAAAAAACCCTCAGTATGTTGCAGCACAACGACACCCTGCGCGATATTTTAATCACCCTGCAACGGCAATACCACCTGCTTTGCCCCTGCACCCAAACCCAAAACATGTTTATTTATCTGATTCTTGACCGTCAAACGGCTAATTTGGCGATTTGCCGCAACGCCATGTTTTGTGCCGAAGCAATGGTTAGTTAAACCTTTTTCCCACTCATACCAAACCCGCCGCGCCCCAACACGCAGCGGGTTATCGGTCATTAAGGACAGTTTACAGATTACCCAAAATAATCCGCAACATACGGCGCAAAGGCTCTGCCGCGCCCCACAAAAGCTGGTCGCCCACGGTAAATGCGCTGATATATTCGCCACCCATCGCCAGCTTGCGGATGCGTCCCACAGGAACGGTGAGCGTGCCTGTCACCGCAGCGGGTGTCAATTCATGAATGCTGGCTTCTTTGGTATTGGGGACGACTTTTGCCCACGCATTGGCACCCGCCAGCAGCGATTCAATTTTTTCTACCGATAAATCCTGCTTTAACTTCAAAGTAATGGCTTGGCTGTGGCAACGCATTGCACCTGTGCGGATGCACAAACCTTCCACCACCACAGGCTGTTGCGAAGCCAAAATCTTATTGGTTTCCACACCGCCTTTCCATTCTTCTTTGGATTGACCGTTGCCCAAATCGGCATCAATCCATGGAATCAGACTACCCGCCAAAGGCACGCCAAACTCTTGTTTCGGATAGACATCGCTGCGCAGAAAATCCGCCACTTTGCGGTCAATATCCAAAATCGCACCCGCAGGGTCGGCAAGCTCAGCAGCAACGGTTTGATGAATCGCGCCCATGCCGTTCAGCAATTCGCGCATATTTTTCGCACCTGCGCCCGAAGCGGCTTGGTACGTCATGCTGGAAGCCCATTCCACCAAACCTTCACGGAACAAACCGTCCAACGCCATCAGCATCAGCGACACCGTACAATTGCCGCCCACAAAGGTTTTGATACCGTTTTGCAAGCCCGCATCAATCACATGACGGTTTACAGGGTCTAAAATAATCACCGCATCGTCGTCCATACGCAATGCCGAAGCCGCATCAATCCAATAGCCGTTCCAACCGCACTCGCGCAAGGGACGGAATACCGCTTTGGTGTAATCGCCACCCTGACAGGTAATAATAATGTCCATTTCCGCAAAACGCGCCAAATCATTGGCGTCCAGCAGTGTTTTTTCTGCTTGACCAAAATCGGGCGCAGCCCCGCCCGCATTGGACGTGGTAAAGAAAAACGCCTGCGGAATATGCTCAAAATCCTTTTCTTCGCGCATACGCTGCATCAGCACCGAACCGACCATACCGCGCCAGCCGACAAATCCTACTTTCATGGTATTTCCCATAGATGTTGCAAAAAAAAGGGCATTTGTAACCCTTTGCAGGTAAAAAGTAAAGGTTTTTATGGAAACGGCGCAGGATTGGGCTAAAATACGCCTTTGCTTTTCCCCTTACACAGGACAACCGCCATGCAAGATTTGACCAAACCGACCGAAAAAACCCCGATTAACGACACCCCGTTTTCATTCGGGCAAACCGATGAAATTGAAGTGGATTTGGCATCGCCGTGGGCGCGTATGGGCGCGGCTCTGCTCAATTCAGTATTTTTCGTACTGACCTATATCCCCTTTCTTGGTACATTATTCACCGTATTCGGCAACCCGGATGCCTCTGCCCTTATACCGCTTACCCTGTTAATCCCTTTGGTTTACGGCATTTGGCAATTGGTTCAATACAGCCGCCACGGACAAACTTTAGGCAAAAAAATTGTCGGTATCCGCGTAATTCGTGAAGACGGCAGCAATCCGGGGTTTATGGGCGTGGTGCTGCGCGAAGGGGTGTACAACATTATTTTGCTCGCCATCACCCTACTTATTGCTCTACCTCTCGGTCTCACAAGCAAAAATGTCATTAATATCTATGATTGGATCCTGATGTTTGCCAGCTTAATCTGCGTGGTCATGCTATTTGCTGTCCCCGACCGCCGCACCCTGCAAGATATGCTTGCCAAAACCGTAGTAATTCAACTGCCCAAAGACCATTCACGTTAAGTTTCTCCCATTATCAAAAGGTTAAAAAATGAGTTCCTACCGCGACCAAGTTTCGTTTAGTTTTGAAGACGGGCACAAACGTTACCGCTGGCTGTTGGCATCGCCTGCGGAACGCATTTTAGCCACCGTTGCCGACCTGATGTGCGCTGCCCTTGCCGCCGCGCCCGCCGCATGGGTGCTTTATCCCCTGCGCCACACGCCCAAGCACGAATGGAGCAATCTGTTTGCCGCATCGCCGCTGTTGTGGTTGGCTGCGGGCTTACTGCTGGTGTTTTTCGGCATCCAAGCCGTATGGCTTGCCACACGCGGGCAAACCATAGGCAAACGGCTGATGGGCATCCGCATTATCCGCGACAACGGTCATCCCGCCGGTTTTGTAAACAGCCTGATTTTACGCACCCTGATTTTTAACCTGCTGTGTGTGATTATGATAGGCGGAACCCTGATGCTGGCACATTTGGACGACAATTTTAAAGTGTACGAGCTGATTTGGATTCCCTATGTGGTATCGTTTATTATGCTGTTTCAAACCACAGACGACCACCGCACCTTGCAAGACCGTTTGGCTGCTACGGTAATTGTGAAAGCACGGATGCGCCAAGAAGCCTGATTGTATTGCAAGCAACAAAAAGCTGCCTGAAAACCATTTCAGGCAGCTTGTTTTTTAAACGCGGGGATTACAGCGTACGCGCCACTTCCACCACATCAAAGCATTCCAGCACATCGCCTTCGGCGATTTCGTTAAAGCCTTTCAGCATCAAACCACATTCAAAGCCCATGCGTACTTCTTTCACATCGTCTTTGTAGCGTTTGAGCGATTCCAGCATACCCGTATGCACCACCACATTGTTGCGGATTAAGCGGATATGGCTGTCGCGTTTGACTACGCCGTCGGTAACCATACAGCCAGCAATATTGCCCACTTTGGACACGGTAATCACTTGACGGATTTCCACCGTACCCGTGATTTGTTCTTTCTGTTCGGGGGCGAGCATACCACTCATAGCAGCTTTTACTTCATCAATGGCATCGTAAATAATGCTGTAGTAGCGGATATCTACACCTTCGTTTTCTGCCAGCTTACGGGCAGAACTGTCGGCACGCACGTTAAAGGCAATAATCAACGCGCCTGAAGCAATCGCCAAGTTTACATCACTTTCGCTGATGCCGCCCACGCCGCTGTGCAGTACGTTTACCTTCACTTCGTCGGTGGACAGTTTTTGCAGGCTACCCGCCAAGGCTTCGTAAGAACCCTGAACATCGGCTTTGATAATCACCGACAGATTTTGCGCCTGCTCTTCGCCCATATTGTTGAACATATTTTCCAACTTGGCGGCTTGCTGTTTCGCCAAACGCACATCACGGTATTTGCCCTGACGGAACAGCGCCACTTCGCGGGCTTTTTTCTCGTCTGCCAACACCAGCGCGTCTTCGCCTGCATTGGGTACGTCCGACAAGCCCAAGATTTCTACGGGGATAGACGGACCTGCTTCGGTAATGGCTTTGCCGTTTTCGTCCATCATGGCACGAACTTTACCAAACGCCGTACCTGCCAACAGCATATCGCCTTTTTTCAGCGTACCGCTTTGTACCAGCAGCGTGGCAACTGCGCCGCGACCTTTGTCCAAACGCGATTCCACAATAATGCCTTTGGCGGGGGCATCTACGGGCGCGGTCAGTTCCAAAACTTCGGCTTCCAACAGCACCGCTTCCAGCAATTTATCAATATTCAAGCCTTTTTTAGCAGAAACATCAATAAATTGGTGCGTTCCGCCCCATTCTTCGGCAATCACTTCGTGCTGGGTCAGCTCTTGGCGGATGCGCTCGGGGTTGGCGGCTTCTTTATCAATTTTATTGACAGCAACCACAATCGGCACGCCTGCGGCTTTGGCGTGGGCAATGGCTTCTACGGTTTGCGGCATCACGCCGTCATCAGCCGCCACCACTAAAATCACAATATCGGTGGCTTGTGCGCCACGCGCACGCATGGCGGTAAACGCTTCGTGACCGGGGGTGTCCAAGAAGGTAATCACGCCTCTGGGGGTTTCCACATGGTATGCGCCGATGTGCTGGGTAATGCCGCCTGCTTCGCCTGCCACCACTTTGGTACGGCGGATGTAGTCCAGCAGTGAGGTTTTACCGTGGTCAACGTGACCCATGACGGTAACAACGGGCGGACGCGGCAGGGCTTCGGCGGCAATATGTTCTGCGCCGTCGTCCAAAAAGGCTTCGGGGTCGTCGGCGGCAGCGGGTTTGCCGATGTGTCCCATTTCTTCCACCACAATCAGGGCGGTTTCTTGGTCCAAAGATTGGTTGATGGTAACCATCATGCCCATTTTCATCAGCGTTTTGACGACTTCCACGCCCTTCACTGCCATTTTGTGCGCCAAATCGGCTACGGTAATGGTTTCGGGGACTAAAACCTCGTGTACCACGGGTTCGGTCGGGGCTTGGAAAGCATGTTGGTTGGGCTCAAGTTTGAGTTTCTTGCCTTTTTTGCCACCGCGTACACGCTCGTCATCACGGCTGCGGCTGCTGTCTTTGCCCTTGCCTTTTTTACCGCCTTTGGGACTGTCGTCATCGCGGCGACGGTCGCCTTTTTTACGGCTGCCGCTGCTGGGATTTTCTGTGGCAGGTGCAGCGGGTTTGGCTTCGGGCTTGGCAGATTTATCGGTGGGTTTGGCGGCTTTTTTATCGTCTGTTTTCACAACTTTGGTTTCGCCTGGTTTGGCACTGCGCTGACCCTGACCGTCTTTTTTGGCTGCAGCGGCTTTGGCTTCTTCCTGCGCCTGTTTTTTAGCGGCTTCGCGGCGGGCTTGACGTTCCAAACGCTCTTGTTTTTCGCGTTGCAGTTTTTCCTGATGCTCGCGGAAAGCAGCGGCGCGGCGTTCTTCTTCATCGCGGCGTTGCTGCTCTTCTGCACTCACCACTTCTACAGGCTGCGGTGGCGGTTCGGGGGCTTTGTCTTTTTTGTTGCGGCGGCGACGGCGTTTGCCGCTGCCTTCCTTGGCTTCACCTTCGTTGTCGCCGTTATCAGACGGCGCAGCAGCAGCTGGCGCGGGTTTGTCTTCGCTAACGGCGGCTTTTTCGGCAGGGACAGTTTCAGGCTGCTTGCTTTCTTCCTGCTTAACGGCGGCTTCATCTGCCTGCGGCGCAGTTGCTTGTGCGGGTGTGTTTGCTTCCGGCGCGGGCGCGGCAGCAGGTTTAGACGCGGTTTTTTTACTGCGTGCGGCTTTCAACTTGGCGGCTTCGGCTTCGGCAGCGGCTTTTTTCGCTGCACGCTCAGCTTCTTCAGCAGCATGGTCTTCTGCAACAGGTGCAACTGCTTCTGCCTGCTGTGCAGCAGCCTGTTGTGCGGCTTTAGCCGCTTTTTCGGCTTCCAATTTGGCTTTGGCTTCGGCAGCCAGCTCTTCCGCGCTGGGAACAGCAACACTACGGCTTTTGCGGCGCGTTGCCACTTCCACGCCACCCACTTTTTTCACTTCGGTGCGGGTACGCGCCACCGTGGTTTGGCGGCTGTGGGTATCGTGGCTTTCCTGAAGATGCGCCAAATACAGGCTTTTTTCTTCAATGGATACGGTATCGCTGCCCGATGTTTTGTGAATGCCTGCTTCTTTCAACTGCTTTAACAGCAATTCTACTGGGCGTTTGACTTCGGCAGCCAATTGTTCTACGGTTCGGTTACTCATCTTTACCCCCATTATGCGTTTTCTTCTTCGGCAAACCAGTGGGCGCGGGCTGCCATAATGATTTGTTCGGCTTCTTCGCTGCTCACACCCGTGATTTCAATCAGCTCGTCAATTGCCAATTCAGCCAAATCGTCGCGGGTGGCGATGCCTGCATCTGCCAAATCGCGCAACATATCTTGGTCAATGCCGTCCAAGTTTTTCAATTCTTCGTCCAAATCGTCCAACTTCTCTTCCGCAGCAATCGCCAAAGTCAAAATGGCATCGCGGGCGCGGTTACGCAGCAGGTTTATGGTGTCTTCGTCCAAACCGTCAATTTCCAGCAGTTCCGCCACAGGCACATACGCCACTTCTTCCAAAGCGGCAAAGCCTTCTTGTACCAAAAGATTGGCGGTGCTTTCGTCAATATCCAAATGCTGCATAAACAGGCTGCGGATTTTTTCGTCTTCGGCGGCGTGGCGGGCTTCAGCTTCCTGAACCGTCATAATGTTCAGTTCTTTACCTGTCAATTCTGCCGCCAAACGCACGTTTTGACCGCTGCGTCCGATGGCGAGTGCCAACTGGTCTTCCGCTACAATCACATCTACCGATTCGCCGCCGCCGTCCAATTCGTTAATCACAATACGGCTGACATTGGCAGGCGACAACGCGTTAATCACAAACTGCGCGGTTTCGCCCGACCACAACACCACATCAATGCGCTCGCCGCCCAATTCGTTGGACACGGCATTGACACGCGAACCGCGCACACCGATACACGTTCCCTGCGGGTCAATGCGCTGGTCGTTGGATTTCACCGCGATTTTGGCACGATGGCCGGGGTCACGCGCCACTTCTTTAATTTCCAACAAACCATCGCCGATTTCAGGCACTTCCTGCTCAAACAGACGGTACAGGAATTCGGGCGCGGCACGGCTCAAAATAATCTGCTTACGCTCGTTTTTCAGCTCTTCCACGCGCACAAACAGCGCACGGATACGGTCGCCGCCGCGATAGTTCTCACGCGGCAGCATTTCGCTGCGCGGCAGCAGTGCGTCCAATTTCGGTGCCAATTCCACAATCACGCCGTTGCGCTCCACCCGTTTTACCGTGCCAGTAACAATATCATCGCGGGTTTCCAAAAACGAATTCAGAATCTGCTCGCGCTCGGCATCGCGGATGCGTTGCAAAATAATCTGCTTG
Source organism: Conchiformibius steedae (assembly GCF_014054725.1). Classification (NCBI taxonomy): domain Bacteria; kingdom Pseudomonadati; phylum Pseudomonadota; class Betaproteobacteria; order Neisseriales; family Neisseriaceae; genus Conchiformibius; species Conchiformibius steedae. Next base: position 609,722 of record NZ_CP059563.1, on the reverse strand, counting down.
GCGGTTTGCGCTGCCTGACGACCAAAAATTTCATTGGGCAAATCTTCTTCATAATAATCGCCTACGGCAATCTCAATACCGGGGATTTCTTCCTGAATCTGCTCAATGGTTTTTTCCAATTCGGGATAAGTGTAGTCTTCGTCCTGCACAATCAGCCAACGGCGCACGGTGCGTGATTCGCCCGTATCACGGTTGATGCGTACTTCCAAATCCATGTGTTCGCGGTCGGCTTTTTTCTTGGCGGCGATGCCCAAAGCCGTTTCAATGGCTTCAAACACCACATCGGGTTCAACGTTTTTTTCGCTTGCCAAAGCTTCGGCAAGCAATAAAATTTCGCGGCTCACTTTGTATTGCTCCTGTGATTTTAAAATTTAAACTCGGGCTTGATTCGCGCCTTATCGATGTTGTCAAACTCAACAGCCGCGTTTTGTCCGTCTGCTTCCAGCGTCAGCACCCCATTTTCAAACGCCACAATGCGCCCGACAAAATTTTTCTGTCCGTTTACGGGCAAACGGGTTTTTACCTTCACCAAACTGCCTGTAAAACGTTCAAAATCTGCTGCTTTTTTTAAGGGGCGGTCCAACCCAGGGCTGGATACTTCCAGATTTTTATAATCCACATCTTCCACCGCAAACACACGGCTCAAATGGTTGCTGGCGGTGGCGCAGTCTTCAATATTTACCCCGCCTTCTTTATCGATAAACACCCGCAGCGTACCCTGCGCCGTCAGTTCAAAATCTACCGCCTCATAGCCCAAACCAGGCAAGGTCTTGTCTAAAATTGCTTGAATATCCATGTCTTAATTTAGTTTTACGATTTCTGAAAACAAAAAAATGGCCCGTGGCCATTTCTCATTTGTGTGAAAAATTTCAATTATTATAAAGACTTTTGCCCCAAAAGCAAAGCGGTTTTTGCAAAAATCAAACACCGCAGGTAAAAACGGGTAAAACCCGCCGCAGAAGCCAGCACAAAAATCCACCGGCACAAAGACTTAATGCCCTGCTTCTGCAACAGAAACAGGGCAAAAACTGGCACGCCCACGGGGATTCGAACCCCGGTTGCCGCCGTGAAAGGGCAGTGTCCTAGGCCTCTAGACGATGGGCGCGTAAAAAACGCTATTATACGGCGCAACGCCGTTCCGTCAAGTCAAAACCACACCGCCAAAGGACGGTGGTCGGAAGCCAACCACGGCTGCGCCTGCACCCGCAGCGGTATAGCCCGCGCCAAAGCGTGGTCAATATTCAAAGCAAACGGCTTCCAAGTCGGCAGATAGGCAGGTGTATAAGCTGCCACATCCGCCGCTGCAGTAAAATCGCGGAACACGGGCGAAAACGGGCTACTGTTTAAATCGCCCACTGCCAGCACTTTCTTTTCTAATGCCATTTTTTGCGCCACGGTGTGCAGATAGCGTTGGCGCGTTTCTGCCAAATCGCGACTGACGGGCGGCGGCGGATGCAGGGCAAACACCGTTACCCCATCGCTGCGTATGGCACGGATATAGGGAATATCGTCCACAAACACCACTTCACACGCTATCAAAGGCAGGCGCGAGCGCACCGCCAATGCAAACGGGCTGTAGTCGCGGTGTTCGCAACCGTGCGGATAGGCTTGATACAGTTTCTGCCAAGCCGATTCATCGGCATGGATTTCCGCCAATGCCAGCATTTCGGGGTTTAACGCCAAAATGCGTTCGCTTTCCGCAGCCGCATCGGGATTGTCCAGATGCACGTTGTACCACAACAAGGCGGGGGCGCGTTCCAGATTGTGCGGTTTGGCGGCAGGCACAGGACGGAACAACACCCATACACTGCCTAATAGGAAAAGCACCCACACAATCCGCCACTTGCCGTGCACCAACACCGCTGCCAATGCCCACACCAGCACATAATAAGGCAAAAAATGGCTAAACAATTCCAAAAAATAATGCCATCTTCCCAACTGCCCCAGCACCAAAGCAAAACAAGCGGCAGACGCCAACCATTGCAGGCGTTTGGCAACCGCTTGTTTGAAATGAACCATTGGGTTAATCAAGTAAAGATTAGAAAGTGTAACGCATACCAACGGATACTTCGTGCGCTTTTAAATCCGCATCCATGTGGTTGTAGCGGTAGCCCGCATCTACCGACAATTTGGGGTCAATTTTCATGCTGACACCCGCCATCACGCCGGGGCTGACACGCACTTTTTCATGGGAAATGTATTCGTCAGGATTACCGAAATCGGATTTGATACGAGTCAATGCCAAACGCGCACCCACATAAGGTTGCAGTGAAGTGCCTGTGTCCACATCAAAAATTGCCGATACACCTGCGCTTTGCGCCCGTGCCTTAACATATTGGTTTTTGCTGACACGGCGGTAATAGGTATAGTCGCCCGCCAAACGCCAGTCGCCAAAATCGTAACCGCCGCCCAAACGTGCCACGGCACTGTTTTTGCTGTACACGCGCTCGGTTAAGCCTGATGCGGCGCGGTCGTAAGGGCTGCTGCCCACCTGTAAAGACGATACGCCCACATCGCCCTGTATGTACACGCCGCTGTTGCCGTCTGCCCAAACTGCCTGTGCCGTTACCGCACCGCATAATGCCAAAGTAAGGGCGGTATGAGATTTTTGGGTGGTATTCATGGAGATTCCTCCTGTCCGTTTGAATGGTGTTTCCGCACACAGGGCAGCAGCCCTGTCAGAACTTTAGCGGAAAGTATAGCGCAAACCTACGGTTAATTCGTGCGCTTTAAGTTTGGTGTCCAAGTGGTTGTAGCGGTAGCCCGCATCCACCACCATATTACGCGCCACATGCACACCCACACCGCCCATCACACCGGGGCTGAGTTTGGTGTCGTTTTCTTTGGCAACACTGTTGGGCGCAGACACTTCCTGACGGATGTTGTTTACCGACAGACGCGCACCCACATAAGGCTGGATACCGCCCAAATACAAAGGCACATCGTAAATCACCGACACACCCGCACCGTAAGCACGGGTTTTGCTTTTGCTGCTGCCGGAACTGGCTTCAACGTGTTTGTAGTGGGTATAGTCGCCCGCCACACGCCAGTCACCAAAATCATGCCCCACGCTCACACGCGGCAAAACGGTGGATTCTTTATAAGTGCTTTTCCAATCGCCCGCGCCGTTCAGGTCTTTCAAATCGGTTTTGGCACGCAAATTAACCAAACCCAAATCGCCCTGCACATAAAAACCGATGGTGCTGCCGTCCGCCTGCGCCGCCTGCGGTACCAGCAAACCCAACGCTGCGGCAAAAACAGCGGCAAAGACAGCAAAAAAAGACTTCTTCATAAAACGGGTTCCTTAAATAAAACAAAAATTGACAAACTAAATCACATTCTAGCCGATAGCGTACAAATGCGTAAAGCTGCGTTAAGCCGCACACAGGCAAAAAAAGCCGTTTATCCGATTAAATTTTTTAAATATCAAAATATTAATCATTTCATATGTGTAAATAAAAAATCAACCGCCACCGCAATACTGTTGCATTTTCACACCTGACACGGCAATTTTACCGATACTACCGCCGCAAGCCGTGTCAATTTGTACCGACTTTTACTTTGCGGAAGCAAAACATTAGCAGTATAATGGCTTGCGGCATGACAAGATGTGTGCGTATTTAGGAAACAGTGGCACGGATATTGTCCTGATTGTGCAGCAGCCGCAATCTGATTTTCCAACAATATGTACCAACCCAGTAGACACTCAAGCGGTATGTTTTTATTCAACTTGGCTTGGGACGAATCAAAGCGTATCACCTATCAATTTTTTGGAGTTATTTTCTTATGAATTTCGATAAAACCGTATCAGAACTGCTGAATGTGGACGGTGCACTGGCAGCAGCAGTGGTGGACTATTCAAGCGGCATGTTGCTGGCAGGCGGCGGTTCTGCTGCCGTAGATTTGGAAATTGCCGCTGCTGGTAATACCGAAGTCATGCGTGCCAAAATGAAAACCATGCAGATGCTCGGCTTGAAAGACCACATTGAAGACATTTTGATTACCTTGGGTAAGCAATACCACCTGTTGCGCCCGCTGCGTAATCAAGACGGCTTGTTCCTGTATTCCGTATTGGAGCGTTCCCGTTCCAACTTGGCATTGGCGCGCCGTTCTTTGGTAGATGCCGAAAACAACCTGAACTAAACGTCCGACACTTTTGTGTCAGGCTGTAACCATTTTCCCAAAAGACCGCAAGGCTTGACGCGGTCTTTTTTGCGCCCGTATGCCCAAACCGAGTAAACACTCGCCCCATCACTTCCAAACCATCCGATTCACCACCCACAGGAATAACTGCCATGACTGTTTCGCCCGTTGCCCTGCGCCGCCGCACCACCCCCGAACCACACGATACTTGCCAATATTGGCGCAAATGCCAAGTGGAAGAATTGTTTGACCTGCCGTTTTTGGATTTGGTGTTTCAAGCGGCGCAAACCCACCGCCAATACTTTAATCCGCGCCAAATCCAGTTATCCACGTTAATGTCTATTAAAACAGGTGGTTGCCCTGAAGATTGCGAATATTGTCCGCAATCGGCGCACTATCACACGGGCGTGGAAAAATCTGCCCTATTGAATGTAGAAGAAATTGTTGCCAAAGCCAAAATTGCCAAAGCTCGCGGCGCGGCACGGTTTTGTATGGGCGCAGCGTGGCGCGGTCCCAAACCCGATGATGTCGCAGCGGTGTGCGAAATCATTAAAGCGGTTAAAGATTTGGGCTTGGAAACCTGTGGCACATTCGGTATGTTGGAAGCGGGCATGGCGGAAGATTTAAAACAGGCGGGGTTGGATTATTACAATCACAATCTGGACACCGACCCCGAACGCTACAACGACATTATCCACACCCGCCGTCACGAAGACCGCATGGACACGTTGGGAAAAGTGCGCCGTGCGGGTTTAAAAGTGTGTTGTGGCGGTATTGTGGGCATGAACGAAAGCCGCAGCGAACGCGCGGGCTTGATTGCCAGCCTTGCCAATCTCGACCCACAACCCGAAAGCGTCCCCATCAACCAATTGGTTAAAATTGAAGGCACGCCGCTGGCTCAAGCTGCCGATTTGGATTGGACGGAATTTGTCCGTACCGTGGCGGTGGCACGCATTACCCTGCCGCGCAGTTATGTGCGTTTGAGTGCGGGGCGCACCGAGATGCCCGAAGCCGTGCAAGCGATGTGTTTTTTGGCGGGCGCGAATTCTATTTTTTACGGCGACAAACTGCTCACTTCCGCCAACCCCGAAGAAGACAGCGACCGTATGCTGCTTGCCAAGCTGGATTTGCAAGCCGAACAGGGCGCACTAAACGATGCTGTATGATTCTGGCGACACATGCCGCTTGAAGTTCGGTTAAATAAACCCTATGATAGCCGTCATAATCGGCAATGCTGCCCCAAGCGGGCAACTTCCGTTATAATTGCCGTTTATCAACCGAGATTAACCCGCTTGAGATTGTTTCCACACACAGGACGACACCCATTTGTGCCGCCCTGCGTGCCGTTTTGATAGGGACAAGGCTTTATCCCGTCCCATCATAATGATACCGCTCTCCAAAAGACAGGGGTTCAAAACCGAAAAGGAATCATTATGGATAAAATCCTGTTGATTGTTATAGCTGCCTTAATTTTCGCACTGATAGCCGTCTGTATTTACAATATGTTTGAGGAAAACAACCGCCGCAACAAAATCCGCAGACATTTCGGTCATTCAGACGGCGATGCCCTGATGGGCGTACAGCTGCAATCTGTGCGCGATGGTCATCACACCCATTCCGCTCACGAAACACAAGAATATACCCCGCTGCCGCGCAATGCCCAACACGATGTTAAGCGCGAACCGCAGCGTTTAAAGCCATCGCTGGTGGGCAGAACGCCCGCGCCGCCGCCTGAAGACGAGGCGGAAGATGACGGCGTATTGATTGAAACGCCCGCGCCTGCCGCCAAACCTGCCCCCGTTGCCCCACGCGACCACGCTGCCCAACAAATTGCTGACGACGTTTCCCGTTTTGAAGATGAAGACCCTTATCACGAAGAAACGCATCACACACCACAGCCGCCCGTTGTCCCCCAACCTGCCCCGCCTGTGGTTGCACCCGTTGCGCCCACCGCACACGATAAGCAGCATGACGATGACGGCATTCCCCCCGTTGTGCCGCCGCAAGGCGAAGGCACGGGCTTGGTTAGCGAATTAAAAGCCACGTTTGCGCGTATGCTCGGCGGCAGCGAACCCCCCGCAACCGATAAAGCCGTTGCCGTTGCTCTGCCTGCCGACGAATACGAAGAATACACCGAAAACGAACGCCCGCAGCCGCCCAGACCGCTGCTGATTGCTTTTGACGACCTGCGCCACAGCGATTTGCCGTGGTTTGACCCCCGCGCCGACTACATGGCGTATGTTTCCCTGCGCGAAGGCACGGAACTGCTCGCCTATCCGCGCCTGTCTAACCGCCACCGTTTCCAAATTGTCGGTTGTACCATGGACGGGCTGTTCCAAACCGCCGAGCCGATACCGGGCGTACAATACCAAGCCTTTGCCATCGGTTTGCAGGCCATCAGCCGCAACGGTTTGGCAGATGAGCGCGAACTGCAATTGTTCGGGCAACAAGTGGATATGTTGGCACAAAGCATGGACGGCGAAGCCGTGTTGGACGACATTCCCCGCTTTTTGGCAAACGCCCGTCCCTTGGACGAATTGTGCGCCAAAGTGGACCAAACCATCGCCATTCACTTGGTGTCGCGCATCGGTATTTTGGGCGCGGAACTGCGTTCGGCGGTGGAAGACTTGGGCTTTCAATTATTGGAAGACGGCGCGTTTGGTTTTGCCGATGTGGGCGGCGACATCAAATACACCATTGTTACGCTGGACGGCAGTCAATTTACTTCCAGCCTGCTGGCAAGCCAGCCCTACAAAGGCTTCAGTATGTTGTTTGACATCACCCGTGTTCCCCCTGGTGAGGGCAATTTTGACCAATTTATGAATTTGGCGGTGCGCCTGTCGTCCATGCTCAATTTGGAATTGGTGGACGACCAAATCCAGCAGCTTTCTACCGATTGGCTCAAAGAAGTTCGTACTTATGTGCTGGCAACGCAGCAGGAAATGCTCGCCGCCGACATTACCCCCGGCGGCAGCTTGGCACAACGCCTGTTTACCTAAAAAACCAAACTGCGGAACAACCTTGTTCCGCAGTTTTTTGTTTAACTATAGTTGATAAAAATAAAAACGAGACAAGGCGACAACGCCCGCCGTGTACGAATAGTATATAAGGGCGTTGACAACGCCGTATCGTTGCGATTTTAATCAACTATATACACGTTCAAAACACGCCACTGCTTCACTATGCCCCGTATGCGGAAACATATTCACCAAACCCGCTGCCGAGAACACATAGCCCTTTTCCACCAACACTGCCGCATCACGCGCCAAAGTAGCAGGGTTACACGACACATACACCAGCCGTTGCGGCAAATGTCGGCGCGACAGTGATTGCACCACCGCATACGCGCCCGCACGTGGCGGGTCCAGCAGGATTTTATCGGCGCGTGTCCACGCTGCATCAGGCGCAACTTCAAATAAATCTGCTGTAGCAAAACGTGCGTTTTTTATACCGTTGGCACGCGCATTGGCGGCGGCGCGGCGGGTAAGCGAGGGTAAACCCTCTATGCCTTCAATATTGGCACCACTACGCGCCAAAGGCAGGGAAAAATTGCCCAATCCACAAAATAAATCGGCAATTTGTTCATCGGCTTGTGGCTGTAACAGGCGCACGGCGCGGGCAACCAGAATTTCATTTACGGCGCGGTTGGCTTGGGTAAAATCCCCCGGAACAAAAGGCATGCTTAAAGCAAATTCAGGCAAGCGGTAACACAAATCCTCATCTGTTCCGCCCATACGCACAGGCTCATTTTTGCCAATCTGCTGCCATGTCTGCCAACTGCCTGCCACCGCACACACGGCATCCGACCAATCGCGCCATGCTTGTGCGGGAATGGCACGGTTGCTGCACACCATCAGCGCGGACACGTTGTCGCCGCAATGGATTTCCAAGGCGTGAACACCTGCTTTGGGCGCACGTTGGCACAATTCCGCCACGGCTTGCGCCCACATAGGCAAAGCATCTGACACAGGTTTCGGCAACACCGCGCATCGCGACACCGCCACCACATCGTGTCCGTGGCGTTTGCGGTAGCCCAATACGCCCGCTGACGTAACCGCCAAACGGGTGCGACTGCGGTAATGTTTGGCAGAGCCGTAAACAGGCGCAAGCATTTGCTGTGGCAACACTTTTCCCAATCGCTGCAACTGGCTTTCCAAAGCCTGCTGTTTAAAAGCAACTTGTGCCGAAAAATCCAAATGTTGCAGCGAACAGCCACCACACTCGCCCGCGTGTGGACAAAACGGCTCTACCCGCCACGGCGAAGCCTGATGAACATCAAGGGTTTCCGCTTCATCAAAACGGCTGTGACGGCGGACGATTCGGCAGCTTACGGTTTCATCAGGCAGCGCACCCGCCACAAAAACGGTTTTACCGTCAATGCGCCCGATGCCGCGACCTTCGTGGTCGGCGCGTTCAATTCGGATAAGGGAATGGTTCATATTGTGTTTGGTTTCCAAGCGCAACAGCCTGCAAAAGTGTCGGCACAATGTGCCACATCGTTTGTCAAACTGCAAAAAAACGTTATTTTCACATAAAATCACGCTATTTGGCGTATGATGGCGTTATTTTCCAATATACTTTATTCCTGACTATGTACAAAACTCTATGGACAACCGTTGCCTTGGCAGCGGCTTCTTCCGCTATGGCGGCACAAACCACCCCCGTACCCGATGTGCGCCCTGCTGCCAACGGCTGGCAGGTTGTCATCAATATCCCCCAACAACGCCTATTTTTGTATTACGATGGCGAATTGGAAAAAGTGTATCCCGTGGCAGTCGGCAAAGCACACACGCAAACGCTGTTGGGCGAACACAAAATCGGTCCGAAAGCCTATAACCCCACTTGGCACATTCCCAAATCCATTCAAAAAGAACGCGGCGACGGCGTGAAAACCGTTCCCCCTGGTCCGAATAATCCTTTGGGTCCTGTATTTGTGCGTTTGGGCGACCCCAAACACGGTTTGGGCATTCACGGCACCAACGCCCCTGCCAGCGTCCCCGGTATCCGCAGTCATGGCTGCGTACGCATGAAATCCGACCAAGCCCTAGAATTTGCGAAAAAAATCACCACAGGTTCACCCGCCACGGTAAGCTATGAAATGGCAATGCTCAATACCGATGAAGCAGGCAATTTGTGGCTTGCCGTGTATAAAGACCCTTATAAACAAGGCAATCTGAAACGCGACAGACTACGCCAAACCATTTCCGCTTGGGCAAAAGCCAATGGTGCCAACATCAGCAATACCTTGGTAGAAAAAACCATTAAAACACAGGCAGGCAAAGCCGTATGTTTAAGCTGTAGCGGCAAAGCGGTGATTCAGGGCGATTTGCAGTCTTTGGCGTGGAACAGCGGCTCGATTCAGCCCACCCGTCCGCGTGCCGGCGGGGTACGCGCCACCCGCAATGAAGTTCTGCCTGAAGGCAGCAGCATTGAAGTGGACGCCGCAGACGATGCACCCGCCGCTGCTTCCAAACCCGCCAAGCCCGCTGCGAAACCCAAACCCGCACCGAGCCGCAAACTCAAGCGCAATGTTAAACCCACATCGGTATTTGAAACCCCGCTCCTGCCCACCAACGCACCACCGCCACAGCCTAAAGCCAAAGCGGCTTCTGCACCCGCAACCCCTGCCAACAGCAACGAGCGCGTTTTACAACCCACCAATATCCGATAATTAACCCTGCGGCACGCCCTATTCCAGCGTGCCGCTTTACTAACCGAACCCAAACCATGACCGAACTTTACTTGGCTTCCGCCAGCCCGCGCCGCCACGATATTTTGCAACAGCTGGGCTTTCGCATACATCTGACCGTTGCCGAAATCAACGAAACCCCGCACCCGCAAGAATCCGCTTATCACTATGTCGGGCGCATGGCATTAGAAAAAAACCGCGCTGCCCGCAGCCTTTATGCCGACACCCTGCGCCCCGACCTGCCCCTACTCAGCGCCGACACCACCGTTGCGCTGGACAGCCGCATATTGGGCAAACCTGCCAATGCCGAAGAAGCCTTTGCCATGCTCTCGCAGCTTTCAGGCACCAGCCATCAAGTGATGACCGCCGTGTGCATCAGCCGTCTCGGGCAAGAATACAGCGTATTGCAATCCAGCGAAGTGCGTTTTAAAACCTTAAGCGAACAGGAAATCCGCGCCTATATTGCGGGTGGCGAACCCATGGACAAAGCAGGCGCATACGCCATACAAGGCATTGGCGGGATTTTTGTCAGCCACTTGGCGGGCAGTTTTACGGGCGTGATGGGCTTGCCTGTGTTTGAAACCGCTGCGCTGCTGCGCGAATGCGGCTGTCCCGTTCCCCTGCACACCGCTTGAATATAAAAAAACCACTTGTTTAACAAGTGGTTTTTAAATTTACAAATAACGCACGTTTTCTGCTACGTCCACGCTGATTGCCTTAATTTCAATCAAATGTGCAAACATTTGTTCTGCAAGGTTTTCATCGGCTGCCAATGCGGTTTGCAAGGCGCGTAATAAATCCGCTTTTTTCTTGGGGCGCGTTTTGCGAATCAGGCGCAATGCCTGCTCTGTGGTGGCGGTATGGTTGTCAACCTCCGCTGCAGATTCAACCTCCGCTGCAGGTTCAACCTCCGCTGCAGGTTCAACCTCCGCTGCAGATTCAACCTCCGCTGCAGATTCAACCTCCGCTGCAGATTCAACCTCCGCTGCAGGTTCAACCTCCACTGCAGGTTCAACTTCCGCTGCAGGTTCAACTTCCGCTGCAGGTTCAACTTCCGCTGCAGGTTCAACTTCCGCTGCAGGTTCAACTTCCGCTGCAGATTCAACTTCCGCTGCAGATTCAACTTCCGCTGCAGATTCAACTTCCGCTGCAGATTCAACTTCCGCTACAGGTTCTGCTTCCGCTGCAGGTTCTGCTTCCGCTGCAGATTCTGCTTCTGTTGCATCGGTCAACAGTGGCATAGTCGGACGGTTATCAGGCAAAGCAGCAGGCACGGGCGCAGGGGGCAGATATGCGCCCTCGTCTTCCGCCCAAGGCAGTGGCCATGCCCCGCCGTCCTGCTTGGCATCGCGGCATTGGCGTTTTAAACGGCGGCGTTGTTTTTTACCCAATTTGTCCCACAACAACAATTCTGCATCGGGATACACTTTTTGCAAAGCAGCGATATTGGCGCACATTTTTTTGTGGTCGCACACCACGGCAATGCGGGCGTGGTGGTGGTGCGCCAACAGGGTTTTTACCGCCGCCGTCATCGCCGAAACTGATTTTTTTTCTTCAAAATCGATGACTTCTGCCGCCGCATGGTTTTGCGCGAATGCCACGGCGCGTTTCAGCATTTTTTTACTGCGGGCAAACAAAAACACTGCACCCACGTTTTTGGGAATGCGGTTTAAATCGGCTTTTGTGCTTTGCAAATCAATCAGCAGGGTGTTCATGGTCTTCCTTTCCTGAAACGGCTTCGCCGCTTACGGCGCGGGCAAAGGCTTGAATAATCGGTTCAATCCATTCGTATTTGGTTTTTAAAGCGGCTTGGTTCACCACCAAACGGCTGGAAATATCGGCAATGTGTTCTACGGCTTCCAAACGGTTGGCTTTGAGTGTACCGCCTGTAGAAACCAAATCCACAATGGCATCGCTTAATCCCACCAAAGGCGCTAATTCCATTGAGCCGTACAGCTTGATAATGTCCACATGCACGCCTTTGGCAGCGAAATGGGCTGCGGCAATATCGGGGTATTTGGTGGCAACACGCAAACGCCGTCCGGGGCGCGAGGCTTGTTCGTAATCAAAACCCTGTCGCACCGCCACCATCATGCGGCATTGAGCAATCTGCAAATCCAAAGGTTGATACAAACCATCGCCGCCGTGTTCGGTTAAAACGTCTTTGCCCGCAATACCAAAATCCGCTGCGCCGTATTGCACATATGTTGGCACATCGGTAGCGCGGACAATTACCAAACGCACATTGGGGCGGTTGGTGCCGATAATCAGCTTACGCGAATGTTCGGGGTCTTCGGCAGGGGTAATGCCTGCGGCGGCAAGCAGCGGCAGGGTTTCGTCAAAAATACGCCCTTTAGACAGGGCAATGGTTAATTGTTCAGGCATCATTTGGTAACAGACGGGGAAGTTTTCAGCAAAATACGGATGTCTTCGGCAAGGTGGGCGGGGGAAGTGCCATAAGGCTCAAATACCACCACATTGCCTTTTTGGTCAAGCAGGTACGCACCTGATGTGTGGTCTATATTGTAAGCGGTGGCGGATTTAACTTCGGTTTTGGCAGAGACAATACGATATTGTTGTTTAACCAATGCCAATTGTTGGTTGCCTGTGGCAGTCAAACCAATAAAATTAGGGTGAAACTGCTTAACATAACGTCCGATTAAGTCAGGAGTATCGCGTTCGGGGTCCACGCTGACAAACACCACCGCCACTTTATCGGCATCTGCACCCAATAAATCCACGGTTTCACGGTAACTCAATAATTCGGTAGGGCAAACATCGGGACAATGCGAAAACCCAAACGCCAGCAACACCACTTTGCCACGTAATTGCGACAAGGTAAAAGGTTTGCCTGTGCCGTCTGTGAGTTCAAAATCGCCGCCAATGCGGTCGGAAGCGTGGATTTTTGCCCCTTTAAACACCGTTTCGGCAGCCACGGCAGCAGAAGCAGCAGGGGGATTTTCTTGTGTACCACAGGCTGCCAGCAGCCATAACACGCCACACAAGCACAAACATTTTTTCAGCATAGCCATTCCTGATAAAAAGTAGGGCAATCATACCAGCCGCGCCTGCTTGTGAAAACCGCCCATGCAAAAAATCCCTTGATAAATTATCAAGGGATTTTTAAATTTGGCGCGGTGGACGGGGCTCGAACCCGCGACCACCGGCGTGACAGGCCGGTACTCTAACCAACTGAGCTACCACCGCGCAATGGTTTAACTGCTATTGGCAATCAACCAAAAAACTTGGTGGGTGATGACGGAGTCGAACCGCCGACATTCTGCTTGTAAGGCAGACGCTCTACCAACTGAGCTAATCACCCGCTGTTTCGCAGCAGCGAAAGACGTTATTAAACCCGTTTTTGCATCGCTTGGCAAGCCCGTTTAGCCAATAAAAATGATTATATTTGATTTTTATAGAAAAATAGTTTTTCAAATGTGCTGATTTGTCATCATGTGTCCGAGTTTATCGGCTTTTACCGCCAAATAATGTTGGTTTTCGGGGTGATGCCCAACGTGCAGGGGCAGGCGTTCTACTACGTTAATCCCGCAATCGCGCAAGGTATCGAGTTTGTCGGGATTATTGGTAAGCAGGCGCACGGCAGCCACGCCAAGATGGTCGTAAATGTGTTTGGCAATGCGAAAATCGCGGGCATCTACAGGCAAGCCTAGGGCAAGATTGGCTTCTACGGTGTCCAAGCCTTGGTCTTGCAGGGCATAGGCACGGATTTTGTTAATCAGTCCGATGCCCCGCCCTTCTTGGCGCAGATAGACAATCACGCCGCGCCCTGCACTGTGTACGGCTTGCATGGCGGCTTGCAACTGCGGTCCACAATCGCATTTTTGTGAAAACAGGGCATCACCCGTTAAACATTCGGAATGAATGCGCGACAACACGGGTTCGCCGTTGGCAACATCGCCCATCACAAGGGCAATGTGTTCGCGTCCGTTGTCTTCTTGAAAGCCATGTAGGGTAAATACGCCGTATTCGGTGGGCAGACGGCATTGGCTTAAATGGTTTAGCTTGGGGGTCATGTAGTGGTTTCTCAATTTTGGGGGATGGCTTCGGGCGGGGGCAGCAACTGTGCCAACACAGGCTGCAATGCCAGCGTTAAGCCCAGCCAGTCGGCAAGCATTTCGGCACTAATGGGCTGATGATGGGCGAGATAGACGACACCGTACACACGCCCGTCACTCAAACACACGGGCAAAGCGGCTTGACTGTAGTCGTGGTGCTCGCCTTGCAAATCGCCACGTTGCAGCCATTCGGCAAGGTTTTCCGCCCAGTTTAACCAACCTGATACGGCACTGCGGGCAGCCAAATGATAGGGGTCTTGCGAACCATCGGCAGCAAGCTGTGCGGCGGGGGCTTCGCCCTGTTGTGCCAAACGCAGCAATACGCCCTGATGCAGACCATACACGGCAGCACCTGCCACAGGACAACGTTCGTAAGCGGCATCAAACGCCATAAAAATTTGTTTTAACAGGGCTTCATTGTCTTCATTACGCTCAAGGTATTCGGCAGCGGCAGGCTGCCACAACAAAGCCCTTTCCACCGCCGCTTGTCCGTGTTGAATCACTGCTTCGGCGGCGGCTTGCGCCACACGCACGGCATCGGCAGGCAAACGCAAACCTTGGGTTTGCAAATAATCCCGAATAGGCTCATACATAGCAAATCATCTCAATCTTTTAAGGCAGATAATATTGTTATAGTGTCAAGCATATTGGGGCAAATACCTTCTATCTCAAGCATCAGGCATATATTAAACCACACGCCCCCGCATCATCAGCAATATGCGGGGGCGTGTGCCTAGGGACACGCCCTAGTTCTTACAAACTTAAAATCGGAAGTGCTTACATTAAAAACCAATACGCCCACAACGACACCGCTACCACACTCAGGCAGTTCAGCACAAAGCCCACTTTCATCATGTCTTTTTGTCCGACCAAGCCCGTACCGAATACAATCGCATTCGGCGGCGTGGCAACAGGCAGCATAAAGGCACACGATGCACCGATGCCGATAATCATCACCAGCACTTCTTTGGGTAAACCCATTTGTGCGGCAATGGTGGCAAACACCGGCACCAGCAGCGCAGCCGACGCGGTATTGCTGGTTACTTCGGTTAAGAAAATAATAAACGCCGCCACCACCACAATCACCAGCCAAGGCGATGCCCCGCCAAAGCTTTGCGCCACTTCATTCCCCAAAGCGGCAGACGCGCCCGATTTGTCCATCAGACTGCTTAAAGTCAAACCGCCGCCAAACAGCAGCAACACACCCCAGTCGGTATTCCGCGCCACTTCGCGCCAACGCACCGTGCCAAACAGCACCACTGCCACCGCAGCCGCTACTGCAATCAGGCTGTCCATGCCTTTTGCCACGCCCGTCAGCGCCGCCAACTGCTTGCTCAAAATCCACGCTGCCGCCGTCAGCACAAAAATCACCACCGTAATCACACGGTGCAGCGTCCACGGAATATCTTCTTTTTCCTGAATATTCACGCGCTGCTGAAAATTGGGGCGCAACATCAGCAACAAAGACACCAACATAATCGGCAACAACACCAACATCATCGGCAAACCATAAGCCATCCAGCCCGAAAAATCCAAGTTCAATGCTTTGGCGGCAATGGCATTAGGTGGTGAACCCACCAGCGTTCCCAAACCGCCGATACTGGCACAATACGCAATCCCCAACAGCACAAATACAAAAGTATTGCGGTCTTTTTCGCGGTCCAGATGCGACATCATGCCCATTGCCAAAGGCAACATCATGGCAGCCGTGGCGGTATTGCTAATCCACATCGACAAAAACGCCGTTACCGCAAACACCAGCAGCACCGCCACCCACATATTACCCCGTGCCAGCGAAATCACCCACATGGCGATTTTGCGGTCCAACCTTTGCATGTGCAATGCCGTTGCCAAAGCAAAACCACCAAAAAACACATAAATAATCGGGTCGGCAAACCTTGCCAAAGCACTGTTTACCGTCATATCGGGAATATGGCACAACACCGCCAATATCGGCACCATCAGCGCGGTAACGGTAATATGCACCGCTTCGGTAAACCACAAAATCGCAATAAAAATCAAAATCGCCAAACCGCGGTTTACCATATCTTCATACGGCAGCACAAAATAACACAGCACGCTTACCGCCGCCGCAATCAGGCTGATAATCAGCCCGCGAAAATCGGTAATCGGGGTTTGCGCACTTTCCAACGACAGGTTTTCGGGCAGGTTTTGCCCGCTGGGGTTGTGTTTAAAATCCACCATAGCGTGTTCCTTGAATGCTTGGGTTGTGGTTTACGCAGGCATTATAGCCCTTCCCCACCCACCTTTTCAAATCTTAACGCAGATGTAATAAAAGTACAAAATCAGTGGTTTATTTGTTAATTAAAATAAAGCCCCTATGTCGGGGCATCGCTTATTTACCTGCCCATACACACGGCACGTACCGCAGCCACGATTTCTTCTTCATGCTCAATTTGGCGGATAAGGGCAAAATCGCTTTCGGAAATCAAACCTTTGCCCAATACCTGTTCGCGTAACCAATCCACCAACCCCTGCCAAAACGCTTTGCCCGACAAAATAATCGGACGTGGCGGAATTTTGCCTGTTTGCACCAGCGTCAGCGTTTCAAACAATTCGTCCAGCGTACCAAAACCACCCGGTAATATCACATACGCCACGGCGTGTTGCACAAACATGGCTTTGCGCGAAGCAAAATGGTTAAAGTGTAAGGCGATATTTTGATAGGAATTCGGCACTTGTTCGCGTGGTAAAACAATATTCAGCCCCACCGATATGCCGCTGCCCGCATACGCGCCTTTGTTTGCTGCTTCCATAATGCCCGGTCCACCACCCGACAGCACGGTAAAACCCGCATCGGCAAACTGCCGTGCCAAACGCTCGGCAAACGCATATTCGGGCGTATTGGCGGGAATGCGGGCGCTGCCGTAAATACTGACGGCAGGTTGTACGGTGTCCAATTCTTCATCGGCGCGGACACACTCGTCAAAAATCTGTTGATAAATATGGGTATTATTGTTAAACATCTTTTTTCTCTGAAACAAGGTTAATCATGCGCCATCATAACAGAAAGCCACTCCGTCCACCTGCCCTATGGCAAAATCAGACTACACATTGCGCGTTTTCAGCCACATTGCCCACAATACTACCAACACCACACTGAAAAACACCGCACTCCACCACGCCAAAGGCACACCCAACACACGATACACTTCGCCACACGCGCCTGTGCCGCGAATCAGCGGTTCATACCAGTCAAACAAAGGCGCACCGCGCAAACGGAACGTCCACGGCGCACCGCATGGCGGCTGCTCCAGCAAAGGCAGGCTTTGCAAATGAATTTGTTTCACGGCAATATACAGCCCAAACAAAGCAGGCAAAGAAATTACCGCCGCTGCCACAGTACGCGCCCACCGTGCTGCCAAAGGCAAAAGCAGACACAAGGGCGACACCAGCGCAATCCCCACCAATGCCAAACGCTGTTGAATACACATCACACACGGGTTCATGCCCCACACATATTGCGCCAATAAAGACGCACACACACCCGCCGCCGCCACAGCAAACACCAGCCACACCGTTTTACGATACATTTTGACCCCTAATAAAAAATCGGGCATTTTACCCTCATTTGTTTCGCCCGATACAGCGGTTTTAGCACAAAAGCGTATAATCGCGCTTTTTTCTTTAAGCCGTTTGTATGTCTCAAGCTCTGGTTGTTTTTTCAGGCGGACAGGATTCCACCACTTGTCTGTTTCTCGCCCTGCGCGAACACGGCGCGGGCAAGGTACGCGCCATCGCCTTCCATTACGGGCAACGCCACGCGGTAGAATTGGACAAAGCCGCTGCCATTGCCCGCGATTTAAATGTTCCGCTGACTGTATTGGATTTGTCGGTTATGCAAAGCGTAACCCACAATGCTTTAATGGACGACCACGCCACCATCAGCAGCAACAGTCAAGGCATGCCCAATACTTTTGTTGACGGGCGCAATGCTTTGTTTTTACTGTATGCGGCGATTTTTGCCAAATCACACGCCATACACGATATTTATATCGGTGTGTGCGAAACCGATTTTTCGGGTTATCCCGACTGTCGCGCCGAGTTTATCCGCTCTATGCAGCAAACCTTGCAATTGGCAATGGATTATCCGTTTCGGTTGCACACGCCTTTAATGTATCTGACTAAAAAGCAAACGTGGGCATTGGCAGACGAATTGGGCGCGTTTGATTTTGTGCGCACCCGCACCCACACCTGCTATTTGGGCGTGGAAGGCGGTTGCGGCGAATGCCCCAGCTGTATTTTGCGCGAACGCGGTTTGCGCGAGTATTTGGCAGAACGCGCCGACACGGAAAGCAGACAACCATGAACAAAACCATACGCACCGAAATCTTTACCCGTTTGCGCGATGCCAATCCACACCCCACCACCGAACTGAATTACAACAGCCCGTTTGAATTGCTGATTGCCGTTTTGTTGTCGGCGCAGGCAACCGATGTGGGCGTGAATAAAGCCACCGCCAAGCTGTTTCCCGTTGCCAATACGCCGCAGCAGATATTGGATTTGGGCTTGGACACGCTGCGTGAGTATGTGAAAACCATCGGTTTGTACCAAACCAAATCCAAACACATTATGCAAACCTGCCGTTTGCTGCTGGAAAAACACGGCGGCGAAGTCCCGCAAACGCGCGAAGAATTGGAAGCCTTACCCGGTGTGGGACGCAAAACCGCCAATGTGGTGCTGAACACGGCTTTCGGGCAAGCGGTCATGGCTGTGGATACGCATATTTTCCGCGTATCCAACCGCACCAAAATCGCCACGGGTAAAGACGTGCGTGAAGTGGAAGACAAGCTGATGCGCTTTGTTCCAAAAGAATTTTTAATGGACGCGCACCATTGGCTGATTTTGCACGGACGTTATACCTGCAAGGCGCAAAAACCGCAGTGCGCCCGCTGTCTGATTCAAGATTTGTGCGAATACGGCGCAAAAAACCTGTGAGTCGTTTTCAAACGGCGGCGCACGTTTTACAATGTTAATACGCCTTTGGTCGGATAAAAAAGGAAGATATCCCATGATTACTCTTGCTGTAGATGCAATGGGCGGCGACATCGGTTTGGACGTAACCGTGCCTGCCGCAGCCGATTTTTTGCGGCGGCATGCCGATGTGCGCCTGATTTTGGCGGGCGATGAAAGCCGTTTGCGTGCAGCCTTGGCAGAACACACCGATATTGCCGCGAAAATAGACATCTGCCACGCCTCGCAGGTGGTGGCAATGGACGAAGCCCCGCAAAGTGCTTTAAAAAACAAAAAAGATTCGTCTATGCGCGTTGCCATTGAACAGGTAAAAAACGGTACGGCACAAGCGGCGGTGTCGGCAGGCAACACGGGCGCACTGATGGCAACAGCGCGTTTTATCTTAAAAACTTTGCCGAATATTGACCGTCCCGCCATCGCCAAATTTCTGCCCGCTGCCAACGGACATTTAACGCTGGTGTTGGATTTGGGTGC
The DNA here is from genome assembly GCF_014054725.1 of Conchiformibius steedae. Classification (NCBI taxonomy): domain Bacteria; kingdom Pseudomonadati; phylum Pseudomonadota; class Betaproteobacteria; order Neisseriales; family Neisseriaceae; genus Conchiformibius; species Conchiformibius steedae. The sequence continues at coordinate 590,345 of NZ_CP059563.1, read as the reverse complement.
CAACACAGACTGCACCCCGCAGCAATTGTTTCAGTTTGCCGTGATGGGCAGCGAACTGTTTGGCGCACTGCGCCCGCAAAGCAGTACGGCGCGGGTGGGTTTGCTCAATATCGGCACGGAAGACATCAAAGGCACGGAAGCCGTCAAAGAAACCTTTTCCCTATTAAAAAACAGCCCGTTAAATTTTATCGGCAATATTGAAGGCAATGAAATTTTTGGCGGCGATGTGGATGTGGTGGTGGCAGACGGCTTTGTCGGCAATATAGTATTAAAAACCATTGAAGGCGCAGTAAAATTTATGGGTGGCGAAATCAAAGCCGAATTTGAACGCAATGCCTTTACCAAATTGGGCGGACTGGCTGCCCTGCCCGCTTTAAACAACTTTAAACAGCGGCTGGACCCGCGCCGTTTTAACGGAGCGATTTTTCTCGGTTTGCGCGGCATTGTGATTAAAAGCCACGGCGGCACCGATGCCATAGGTTTTGCCTACGCGCTGGAAGAAGCCCTACACGAAGCCAAAGCCGACAGCCTGAACAAAATCCAAGCAGGCATCGCCCAAAAGCTCAATACAGCAACACCTGCCGAAAACGCCTAAACAAAAAAACCAGATAGCTAACTATCTGGTTTTTTAATTAGAACTTAACGCCTTTATGCAACGCCACCACGCCTGCTGTCATATTGTGATAATCTACTTGGTCAAAGCCCGCTTCCAACATCATCTGTTTCAGCGTTTCTTGGTCGGGGTGCATGCGGATGGATTCAGCCAAATACTGATAGCTGTCCGCATCTTTGGCAATCCATTTACCCATCAGCGGCAGCAGCTTAAACGAATATAAATCGTAAACAGGTTCAAGCGGTTCATAAACTTTGGAAAATTCCAACACCAGCAGCGTCCCCCCCGGTTTTAACACACGGTGCATTTCTTTTAACGCCACCTCTTTATGTGTCATATTCCGCAAACCAAACGACACCGACACTAAATCAAAATAATTGTCGGGGAAAGGCAGTTGTTCGGCATCGCACACCGCAACAGGCAAAATCAAGCCCTCGTCCAATAAACGGTCGCGCCCCACCGTAAGCATGGACGAATTGATGTCCGTCAGCCACACTTCGCCTGTTTTGCCCACGCGCTTTGCCCAGCCGCGCGACAAATCGCCCGTTCCCCCTGCAATATCCAGCACTTTGCCGCCTTTGGGAACACGCGCCGTATGCACGGTAAAATGTTTCCACACACGGTGCAGCCCACCCGACATCACATCATTCATCAAATCGTAGTTTTTGGCTACCGAATGAAACACTTGGGCAACACGCCCTGCTTTTTCGCTTTCGGGAACGGTTTGATAACCGAAATGCGTTTGTTGGTCTTGATTATTCATCATGCTTTCTTTATCTAAAGTCAGTTTATTCAAAATGCAAACCCGTTTGCCACTACCTGCTTACGGACGACGTTTGCCAAACAGCAGTTCATAGCCCAAATACAGCAGCGGAATCAGCATAATGCCCAAATACAGCGCATTTGCCAATACATAGGGCAACGCCAGCAGCAGCACAAACAGCATACCGAATACCGCACCACCCAAATGTGCCGCGTGTCCCAAATTGTCCCACGGGCGCGGGTTGAGCATCATGTGTACCGAATAAGCAAAATACAGTGTGCCAAAAATCCATGCGGGAATCGGAATCGGGATAAAAAACAAAAACAGCGACATCATCGGATTCAGCGCAATGGATGCAAACAGCACCCCCGATACCGCGCCCGATGCGCCGATTGCTACGTAAGACGGACGGTTACGGTACAGCCACAGCGAAAACGCACTGCCCGCCAGCATAGAACCGAAATACACAATCAAAAATCCCGCCACACCAAACGCCGCCAACATCACAGGCGCGAAAAAATACAGCGTCAGCATATTAAACAGCAGGTGCATGGCATCGGCGTGTAAAAATCCCGATGTGATTAAGCGGCGGTATTGCTTGTCGCGCAGCACCGAACCCACATGAAACTGATAACGCTGAAACACAAATTGGTTTTTCCAGCCAATCATGCTCACCACGCAGGTTAGCCCAATCAGGGCAAGCAAAACCAATGTATTGATATTGGCAAAATTCATTAATATTCCTTATTTTGCGTTTAAATGGTGCTGCACGCGGCGCAGATAATCCTGCCAAAGTGCATCGTATTCTGTTGCCAAACGGTGTAAATACGCCCAATCGTACAAACCGCTGTCGTGTCCGTCTGAAAACACGATTTTTACAGCATAATGTCCCACAGGGGCAAGCGCGGTTATCGATACATCTTGCTTGCCCGTTTGCAAAACGGGTTTGCCGTGTCCGCGCACTTCGGCACTGGGCGAATACACACGCAGGTATTCGGCAGACAGGGCATAAGACGTGCTGCCATAGTCCAATAACAGCACGCGCCCTTGATTTTGCAAACGGATTTCTGTGGGCATCATGATTATTTTTTCCGGTTAAAACGGCGATTTACCGTTTGGGAACAAGCCTTTCATGCCTTTTGCCATGCGCATCAGCTTGGTCATATTGCGCCCGCTAAACATTTTCATTACCTGCTGCGATTGTTCAAACTGCTTGAGCATTTTATTGACTTCCTGCACGGTAACGCCTGCACCTGCGGCAATGCGGCGTTTGCGGCTGGCTTTAAGCAAGGCGGGATTGGCGCGTTCTTTGGGGGTCATGGAATTGATAATGGCTTCCACATGCCCCATCGCTTTTTCTGCCGTGCCTTCGGGAATGTGTTTGGACAGCTGTCCCAATTCGCCCGGCATTTTGGACAATAGGTTTTCCAAACCGCCCATATTGCGCATTTGCTGGATTTGTGCTTTAAAATCATTTAAATCAAATGATTTGCCCTTATTGAGCTTTCTCGCCATATCGGCGGCGACTTCTTCGTCAATGCCCTTTTGCACGTCTTCAATCAGGGTCATCACGTCGCCCATGCCCAAAATGCGGCTGGCGATGCGGTCGGGGTGGAAGGGTTCAAGCCCGTTTACTTTTTCGCCGATACCGATAAATTTAATCGGTTTGCCCGTCACTTGGCGCACCGACAACGCCGCACCGCCGCGCGAGTCGCCGTCCATTTTGGTCAAAATCACGCCTGTCAGCGGCAGGGCTTCATCAAAGGCTTTGGCGGTATTGACGGCATCTTGACCCAGCATGGCATCCACCACAAACAGGGTCTCAATCGGATTCAATACAGCGTGTACTGCTTTGATTTCCGACATCATTTCTTCGTCAATTGCCAAACGACCCGCCGTATCCACCATCAGCACGTCATAAAAATGCTTTTTGGCGTAATCTTGCGCGGCGCGAACGATTTCTACGGGTTTTTGCGTGGGGTCAGACGGGAAAAAATCTACATTTACCTGTTGCGCCAATAATTTAAGCTGTTCAATGGCGGCGGGGCGGTACACGTCGGCAGACACGGTTAGGATTTTCTTTTTCTTGTCCTGCTCTTTCAGCAAACGCGCCAGCTTGCCCACGGTGGTGGTTTTACCCGCGCCCTGCAAACCTGCCATCAAAATGGTGGCGGGGGGAACGGTAGCAAGGTTTAAGGCGCTGTTTTGCTTACCCATCAACTCAACCAAGGCTTCGTTTACAATACCAAAAAAGGCTTGGTCGGGGGTGAGGTTGTCGGCGATTTCGTGTCCGAGGGCGCGTTCTTTGATGTGATTGACAAAGTCTTTCACAATCGGCAGGGCAACATCGGCTTCTAACAGGGCAAGGCGCACTTCGCGCAAAGCGGCTTTGATGTTGTCTTCGGTAAGGGTAGCCTGACCGCGGATGTTTTTGAAAATTTTACTAAAACGGTTGGTTAAATTGTCAAGCATGGACACAGTCCTTTAGAAATTCGCAACGGGCTTATTTTAGCACAATCGGCAAACAAACCGCCCGCAACAACAAGGGCGTGCGGGCGGAAATCAGGCGCAATATAGATTATTCGGGGGCGCGGAAGGCTTCGTGGCAGGATTTGCATGATGCGCTGACTGCACCGAATGCGGCTTTGATGTCGTCCAATTTGCTGGTTTGTGCGGCTTCGTTTAAGGCATCAACAGCTTGGAAAAAACGGTCGCGCTCGCCCGCAAAAGCATCTGCCTGCAACCACACGGCAGGCAGGGAACGTCCGTTGCCATCGGGGTCGTTGGCAAAATGGTCAAACGGGGCGCGGGCTTCTTTGGCAAACGATGCGGCTAATTTTTTAAATTTTTCTTCATCAAACGCATCATCGCCTTTTGCCATTTTACCCATATCGGAATAAGTGGGCATAAACGATTTAAACGCAGCACTGCGTTCTTTAGATAGTTCGCCCTTGCCTGTGGCAAAGGTTTGTCCGCCTGCTTGTGTGCCTGCTGCAGCGGAAGCAGCAGGGGCAGAAGCAGCTTGCGGGGCGGGGGCTTCGCCACCACACGCGCCCAATACCAAAACAGTACCCAATAGGACAAGATATTTATGCATAGTGTGTTCCTTAAAAATAATTATTTGTGAATGCTAGGGCGTGTCCCTATTTGCTTTGCCAAGCGGTTTTTTGAGTAGAAATCTGCGTATGCAAGGCAAAAATCCGCGCAAGGTTGGACACCTTGCAAGGATTTTTAACGCGGCAGACGCGGGTTTATACCAAAAACACCGCCGCATAAGTAAATAGGGACACGCCCTAACTGCAACGCCCATCTTACCATAAGCAGCCCACCGCTGCATAAAACCCGCCCAAGGCGATTTGTCGGCGCACCGCTTAAAATTTTGCTTTGTTGGTGTTATGATTGGGCGCATCAACCTTTTTATTCAACAGCACACCCAAGGAAACAGCAAACATGGCAATTTTGATTACTGGTGCATCGGCAGGTTTTGGTGCGGCAATGGTGCGCCGTTTTGTCCAAGCGGGCTATCCCGTTATCGGCATGGCACGGCGCGGCGAAAAATTAAACGAATTAAAAGAAAAACTGGGCAGTATGTTGCAAGTGGTAGAAGCCGATGTGTGCAACAAACATTCGGTAGATGCTGCCTTGGCAAGCTTGCAAAACCTGCCCGAAGCCTTCCGCCAAATCGACTGCCTGATTAACAACGCAGGATTGGCATTGGGTTTAGACCCCGCCCACCAAGCCGATTTTGACGATTGGGAAACCATGATTCAAACCAATATTGTCGGTTTAAGCTACCTGACCCGCCAAGTGTTGCCGCAAATGGTGGAACGCGGCAACGGTTATATCATCAATTTGGGTTCAATCGCGGCGAATTATCCCTATCCGGGGGGCAATGTTTACGGCGCGACTAAAGCCTTTGTGCAGCAGTTCAGCCTGAATTTACGCGCCGATTTGCACGGTACGGGTGTGCGCGTAAGCGTGATTGAACCAGGCTTATGCGGCGGCACGGAATTTTCTCATGTACGCTTTAAAGGCAACAGCGAACGCGCCGATGCCCTGTACCGCGACACCGATTCTTTAAGCGCAGACGATATTGCCGAAACCGCGCTGTGGCTGTACCAACGCCCCAAACACGTTAATGTCAACAGCTTGGAAGTGATGCCCGTGTCGCAAAGTTTCGGTGCGCTGCCCGTTTACCGCCCTGCGCCGCCGCCCCCGCCCGCACCCGCCGAACTGCCCGCCCTTGCCGATGCCCATCAGCCCGAAAAAGAAAAAAGTCTGTTGGAACGCTTGGCAGATTGGTTAAAATAGAAATAAGGAAAAAACATGACTTTCCGCATCGGTCAGGGCTATGACGTACACCAGCTCGTTCCCAACCGCCCCTTGATTCTCGGCGGCGTAACCATTCCGTTTGACAAAGGTCTGCTCGGACATTCGGATGCCGATATTTTGCTGCACGCCATCACTGATGCCCTGCTCGGTGCAGCGGCGTTGGGCGACATCGGCACACATTTTCCCGACACCGCCGCCGAGTTTAAAGACGCCGACAGCCGCGAACTGCTGCGCCGCGCCTATGCCGCCGTGCGTCAAGCAGGCTGGCGCATTGTCAATGTGGACAGCACCATTATCGCCCAACAGCCCAAACTCAAACCGCACATTCCCGCCATGCGCGCTAACCTCGCCGCCGATTTGGATTTGCCCGAAAACTGCATCAACATCAAAGGCAAAACCAATGAACAACTCGGTTATTTAGGACGCATGGAAGGCATGGAAGCGCAAGCCGTGGTACTGTTGCAAGCCATTTGATTATCTTATTGAAAGCAAACCATGACCCAAGACGAATTAAAACGCCAAGCCGCCATTAAAGCAGTAGAATTTGTCCCCGACAACGAATACATCGGCATCGGCACGGGCAGCACCGTCAATCACTTTATCCGCGCACTGGGCGAAAGCGGCAAAACCGTTAAAGGCGCAGTGTCCACCTCACGGCAAAGTTCCGAATTGATGGCGCAATACGGCATCCCCGAAATCCACCCAAACGAAGTTTCGTCCCTGCCCGTGTATATTGACGGCGCAGACGAAATCAACCATTTACTGCAAATGATAAAAGGCGGCGGAGGCGCACATTTAAGCGAAAAAATCGTGGCAAACCTGGCACAAAAATTCATCTGCATTGCCGATGAAAGCAAATACGTTTCCCGTTTGGGCAAGTTTCCGCTGCCTGTGGAAGTCGTACCGATGGCACGTTCCATGGTGTCGCGCGAACTGGTAAAACTGGGCGGACGACCCGAACTGCGTATTGGTGTTAAAACCTTAAACGGCAATGAAATTGTCGATGTACACGGTTTGGATTTCAGCCAACCCATGGCAATGGAAACCCGTTTAAACAGCATTTTGGGCGTGGTGGAAAACGGCTTGTTCGCCCACCGCCCCGCCGATGTACTGCTGCTGGCAGGCAAAGACGGCGTAAAAATGCTCACGGCACAGCCCTAAAAATACAGCGGGCAAATCAAAGCACTTGAAAACGTGTTATGATTTCGGATTGCCCCAATCCTGCCCGCCACAGCAAACAGCCGTTTTAACTATTTTTTACTTACCCGTATTCGGCAGCCGTTTTGCCTGATGATACGGGTGCTTATTTGTGGAGAACCCAATGTTTTCTATCCGCCGTTACTTACACACCTGCGCTTTGGCAGCAGCCGTGTGGCTGACTGCCGCCTGCGGTAACGAAGCCCCCGCCACCCCGTCCGCGCCCGCTGCTGCCGCCGGCGACAGCGGCGAAGAAAAACCCACTTATGTGGTGATTACCCAATCGTCCCACCCGCCGTTTTCCATCCGCAATTCCGACGGCAGCATGAGCGGTTTGGATGTGGAACTGCTGCAGGCAGTGGCGCAGGCAGAAGGCTTTAAGCTGCAAGTGATGCCGCATAATTTAAGCGGCATGCTCGACATCCTGCAAAGCGGTCATGCCGATATTGCCACCGGTATTCAGATTACCCCCGAACACCAAAATACCTTTATTTTCAGCCAGCCCTATTTGGAATCGGGCTACGGCTTTTTACTGCCTTCTTCCAAAAAAATCAGTAATGTAAATGAGTTGCAAGGCAAGGTATTGGCGGTAACCAGCGGCGGTACGGTAGAAAAACAGCTTCGCAGCACCAACATCACCGACAAAATCCTGCCCACCGCCACCCTGTATTTGGGTCTGAAAGAAGTCAAACAGGATAATGCCGCCGCCGTGTACGGCACGGAAGCCGCGCTCAAACCCTATTTGCAGCAAAACCCCGATTTTGTGTTTATCCCCGATGAAAAATCAGGACAAATCCAATTTGCTTTTGCCTTGGAACAACGCGGCGCCCCGCTGCGCGGCAAAATCAATGATGGCTTAAACACCCTGCGTGCCAACGGCATGTATCAGAAAATCATCAATAAATGGCTGCATTCCGCCCACAGCGTGAACGCTTCGGCATCATCACATTCGTCCGCTCCCCACTAATGCCGCTGCAGACTGCCTGCACACAGGCAGTCCGTGCATATTTTTACGCCTAATCCATGTTTTACCGTAAACTTTACACCCTGTTTGCCGCCGTGCTGCTGGCTGGCGCGTGTGCGCCCGTACATCTGCCGCCTGCCGCCCCCGATACCACACCCAACATCCGCACCCCCGCTGCCGATAAAGGCACACATTACCGCGCCACCGTTACCGCCGTTTCCGATGGCGACACCGTCCGCGTTAGCGACAACCAAGGGCGCAGCCATAAAATCCGTCTCGCATTTATCGATGCCCCCGAAACCACGCAAACGCATGGTGCAGAAAGCCGCGAAGCCCTTGCCAAACTGGTGCAGGGGCGCGAAGTGGACGTGGAAATTGTGGACATTGACCGCTACCGCCGCCAAGTTGCCCGCCTAAGCAGCGGCAAACGCGACATCAATTACCTGCAAATCCAACACGGACACGCTTGGCATTACCAATCCATCGCCAAACGCAACCAAGCCAAAGACGACTTTGCCCGCTACGCCGCCGCCGAACAGCACGCCCGCCGTCAACACATCGGCTTGTGGCAACACCCGCGCCCCCTTGCTCCGTGGGATTACCGCAAAAACAAACGTCAAAAACACCAGTTGGAACACTAAACCATGCTACTCAAGCTCACCGCCCGTCAAAAAAAGAAACTGTATCAAAGCGCCGCTGCCCTGATTAGTGCAGCCGTGCTGGCAATCTTCGGCATTTCGCAAGGTCCGAGTAACAGCAAAAACTACAGCGGCACCGTAACCGCCGTTACCGATGGCGATACCGTCCGCATTACCGACCACAACGGACAAAAACAGCGCATCCGCATGGCGTTTATCGATGCCCCCGAAAGCAGCCAAAGCCACGGCAAAGCCAGCCAAGCCGCCTTAAAACAAATGGTGGAAGGCAAAAAAGTTCAGGTAGAAGTGATTGACACCGACCAATACCAACGCCAAGTCGCCCGCCTGCGCATCAACGGCGAAGACGTCAATTTTGCCCAAATTCAAAACGGACACGCTTGGCATTACCAATCCATTGCCAAGCGCAATCAGCCCAAAGACGACTTTGCCCGCTACGAAAGCGCACAAGCAGAAGCCAAAAAACAACGCAAAGGCTTGTGGCGTGAGCGCAGCCCCCTTGCCCCGTGGGATTACCGCAAAGAAAAACGCGCAGGCAAACAGCCCGAATAAACAAAAAGGCTGTCCGAAATGGACAGCCTTGTGATTATTTACGCGGATAATCTTGAAATTCCGTTAAAAAATTCTGCAACATTTCATGCCCGTGTTCCGTCAGCAGCCCTTCGGGGTGAAACTGCACCCCTTCCACCGCATAATCACGGTGGCGCACACCCATAATTTCCCCGTCTTCCGTCCACGCCGTGATTTCCAAACAATCGGGCAAGGATTCGCGCTCAATCACCAAGCTGTGATAGCGCGTACACACCACAGGATTGGGCAAATCGCGAAATACCCCCGTTCCATGATGAAACACGGGCGAAGTTTTACCGTGCATCAGCGTTTTGGCACGCACCACTTTTCCTCCAAAGGCCTCGCCTATGGTCTGATGCCCCAAGCACACGCCCAAAATCGGAATTTCACCCGCAAAACGGCGCATCGCCGCCACCGAAATCCCCGCTTCTTTGGGCGAACACGGTCCCGGACCAATTAGCAAGTAATTCGGGCGTAAATTCGCAATTCCGTCCAAATCAATGTCGTCATTACGCAACACTTTCACTTCCTGACCCAATTGGGCAAGGTATTGGACAATGTTGTAGGTAAAGCTGTCGTAGTTATCAATAAAAAGCAGCATAATAATTCCTTGATACCTTGCGGCATTATGGGGCAAAAAACAATCGGGACGGTATTTTTACAGATTTTGCACACGGGCGCAAAACTGCGCTGACTATCGCCATGTTAAACAGCGTTTACAGAATCTAACGCTATGTAATAACAGATTTGGGCTATAATCGCTTACTATGATTGTTTTTACATTCGGGCAAACAGGGCAAAAACGGGGTTCCGTATGTTGCCCTGTCCGATTATGCTTATGAATAACCTATTAAAATCTAAAACAAATACATGGATTCCCATGTTGTTTGTTTTATTGAGTTTGGGTGGGGCGGCAGTGAGCCATGCCAACCCCGACGACCATTTGGAGCAGTTGCTGCGTCAGCGCCAACAGCCGCAGCAAAATACCCCTCAAGACAATTTGGATGCGCTGATTCGTTCAAAATCTGCCGATTCACGCTCTGCTGCACCGCAAAGCAAACCGTCTGATAAAGCGTCTTCTACATTGCGCTTAAACCGCTCGGTACAGCAAGCAACCGCTAAACACGACGTTGCCAGCAAACAGCAAACTGTGCGGCAATCAAGCGGCGGACGCAGCGATGCCGATGCACTGTTGTCCAATGCCATGGGCTTGTTGGGCGTGGCATACCGTTTTGGTGGTACCAGCCCGAGCACGGGTTTTGACTGTAGCGGTTTTATGCAGCATATTTTCCGCAAGGCGTTTGCAGTAAACCTGCCGCGCACTTCCGCACAACAGGCGCAAGTCGGCACGCACGTCAGCCGCGCCAACTTGCAACCGGGCGATATGGTGTTTTTCCGTACTTCGGGACGACGCATTTCCCATGTGGGCATGTATGTGGGCAATAATCGCTTTATCCACTCACCGCGCACAGGCAAACGCATTGAAATCACCAACTTGGGCAGCAAATATTGGAGTGCGCGTTACGCCACCGCCCGCCGTGTGAAAAATTAAGGTTGCGCCATGCCGATGCCTGAATTGCCGCGTTGGCACGGTGAAGACGGTCAAACCGTTGCCTGCACCGAAAAAATCAAGGTGATGCGCGAAAACATGACTGAGCTGTATCAAGCCGCTCAAGATGCCTTTGAAGATGCGCTGCTGATGGGTTGCGCCGAACAGCAAGTGCGTGATTTTTTGGCAGATTTGATGGCAGGTATAGAAAATCCTTACCGTTAAAAACCACAGCGGCTGTCTGAACCATTCAGGCAGCCGCGTTTGTTGTGAAAGAGTGCCATGCAGGAACACGTCCGCCAAATTATTCTCGATACCGAAACCACAGGGTTGAACGCCAACGACCCCGTTCACCCCGACCGCCTGATTGAATTTGCCGGTTTGGAAATGATTAACCGCCAATTCACAGGCAACAGTCTGCACCTGTATGTCCACCCCGAGCGCGATATTCCCGAAGAAGCCGCAGCGGTACACGGCATTACCTTGGAAAAACTAGACGGCAAGCCCGTATTCGCACAAGTTGCGCAAGAAATCTTTGATTTTATTCAAGGTTCGGAACTGATTATCCACAATGCCAAATTTGACGTAGGCTTTTTAAACGCCGAATTTGCCCGTGTCAACCTGCCCGAAGTGCAAACCGTGTGCGCCATTACCGACACGCTGGCAATGGCGCGGGAAAAATATCCGGGGCAAAAAGCCAGCTTGGACGCATTGTGCAACCGCTTGGGCGTGGACCGCAGCCGCCGTGTTTTGCATGGCGCGTTAATTGACTGCGAACTGCTCGGCGGCGTGTATCTTGCCATGACACGCGGGCAATTCAGCCTGATGGCAGGCGAAGATGATGGTGAAACTGCTGTTTCCCACACGGAAAATCACAGCATTTCCGCATCGCCGCGCCCCAGCCAATTAAAAGTGCGCCGTGCCAGTGCCGAAGAATGCGCTGAACATGAAAGTTATTTGGACGCATTAGGCGAAAACTGCCTGTACCGCCGCGACCTTACCGCCGCAGAAGCAGAAGCAGAAGCAGAAGCAGAAGCAGAAGCAGAAGCAGAAGCCAAAAAGGATACACCGTGAATGCCGCCGTGTTAATTCCCGCTGCGGGTGTTGGCAGCCGTTTTGGGGCAGAAATCCCCAAACAATATACTGTATTAGCTGGAAAAACCGTTTTGGCACACACAGTAGATATTTTCCGTGCCAATCCGCGCATCAGCCAAATCGCCGTGGTGGTTGCGCCTGATGATGCCTTTATTGACGAACTGAACTTGCCCGCACATATTTGCCGCGCAGGGGGCGACAGCCGCGCCGAAAGTGTCCGCAACGGACTCAATCATTTACTGAAAAACGATTTGGTATCGCCCGATACGCCCGTGTTGGTGCACGATGCTGCGCGTTGCTGTCTGCCCGCTGCCGCACTGGAACGCCTGCTCGACGCTGCCGATGCCCCACACGGTGCATTGCTCGCCCTACCCGTTGCCGATACCCTCAAACGCCAAGACACACACGCTTGCGCCGAAACCACCCTGCCCCGCGATGGCTTGTGGCAGGCGCAAACGCCGCAGCTTTTTCCTGCTGCGCTGCTGCAACGCGCTTTAAACGGCAGTTTGGACGGCATTACTGACGAATCTTCTGCCGTAGAACGTTTGGGCTTGCGCCCGCGTTTAATCACAGGCGACAGCCGCAACCTCAAATTAACACGCCCCGATGATGCCCTGTTGGCAGAAGCCTTGTTGCGCTTGCGCCCTTAAAGCACATCAACGGTTTGCAGCAGGCGCGAACTTTGTTAAGATTGCCCTTTTTCATCAGGCAGACACATCATGAGCCGCACCGTACACTGCATCAAATTGGGTAAAGAAGCACCCGCAATGAAATTCCAGCCCCTGCCCAACGAATTGGGCAAGCGCATTTTTGACAATGTTTCGCAAGAAGCGTGGGAAGCGTGGACACGCCACCAAACCATGCTGATTAACGAAAACCGTTTAAGCCTTGCCGACCCGCGTGCGCGCGAATATTTGGCACAACAAATGGAAAACTACTTTTTCGGCGACGGCGCAGATGCGGTTCAAGGCTATGTACCCCAAGCCTGAGTGCCCAAATTATAGATAGAAAAATCTAATCCAATCGGGTACAATAGCCCGAATATTTATCCCCAACCGCCGTAAGGCATTTAATCAAGGACAAAATGATGTCAAACAATGTTGAACAACAAGTGAAAAAAATCGTTGCCGAGCAATTGGGCGTGGCTGAAGACCAAGTGAAAAACGAATCTTCTTTCCAAGACGATTTGGGCGCAGATTCTTTGGACACCGTAGAATTGGTAATGGCTTTGGAAGAAGCTTTCGGCTGCGAAATCCCCGATGAAGATGCTGAAAAAATCACCACCGTTCAGGCAGCCATCGATTATGTAAACGAACGCCAAGGCTAATCCCCTTGCTTTCTATCCAGCCTCTGATGGGCGGTTCGCCGCAATCGGGGGCTGTTTTTACAACACGCCGCACGGTTCAGCCCAGCCTGTCAACCCATCGGCAAAGAAAGGAATTCCCATGAATCAAAGACGTGTCGTGATTACTGGCTTGGGACAAGTGTCGCCAGTGGGCAACGACCCTGCCTCGGCGTGGCAAAACCTGCTGGCAGGCAAAAGCGGTATCAGCACCATCACCCGTTTTGACGCTTCCGAACTGGCGTGCCAAATTGCGGGCGAAGTGAAGGATTTTGACATCGGTGCTTACCTGCCCGCCAAAGAAGCCCGCCGCATGGACGTATTTATCCATTTCGGCATTGCTGCTGCTTTGCAAGCGGTGGCAGATGCAGGTTTGGACGACGTTGCCGATTTGGATAAAAACCGTGTGGGTGTCAATATCGGTTCGGGCATCGGCGGCTTGCCGCTGATTGAAGAAACCGCCAATGTGTTGCAAAAAGGCGGTCCGCGCAAAATCAACCCGTTTTTTATCCCTGGTTCACTGATTAACCTGATTGCTGGACACGTTACCATCTTAAAAGGCTACCGTGGTCCCAGCTACGGCATGGTTTCTGCCTGTACCACAGGCGCACACTCTATCGGCGATTCGGCGCGTATGATTAAATACGGCGATGCTGACGTGATGATTGCAGGTGGCGCAGAAAGCGCAGTTTGTACCTTGGGCGTAGGCGGATTTGCCGCCATGAAAGCCCTGTCCACCCGCAACGACGACCCCGCCACTGCCTCACGCCCGTGGGATAAAGGGCGCGACGGTTTCGTAATGGGCGAAGGCGCAGGCATTCTCGTGCTGGAAGAGCTGGAACACGCCAAAAAACGCGGTGCGAAAATTTACGCCGAATTGGTTGGTTTCGGTATGAGTTCCGATGCCCACCACATTACCGCGCCCAATGTGGAAGGTCCTGCCCTCGCCCTGCAACGCGCCCTCAACGACGCGGGTTTAAATGCCAACGAAATTGATTATGTGAACGCGCATGGCACGTCCACCCCTTTAGGCGATGCCAATGAAACCAACGCTTTAAAAATGGTATTTGGCGAACACGCCCGCAAGCTGACCATCAGTTCCACCAAATCCATGACGGGACACCTGCTCGGTGCAGCAGGCGGCGTGGAAGCCGTTTACAGCGTATTGGCGATTCATCATCAAGCCGTTCCACCCACCATCAACCTGCACGAGCAAGATGTGGAAAACGGCTGCGATTTGGATTACTGTGCCAACGAAGCCCGACAAATGACTGTCCGCGCCGTTGCTTCCAACTCTTTCGGTTTTGGCGGTACCAACGGCACACTGGTCTTTAAAAAGTTTGAAGGATAAGCAAAAAACAAGTGCTTGATAAATAATCAAGCACTTGTTTTATTAAATCATCCCCAAATCCCGCAAACCGCGAAAAATCCCGTCTTCATCGGCACGCGGACAAACATATTTCGCCAAACGCTTTAGTTCAGGCGCAGCATTGCCCATCGCCACCCCAAAACCCACCGCCTGCAGCATTTCCACATCGTTTGCCCCGTCGCCAAACGCCATCGCCTCTTCCATTTGCACACCCAAAGCCTGCAAAACCGCCGCAATCCCCCGCGCTTTTGAACCTGCCGCGTCCAAAATATCCACACCGTACTGATGCCAACGCACCGTTTTTAAATGCGCGGGCAACATCGCCGCTACCGCCTTATCGTATTCAGGCGGATAAAACGCCAGCATCTGATACACCTCTTGCGTATCATAATGCCGTTTATCCACAATATACGGCAAACCCAATTCCGCCGCTGCTGCCGCAAAATGCGCCTCTTCCCACGCCACCGCCACATCGTTCGCCGACACAAAAGCATGGTTGATACCCGCCTGTTCCAACGCCGCCGACACCCCTGCCAACACCTGCCGCTGCATCGGAAACGCCTTCAAAACCTCCCCTTGATAACGGATATACTGCCCGTTAATCAGCAACACAGGGTCAATACCGTATTCATCAATCAACTGCTTGGCAGCTTCAGGCAACACAGACGGACTGCGCCCCGAAGCAATCGCCACCCGAATCCCCTTTTCCTGCAAACGCCTAATGGCATCACGGGCAGAATCGGGAATCAAACGTTGCCGTTTCAAATATAAAGTATCATCAATATCAAAAAACACGATTTTTGGAACAAACATAAGCCACTATTCAAAATCAATATATTACAAAAACGCCCGCAGAATTGCGGGCGTTACAAAATCAAAAAACCAAATTAGTCTTTTTTGCGGGCAGGTAGTTTTTCTTTAATACGCGCTGCCTTACCGGTCAAGCCGCGCAAGTAGTACAGTTTGGCACGGCGCACATCGCCACGGCGTTTCACTTCAATTTTTTCCACACGGGGCGAATACAGCGGGAAAGTACGCTCTACGCCTTCGCCGTTAGAAATTTTACGCACGATAAAGCTGCTGTTCAAACCACGGTTGCGCTTGGCAATCACCACGCCTTCATAGGCTTGCAAACGGGTGCGGTTGCCTTCCACCACACGCGCCCACACCACCACGGTATCACCGGGGGCAAAAGCGGGGATTTCTTTATTCAAGCGGGCAATTTCTTCTTGCTCAAGTTGTTGAATCAAATTCATTTTGTTTTTCCTTAATATAATATGGATTTGCCTGTTCCTTTCGGATACGTTCCAAAAGACGGGCTTCCTGTGGGCTAAACGTGCGTCCGTCCAATAATTCAGGACGGCGCGATAAAGTACGCCGTAACGACTGTTCCAGCCGCCATTCGGCAATTTTGGCATGATTGCCAGACATCAAAACTTCGGGCACGGGCATGCCATCAAATTCGGCGGGGCGGGTGTAGTGCGGGCAATCCAACAAACCGTCTGCAAACGAATCCTGCTCGGCGGAACGGCTGTCGCCCAACACATCGGGCAGCAACCGCAGCACGGCATCCATCAACATCATTGCGGGCAGTTCGCCACCCGAAACAACAAAATCGCCAATGGAAATTTCTTCATCTACATGGGTTTGCAAAACGCGTTCATCTACGCCTTCATAACGTCCACACAGCAAAATCAGATTGGGCTGTTGTGCCAGTGCGGCTACGCGCTGATGAGTCAGCGGTGCGCCCTGCGGACTGAGATAAACCACGCGGCTGTCGCCTTGGCAACGGCTGCGGGCAAAACCAATAGCAGCCTGAAGCGGTGCTGCCATCATAATCATGCCCGGTCCGCCGCCAAACGGACGGTCGTCAATATAACCCAAACGGTTATCGGCAAACTGGCGCGGGTTGACGGTATCAAAACGCCACAAACCCTGCCGCAACGCCCGTCCGCTCACACCGTGTTCCGTTAATGCGGCAAACATTTCGGGAAACAGGGTAACAGCCTGAAAAAACATCAGTAATCTGCACCCCAATCAGCGGTAATCACACCGGTTTCGGCATTGACATCATCAATATAATGCGACACAAACGGAATCAGTTTTTGCCCGAATGTACCGTTTACCACCAAAATATCGTGTGCGCCAGTATCCATCAGATTGGCGACTGCGCCCAATTCCACCCCATCGCGGTTCAGCACTTTCATACCGACCAAATCCGCCCAATAATACTCGTCTTCCTCGGCAGGTGCAAAAGCTTCACGGGCGATTTCAATGGTATAGCCGCGCAATAATGCAGCGGCATCGCGGTCGTCAATCCCGACAAATTTAACTTGCAATTCATCGCCTACTGCTTTGCCTTCCGCCACTTCAACCGTGCGGATGCTGCCATCACGGCGCAATTGCCATTCGGGATAGTCAAGCAGACTATCGGCAAATTCGGTATCGGCTTTGACTTTCAGCCAGCCTTTAATACCAAATGCGCCTTTAATATAGCCCATTGCCACCCAGTTTTGTGCGTCCATTAGGCGGCTGCTTGACCTTTAACCAATTTGGCAACGGCATCACTCAATTGTGCGCCTTGACCAATCCAGTGGTTCAAACGGTCGCTGTGCAGACGCACGCGCTCTTGTTTTTCATTGGCAACGGGGTTGTAAAAACCCACGCGCTCAATAAAACGACCGTCGCGGCGGGCGCGGCTGTCGGCTACGATGATGTTGTAAAAAGGACGTTTTTTAGAGCCGCCACGGGCCAAACGGATAACTACCATGTGTTTAATTCCTAATTGGGAAGTGTATCAATATAAAACTGTCTATTGTAGTGTTTTTTGCCACGGTTGGGCAAGTGTTTTTTCACGGTTTATCAACAGGTATAATGCGCTTTTTTCATCTTTGTCCTGCTAAAAAGGAATGCCGATGCGCCCCCTGCTTTGCGAAATCCGCCTCAACCGTTTGCGCGAAAACTATCATACTTTGAAACAATTACACGGCGGCAAGCTGTTGGCGGTCGTCAAAGCCGATGCCTACGGACACGGTGCCGTGCGCTGCGCCCAAGCCTTGGACGACATCGCAGACGGTTTTGCCGTGGCAATGTTGGAAGAAGCCTTGCTGTTGCGCGAAAACGGCATTCACAAACCGATTGTACTGTTGGAAGGCGTGTTTGAAGCCAACGAATATGCACAAGTAGAACAATGGGATTTGTGGCCCGTGATTCATCATCAGGCACAATTGGAAAGTTTTTTGGCACACGCTTGGCAGTCGCCGCGTACCGTTTGGCTGAAAATGGACAGCGGCATGCACCGCGCAGGCTTTTTTCCGCACAACTACGCCGCCGCCTATACCGCCTTGCAACAAAGCCCGCACGTCGCCGAAATCATCAAAATGAGCCACTTTGCCTGCGCCGACGAAACCGACCGTGCCATGACCGAATTACAAACCGAAACCTTTGATTTAGCATGTGAAGGTTTAGCAGGCGCAGAAAGTTTGGCAAATTCTGCCGCAATTTTGGACTACCCACCCTCACACCGCGACTGGGGACGCGCAGGACTGGCACTCTATGGTATTTCCCCGTTTGGCGGCAACGATGCCCGTCTCAAACCCGTGATGCGTCTCAGCACCCGCGTATTTGCCGAACGCGTTTTACAACCACACGAACCCGTAGGCTACGGCGCAACCTTCTACACCAAACGCTCCAGCCGCATCGGACTAATTGCCTGCGGTTACGGCGACGGCTACCCCCGCCATGCAAGTACCGATACCCCCATTGCCGCAGACGGCGAACGCACCCGTATTGTCGGGCGCGTATCCATGGACATGATGACCGTAGAACTCAAACACGGCGGCATCGGCAGCGAAATTGAATTGTTTGGCGACACCGTACATGTCAATGAAATCGCCGCTGCCGCAGGCACACTTGCCTACGAAATCGTCTGCAACATCAAACGCGCCCAACGGATTTATAGCGAATAATTTTAAGGCTGTCTGCAATCCCACTTCAGACAGCCTACCCTATTTATCCGCGAACATAAGGATTATGTTGTTTTTCATAACCAATGGTGGTTGTCTCACGATGCCCCGGTAACACACGCACATCATCAGGTAAAGTATAAAGTTTGGTACGGATATTATCTAATAAACCCTGTGGGTCGCTGCGCGGAAAATCGGTACGCCCAACACTTTCCTTAAACAGCGTATCCCCCGCAATCAGTAATTTCTCTGATTCACAATAAAATACCACATGCCCTGGTGTATGCCCGAAAATATGTAAAACCTCAAATACATAATCCCCCAAACGCACCTGCTCCCCCTCTTCCAACCAACGGCTGGGAACAAAAGACGGTGAGAACGCAAAACCATGTTTCGCATAAGCACGAGTGGTTTCAGGCAGGCTTTCCAGCAAAAACAAATCTTCACGGTGCGGACCAATCACTGGCACATCTGCCAATTTCAGCATTTCCACCACCCCACCCGTATGGTCTAAATGACCATGCGTCAGCCAAATCTCTTTTAATGTTAAACCCAATTCCTGTAACTGCGCCCACAATACAGGCACATCGCCCCCCACATCCACCAAAACCGCTTCTTTGCTGGCATCATCCCACAACAAAGTAGCGTTTTGTTCATAAGGGGTAACGGGAATAATTTTGATATTTAAAGCCATTTTCTTTCCATCTTTTTGTTTTATATATATGAAAAATCCCCCGCTATTAAGCGGGGGATTTGAGTATAGGTAGTTTGGCGGTGCCCTACTTTCGCACGGGGATCCGTACTATCATCGGCGCAGCTGCGTTTCACGGTCCTGTTCGGGAAGGGAAGGGGTGGTACCGCAGCGCTGTTGCCGCCAAACATAAAAGGATAAATCGGAAGCCGCTGTTGGGTAATGATGTATTTCAGTAAACTGATTAAGTACTTCAAATGATAGAGTCAAGCCTTACGGGCAATTAGTACAGGTTAGCTCCACACATTGCTGTGCTTCCACACCCTGCCTATCGACGTTCTGGTCTCGAACGACCCTTTAATGTGGTCAAGCCACAAGGGAAGTCTCATCTTCAGGCGGGTTTCGCGCTTAGATGCTTTCAGCGCTTATCCCTTCCGAACTTAGCTACCCGGCGATGCGACTGGCGTCACAACCGGTACACCAGAGGTTCGTCCACTCCGGTCCTCTCGTACTAGGAGCAGCCCCCGTCAAACTTCCAACGCCCACTGCAGATAGGGACCAAACTGTCTCACGACGTTTTAAACCCAGCTCACGTACCACTTTAAATGGCGAACAGCCATACCCTTGGGACCGACTACAGCCCCAGGATGTGATGAGCCGACATCGAGGTGCCAAACTCCGCCGTCGATATGAACTCTTGGGCGGAATCAGCCTGTTATCCCCGGAGTACCTTTTATCCGTTGAGCGATGGCCCTTCCATACAGAACCACCGGATCACTATGTCCTGCTTTCGCACCTGCTCGACTTGTGGGTCTTGCAGTTAAGCTACCTTATGCCATTGCACTATGAGTCCGATTTCCGACCGGACCTAGGTAACCTTCGAACTCCTCCGTTACACTTTGGGAGGAGACCGCCCCAGTCAAACTGCCTACCATGCACGGTCCCCGATCCGGATGACGGATCTGGGTTAGAACCTCAAAGCCACCAGGGTGGTATTTCAAGGGCGGCTCCGCAGAAACTGGCGTTTCTGTTTCATAGCCTCCCACCTATCCTACACAAGTGACTTCAAAGTCCAATGCAAAGCTGCAGTAAAGGTTCACGGGGTCTTTCCGTCTAGCAGCGGGGAGATTGCATCTTCACAACCATTTCAACTTCGCTGAGTCTCGGGAGGAGACAGTGTGGCCATCGTTACGCCATTCGTGCGGGTCGGAACTTACCCGACAAGGAATTTCGCTACCTTAGGACCGTTATAGTTACGGCCGCCGTTTACTGGGGCTTCGATCCGATGCTTGCACATCTTCAATTAACCTTCCAGCACCGGGCAGGCGTCACACCCTATACGTCCACTTTCGTGTTAGCAGAGTGCTGTGTTTTTAATAAACAGTCGCAGCCACCTATTCTCTGCGGCCCTCTTTGGCTTACGGAGCGAGTCCTTCACCTAAAAGGGCATACCTTCTCCCGAAGTTACGGTATCAATTTGCCGAGTTCCTTCTCCCGAGTTCTCTCAAGCGCCTTAGAATTCTCATCCTGCCCACCTGTGTCGGTTTGCGGTACGGTTCTGATTCAACTGAAGCTTAGTGGCTTTTCCTGGAAGCGTGGTATTTGCTGCTTCGCAACCGTGGTTGCTCGTCATCACGTCTCGGCATTAAGGAAGCGGATTTGCCTACTTCCTCTGCCTACCAGCTTAAACAGACTATTCCAACAGTCTGCCAGCATAACCTTCTCCGTCCCCACATCGCATTGAATCAAAGTACGGGAATATTAACCCGTTTCCCATCGGCTACGCATTTCTGCCTCGCCTTAGGGGCCGACTCACCCTACGCCGATGAACGTTGCGTAGGAAACCTTGGGCTTTCGGCGAGCGGGCTTTTCACCCGCTTTATCGCTACTCATGTCAACATTCGCACTTCTGATACCTCCAGCAGCCTTTACAAGCTGCCTTCACAGGCTTACAGAACGCTCCCCTACCATGCTAGTAAACTAGCATCCGCGGCTTCGGTTACAGATTTGAGCCCCGTTACATCTTCCGCGCAGGAAGACTCGACCAGTGAGCTATTACGCTTTCTTTAAATGATGGCTGCTTCTAAGCCAACATCCTGGCTGTCTGTGCCTTCCCACTTCGTTTACCACTTAATCTGTCATTTGGGACCTTAGCCGGCGGTCTGGGTTGTTTCCCTCTTGACAACGGACGTTAGCACCCGCTGTCTGTCTCCCATGATTGCACTTTCCGGTATTCTTAGTTTGCCATGGGTTGGTAAGTCGCAATGACCCCCTAGCCATAACAGTGCTTTACCCCCGGAAGTGATACATGAGGCACTACCTAAATAGTTTTCGGGGAGAACCAGCTATCTCCGAGTTTGTTTAGCCTTTCACCCCTATCCACAGCTCATCCCCGCATTTTGCAACATGCGTGGGTTCGGACCTCCAGTGCGTGTTACCGCACCTTCATCCTGGCCATGGATAGATCACTCGGTTTCGGGTCTACACCCAGCAACTGTTCGCCCTATTAAGACTCGGTTTCCCTGCGCCTCCCCTACTCGGTTAAGCTCGCTACTGAATGTAAGTCGTTGACCCATTATACAAAAGGTACGCAGTCACCCTATACAGGGCTCCCACTGTTTGTATGCATCAGGTTTCAGGTTCTATTTCACTCCCCTCCCGGGGTTCTTTTCGCCTTTCCCTCACGGTACTGGTTCACTATCGGTCGATGATGAGTATTTAGCCTTGGAGGATGGTCCCCCCGTCTTCGGACAGGATTTCACGTGTCCCGCCTTACTTTTCGTGCGCTTAGTACCATGATAGTGTTTTCGGATACGGGGCTATCACCCACTATGGCGGACGTTTCCAAGTCCTTTTCCTAACACTGCCATTATTACGCACAGGCTTTTCCGTGTTCGCTCGCCACTACTTACGGAATCTCGGTTGATTTCTTTTCCTCCGGGTACTTAGATGGTTCAGTTCTCCGGGTTCGCTTCAGCAGAGCTATGTATTCACTCTGTGATACACACTAAAGTGTGTGGGTTTCCCCATTCGGACATCGCGGTATCATTGCTTTATTGCCAGCTTCTCCGCGCTTTTCGCAGGCTTACACGTCCTTCATCGCCTATCATCGCCAAGGCATCCACCTGATGCACTTATTTACTTGACTCTATCATTTGAAGTACCTGTTGACTTCGTTTGTTTGGCGTTGACGACCAGAACAAACTTCAGATACCTTACTTTGATACAGTTTACTGCTTTGTTGTGAATTGTTCCTGCCTTTTGTGTTCAGGAACAATTGATACAATCATCACCCAAATTACTGTGGTTGAAATATATTTATATTTACAACCAACATTGTCTTTGTTTGTTGATTTCGGCTTCCGATTTGTTAAAGAGCGATGCAATTATTTTTGCAAATAAAAACAGACTATTTTACCTTAATCCGCTTTTATTTGCAAAAGCTTTATTTAATATCTGATGAAATACCTGATATTTGGTGGAGGCAAACGGGATCGAACCGATGACCCCCTGCTTGCAAAGCAGGTGCTCTACCAACTGAGCTATGCCCCCAGTATTCTTCAGTTTGGGTCTTTCAAACGGCTTTAAGCAGTTTGGTGGGTCTGGGAGGACTTGAACCTCCGACCCCACGCTTATCAAGCGTGTGCTCTAACCAGCTGAGCTACAAACCCAAGGTCTTTTTCTTGCATCTAACATGATTACCGATAAGTGCGGATACTTGACCGCTTTCTCTAGAAAGGAGGTGATCCAGCCGCAGGTTCCCCTACGGCTACCTTGTTACGACTTCACCCCAGTCATGAAGCATACCGTGTTAAGCGGGCTCCTTTCGGTTACCCTACCCAATTCTGGTATCCCCCACTCCCATGGTGTGACGGGCGGTGTGTACAAGACCCGGGAACGTATTCACCGCAGTATGCTGACCTGCGATTACTAGCGATTCCGACTTCATGCACTCGAGTTGCAGAGTGCAATCCGGACTACGATCGGTTTTCTGGGATTGGCTCCGCCTCGCGGCTTGGCTACCCTCTGTACCGACCATTGTATGACGTGTGAAGCCCTGGTCATAAGGGCCATGAGGACTTGACGTCATCCCCACCTTCCTCCGGTTTGTCACCGGCAGTCTCATCAGAGTGCCCAACTTAATGATGGCAACTGATGACAAGGGTTGCGCTCGTTGCGGGACTTAACCCAACATCTCACGACACGAGCTGACGACAGCCATGCAGCACCTGTGTTACGGTTCCCGAAGGCACAAGCATATCTCTACGCTCTTCCGTACATGTCAAGACCAGGTAAGGTTCTTCGCGTTGCATCGAATTAATCCACATCATCCACCGCTTGTGCGGGTCCCCGTCAATTCCTTTGAGTTTTAATCTTGCGACCGTACTCCCCAGGCGGTCAATTTCACGCGTTAGCTACGCTACTAAGGTGTCAAGCACCCCAACAGCTAATTGACATCGTTTAGGGCGTGGACTACCAGGGTATCTAATCCTGTTTGCTACCCACGCTTTCGGGCATGAACGTCAGTGTTATCCCAGGGGGCTGCCTTCGCCATCGGTATTCCTCCACATCTCTACGCATTTCACTGCTACACGTGGAATTCTACCCCCCTCTGACACACTCTAGCTATCCAGTTCAGAACGCAGTTCCCAGGTTGAGCCCGGGGATTTCACATCCTGCTTAAATAACCGTCTGCGCCCGCTTTACGCCCAGTAATTCCGATTAACGCTCGCACCCTACGTATTACCGCGGCTGCTGGCACGTAGTTAGCCGGTGCTTATTCTTACGGTACCGTCATCAGTCATGGGTATTAGCCACAACTTTTTCTTCCCGTACAAAAGTCCTTTACAACCCGAAGGCCTTCTTCAGACACGCGGCATGGCTGGATCAGGCTTGCGCCCATTGTCCAAAATTCCCCACTGCTGCCTCCCGTAGGAGTCTGGGCCGTGTCTCAGTCCCAGTGTGGCGGATCATCCTCTCAGACCCGCTACTGATCGTTGCCTTGGTAGGCTTTTACCCCACCAACTAGCTAATCAGACATTGGCCGCTCGGATAACGCGAGGTCAGATGATCCCCCGCTTTCCTTCTTAAAGCGTATGCGGTATTAGCTTACCTTTCGGCAAGTTATCCCCCATTACCCGGTACGTTCCAATGCATTACTCACCCGTTCGCCACTCGCCGGCAGAAGTGCAAGCACTTCCCCGCTGCCGTTCGACTTGCATGTGTAAAGCATGCCGCCAGCGTTCAATCTGAGCCAGGATCAAACTCTTATGTTCAATCTCTAACTTAATAACTTCTGGTCTGCTCAAAAAAACCGACAAGAACACAACAAACAAAATTACTGTGTACTCGTCAATCTTGGCAGTGCGGACAAATATCCGCACTTATCGGTAATCAACTGTTAAAGAGCAATAAAAATGGCTACCACAACCAGAAAACTAATGTCGCAGCAGCGAAAAACCGAACTATACGCACTTTGCTAAATCTTGGCAAGCACTAGAGCACAAAAAATTGCAGGAAATTTGACACACCGTTATTTATTAACAGTATTTTGTTGCAAAAATTGTGGCGGAAATTATGCAATCATGTGTGATGCTTTAAACTGCTGTTATTGGGTTCAAAGTGTTGGTATGGGCGTATTATACACGATGTTGGCATTTGTGTTAAAATGTAAAATATTGTATTGGTTATATAATAACACCAAATTAAGGGCTTGATTATGCAAACCACTTCTATTTTACGATATGGGGCTTTGTTGGCAGTATTGGCTGCTGCCGCGTGTTCGCCCGAAAATAATACGAAATCTGTGAAACCGAATCCTGAAGAGATTGAGCTGCTGACACAGGCGCAGGGTATTTTTCAGCCTTTACCCAGCTTTGAGGAAGCCAATAAAGAGCATCATTTGAATGATGAGCAGGTAAAACTGGGACAGCAGCTTTGGTATGACACGCGTTTGTCGCTGGGCAACGATATCAGTTGCAATACCTGCCATCTGCTGACTACGCATGGTGTGGATAACAAACCCACCAGCCCCGGACACAATGGCGCGCCTGGGGTTCGCAATTCGCCTACGGTATTAAATGCGTTTTTATTAAAAACGCAATTTTGGGACGGACGCGCACCCAATATAGAAGAACAAGCCAAACATCCTATTATTAATCCGATTGAAATGGCAATGCCAAATCATGAGAAAGTGGAGCGCAAAATTGCCGCCATTCCGGGTTATGTGAAGCAATTTCAATCAGCTTACGCCCAAAACGGCGGTAAGGTCAGCATTAATAATATCGCGCACGCTTTGGGGGCGTTTCAACGGACGCTGCTGACACCAAGCCGTTGGGACAGTTATCTGAAAGGCGATACGAATGCTTTGAACGAGCAGGAAAAACGCGGAATTAAGTCGTTTATCAACAATGGTTGTGTGGCATGCCATTCGGGGGTAACGCTGGGTGGGGATTTGTTTCAAAAATTCGGTTTGGTAAAAGGACCTTATTGGGATTTGATTCACAGTAAAAACCGTGATGAAGGGGTATTTGACATCACCAAGAAAGAGGAAGACCGTTTTGTGTTCCGCGTGGCGGGTTTGCGTAATGTGGGTAAAACTGCACCTTATTTTCATAACGGCAGCATCGCGGATTTGGGCGAAGCGGTGTCGATTATGGGTGAGGCACAATTGGGCAAGACACTGAGCAAGCAGGATGTGGACGATATTGTGGCGTTTTTGCACAGCACCACGGGCGAAGTGCCGAAAGAGGCTTTACAAGTGCCGAAGCTGCCTGAATAAAGTTGAAATGCTTATTTCCAATCAATAAAAAACATACTGCCAAGCATTTTGGCAGTATGTTTTTTATGGCTTAAACACAAGGTTTATTTGGTAACATCTACAATGCTGCGGGCGGCGCGGCGGGCATCCAGCAGAATCAAACCGAGTTTTGCCGTTTCACGCGCGGTTAAGCATAAAACATTGGTTCCACCTGCCTGAATCAGCAGGGTATAACCCAAACGCCCTTTTACAATGACTTGTTCCAGTTCGCCGCAAGAAAGTTCTTGCGCGGTGCGGTTACCCAGTGCCAGCAATGCGGCAGACATGGCACCGATACGGTCGGCATCAATGTTGCGCGGAAGCATGTGGGCAATAGGCAAGCCGTCGGTAGAAATCACGGCCGATGCGGTAATATCTGCCGAAGAGCTGTTCAAATCACTCAATATGGAAGTTAAAAGTTGTGCATGCATTTTGTTTTCCAATCAATTGCTGTTAAGCGCCTACAGCCAGCCCGGCAGCGCCTTGGCGGGTACGGTACAACACATGCACCAACGATACAAAGGCATCTTTATGCAGTTGCGGTGTTCCGCCCGTTACCAGAATAAAGCGTGATTTATCAATATAAATCGGGAAGAAGGTTAATTCGCTTTGACCGTTCGGGTCGCACAAGCCCCATGCGCTTTGGTAGATATTCAGGTTGTTTTTAATCAGCAGCGAGTGGCGTTCCGACAGGCGGATGGCTTCGCTTGCCAATACTGCGACTTCTTCTGCGGCTTCGTGGTTAAAGCCTGCATTGGCAAAGTAAAAACCGTCTTGGTCAATCAGCAGGGCTTTTTGGTTGTCCGACATCAAAGGCAGCAGCTTGCCCAATACGGTTTCGTTAATCACGGGCATTTTGGCAGGCGCATCGTCGCCGTAAATAAATTCCAAACGCTGCATACGGTAAAGCAGGCTTAATGCGGCTTCCATATCGTTGGTTTGCGCCCACTGCTGCAAACGTTCGGGGGTCATCGGTGCGCTGCCCGATTTCAAAATATTCGCCAACAGCGTGCGGCTGGCGCTCTCGCTTTTGTTTGTAACAGCGTAAAACGCACCGGCGGGCGTGATGTGCGGATACAAATTGGCCTGTAAAGACAAAGTAGAATTAGAATCCATTATTATACCTCTAAACCGGGGTCGATTTGAAACAGCATGGCTGTTACCAATTGTTTAACGTCTTCCTCGTTTCGCGCGTCCACCTCGAACACGGGGGCTACCATATTGTGCTGCGCCAAGTATTTTTGGTACACATCAATACCTGGCACGGCGCGGATGTCCATTTTGGTCACACCGATAACCACAGGGGCGGTTTTGAGCAAATCGGCAAAAGAGTCCAAAAAGAACTTCAAATCTTTAAGCGGATTGGCACGGGTATTGTCCAGCAGCAGCACCAAACCCATGCTGCCCTGACTTAAAATATCCCACATAAAATCAAAACGCTCTTGACCGGGCGTGCCGTACAAATGCACTTTGGTGTTTTCATCTAACTGAATCAGACCATAGTCCATTGCCACGGTGGTGTAGCCCTTGCGCACGGCGGTCATATCCGATGCGTTGGCATCGGTTTGAATCGGCGGCTCGTCCGACAAGGCGGCAATCGCGGTGGTTTTGCCCACACCGACAGGACCTGTAAATACAATTTTGTTTTCTACCAACATAATTCCGATGCCTTCGTTATTTACTGAGTAATCGCTTCATCAAACGGCTGAGCAGACCGCCTTCTTTTTTCGGCTGCTCGGTTTCATCATCATCTGCCGCACGAGCGCGTCCTTCGGAACGCTCCGGCGCGGCGGCGCGGCGTACTGCTTTGGGCATGGCAGCGGCGGCAGCACTATCGGCAGCCGCAGCCCCAGTCTGACTAACCGCCAAATAATCAGTCAGATAAGTAGCAGCGATATAATTCAAAATATCCGCCATATCCAAAGGCATCATTTTATACAGCATATTCAGGCTGACCGATGTTTTGGTCAAAAACGCCGACAAACGCATTGATTCGGGCAAAGGTGCCAGGCGGGTCAGATTGGGCCACTGCTTCAAACGGCACACCGTAGAAGGCGTAAGCGGATACACCAAACGTCCGTTTGCCGTCCACACCGCCACCTGCCACATGCACGATACCACCGTGGCATTAGCACGTTCCTGAATCTGACTGCCTTCAGAAATAATTTTTACCTTAATATCAGGCTGTTCCTGACGACACAGCTCTTCCAGCAGCTTGGAATCGGGCACCCACACGCGCTGAATGGACGGAAAAACCGCCAACACGGGCTTTTCTTTAAACACGATTACCGTGTCTTTGCTTTGATTGAGCAATTCGCGAAAACGCCCCAACAAACCGCGGCGCGGGTCAAAACGCGGAATGCGCATTTCAGCTGCCCGTTCGGGGTGTGCAGGTTTGGCAGGTTCGGCAGGCTGTTGCTGCGCCTGCTGCGCCGCCGCGCCCTGCTGCTGCCCGTTTGCCAGATTACCCACCCATACGCCGTTGCCCTGCAACAAATTACGCAGGCTTAAAAACAGCGTGTCAAACTTAATCGGTTTGGAAAGATAGGGCGCAGTAATCATCGGCGGGCGTTTTGAGAAAAACACCACCACGCTTTTGGGGTAATCGGTTTTGGCTTTCTGCCACACCGCCGCACCCATCGGTCCGTCGCCGTCCACAATCACCATTTCGGGGCGTTCGCTGCTATCTGCACCGATTACCTGATAGGACGTGGTGCTGTGCATTTTAAACGCCATCTTAAACATCGCCTGCTGCCGTTCGTCCATAGCCACAAACAGCAACTTGACGGTTTTTACTTGCGGGATATTGTTATTCATCACTTACCGTCCTAAAGCACCTTGGTTGTTAAAACGCTGCAGCAACTGGCTCATTGCCAGCACCACTTCTTCAGGCAAGGTTTGAACCTTAGTACGCAAATCCTGAACCAGTTTGCCCAAACGCGCCCATTCTTCGGCACGCTCGTACAAATCGAACAAGGTAATGTACAGTTGTGCTTCTTGCGGGTATTCGCGGATTGCCGATTCCAGCAAATCCATCGATTGGTCCAACTGACCGTACATAAGCAGGAATTCCGCTTCTTTGAGTACGCGTTCGGCGGGGGTTTTGGGCTCGTTGTCCACATCCACTTTTTCGGTTACCAAGCTCTTATGGCGACCTTTTTTGGCAGCGGCACTGGCCTCGATAAAGCCGTTACGGATACCGATTTCACGCAAAATCGCTGTATCGCCCGCGTGGGTTTCCAACAAAGGGAAAATCGGATGTTCGCCCATCATGCTGTAACCCAAACCCAACATACGCTCTTTTACCTGACGTCCGCCATTGCCCAAGCTGTAGTACAAATTCCACAAATGCTCGATAAAACTGCGCAGGTTTTTGGCTTTATAGTCCATAGTCAGCGCATCAATCAGCAGCGCAGCAGGTTTGGTGGACGAGCGGATGGCTTTGTTCAGATAGCGGTTGGACACATCGTACCGCAGCATGCCTTTCAGCAGTTTCATGCTTTGTTCGGGCTGCATAAACGCCAATACCGTGCCTTTTTCTTCGTTTTCCACCCCCGCCAAAGGCGCATTGCCCGACACCAGCTCTTTACGCGCAGCTTTGGCAGCGGCTTGTGCGGCTTCTTCGGACTGTTTGTTAGGCAGACCCAATTGCGGGCGTTCTGGCAAGGCGGGTGTTTCTTCGGTTTGCTCGCCGATTTCGTTGGCGGTTTTTTTCACCGACCAACCCAAACGCGATTCTGCCAACACGCGCAAACCCAAATGGTTGGCATCCAGCGCCAAACCTTGTTTGACATATTCTGCCAACGCCGCTTGGTCAAACATTTCCTGATATTGTGTCAATGCATCGGAAAACTCGTCGGTTTTTTTCGCCTGCAGCCACAAATCCAGCAGTTCGTCCACCAAATTTTTATCGTTTGCCTTATCGGGATGATTTTTCAAATAAGCCGCCAGCGATTCGGCGGCTTTGTCCACATAACCAAATTGTTTGTACACATTAAATTCGGTTAGCGGATCCACATCCTGCACTGATACTTTGGTATCGTCCACCACTGCGCTGGATGCCGACGTGCTACCCCAGTCCCATTCGTCGCCCGCCACTTCTTCCGTTTCTTCTAAAACGGCTTCATCTTCGGCAGGCAGCGGCTCTTCCGCTTTGGTTTTTGCGGCACGTTCGGGCTGCTTGGCAGGCTCTGCTGTGTTTTTCGCCCCTGCCTTTACCCTAGATGCGGGGGTGCGTACAGGTTCGTCATCATCATCGTTTTCACGACGTTTGGACGCTCCCGTGCGGCGGCCGCTGCGGTTTGCATCGGCACGGCGGTCATCGTCCTGTCCGTCCCGTTTTTTCAACACGACAAACAGAACCCCGCCGACCACAGCCAACACCACTACGGCGCCGACAATCCCCAAAACCACGGGATTGGTTAAAGCATCCATAAGCGTTGCTCCTGTATCTGTTTGAAATTGATTCTCTGCTTCATATCCACACTTTCATCCCAATAAACAAAATCAGCAAAAATCCACAATAGCCGATATTCTATCATTTTTTTTTACATTGCGATGCCTCTGTAAACATTTTTCTTCTTTGTAAACGTTTCTTTACATAAAAATTTGGTTTTTTACCACCACTTGTGCCGACACGCCCGCCGTCTGCCCTGTCCTGCCCCTGTTTTCCGCGCCCGCGCCCTTTGTACAAAAACACTTGCCAAGCCCGCGCAGCTGTGTTTAAATGGCGGTTTGTTTGGCCAGATAGCTCAGTCGGTAGAGCAACGGACTGAAAATCCGTGTGTCGGCAGTTCGATCCTGCCTCTGGCCACCAAATTCTTGCTAAAGCCCGAAAATAATTTTTCGGGCTTTTGTCGTCTTTCATGCTGCGATACAATCGCCATTGTTAGATTTTTTCCTCTACCTATATATGACCTCTACCCGCGAACGCATAAACAAGCTCAGACGACAGCTATACCGTTATTCCTATGAATACCACACTTTAAATGCACCCACCATATCCGATGATGAATATGACCGTTTATTCCGCCAATTACAGGACTTAGAAAAAGAATTTCCACAGTACCATAACAGTAATAAGCGCAAAGAAAACTTTACCGACCGAGTGGGCAATAAACCACTAGACGGTTTTGCCGAAGTGCGCCACGCCGTTCCCATGCTGTCGCTGAACAATGCCTTCTCGCCACAAGACGAAAACGGCACATTTGACCACGCCGAAATGTATGCGTTTAACGAGCGCGTGTGCAAAGATTTGGGTGTTCGCCACACTGTTTACACCATTGAACCCAAATTTGACGGCTTGGCAGTCAGCCTGCTGTACCAGCAAGGCATCTTAACGCTGGCAGCCACACGCGGCGATGGCGAAACGGGCGAAGACGTGAGCCACAATATCCGCACCATTGCCAGCATACCCTTAAAACTGCACGGCGACACCTTGCCTGAATTATTGGAAGTGCGCGGTGAAGTATTGATGCTCAAAAGCGATTTTGCTGCCTTAAACGCACGTCAGGAACAAAACGGACAAAAAACCTTTGCCAACCCGCGCAACGCCGCTGCAGGCAGTTTGCGCCAATTGGATTCCGCCATTGCCGCGCAACGCAAACTGCATTTTTTTGCCTATGGCATTGCCCGCTGCCAAGGCGCAACCGCACCGCTTACCCACGCAGATGAACTGCATTGGCTGCACAGCTTGGGTTTTGCTGTGGCAGAAAACGAATGGAAAGTCTGCGCCGACATAGATGAAGCCTTGGCGTTTTATGAGCAAATGGCGCATGCACGCCCGCATCTGCCTTATGAGATTGACGGCATGGTGCTGAAAGTAAACGATTTGGCACAACAGGAACAATTGGGTTTTGTTTCCCGCGCCCCGCGTTGGGCGATTGCACATAAATTTCCTGCCGAAGAAGCACTGACACAGGTGGAAGGCATTGATGTGCAGGTAGGGCGCACAGGTGTACTCACGCCTGTGGCGCGTTTAAAGCCTGTGTTTGTTGGCGGGGTAAACGTTACCAATGCCACTTTGCACAATCAGGACGAAGTGCGCCGTAAAGACGTGCGCGTGGGCGATACGGTTATGGTGCGCCGTGCGGGGGACGTGATTCCCGAAGTGGTGCGCGTGTTGCCCGAACTGCGCCCGATGCGCTCGGACGATTTATTTGGCGAACAGCAAACGCCGTTGCATCCGCCGTTTGAACTGCCTGCACAATGCCCCGTTTGCGGCGGCGAAACCGTGCGAGATGAAGGCATGGCAGCTTTGCGTTGCAGTGCAGGATTATTGTGTCAGGCGCAGCGCGTTCAAGGGCTGATTCATTTTGCTTCACGCAAAGCGATGGACATTGGCGGCTTGGGACAAAAACAGATTGAAGCCTTGGCAGAACGCGGTATTTTGCGCGATTTTGCCGATATTTACGCGCTGGACGTAGCCGCTTTGCAGTCCATTAAAGACCCCGAAAGCCAAGCAGTGAAATGGGCGCAAAATATTTTAGACGGCATCGCTGCCAGCAAAACGCCGACATTGGCACGGTTTTTATTCGCTTTGGGCATCCGTCATGTGGGCGAAAGCACCGCCAAACAGCTTGCCGCCGCTTTCGGTACGCTGGAACGGGTAGCCGCCGCGCCCGAAGCCGTATTGGCGTGTTTGCCTGATATTGGCGACGTGGTGGCGCGTTCCATTGCGCGGTTTTTCCGCACCCCCGAACAAAACGCTTTGGCACAAAGGCTGTTGGCAGCAGGCGTACAGCCACAGCCGCAAACGGTTACGCTGGATTGGCACAGCACCGCCGCGCCTGCGCGTTGGTTGGCAAAACTGCCCGCCGCCAAACTCAGCGAAAAACGCGCCCAAGCGCTGTGGGAACTGGCAGGCAGCAGCATCGGTGGTTTGTTGGACGACCCCGTTTTACCAGCCGAATGGCAACAATGGCGCAGCCACCCCGAACACGCCGCCTTATTGCGCGAAATCGCTGCTTTTTTACAAAACTTGCCCGAAACCACCCTTAACAAGGATAATGCGCCCGTATCTGCAGCGTCCGCTTCCGCCGTGCTTGGCAAAACCTTTGTGCTGACAGGCACATTACCCAGTTTGAGCCGCGAACAAGCACAAGCACTCATCGAAAGCGCAGGCGGAAAAACTACTTCCAGCGTTTCCAAAAAAACCGATTTTGTGGTGGCGGGCGACAAAGCAGGCAGCAAGCTGGACAAAGCACAACAATTGGGCATTACTATATTAGACGAAGCCGCCTTGCTGGCGCTGCTGCCCCCAAAAGCATAAACACACCCGTTTTACCGCCGTTTGCGGCGGGGTTTCAAACCGAAAAGGAATCATAATGAAACAATATTTGACTCTGCCCCTGTGCCTGCTGCTGTTGGGCGCGTGTTCCGACAGCGGCACGCCCGCCGACACCAAACGCCACACCACCGCCGCACCCAACGCCGCTGCCTCTGCCACAGCCCAAGCGCTGAATCCCGAATGCAGCGCAATCATGACCGGCAACCATTCTATGGTGTACGACAAAGCCGAAATCAATATTGACGCCTCCAAATGCGCCGAATTTACCATTGTGGTACGCAATATCGGCTACTTGCCGCGCAACGCCCGCGGACACAATGTCGTTATCGCCAAAGATACGGACGAAAGCGGCATTTTGGCAGACGGCGTGGATTTGGGCGCGAAATCCGACTTTCTCAAACCCAACGACCCGCGCGTGATTGCCAACACCAAACTGGCAGGCGGCGGCGAAGAGCAGCGCGTTACCTTTAAAACCAACCATTTCAAACCGGGCAACAACTACGTTTATTTCTGCTCGTTTTTAGGACACCACAAAATGCGCGGGAAAGTTAATATCACTTATCCCAACAGCTAAACCCATACACCGTTTCGCCCCACAGCCAAACGGTGTATTTTTTGCCATCAGTCTGCCACAGCCGCATCAAATCCCGCTGCTTCTACCGCCGCTGCCAACTGTGCCACATCGGTTTGCTGTGGGTCAAACTGCACCTTTGCCTTACCTGATGCCAAATCCACCAACACCTGCGCCACGCCCGCACAGCCGTTTAAAGCCTGTTCCACCCCGCGCACACACGCTGCACAGCTCATGCCATTTACTGCTAAAATAACTGTTTCCATTTATATTTCCTTGATAAATATGGGTTAAGGGTTTTCGCGCACCGTTCCGCGCCCGATGGCGCAGGGTAAAACGGTATATTCGGCTAAAGCCTGTTGAAAATCGTCAAACAGCAGCGTACGCGAACCGAAACGCGCCAGATGTCCCGTGTCCTGCTGGCAATCAATCAGGCGCACGCCGCAGTCTGCCAAATAAGGCACGGCACAGGCAAAGGCGATTTTAGACGCATCGGGTAATTTAGCAAACATGGATTCGCCAAAAAACACCGCGCCGATTTGTACGCCGTACAAACCGCCTGCCAATATTTCACCGCCCTTACCGTCAGGCAACCAGCATTCAAACGAATGGGCAAAACCTTGCTGATGCAATGCACCGTAAGCCCGTTGAAACGCGGGCGCAATCCAAGTACCGTCTTGCCCAACACGCGGTGCAGCAGCACACTCGCCCATCACCGCTGCAAAATCCTGATTTACGCTAACGCGGTAGGCACGATTTCGCAGGGTTTTGACAAGCGAACGGGAAAGGTGCAATTCGGCGGGATACAGCACGGCGCGGGGCGCGGTGGCAAACCAGTAAACATAATCACGGTCGCTGTGCCACGGAAAAATCCCGCAGCGGTACGCCGCCAAAATCCGTTCGGGGCGCAAATCGGCACTCACGCACACCCAACCGTTGCGCTTGGAACAGGCAAGTGCGGGGCGCGGGTCGGGGAAAGTCAAATCATCGGGGGGAAGAAAGGGAATGTCCATATCGTGATTCAGGCTGTCCGAAACGGTTTCAGACAGCCTGTCAAATCGGGGGTTAACGTTTTTTTTCTTTTTTTTGGCAGTCGGCGCACACACCGTATAAATACAGCGAATGGTCCACCACACGGTAGCCGTTTTCGGCGGCAATGCGCTCTTGCATGGCTTCCATTTCTTTGTTTTGAAACTCGGTAATCAACCCGCATTTCACACACATAATATGGTCGTGTTCTTCCTGATTCAGTTCGTAAACGGCTTTTCCACCTTCAAAATGGTGACGGATTAAAATACCAGCCTGTTCAAACTGGGTCAGCACACGATAAATGGTGGCAACGCCCACTTCTACGCCTTCTGCCAACAAAATACGGTACACGTCTTCCGCGCTTAAATGGCGTTCACTTTCACGCTCGGCGTACAGCTCAAACAAATCCAGTATTTTCAAACGCGGACCGGTAACTTTCAAACCGTTGCTTTTTAATTGGGTAATATTGTTCATTGTTATCTATCCTTAATCAATTGACTGCTTATAGGCAAACCGCCCAATCATACGCATTTTTCACGGCTTTGCACACGCTGCGCCGATAAAAAGTTTTAAAGCGGTTTTCAAAATTGGCTAAAACACAGCACATCAGTTTTAAGGGCTGCGGTGTAACACCAAGCGCCCAGCCCAATCACACAGTTTTTTTCCTTGACTAACTACAGATTACGAAGATTTTTTCTCTGCACGCGGGATAAAACGGATTTCTTGTTCGTTGGCTGCCAAATCGGCTTTTTTAACGGCGTGTCCGAACACGGTTTCCAAGGTGATTTGGCGCAATCCGCCTTGCTGCCATGTTTGACGAATCAGGTTTTCGGCAGCGGCGGGGTTGTCGCACTGCAATGCCTGCCATGCGCCCAAAGTGCTCAAATCCTGCAACAGGGCTTCGGCGCTGCGGTAGGTTAAAACCAGTTTTTCGGTGTCCATCACGGGGTCGTAAAAGCCGTGATGAAACAGCATATCGCCCAAATCGTGCATATCCAGCAAAGTGGGCGCGGGGCAGGAAATTTGGTTGTCTGCCAACAGGGTGCGTATGTCTGCCAAGCTGTCGCCACCCAAATGGCTGAAAAACAGCAAGCCGCCGTTTTTGAGTGCAGCCGCCCAATTTTCAAACACGGCAACAGGCGCGGTTTCAGTCAGCAAACTTAAATTCGCCCACAACATATCCGCAGGTTCGCCCAAAGGTTCGGCAATGCTTTGGCAGTGTTGGACAACGGTTTTGCCTGTCCATTTTGCCAGTAAGCCTGTTTTGCGCACGGCTGCGGCATCGTCTAAAAAATCTGGGCGGGGGTCGTATTCACGAAAACGGGCTTGCGGAAAACGCGCCGCCAACAGGCTGCGCCCGCCGTCGCCGTCTGCGCCCGCCAAGATAATCTGACGCGGGGCGTGTTTGAGCAGTGCCAGCCGTGTGTCCATAATGTGTGCCAAATGGCGGTGAACGGCATAGCGGTCGGTATTTATCATGCGGCTTCCTTTAGAACCAAAGCCCCTTTATTCGGGGTAAAACGGTTGAATTTTACCCGATATGGTTTACAATATTTGGCATATTTGTACACATTGGGGCAAGGCTTTTGCGCCGCCCTGATTTTGGAAGGGAAAAATTAACCTTTCAATTCAGCAGTTTTACGCCACACTTGGCGAAGTTTCAAAACCCAAAGAATGCATGATGAAAAAAACATTATTCCGTTTGTGGCTGATTGGTTTCACTTTGTTTGCTACCGGTGCCTGCGCTTCACTAAACGAACCGACCGATGCGGCGGCATCTGCCCCTGCTGTAACAGTTGCCGCTTCTGCCGATGCCGCAGCGCCCGAACCCGACACGGCAGAAACGGCTGCCGCTTCCGCCCCCGCTGAAGAGGCTGCAACCGAGCAAACCGCCCCTGCACAAGCCTTAAAACCTTCGGAAGAATTGCGCCGTATTTGGGATAATATCCGCCGCGATGATGATGTTACCGTGTTGCCCGAAGTCACACCACCCGTAACCGAAACCATTGAAAAAGTGGAAAAACCCACCAAGCCCGAAAAGGCTGAAAAAGAAAAAAACAAAAAGGATAAAGCTGAAAAAGGCTCGGGCAACACCGACAAATCCAGCAAAACCAAAGTGAATGTTCAGTTACGCAAACCGCCCGCGTCCAATCCCACACGCAGCAAAGGCAAAGGCAAATCAGTTCCCCAACCTGCGCCCACTGTTAAAATGCCGACTGCTAAAACTGCACCATCTGCCCCCGCGCTCACCCGCCGCCAAATTTTAGAACGCGAAATCAATCGGGAACGTGCTGCGCTAAAAGCCGCGCAATCGCAGTTAAACGCAGCCCGCAAAAAAGGTAATACTTCACAAATCAACCGCTTAATGGGTATTATCAAAGACCGCGAACTGAACATCAAAGCCATCAGCAAAGAAATGGTAAAATAAAGCCCTCTTTCCCCTTTGACTCACGGTAAAAACACCTTGTTTTTACCGTCTTTTTTTAGAAAGCAGATATGGCAGGAAAATTTTTGTGGATAATGGCAGCGGTGTTGTTATCGGTACAACTGCTGCACTATGGCGCAGCGCGTGCCTTGGTGTGGTGGCTGGGCGTAAGCCGCCGTTCTGTATTGTGGGCGGTGTTTTTAATCGGTAACACCATTATTTTATTGAGCAGTTTAAGGCTGATGCTGTCGCCGCGCTGGGTAGCGGCGTGGCTGGCGTTGTTGTGGTTTGCCTGTTTGAGCGCAGGCGCGGTGCTACTGTTAAACCAATTTGCTTTCCGACACCACCCACAACGCCAGCGCGTGTTACGCATCACTGCTGCTGCCATTTTTCTTGCCCTACCCGCATGGTCTGTCTATCACGCCTATGTGCCTGTGGTGCGCCACATCAGCATCACTTTAGACAAACCTTTAACCAAACCCCTACGCATCGGCATGGCTGCCGACACCCATTGGGGCGTATTGGCAGGCAAACGGCAAATCCGCACCCTCGCCCAAATCATGCAGCGTGAACAGGCAGATGTGATTCTCATGCCAGGCGACATTATGGACGATAACACCGCAGCCTATGAAGCCGAAAACATGCACAGCGAATTGCTGAATTTACGCGCCCCTTTGGGTGTGTATGCCACTTTGGGCAACCACGATTTATTCGGACACCAGCAGCAAATCACCCAAGCCCTGCAACGCGCAGGCATCCGCGTATTAAACGATGAAGCCGTACTATTGGACGGGCGCGTGTGGGTGGCAGGTCGTCCCGACAAATTAAACAGCCAACGCCTGCCCACCGAACAGCTGCTTGCCCAAACCGATGCCAAGCAACCTGTCATTCTGCTGGACCACCGTCCTGACGATGCCGAAGCCCACGCCCAAATGCCGATTGACATCCAGCTTTCGGGGCATGTGCATAACGGACAGGTTTTTCCGCTCAATCTGTTGGTTCGCGCCCTTAACCGCATTCATTACGGCTACGAACGCATTAACCAAACCCATTTTGTTGTGACATCGGGTTATGGTTTTTGGGGTGTGCCGCTGCGTTTGGGTTCGCAAGCGGAAGTGTGGATCATTGATGTGAACAGCAAACAACCCTAATCCCCCACATATTCCCACAGCCCAAAACGGCTTTGCCCTGCCCGTCCTTCGCGGCGCAACACCAGCCAATCAGGTAGGTCGGGCAACATCCCTGCTTCAATATATACCCGCGCACCGTTTGCCAAACGCGGGCGCAGCAACGTCCACAAACCGTCCCACTGCTGCCATGCAAACGGCGGATCCAGCAGCACAATATCAAATGTTTCGCCTGTTTGCGCCAAAAACGCCAAGGCATCGGCACATACTACCTGCACCGTTGCCGTTAAATTTAAAGTGCGGATATGGGATTGCAGCGTTTGCGCGCTTGGACGGGATTTTTCGCACAAACACACCCGCGCAGCATGGCGCGATGCGGCTTCCAAACCCAATGCGCCGCTGCCCGCAAACAAATCCAAGACGCTTTGTCCGTATAATTCCTGTCCCAACCAATTAAACAGCTTTTGACGCACGCTTTCGGGTGTGGGGCGCAAACCTTCGGCATCGGCAAAACTCAATTTGCGCCCTCGGTGAATGCCGCCGCTGATGCGTACCTGATTGCTGTGTTTGGCGTGTTTTTTGTTCATGGCATCACCTGCTGCAATGCCTGATACACTTCATTTACAGTGGGTATTTGTCCCATCGCGCCCACGGCACACGCCCGCGCAGACGGTTGTAAACCTGTTTTGTGCGGATGGCTGGCAGTATAAATTCCCACCACTGGCACGCCTACGGCATCGGCAAGGTGCAGCAAACCCGTATCCACGCCCACCACAGCGGTAGCCCCGCGCAATACGTCTGCCGCCTGTGCCAAACTTAATGGCGGACACACGCGCACAAAATCCAAACCCTGTGCCAGTTGTTCAGCACGTTCACGCTCAGCATCGCTGCCCCACGGCAACCACAACGGCAAACCCTGTTCCTGATGCCAACGCTGCATCAGCTCACGCCACGCATCGGCTTGCCAATGTTTGTCGGCGCGGCTGGCAGCATGCAAAACCACCCCGTAAGGCTGCGCCATTTCGGGCAAACGGAAACCCGTTCCCCCCGACACGCCAAAATCCGCCGCACCCTCAAACGAATAAGCAAAAGCTTGTGCAAACAAAGTACGGTTGCGCCACACCGCATCGCGCCCCGTTTCCACCGCAAAACGGCGATGGTACGCCCACGTTGCCAAAGGTTCACGCGCACTGTTTTTGTCCAAACCATACACAGGCGCACCCGCCAAACGCGCAAACGCCGCGCTTTTCAGCAAACCTTGACTGTCCAGCACCCAATCATAACGCGCCGCACGCAACGCACCACACAATTCATCAAGCGCAGCAAAGGATTCTTTAAAAGATTCTTTTTTAAGTAGCTGTTTACGCCACTGCCGCCACTGCATTGGCAACACCTTTGCCGTAAAAGAATGCAGCCGCGCAATATCCGCAAACGCCGCTTCGCACAACCAATCCAATTGCACATCAGGGCGATGCCGCGCCAAATCCGTCAGCGCAGGCAGCGTATGAATCAAATCGCCCATGCTCGACAGGCGCACCAGCAGGATTTTC
Source organism: Conchiformibius steedae (assembly GCF_014054725.1). Classification (NCBI taxonomy): domain Bacteria; kingdom Pseudomonadati; phylum Pseudomonadota; class Betaproteobacteria; order Neisseriales; family Neisseriaceae; genus Conchiformibius; species Conchiformibius steedae. The sequence continues at coordinate 550,450 of NZ_CP059563.1, read as the reverse complement.
ATGATTTTTCCTTGATGATATGGTTGATAAAAATAAAAACGAGACAAGGCGACAACGCCCGCCGTGTACGAACAGTACATCAGGGCGTTGGCAACGCCATATCGTTTTGATTTTAATCAACTATATTGACTATTTTTTCGCGCACACACCCAATCTTGCCTATCCAGCCCGCCAAAGGATGGGGCGCAAACACTTTTTCCACGCTGGGATACCACGGACTCACACCGTTTTGCGGCAAACCCCAACGCCAATCATACACAGGTGCCAACATCACCAGCGCAGGCACACCCAACGCCCCCGCCGCGTGTACCACCGAAGTATCCGCCGTAACCAGCAAATCCAATTGCGACAATGCTGCTGCGGTATCGGCAAAATCGTGCAGTTGCCCGCGCCAATCTGTAATCGGGCGAGATTGCAACCATTGCGCTTCTTCATCGTTTACCGATTTTTGTAGGTTAAACCATGCTGTATTGGGAATGTCTAACAAAGTATCCAATAATTCAGGACGGTGCAGCGAACGCATGGCATCGTTTTCATGACGCGGGTCGCCGCGCCACACCAAACCGATTTTCAACTTACCCGCTGCGGCAGACACATCAAAAGCGCGCACCTTATCCGCATCGGCAAACAAATACGGGCTGCGCTTAGGTAAATCGGCAAACGGCTGCTCACAATGCGCCAGCAGCGCGTGCGGAAAATCCCAATAATCCACAGGCGGACAATGCTGTGCGGCGGTATCGGCACTGATAACTTCGTCAATATCGGGGTGACTGCGCAGCAAATCCACCAAAGGCGGTTGCACCACCCACAGCAGCCGCGCCACACCGCAATCTTGTTTCAGCCACCTTGCCAAAGATGCAAACATGATTTCATCGCCCAAACCAAATTCACTCCACACAATCAAGGTTTTGCCGTTTAGGTTTTCGCCCTGCCAGCGCTTCGGATACAAACGGACAGGCGGCGGCGGATAAGCATGGCTGCGCCGCTCGTAAGGCAAAAAGCGTTCCGCATAGGCTTCGCGCATACGAAAACCCCGCAAATAATCGCCTGCAATCAGGGTATTCAATACCTGCATTATCAAAGGTTTGGTGGAACGGGGATATTGGTGGTGCATTTGTTGCCACAATTTATCGGCTTGTTCAAACTGATTTTGGCGGTTGTAAAACAAGGCAAGATAATGCGCTGCATCCCAATCAGCAGGTGCAACGGTGCGGGCAAAGGTATAGTGATAATGCGCTTGTTGGATTTCACCTGCAATTTCAGCGTGCAAAGCAGCAAGAACATGATGGGTAGCCGGAAAAAACTTGGCTTTTTTGCGTACCATGGTGGTGCGTGTGGCTTCCTGCGCTTCCACCGTTTCCGCCAAAGGCTCAATCAGCGACAAACCGCGCACCAGTAAGTTGTGATTGTCGCTGCTGTTTTCCAAAAACAATTGTCCGCCACGGCGCAATACACGCATCCAATTGGCAAAACTGTCCGCGTGTGCCGCTGACGATACGTCTTGCGCCACCAGCACCGCATCAAAGGTTTCATCTGCCACTTCGGGCAAATAGTGCCAAGACGACACATCATTATCATCAGGCACTTGCACCTGCATCGCGTGCCAATCGCCCAAGCTGTGCAGATAATCGGCGTTTTTCGCGCCCAAATAGAGAACGTTCACGCTTGCCACTTTTTTCAAAACAATGGATTGTATATAAAAACCCCGTCCTTAAACGGGAACGGGGTTTTGCGTCTTTTAAACGGATATTCAAGAATTTAGGCAGAAAAATCGCGCCTAATTCAATATCGTTTTTAGTTTTCTTCGCCAGTGTAGGGGCGAACGCTAACGGTTTTGCGGTTCAAACGGCCTTTTACGGCAAATTCTACATAACCGTCCACTTTGGCAAACAGGGTGTGGTCTTTGCCCATGCCTACATTGGTGCCTGCGTGGAATTTGGTACCGCGCTGACGCACGATGATGGAACCTGCGGGAATCAGTTCGTTACCAAAGGCTTTTACGCCCAGTCGTTTGGCTTCGGAATCGCGGCCGTTTTTGGAACTGCCGCCTGCTTTTTTGGTTGCCATGTCGGATACTCCTTAAATTGGTTGCAAATTAGGCAATCGCCACGATTTCAATTTGGGTGAAATTTTGACGGTGACCTTGGCGTTTTTGGTAGTGTTTGCGGCGGCGCATTTTGAAAATGCGGATTTTTTCGCCGCGACCGTGTGCCACCACTTTGGCAGTCACTTTTGCACCTTCAATAAAGGGCGCACCCACTTTTACCGCGTCGCCGTCAGCAATCATCAAAACTTCGTTCAGTTCGATTTGGCTGTCGAGTTCGGCAGGTATCTGTTCTACTTTCAATTTTTCGCCGACGCGCACTTTATACTGCTTACCGCCGGTTTTTATGACCGCATACATACTCAACTCCGTGTATTTAGTGTGAAAACATACCGCATCCCCAGCGGGCGCGGCAACAAAACGGCGCATTATAGCCCAAATAAACGTTAGGGGCAAACGCAAGTGCGCGGTTTCACGTTACAATCGCCTTTTTACACAGGGGAATGCCATGATTGGTCACATTGCCGGCACGCTTACCGAAAAACACGCCCCGCAAATTGTGGTGGAAACGCACGGCGTGGGTTATGAAATTGATGTTTCCATGCAGACTTTTTGCGCCCTGCCCGCCACAGGTGCAGCCGTGCGCCTGTACACGCAATTGGTCATACGCGAAGACGCGCATTTATTATACGGTTTTGCCGAACGTGGCGAACGCGCCGCTTTCCGCCAATTATTAAAAGTCAGCGGCATCGGTGCCAAAACCGCTTTGGGTGTATTATCGGCATTAAGTGCAGACGAATTGGCACAAGCCGTGGCGCAGGAAGACGTGAAACGTTTATCGTCTGTTCCGGGGATTGGCAAAAAAACCGCCGAACGCATGGTTTTGGAACTGCGCGGCAAATTGACCGCTGCTGATAATGCCTTGTTATCTGCCGATGCTTCTTCGTCTCAAGCCGATATTGTCGCCACCCTGCTGGCATTGGGCTACAACGAACGCGAAGCCCAAAGCGCAGTCAAAAACCTACCCCCTCATAGCGATGTGGGCGAAGGCGTGCGCTTGGCATTAAAAAATCTGGTTAAATCTTAAACTTCTTACCCCTTCATTTTGATTAAAAAGGTAAAAACCATGTCCCATTTTCACGATTGGCAAACCCAAACCCGCGCCCGTACCGAACAATTATTGGCACGCCTGCTTCCCCCTGCCGACAGCGAACCCGCGCTGTTACACCAAGCCATGCGCTACAGCACTTTAGACGGCGGTAAACGTCTGCGCCCATTGCTGGTTGCCGCTGCTGCCGAACTCGGCACGCCCTGCCCCACCGCCTTGGAACACGCCATGGCAGCCGTTGAGTGCATTCACGTTTACTCACTGATACACGACGACCTGCCCGCCATGGACAACGACGAACTGCGCCGTGGCAAACCCACCTGCCACGTTCAATATGGCGAAGCCTTTGCCCTGCTGGCAGGCGATGCCCTGCAAACCCTTGCGTTTGACCTGCTGTCGCGCCCCACCACCCTGCCCGCCGAACGCCAAATCCGTCTGCTCAACACATTGGCACACGCATCAGGCAGTTACGGCATGGCAGGCGGACAAGCCATTGATTTGGCGAGTGTCGGACAAAGCCTAGATGCCGATGCCCTTGCCCGTATGCACAGCCGCAAAACCGGTGCGCTGATTGATGCTGCCGTGCAACTGGGCGCACTGTGTTGCCCCGATTTGCACGATAGCGACCTTGCCAATCTACACACCTATGCCAGCAAAATCGGTTTAGCGTTTCAAGTGATTGATGATGTACTGGATTGCGAAGCCGATACCGCCACCCTAGGCAAAACCGCAGGCAAAGACAACCAAGCCGACAAACCCACTTATGTGGCACTAATGGGCATCGCCCCCGCCCGCCAATACGCCGAACAACTGCTTGCCGAAGCACTGGACGCGCTTACCCCCTACACCAGCCGCGCCGACCACCTGCGCCATTTGGCGGAATTCAGTGTACGGCGCGGATATTAAAGCCCTATGTTTAACTTTGTTCTCCAAAACGCCGTTACCTTTGAAAACAGGGACACATTTTTACGCTCACAAACCGATTATTTTCCTAAAAATTTATTTATCCGTATCCACCCAAACGAGATAAACGAACTGCAAAAAATCATTCCGATTCCCAAGCAGTTAAAAAGATTTTGGCTGGAAGTGGGGGAAGGCTTTATCCATTGCAGCAGCAACGGTTTAACCCTGTCCGAATGCAGCAATCAAATCCTATCCCCTTTAGCAGTTAAAGAAATTCTATTGGGCGAACACGGGGAACGTCCGTTTTTTGAAGTGGAAGACAATACGCTGCCGTTTTTTGAAGTCAATCCTTCATCATTTATCTGCATGAAATCAGATGATTCCGACACAGGAGTTTATTGGATGCACGGAGGCAAAATTGCTGATTCGCTTACAGCGTTTTTTGAAAAATTATTGCTCACCCCGAATGATATTCCTTGGATTGCCCCATAGACCTTGCAAATTTCAACCCCGGCAGATTGACCGAATTATGACCACTTTACTAGAAACCTTATTGGCTATCCGTCCCAAGCACCATGATTTTACCCGTCCTGAATTAATTCAAGGGTATAACAAAGAAGAAATTCAAGAAATTGAACAACGCTACAATTTATCTGTACAAGGACAATTTAGGGAATTTTTAATGACAATGGGTAAATGTTCTGGAGGGCTACTTCTAGGGGAATATATCTCAATCTTTGATAGTATTTACAATCCTGATAGTAGATATTTTGGCATACAACATCAATTAGATACGCAGAATGATGAACGTTTATCAGACTTTTTAAGGGAAAACCAAATTAATTTGGTACAAGAACAATATTTTCATTTTTCATATGAGAATGAAGGCATTATTTCCTATTTTCTACTGACTAATAGAAATAATGATATTATTTATAAATATGATGAAAATATGGAAGAAGTTCAATTTAAGGAATGGGGAACACTATTTGATTTATTAATTGCTTATCGGAAAAATATTGTTCGCTACTCAAAAAGATGGACACAAATATTTAATGGCAATCCTAATCGTTTTAAGGAATTGACAATGGGTTACTTACTGTAAGATATTCAGATTTAATGAAAACATAGCGTAAATCTAAAGCCATTTCCATCTTAACACTATAGATTATCCTACATTCATACAAAATTTGCACATAGCAATTGTATAATTTTTTATCTAGACGTTTTCAGTTTACCCATTAAAGCAACAGGCTGTCTGAAAACCGTTCAGACAGCCTGCTTTCACATTAAATCAATGTGTTATTTCACACGCATATCGCCTGTTTCCACAAAGCGTTGGTGCCACGACAGCGCTTCCGCCAGCAGGTGCGGGGTGTGCAAGCCCACTTTTTCCGCTTTTTCGGCGCGGTCAAAGTAGTCGCGCAACTGGTCGCGGTAGTCGGGGTGGGCGCAGTTTTCAATAATCAGCTTGGCACGCTGGCGCGGGGCTTTGCCGCGCAAATCCGCCATACCTTGCTCGGTTACGATAAACATCACATCGTGTTCGGTGTGGTCGTGGTGGGAAACCATCGGCACAATGCAGGAAATCGCGCCGTCTTTGGCAACAGAGGGCGACACAAAGAACGAGAAGAAAGCGTTACGGGTAAAGTCGCCCGAACCGCCAATGCCGTTCATCATTTTCGTACCCATCACATGAGTGGAATTCACATTGCCGTAAATATCCGCCTCAATCATGGCGTTCATGCCAATCACACCCAAACGGCGAATCACTTCGGGGCTGTTGGTGTATTCCATTGGGCGCAAAACGATTTTGTCGCGCAAAAATTCAATATTGTCGTTAAAGCGTTGCAGCGCATCGGGGCTGAACGACAAGGCAGTTGCGGAAGCGGATTTCATTTTGCCTGCAATAATCAAATCCAACATACCGTCTTGCAGCACTTCGGTGTAGCCGGTTAAGTCGTCAAACGGTGCGTCCAACAAGCCTGCCAACACGGCGTTTGCCACATTGCCTACGCCCGATTGCAAAGGCAGCAGGTTTTTCGGCAAACGTCCTGCTTTCACTTCGTGATTAAAGAAATCAATAATTTGGGCAGCAATGCGTTTGGAGTTGTCGTCGGGGTCGGCAAACTTGCTGTTGCGGTCGCCGCTGTCGGTAAACACGATGGCGACGATTTTGTCCAAATCGCATTCCATATACGGTGCGCCGATGCGGTCAAACGGTCCGACCAAGGGAATGGGTTGGCGGTAGGGCGGTACGCCGATGTCGTGAACAATGTCGTGCATGCCTTCCAATTGGGCGTTTTGGGCGGTATTGACTTCAATAATCACTTTTTTGGCGGCTTTCACGGCTTCGTTCATGTGACCGATGCCCATCGCGGGAATGATTTTGCCTGCTTCGGTAATGGCAACGGCTTCAATCACGGCGACATCAAACGCGCCGTAAAAACCTTGACGCATTTGCTGTTCAACGTGCGACAGGTGCATATCTTGGTAAGCGGTGTTGCCTGCGTTGATGCCGTTACGCAAAGTGGGGTCGGATTGGAAGGGGCTGCGGAAGCTGACGCAGTTGGCAGCCGCCAATACGCCGTCACATTCGGGGGCGGTAGATGCGCCCGTTACCACGCCGATGGCAAAGGCTTCGCCGCGTGCATGGGCGGCTTTGGCTTTTTCGGCAACGGCGGTGGGAACGGCTTTGGGGTAGCCCGCACCGGTAAAGCCGCTTACGGCTACGGTCATGCCGTTTTGGATAAAATCGGCGGCTTGTTCGGCGGACATGATTTTGTCGCGCAATCCTGCGTGGCGCACGCGTTCTGCTGCTTGGGTCATTGAGGGGTTCTCCTGAAGGGTGGGAAAAGCAAACTATAGCGTAAAAGTGTATTTACTGCAAAAAGCGTATAACAAACGGTTTCAACCCTACCGTTTGCGGGCATGGGTTTTATTCCATACGCACTTCGGCAGCGCGGGCGTGGGCGGTTAAGCCTTCGCCGTGGGCAAGTACGGAAGCGGTTTGCCCTAATTGTTGTGCGCCTGTGCGGGAAACGCGAATCAGGCTGCTGCGTTTTTGAAAATCATACGTTCCCAAGGGGGAAGAAAAACGCGCACTGCGGCTGGTCGGTAAAACATGGTTGGGTCCCGCACAGTAGTCGCCCAAACTTTCGCTGGTGTATCCACCCATAAAAATCGCGCCCGCGTGACGGATTTTTTGCGCCCATTGTTCGGGGTTTTCTACACACAATTCCAAATGCTCGGGGGCAATGCGGTTGGCAACGGCGCAGGCATCGTCCAAATCTTGTGCCAAAATCATCGCGCCACGGTTGTTAAGCGAGGCTTGGATAATGTCGCGGCGGGGCATATCGGCAATCAGGCGTTCAATGGATTGCGCCACGTCGTCCAAATAGGCGGGGGAAGTGGCAATTAAAATGGCTTGGGCGATTTCGTCATGTTCGGCTTGGCTGAACAAATCCATCGCTACCCAATCGGCGGGAACGCTGCCGTCTGCAATCACCAAAATTTCGGAAGGTCCTGCCACCATGTCAATGCCTACCGTGCCGAATACGCGCCGTTTGGCAGCAGCCACATAGGCGTTGCCCGGCCCCGTGATTTTATCTACTTGGGGAACGGTTTGCGTGCCGTATGCCAGCGCTGCGACAGCTTGTGCGCCGCCGATGGTAAACACGCGGTTTACCCCCGCCAAATGTGCGGCTGCCAATACAATATCGTTGCGCTCGCCTTTGGGTGTAGGCACCACCATAATGATTTCGCCCACACCCGCCACACGCGCAGGCATGGCGTTCATCAGCACGGAACTGGGATAAGCGGCTTTGCCCCCCGGAACATAAATACCGACACGGTCTAATGCGGTAATCTGCTGTCCCAGTAAAGTGCCGTCTTCATCGGTGTATTGCCACGATTGCAGTTTTTGACGTTGATGATAGCTTTCAATGCGACGGGCAGCGGTTTGCAGGGCATCACGCACCTCGTCAGGCAAACGGTCAAACGCGGCTGCCAATTCATCTGCGCTAATGGTTAAATCTGCCATGCTTTGGGCAGACAAGCCGTCAAAACGGGCGGTATAGTCCAGCAAAGCCGCATCGCCGCGTGTTTGCACATCGGCGCAAATCTCGGCAACGGCGCGGTCGGTATCGGGGTTTTGCGCGGTTTCAAACGCCAGCAGGCGGTTTAATTGCGCGGAAAAGTCGGAAGATTGGGTGGAAAGACGAAGCATGGTTATGAATCCTACAAAAACGGTTGCCTGTGATAATATTGTCTGTTTCTTGCACAGCCCGAACATACCCTACCCGTATAAGGGCATATTAAGTAAAGGTTTGGCAAGTACACAGCCATTGTACCGCCATCAGCAGCAGCGGTTCAAACCAAAAAGAAAGAAAGGCTAAATCAATGACATTGTATTTTTTGGGCGGGGGCAATATGGCAGCTGCCATCATTGCCGCTTGGCAACAGCACGGCGATGGTACGCCCGTGGTCGTGGCAGAGCGCAACGCCGAACGGCGCAACACCCTGATGCAGCGTTTCGGTATTCACACCCTTGACACCCTGCCCGCTTTACAGGCAGATGATGTGCTGGTGTTGGCAGTCAAACCGCAAGATATGGCACAAGCCTGTGCCGATGTCCGACACGGTGGCGCATTGGTGCTGTCGATTGCAGCGGGATTGCCTGTGGCGGCGTTGTCGGCAATGTTGGGCGGAACACAGCGCATTATCCGCATCATGCCGAACACGCCTGCTGCCGTGGGTATGGGGATGTCGGGACTATACGCTGCCGATGCCGCTGATGCCGCCGACCGCGCCCGTGCCGAAACCCTGATGAACGCCTGCGGACGTTGCCTATGGCTGGAAAATGAAGCGCAAATGCACGCCCTTACCGCCGTTAGCGGCAGCGGTCCCGCTTATGTGTTTTACCTGCTGAACGCCCTGCAACAATCCGCACAACATTTGGGCTTTACGCCCGAACAGGCGCACACGCTGGCATTGGAAACCTTTCGCGGCGCAACGGCATTGGCAGCCGCTTCGCCCGACAGCTTCGCCGCTTTGCAAGAGCAAGTAACCTCTAAAGGCGGAACCACTTATGCTGCTTTGGAAAGTTTCCGCGCCAACGAATTAGCCAAGCTATTAGAACAAGGCGTACAAGCCGCCGCTGCCCGTTCCCGCGAAATGGCAGAAAAGATTTAATTGATTCCAACCCCAATCCCAAAGGACACCAACCATGCCCGATTACCGTTCCAAAACCTCCACCCATGGTCGCAATATGGCAGGCGCACGCGCCCTGTGGCGCGCCACCGGCGTGGGCGAAGCCGATTTCGGCAAACCGATTATTGCCGTTGCCAACTCATTTACCCAATTTGTTCCGGGACATGTGCATTTGCACCATTTGGGACAACTGGTTGCCCGCGAAATTGAACAGGCAGGCGGTTTGGCAAAAGAATTCAACACCATCGCCGTAGATGACGGCATCGCCATGGGACACGGCGGTATGCTGTATTCGCTGCCCAGCCGCGACTTAATCGCCGACAGCGTGGAATATATGGTTAATGCCCACTGCGCCGATGCGCTGGTGTGCATTTCCAACTGCGACAAAATCACCCCCGGTATGCTGATGGCGGCGTTGCGCCTGAATATTCCCACCGTGTTTGTATCAGGCGGACCGATGGAAGCAGGCAAAGTTATCGGCAGCATCAACATCACCGACACCCGCAAACTGGATTTGGTCGATGCGATGGTGGATGCCGCCAACGACCAAGTTTCCGATGAAGAAGTGGCGGCGGTAGAACGTTCCGCCTGCCCCACCTGCGGTTCGTGTTCGGGTATGTTTACCGCCAATTCCATGAACTGCTTAACCGAAGCCTTGGGCTTGTCGCTACCGGGCAACGGCTCGCTGCTCGCCACCCATGCCGAACGCAAAGAACTGTTTTTACAGGCAGGACGTTTGATTGTAGACATCACCAAACGCTATTACGAACAAAACGATGAAAGCGTGTTGCCGCGCAATATCGCCACCAAAGCCGCGTTTGAAAACGCCATGAGTTTGGACGTTGCCATGGGCGGCAGCACCAATACCGTGTTGCACCTGCTCGCCGCCGCGCGTGAAGCCGAAGTGGATTTCAAAATGGCAGACATTGACCGCATCAGCCGCCAAGTGCCGTGTTTGTGCAAAGTCGCGCCCGCCACGCAAAAATACCATATGGAAGACGTACACCGCGCAGGCGGCGTGATGGGTATTCTCGCCGAGCTGGACCGCGCAGGCTGCCTGAAAACCGATGTTTCCACCGTACACGCCCCCAGTTTGCAAGCCGCATTGGCACAATGGGACGTGATGAACCCCGACAACCACGCCGCTCACGCCCGTTACAAAGCCGCCCCTGGTGGCGTGCGTACCACCCAAGCCTTTTCCCAAAACCGCCAATGGGACAGCTTGGATTTAGACCGCGAAAACGGCTGTATCCGCAGCCAACAACACGCCTATTCGCAAGACGGCGGCTTGGCGGTGCTGTTTGGCAACATCGCCGAACGCGGCTGCGTGGTGAAAACCGCAGGCGTGGACGACAGCATTTTGCAATTTACTGGTCGCGCCCGCGTATTTGAAAGCCAAGATTCCGCCGTTGCCGCCATTTTGGACAACCAAATTGTTGCGGGCGACATCGTCATTATCCGTTACGAAGGACCCAAAGGCGGCCCTGGAATGCAGGAAATGCTTTATCCCACGTCTTACTTAAAATCCAAAGGCTTGGGCAAAGCCTGTGCCCTGCTTACAGACGGACGTTTTTCAGGCGGTACATCAGGTTTAAGCATCGGACACGTTTCCCCCGAAGCCGCTGAAGGCGGCGCAATCGGCTTGGTGCGTGAGGGCGACATCGTGGAAATTGATATTCCCAAACGCAGCATCCATTTAGCCGTTTCCGATGAAGAACTGGCAAACCGCCGCGCCGAAATGGAAAGCCGTGGCGCCAAAGCGTGGCAACCCGAAAACCGCCAACGCCCCGTTTCCGCCGCCTTACGCGCCTATGCCGCCATGACCACTTCTGCCGATACAGGCGCGGTGCGTGATGTCTCGCAAGTAGAACGCCGTTAATCCGCAATCTGCAAAAACACACACGCCACGCATCATGCGTGGCGTGGTTTTTTGTAATTTTAGGGTTTACGCATGGCTTCAAGCCAAGCAGCCCATTCAGATTATTCACTTTCCGTTTGTTCAATCCGTTTACGCAACCATTCAATTTCTTTATCTTTTTGTTGCAATATATTTTTTAAAAATTCAATCTCTTTTTTCAAAACAGCCGTTTCAACAGATATATCAGGTGGCGCATACAAAGCAACATTACCACAAGAAATATCGCCATTACTATTATCTTCATTTATTTGCAAAATAACATTACCCTGTTCAGATTTCAACAATTCCCACAAATCTATTTGAAAAACAGCCGCAATCTGCTGCAAACGGATAATATTGGGCTGGGTTTCGCCCCGTTCTATTTTTGCATAACCGCTTGCCGACATATCCAATTGCTCTGCTACCTTTTCTTGAGACCATCCGTTTAACTCGCGAAGCAAACGGATTTTATTGTGAATTTCCATAGTTGAACTTTCTGTACAGGCAATTGCACTAAAAAGACAGATTTTAAACTTTTGCTGGCTGGATAGGCAACGGCAATCTGTACTATAATGTAATAAATTTCTTCCAATATCATCACTTCAAAGGGATAAGTTTATGAAAAAAATCTTAATGGGCGCAACACTGGCTTTATTAAGCCTAACAGCTTCCGCACAAGACCCGCTTCAATCGCAAAAATTGCAAATCGTGAAAAAGATTTACAAGAATGGTGGCGATATGGGTGTCCTACTCAATTATGCAAGCCGTGATTTAAAATCCGTGTTTGATGAAGATGAACGGAACACACCTGAAGGTGAGATGGGCTGTATTGATTATGATGTAACCATACAAGGTCAAGATTCCAACCCAAAAGAAATTATCCGCAGCTTAAAAACCTCCGTTACTTCAAACGGAAATGTATTAGTCACGTTTAAAAATGGTCAAAGAATGAAACTGATTTATGTCATGAAGTGCCACAATGGTCGTTGTTTGGTTGATGATGTTTTGGAAAAAGGCAAATCTTTCAAACAACAAGTTCGCCAATGCATAAGGGGATAATATGAAAAAGTTGTATCTTTATTTACTTTTAGGTAGTTTCTCTGCCCTGCCTTTATATGCACAAGCCAAACCAGCACAATGCCTGATTGAAAGCAGCGGTGAAATTTTATTTAAAGGAAAATGTAATTTTTCAGCAGACAGAGATGGTTCCTTTACGTTAGAAAACATTCGCAGAAACGGTGAACTTTATGACAATATTCTTATGGTTAGTGTCAGCATTGTTTCACCAAAAGTTGCCCATGTGCGCGGGGTAACTTCATTTGGCAATAGTTCCTATTGGGGAGATGTACGTCGCTCTCGTACACAGCCTGCATGTTGGGCTAACAATGAATTTAAAATCTGTGCTTGGTAACATATCTCTATAAAAAACCGTTCTGTAACCCTACAGAACGGTTTTGCTTTATTCCGCTGATTCTTTGGCGGCTTTGGGCGCAGGTGGTTCAATCTGCTCTTTCCAACCGCAGCTTTTTTGCGGACACACTTTTTCCACGCCCCAGCGTTTGGTGGTTTTGCGGGTCAGCACTTTCCAACCGCATTGCGGACAGCTTTCTGCCAAGGGCGGATGGCTGACGGCGTATTTGCAATCAGGATAGGTATTGCAGCTGTAAAACGGTGTGCCAAAACGCGACTTGCGCTCAATCAAATGCCCTTTTCCGCATTCGGGACAGCTTACGCCCGTGTCTTTAGGCGGTTCTAAAGGTTCAATATGTTTGCATTTGGGATAATTGGCACAACCGATAAATTTGCCGTATTTGCCTTGTTTGTACACCAGCTGTCCCGCGCATTTGGGGCATTCGCGCCCTTCTACTACGGTGGGTTCTTCGGCGGCTTTGGCGGCTTCTTCGGCGGTTTCGTTTAAATTGCGGGTGTAATCGCATTCGGGATAGCCCGAACAGGCAATAAAACGTCCACGTTTGCCAAATTTAATTTGTAGCTGGCTGCCGCATTTGGGACAGGCTTCGTCCAAGGCTTCGGTGGTAATTTTGGCGCGTTCAATGCCTTCTTTTTCCACAACCTGCTTATGAAAGCCTTGCCAAAAATTATCCATAACAGGCACCCATTGACGTTTGCCGTTGGCGATGTCGTCCAATTGGTTTTCCAGCTTGGCGGTAAAGTCGTAATCTACATATTGGGTAAAATGCTCGGTCAAAAACTTATTGACGATATCGCCCGTATCGGTGGGTTGGAAACGGCGTTGCTCAACGGTAACGTATTCGCGGTCTTTTAAGGTTTTGATAATGCTGGCATAGGTGGAAGGACGACCGATGCCGAACTCTTCCAAGGCTTTCACTAAAGTGGCTTCATTAAAGCGTGGTGGCGGTTGGGTAAAATGCTGTTCGCCATACAATTTATCCACAGGCAGGGCGTCGCCCACCGCCATTTCAGGCAGCTTTTTGCCATTTTCCTGCTCGTCGTCTTCGTCCTGACCTTCCTGATAGACTTTTAAAAATCCTTCAAACACCAGCACTTGCCCTGTGGCACGGAACACGCCGTCGCCCACGGTAATATCCACAGTGGTGGCATCAAACTTGGCATCTGCCATCTGACAGGCAACCGTGCGCTGCCAAATCATTTGGTACAGCTTAAATTGGTCGGCACTCAAAAACGGTTTTACGCTGTCGGGCGCGCGGTAAACGGAAGTGGGGCGCACGGCTTCGTGGGCTTCTTGGGCGTTTTTGGATTTGGTTTTGTAAATTTTGGCGGATTTGGGCAGAAAATCCGCGCCGATTTTGTTGTCAATATAGTGGCGGATTTCGGTCAGCGCATCTTCCGACAGGGTAACGCTGTCGGTACGCATATAAGTAATCAAACCCACGGCACCTTGTCCGACATCAATGCCTTCAAAGAGTTGTTGTGCGGTACGCATGGTGCGGTCGGTGGTAAAACCCAGTTTACGCACGGCATCTTGCTGCATGGTGGACGTGGTGTACGGCGCGGCGGGTTTGCGCGTGGCTTTCTTTTTGACGACATCTGACACGGCGGCAGGTTTGCCAGCCAGCGCGTCCAACACCGCTGCCTGCGCCGCTTCATCGGGCAGGGAAAACTGTTCCAGCTTATTTCCCTGCCATTGGTGCAGCTTGGCAGAAAACTTGGTGCGCCCTTTGTGGCTGTCCAAATGCACAGACCAATACTCTTGGCTTTCAAAGGCTTTAATTTCGTTTTCGCGTTCGCAAATCAGGCGCAGTGCAGGACTTTGCACGCGCCCCGCACTCAAACCACGGCGGATTTTTTTCCACAGCAAAGGCGACAGGTTAAAACCGACCAAGTAATCCAAAGCACGGCGTGCCTGTTGTGCGTCCACCAGATTGATGTCCAAACCGCGCGGATTTTGCAAAGCTGCCTGAACGCCTTTGGGCGTAACTTCGTGGAACACCACGCGGCGGATGCGTTCGCCGATGTTTTTTAAACCGCGCTTGGATTTCAGGATTTCGTAAATATGCCACGAAATCGCTTCGCCTTCGCGGTCGGGGTCGGTTGCCAGATAAATTTGTTCGGCTTCTTTTGCCGCCGCCACAATCGCATCAACGTGTTTGCTGTTTTTGCTGATGATTTGGTATTTCATGGCAAAATCGTTGTCGGGGTCCACCGCGCCGTTTTTTGGAATCAGGTCGCGCACATGGCCAAACGATGCCAGTACTTCAAAATCGCCGCCCAGATATTTTTTGACGGACTTGATTTTATTGGGGGATTCTACAATCAATAGGTTTTTGGACATATTCTATTTCTCAAATATCGGTTTAATACATTCAAACAAAATCATTTTATTCCGCTTCAGGCAGAGGGAATACCGCAATGCTGTGGATTTTCGCACCTTCTTGATATTCCGTGGTAATTTTAGGCAAATCCGCGCCGTCTTCTTCATCAAACGCGCCCGAATCGTCAATGCGGAACGATAAAGTCGGCGGTTGGTTGGTGAAATCGGCGGTTTGACGGCTTTCAATTTCGCTCATCACAATTTGCTCTACTGCACCATAACGCTGTTCGGCATGTTCCAACAGCATTTCGGGATGCACGCCCTGCGCCGTTTTACAGGCTTTGGAAGCGGTATCCAAATAAGTAATCGGCTCGGCGGGATTTTCGGGTGCACCCGTATAAGCGGCGATTTCCACATCGGGATTGAGTTTAATCATGGTAAAACCCACGCCTTCGGCATCGGTAACAGGGGTCAGCACCGCATGCGGAAACGATTGGCGTACCTGCTCCAAAGACGTTCCCAAAGGAATCCCGCCGATGCTGTTGTCGTCAATTTCGCACAAAGGCTGATGCGCTGCGGCAGAAGCTGCCACGGCACTTGGCATGGCAGGCGGTTCGGCTTCGGAACACGCTGCCAGCCACAGGCAAAGCGGCAGCACAAACATTCGGCTGCCGATGGAACAAAAGGGTTTGCTTGCGTTCATGGTTTATATTGTCTAAAGAGTCAGTTCTTAATGCATCAGACCGTTGCCGTATAGCAATGCTTCGCCGTCTGCTGCGGCAACGCCATCTTCACTCTGTGCCGCCCACAATGCCAATACCACCAGCATTTTGGCGGTTTCTACGGTAATTTCATCATAAGGCAGGTGCATCAGCGCGTGTATCACAAACTCACGCTGTGCAGGCAACAGTGTACCGTCCTGCTGCCAAGTATGCAGCATGGCACGCACGGCGGCAGGCAGCGTTTCCGTTTCATCACGACAATAAATCCGCAAAGCCTGCTGCGGCGCATGAAAATCCGCCATCATCGGCATGTCGTTTAAAAGCTGCACAAACAAAATCATCGTACCGATTTCACGGTCGCTAAAACCCGCGTTTTCCAACACACTGCCCAAATCATCACCCGAAGGGCACACCTGAATACTGTGAAAATGTTTGATTAAAAAAGCCATTACATCAATCATGGTTTTGCTTTCAGCCAAAGTTTACACGCTTATTGTACCCGATTTTACCCTTTTTAACACGAAAGCCTTGACACATCCTGCAAAGGCGCGTATAGTTCGGAAATTCAGACGCGGGGTGGAGCAGCATGGTAGCTCGTCGGGCTCATAACCCGAAGGTCGTAGGTTCGAATCCTGCCCCCGCAACCAAATTCCAAACAACCTTTTTTTTCAAAAGGTTGTTTTTTTACGCCTGAATAAGCGGTTTAATTCATTTTATTCATTCAACAAAAACTGCCTGAAATAACACAATTTCAGGCAGTTTGTTTATGGATTGGCTTTAAAGCCGCAAATATTATTTAACAGGCTTCAGCAAACCAGGATTGCCCATGGCAGGGTCGGTTTCGTAAGCAGCCATCGCATCGGCAACAGTCATGCCCAAAGCTTTGGCAACACCTTCGCCGTAAGCGGGGTCGCAAGCGTAGCAGTTGCGGATGTGGCGGTATTTGATAAAGTCCAGCGCATCGCCCATGCCCGCAGCCGTGTTGTTAAACAGGGCTTGTTTTTGCTCGTCGCTCATCAGGTTGAACAATTTGCGCGGTTGGCTGAAGTAATCGCTGTCGTCTTCACGGTAGTTCCAGTGTGCTGCATCGCCGCTGATTTTCAAAGGCGGCTCGGCGTACTGGGGCTGCTCTTGCCACTGACCGAAGCTGTTCGGTTCGTAGTGAATGTTGCTGCCGTAGTTACCGTCTACGCGACCTTGACCGTCACGGGCATTGCTGTGTACGGGGCAACGGGGGCGGTTTACGGGAATTTGGTGGTGGTTTACACCCAAGCGGTAGCGTTGCGCGTCGGCGTAGTTAAACAGACGGGCTTGCAGCATGCGGTCGGGAGAAACGCTGATACCAGGAACCAAGTTGCTCGGTGCAAAAGCAGATTGTTCTACATCAGCAAAGAAGTTTTCAGGGTTGCGGTTCAGTTCAAACTCGCCCACTTCAATCAGGGGGTAGTCGCCTTTAGGCCATACTTTGGTCAAGTCAAACGGATGGTAGGGTACTTTTTCCGCATCGGCTTCGGGCATGATTTGAACGTACATTTTCCATTTCGGGAAATCGCCGCGCTCAATGGCTTCGTACAGGTCGCGCTGATGGCTTTCGCGGTCTTCGGCGATAATGGCAGCCGCTTCTTCGTTGGTCAGGTTTTTAATGCCTTGTTGGGTGCGGAAGTGGAATTTCACCCAAAAACGCTCGTTGTTGGCATTGATAAAGCTGTAAGTGTGGCTGCCGAAACCGTGCATGTGACGGTAAGAAGCAGGAATACCACGGTCGCTCATTACCACGGTTACTTGGTGGAAAGCTTCAGGCAGCAGAGTCCAGTAGTCCCAGTTATTGGTGGCAGAACGCAGATTGGTGCGGGGGTCGCGTTTAACCGCTTTGTTCAAGTCGGGGAATTTACGCGGGTCGCGCATAAAGAATACGGGGGTGTTGTTACCCACCATATCCCAGTTACCTTCTTCGGTGTAGAACTTCAGGGCAAAACCGCGAATGTCGCGCTCAGCATCGGCCGCACCACGCTCACCAGCTACAGTGGTAAAGCGGGCAAACATTTCAGTTTTTTTGCCTACTTCGCTAAAAATAGCGGCGCGGCTGTATTTGGTAATGTCGTTGGTTACGGTAAACGTACCGAACGCGCCAGAACCTTTAGCGTGCATACGACGCTCAGGAATCACTTCGCGCACAAAGTTCGCCAATTTTTCGTTCAGCCACAAATCTTGTGCCAATAAAGGACCGCGCGGACCTGCGGTCATGCTGTTTTGATTGTCCACAACGGGCGCACCGTTGTTCATGGTTAAATGGGTTACGGGGCATTTAGACATGCTTGCATTCCTTCAATTAAATAAACAAACTATTTTGTAAAAACTATTAAAAAAAATTTTTGATTGCCTGTGGCAATTGGCAATCATACGCCCAAAGCCTCCCAATTAAAACTATGGTTACGATAGCACAGTTGCACAACAAACACCTTAATTATAGGTTGATTTCAATGTGTATGGCTACAAATTAAACAAGACACTACCCTTGCCCGTCCCCAGCTTTCCGCCCCGTAACACATAATAATATGTACTGCCCTGCGCCAATCCAAACCAACTGCCGTAAAACTGCCCATTTGCGCCACCTGTTGCCCCAATATCAGGCAGGTGTCGCTTTATGGCAGGCAAAAAAATGTATTTTTGCGTTTTTGCTTGACAAAAACTGACAAATCACGTTAATCTAGATCAATTATGTACCTTGCAGGCATAATGGCGTTAATTAAGCAAAACATGCTTTTTCTTTAAAAGCAATAACTTGGAAGAATAGTATGGAATTTATTCCCCAAACAGGCATGTGGACTGCTTAATTTTAACCAAGACAGGCGGCAAATTCGCCAACTGCTTAAAAAGCGAACAAGCCGTTTTAAACCAAACTTTCTTTTTAATTAAACGACTAGGAGTCATACTATGAAAGCTCTGCAAAAAGGTTTCACCCTGATTGAATTGATGATTGTAATCGCCATTATCGGTATCTTGGCTGCTATTGCCCTGCCGATGTATCAAGATTACATCTCTAAATCCCAAACCACCCGTGTGGTAGGCGAACTGGCTGCTGCCAAAACTGCTGTTGATGCGGCTATTTTTGACGGAAAAACCCCCAAGGCAGGTACCAATGTAACCAAACCTGGTTCCACTGCTGCGGTAGGCTTGGCTAACGGTGATGACTCTGCCACCAAACCCCGCTCTAATTTGTTACAAGCTGTTGAAGTAAAATTCCAGAATGGCTCTGCTGGCTATATCTCTGGCACTTTGGGTGGTAATGCCAACAAAGACATCCATGGTACTATTGTAAAACAAAACCGCAGCAATGACGGTGTATGGACTTGTACCGTTAAAGGTCTTGGCAACGGATGGAAAGACAAATTTATTCCTACTGGCTGCAGTAAAGAAAATGCCGCAGGTTCTCCTGCTGCTTAACTTAATCAAGCAATTAGGTTAAGTGGTAGAATAAACCTAACCAATCTAGTTAACTGACAAAACAACGCTTCCCATATTCGGGAGGCGTTTTGTTTTACAATACATACTACTATTCTCTTGACTTTCCCCACACTCATGATATAATTCTTAACTCTTTCCCCGATAGCTCAGTCGGTAGAGCGACGGACTGTTAATCCGCAGGTCGCTGGTTCGAGCCCAGCTCGGGGAGCCAAATTTAAACCGTTCCAATCAGGTAAAATGATTGGAACGGTTGTTTTTTGGAAAATCTATACGCGAAACGCCGCCATATAGTTTACCGATACATCATCTACCAAAGCATAGCGTTTAAACAAGGGGTTGTAGCTTAAACCGCAGGTATCGGCAAGGTGCAAACCCGCTGCCCGTGCCATGCGTGCCAATTCGGCAGGGGTAATGAATTTTTGCCAGTCGTGCGTACCTTTGGGGACAATATCCAGCAAATATTCTGCTGCCACAATGGCATACAAATAGGATTTGGGATTGCGGCTGAGTGTGGAAAAAAACACATGGCCGTCAGGCTTAACCAGCTTGGCGCAGGCGCGAATGACAGAAGCGGGATTCGGAACGTGTTCCAGCATTTCCATGCAGGTAACGACATCGTAAGCCTGCGGGGTTTGTGCCGCCAAATCTTCTACGCTGATGCAGCGGTAATCCAAATTTGCAATGCCGTTTTGTTGGGCGTGGGCGCGTGCCACGGCAAGCGATTGTTCTGCCATATCAATGCCTAACACTTGCGCTGCGCCCGCTTGGGCAAGGCTTTCCGACAAAATGCCGCCGCCGCAGCCTACGTCTAACACGGTTTTTCCCGCTAAATTGGCGGTACGGTTGATATAGTCTAGGCGCAGGGGATTGATGTCGTGCAGGGATTTGAGTTCGCCCTGCGGATTCCACCAGCTTTGGGCAAGTCGTCCGAATTTGTCAATTTCGGCGGCATCAACATTGGGGGTTTGGCTGTGCATGGCTTTGGTTTACAGGTAAAATTTTTCAACAGCGTTCAGCTTGTCGTCCAAGCGGTACACCAAGGGTTGTCCCGTAGGAATTTCCAAGCCCATAATATCGGCATCGGAAATCTGCTCAATGTGTTTGGCAAGGGCGCGTAAGGAATTGCCATGCGCTGCCACCAACACGCGCTTGCCCGACAAAATAGCGGGGGCAATTTGGTCGTGCCAAAACGGTAACACTCGCTCCAAGGTGACTTTTAAGTTTTCGCCATCGGGGACGACATCGGCAGGTAAATGGGCGTAGCGGCGGTCGTTGTGGGCAGAAAATTCGTCTTGCGGATCCAGCAGCGGCGGCAAGGTGTCGTAGCTGCGCCGCCAAATGCGGACTTGCTCATCGCCGTATTGTTCGGCGGTTTGTTTTTTGTCCAAACCTTGTAGTTTGCCGTAATGACGTTCATTCAAACGCCAGCTTTTGATTTGCGGCACCCACAGTTGTCCGCTTTCTTCTAAAACGATATTACAGGTTTTGATGGCGCGTGTTAAAACTGAAGTAAACGCCAAATCAAACTGATAGCCTTTTTCTGCCAATTTACGTCCTGCGGCTTGGGCTTCGGCAATGCCTTGTTCGCTTAAAGGCACGTCGCGCCAGCCTGTAAACAGGTTTTTGGCGTTCCATTCGCTTTGTCCGTGGCGGATGAGTACGAATTCCATAATATTCAGTCCTTTGTGTGAAAAATCATTGTGCGGGTGGCGGGGCTACGGGGGCAAGATAGCGCAATCCGACAAACTGCTGTTCCGAATCCACTTCGGTAACGGCTAATTTTACCGTGCTTTTGGGCGGAATTTCGGCAGGAATACCCGTTGCCCGCGCCACCAAAGGCACGCCTTCCAAACGCACCAAATCTTCTTTTAATACTTGTGCGTTCATTTCGCTAATGTTTTCTTGCTGCAAATACACCAGCGACCAATAGGCTTCCATGCTGTTTTGAAAATCGCGGTAAGCATTGTAGGTATTGTCAAAATTGCTGACAGCGGCAAACAGCATGGCATCGTTGGCACTAAAGCGCGGTTCGCAATCGGGATTAAGCAAGCTTTGCAGTTGTTTTTGGTTGATGTAGTCGGCGGCGCGGCGCAGCGGCGAGGTAAACCAACCGTAATGGCTTAAATTCATGCCGATATGGGTGTCTGCCTGCGTTGCCATGCGTACACGCCCCGAAGGTTGCACTCGGAACAATCCGCCCAATTGGTGTTCGTCCAGCATTTGCGCCCAAGTGCTGTTTGCCAGAATCATCATTTCGCTGACTACGGTATCAATGGGCGAACCGCGCTCGCGTTTGCTGATGGATACGCGCCCTGTTTCGTCTAGTTCAATGCCGTAATCGTATTTTTTGACGGGATTTTCTTCATAACGGTCGCGCTGTTTTTGCAATGCCTGTGCCAAAGCGTGCAGCCAAATCATTTCGGCATGAAAGGGGAACTGCGGCGCATCGGCACTGCCAATGCCTGTTTCGCTGTTGAAATAAGGCTCAATGGCGTGAATACGCAGGTTGTGTTCAATCCACACGCGCTCGATGCGGTGGGAAACGTTTAATAAATTGAAGTCGCCATCAAAATCAAAATAGGCACTAAATGCGGGGCGCAATGCGCCTTCGTCCAAACTGAACGCGCTAATCCAGCTTTCGGGCAACATGGTGATTTTGCCTGCGGGAAAATACACGGTGCTCAAACGCTGCATAATGATTTTTTCAATTTCGCTGTCGGCAGCCACGGCAAGCGCGGGCGCGGCAATGTGAATACCGACACGGGTGATGCCGTTGTCGAGATGGCGCACGCTGAGGGCATCGTCAATTTCGGTGGTGGACGCATCATCTACCGAAAAGGCGCGTACCGTGCTGTCGGCTTCGGACAGCGGCGGCAGTTGCGGGGCAGACACGTCGCCAAAACCAATGCCTTGCGGGAAATAACGGTATTCAAAACGCTGTTGCAAATATTCGGGCAAACCCGATACTGCGCCCGTGCGCTTGGCTAACTCGTACAGGCTGATTTTTTGGCTGTCGGCAGCAGTGGCAAAGGCTTTGTAGGCAGGACTTTGTTTGTCGGGCTGGTGCAGAATGGCACGGATTTCGGCGGCAACGGCAGCGGGCAGTTGCCCTGCTAACAGTTCGCTGCGCCATTGTTCGATTTGGGCTTCAATTTGACGTTTGCGCTCGGCGGCAGCTAATGCCTGCTGCAAAATATCGGCGGGCGCGGCTTTAAACACGCCTTTGGCTTTTTTGTGAAAATACAGCGGCGCATCGTATAACGCCATTAACACGGCGGCGGTTTGCGCTTTGCTCGGTTGTTCGCCATAGTATTCGGCGGCGGCGGCAGCGGCGGTAAACTCTTCCGTTCCCGACACTTCCCACAGCAGCGGAATATCTACGGTATCGGCTTCGGCGCGGGCTTGCGCTAAAAAGGCGGCGGCATCGCCGTCCAATTCCAAAAACACATTGGCGGCTTTAATTTTCACCCGTTTGCCGTGGGCGGTGTCTGCCTGATAGGTGCTGTCGTTTTTTTGGACAACGGCGGCGGTTTTAAACTGTCCGCCTTCTTCGTAAAAAATATGCATAATGGGGAAAACGCGGGTAATAATGGGGCGTGAACGGATTATAGCCCAAAAGCGCCAATGCGCCCGTTAATCTTCCAAAGCAGCCTGCAAATGCCGTTCAATCTCATCGCTGTCAAAGGCTTCGGCAATCAGTTCAAAACGGCTGTCGCGCCGCCACGAAACCTGATTCGCGCCCCACTGCCCGTCCGTCCAGTTCAGCCACACCCAAGTATCCATCACCCGAAACACGCCTTTGGCGCGCATCAGGCGCGTGGCAAGCGCGGGCAAATCGTCAAAAAAACGGGTCAGCTTTTCGCCGTCAAAATTGCGCTCGGCGGGAAAAGTAAAACCTTGCGATTGAAAGCCTTGACGGTTATCGGGCAGGTTTTTGACACGATAGCGCGGTTTTTCGGTAACGGGCGTGTCCAACCACGCAATTTGCGCCTGTGCCTGTACGGTTTCGGCAATCAGAGCCTTGGGCGGGAATAGCGCGGCGGCGCGTTCGCGGAATTTTTCCAATACTTCGGCACTGCACAAATCGGTTTTGCTTGCCATCAGCACATCGCACACGCCGATTTGGTCTTGATACAGCGGATTGCGGAAAAAGGCATCGTCAATAAACTGGCGCGGGTCCACCACGGCAAACGCGGCAGCCACTTCAATATCCTTACGCAGTTCGGGCGATTTCAGTTCGTCAATCACGCCTGCTGCGTGCGCCAAACCGCTGGCTTCAATAATAATGCGTTGCGGACGCTGCGAACGTTGCAGCATGGTACGCAGGGTTTGCCCCATTTGTCCGCCTGCGCTGCAACACAAACAACCGCCTGCAATTTCTGCAACGGGAATGCCGTTGTCTGACAACACCGCACCGTCAATGCCGATTTCGCCAAATTCATTGACCACAATCAGCCATTGCTCGTCAGCAGGCTTTTGCGCCATCAGGCTGCGCAATGCGGTGGTTTTGCCCGTTCCCAAAAAACCTGCAAACAGGTGGGTAGGAATTTTGTTTACTGACATTTTTGGCAGATTCCTGTTAAAACAACGTGTTCTTCTTTTAAACGAAAACCCGAAGCGGCTGCGCCGTTGTGCAGGGCTTTCCATTCTTGGGCAAGACTTTGTTCGTCCACCGCGCCGCATTCGGTACACACCAAAATAAAGCTGCTGTCGTGCCCTGCGGCGCAGTCGTGTCCGCAATGATGATGGGCGTGGCTGCACAAAATATAGCCGTTTACCGCAGGAATTTTATGCAAAATGCCCTGCTCTGCCCAAAAATCCAAAGCGCGGTAAGCCGTGGGCGGGGCAACGGCATGATTGCTCACGCGCTGCATTTGCGCCAATACGGTATAAGCCTTAATCACGCCTTCCAATTGCAAAACAATATCCAGCACCTGTTCGCGCAAGGGGGTGATTTGTGCGCCGTTTTGACGGCATTGTGAAAGAATGGTGTGTTTGGTGTCGGCAACAGTCATCTCAAGCCCAATAATATCTGACCAAATGGAAAAAAACGGGTGCGGCAAAACAAATACTGTCCACACGGTCGAGCATACCGCCGCGCATCCGTGCTGCATGTCCCCAATGTTGCACGCCGTGACTGCGTTTGATGCCCGCCATCACCAATGTGCCGAAAAAACCCATCACCGAAATCACCAAACCGATTGCCGCCGCTTCCCAAGGCGTAAACGGCGTAATGCGGTACAAACCCGCCGCCAGCGCCGTCGCCCCCGCAAAACCGCCTAATGTTCCCAATATCGTGGATTCAGACGACAAAGCAGGCATGATTTTTTTACCGCCAAACAGCGTTTGCAACACATATTGCAGCACTTCGCCCGCCTGCACCACCACAATCATAAAAATCAGCAACAAAACATTCAGGTCTTCAAAATCCTGAATATTCAGCATCATAATAGCGGGAACGTGCGACAGACAGAAAATGGTAATCATCGCGCCCCATTGGATTTGGGCAGCGCGTTCAAACAAACACGCCGTATTACCCGAAAACGCCGCAATCACAGGCAGCAGTAAAAACGCATACACGGGAATCAGCGCGGCAAACATTCCGTACCAATCAATCAGCACAAAATAATACTGCAAAGGCAACAAAATATAAAAACAAGCCGCAATGGCATTGTGGTCGCTGCGGCGGCGGTACACCAGCGTCATAAACTCGCGCAACGCCGCAAACGAAATCAGAAAAAACAAAAACGTAGTGCCAATAATATGAAACCAAAACGCAAACAGCAGCACCACCATGATAATCCACCATGCCGATACCCGCGCATTCAAATCATCTACCGCACGGTTGTCGGGCAGGCGTTTTTTCAACACTGCGCCTATGCCCGTTGCCGCCAGCAGCACCGCAAAAATCCCCAAAAATACAAATCCCGCCTGAATCGGCAGCGCCTGATGTATGCTTTCCATCGCTCTTCCCCCTTATTGTTCCGAACCGTTTTGGCTGTATTCGCGGTGCGGTGCGGGCGCAGGCAGCAAACGTTTGCTTTCGGGTGCCAGCGACAACAGCGCATCACGGGTGCGCGTTAAAAATTCGTCCTTGCTTTCCCCTGGAAAAAGCTGCATTTCCCCACCAATATTCACATCACAAATCATCGGCACAGGCAACAGTCTTCCCTTGGGTAACACACGGTTGATGTTATCCATCCAAATCGGGACAAACTTCGCTTCAGGATTTTCCCTTGCCAAATGGTAAATCCCGCTTTTAAACGGCAACAGCAGCACATCATCATCGGTATTGCGTGTGCCTTCGGGAAAAATAATCAGCGAACTGCCCTGTTGCAAGGCTTCGCTCATTTGCACGGTAGCGGCTTGCGGCGAACTGCCGTTGCGGGCAATCAGCAGCGCGTGAAACACCTGTTCAATCACAAAACGGCGTATCCGTCCGCCCAACCAGTAATCTGCACCCGCCACAGGGCGCACCACTTCACGCCAACGCGGCGGCAGCGAAATCCACACCAGCATAAAATCGCCGTGGCTGGCATGGTTGGCAAAATACACCTTTTTTTCGGGCGAAAACGGAATATCGCCTTCAAATTTGGGGCGCACCCCCGTGATAAACGACACAAAAAACGACAGCGATTTGTCAATCACACGGGCGCACAGCCTGTGCAAGTAACTGGGTTGGGTAGCGTTCATAACGGTATTTCCCAATATTTAGCCGCGTTTAAGTGCAGCGTCCAAACGGTTGGCGATATGCTCGGTTAAAAACGCACGTTTTTCCCAAAAAAAGCCCTGAAATTTGTTCAAGGAATAAAATTTACGCAGCATCGCCGGCAAACCACCGTACAGCAGCGCAGCGATTTCACGATTGACCGCTTCGTCTTCCATCGCGGTGTTTAAATCCATCTGGCGCTGTTCCAGCAATTCAGTGATTTGGCGTTTTACATAGCCGTTGATTTCAAATTGGTTAATCATGCTGTTGTTCCTCTTTCCGTTTGTTGCGGTTAAAAAAGCTGCGGAACGAATCAAAGCGTTTTTGGTATTTGATTTCGCCGCCTGAAGACTGTGTGCCTACCCGTGCAATGGCTTGGAAGGATTTGCTTAACTGATACACCAGCTTCACCGATTGGCTGGCATTGCCCAAACCTGCTTCATAGCCCAAATACAGGTTTTGCGTAAGTTGCTTGCCGAAAGTGAGTACTTGCTGGGCAGGATTCATTTCGCCTGTTTGGGCATTGCGGTTTTGCTGGCTGGTCAGCCCGAAATCGTCCACCAAACCGATTTTGTCGTTTAAATTGCCTGCCAGCCACGCACTGGCAGCGGTGGCGAGTGTGGCTTCATCGGCGCTGCTGCCGCTGCTGGCGCGGTTTAAAATCAGCCACGACAATTTGTCTTTTTCGCTCATCGGTTCGTTTGCCACCAAGCTGATGCGCGGATTGTCCAAGTTCCCCAATACTTCCACGCCTGCCCCCACAGGCGAATTGCGCCTTTGGGCGCGGATATTCAGATTGGGATTGTCCAAAGGTCCGACAAACGACACAATGCCTTTGCTAATCACCAAATCCTGACCATAGGCTTTGTATTGCCCTTTCACCACGCGCACACTGCCAACGGCGCGTAAATCTTGTTGTGGTGTGGCAGTCAGGGTCAGTTTTCCGCCCAATGCCACATTCAAACCTTGTCCGCTAAAGTAAAAACGGTCGTTCAAATCAAATACCAAATTGAGATTTAAGGGCGTGGGTGCAGAGGCTTCTTTTTTGCTTTCTCCCAACACCACCACATCATCGCTCAAGGTAGGCATGCTGCTTTCCTGAAAACCAAAACGCCCTTCGTCTGTTTTAAGGTTGCCATTTAGGGAAAACAGGTTGCCGTTGTAGGACAAACGTCCTTTGCCGCTTAAAGTTAAACGGCGGTTGGGTTGGTCCAATACGGGATAGCGGTCAAACACAACGTCTGCGCCGATATCGGGTTCTTCGCGGGTGTAGTCTGCTGCGCCCGACAGGGTAATCGTTCCGCCGCTTTGGCGGAATGTCAGGGCATCAATTATCCAACGGCGGTCTTGCAAACGGGATTTTAATGTGCCGTTGCTCAATGCCACGCCCACATCGCGGTTGCGGTAATACAGGTTGTCGCCGTTTACCGTGCCTTGCAGCCGTGGGGCTTGCAGCGTACCGCCAAATTTGACTTCGCCGTTGATGTTGCCTTTCACGGATTGTCCGACAGGCAGCAGGTTTTTTAAGGTGTCCAGCTCGGCAATATCTACCTGCAATGCACCACCAATGGGCGCACGGGCAAACTCGCCTGCGCCAAAGGCTTGCAGAATATTAAAATCGCCACGCGCTTTGCCATAACGCACATCGCCGCTAAAACGGCTTAAAATGCCCCGTGCGCCGATTTCGGTGCGCAACACAAAGTTTTTTAAGCCCAATTGTGGTTTGCGGCGCGTGGGCAAGGTAATGTCGCCACTTTGCTGACGCAGGTTGAGATAACCGCGCGGGCTTTGGCTGTATGCCAAATCCCAATCGCCTGCCACCACCAAATTATGTTCAACAGGCGGGGTATAAAAATGGTGCAGCTGGCTAAAGTGCAGGCTGTCGGCGCGTCCTTTGGTGGTAAGCCCGTGCTGCGGGTCCCACACCAGTTTTTCCAATTGCAATATACCACCCAGCGCGCGCCAACCCGCTGCGCCCAACACCACCCGTTTTGCGCCTGCTTCCAAACGCATGGGCTGGTTTAAATGCAGGTTTAACGCACCCGACACATCTAATGTGCCTACTGTGCCGTGCCATTGGTTTTGCGCGTCCAAACCGCCGTTGGCAGCCACATCCAGCTTCAGCGGTTTGCCATCTATTTTCATGCCTGCGGCAGCGCGTAAACGGTGTGCGCCCAAAGTGCCTTCCAAAGTAGCATCAATATGGTCTGCCACCGTTCCGCCCGCTGCCAAACCTTTGCCTTGCAGGGAAATATTTAAGGGACGGCGCGTATCGGGCGAAGCGAATACTTTAAAATCCAAAGTATTTAAGCGCACATCGCCCGGAAGCAGCACATTCCGCGCCTGTCCCGCTAAAGCAGCGTCCAACTGCGTCCAACCGTCTGCGGTATTGGTCAGCGTGCCTTTTGCCGACAACGCCCCACGCATGCCGAAACCAAACTGCTGCAAAGCGGGCGCATTGAGGTTTAACGCCAAAGTATTGCCTTTTTTGCCAAAGCTGCCTTGTGTCATTAACACATTGTCGCCCAAGCGGATATTGGTGTCGGCACGACTTAAATGTCCGTTTTCGTAACTGACTTTACCTGCGCCCGACAATGCTGCGCCCTGCACCACCGAAGGTGCAAACTGCATATCGGCATGAAACACCGTTTTTGCCAACAAACCATTTAAACGCACGCGCCCATTGATATTACCAACAGGCAATTCGGGATACAGTTTTTGCGGATTAAAACCGCTACTGATAATATCTGCCTGAATTTTCTGGTCTTTAAATAATTCCAAAGTCGCCGCCACATTCAGCTTGCCGCCGTTGGGGGGCAAAATTTCGCCCTTTTCCAACACCACGGTTTGCTGTCCGCCGCGCTTATCCGTACGCAAGGACACCAGCCCTGCGGTTTTGGCAAAGCCCGTGTCCAGCTTAAACGATGCCACAGGCGCATCAAATGCGCCGCTTAAATTAACCGTACCATCCAGCTTGCCCGCAAAATCTTGCGCCAACACATCAGCAGCGGTTAAATTGCTTACCGCCACATTTAAATTTAAGGTTTTTTTCTGGGTGTAAATCCCGCCATCCACACTGACTTTGCCGTTTTTCGCCGTGTGTGCCAGCAGGTTTTCAATGCTGACCGCGCCGCTTTCGTTAATGGCAAAATTACCCGTTAAATCGCGCAACGGAATACCGTTTTTATCGGCAGGCGCAGGGGCATTATTGCGTAATTCAATTTGTCCGCTCAAGCCCAATTGCGGGCTGTCAAAATCGGGTAAGACATTGGCAAAAAAATGCAAATCGGCTTTGGGCAGATTATCCCAAAACGCATGTGGGCTGATGCCTTCGCCACTCAAACGGATATGCCCGACTTTTTTGCCCAAGCTCTCGGCAAACGGGCGCACCGCTGTATCGGCGCGTAAAGACACGCCGTTGCCCGCCAAATCGGTTTTTAACAATACTTCCTGCAAGCTGCCGTCCAAATCCAAACCGCTTTGCACGGCAATCCCGTCCAAATCGCCGTGCGAATTCATTTTACCGCGCAAGGCAAACGGTCGTTGCGCCGCCAATGCCAGCGTGCCTTTGCTGTCTGACCACGGCGTTTGCAGCGAAGCAATATCCAAACGGTGTAAATTGTATTCGTAACGGTAAGCAGCAGACACGCCGCGCAACAGCACCGTTTCGCCCTGTGAAATGCGCCCCACTGCCAGTTTTTGCACATTTACGGTAAACGGCAAGGCTAAATCTTCAGGCAAACGCAGCGGCGTTTCATCATCGGGCTTGGGGGGGACGGGTTTGGGGGTAATCTGCACATCGCCCGCGCTTAATTCGCGTATTAAAATATGCTTGTCCCACAATTGGCTGCTGTCCCAGTCCAACACCAATTCGCTGACGGCAACATCTGCTGATTCGGTTTGCACCTGCCAGCCTTTGCCCGAAAAACCATGCCACAGCGTACCTTGCAGCTGTTCAGCACGGATAGACACAGGTACTTGCAGCTTTTGCGGCAGCGTAAATAAGGAAAAACGCAAACCCGAATGCGTGCCCAACAGCCACCACGTACTCCCTGCCAAAGCCAATAACAGCACCAACACCAGCAGCAGCAACACGCGCACCATCCGCCACAGCATCTTGCGCTTGGGCGGTTTTTTTTGCGCTTCCACCATTTTGACCACTTCGTCAAACGGCATCGGTTCGCGCTGGGGCGGACGGGACGGGGCAGACTGATTCATAAAAATGCGTCAATACGCAGTTATCAATATAGTAAAGGCGCGATTATAGCGCAAAACCACCCTTGCGCGTTTGCCAAAGTCCCCATCCCCCAGAAGGGCAAACAATGCTAAAATTTGCGCTTTTTCAACCACTACTGCCGCCAATGCCCGCCATGATGCCTGCTTTCCGCCTGTCGCTGCTGTTTTTTGCCCTGATGTCTGCCTTTGCCCATGCCGACAACACCCCCGCGCCCACCGACCCCGTCCCCACCCAGAACGACCCCAAGCCACAAAAAAATAAAAAAAACAAAAACAATAAAAAAGACGACAAACCGCTCAAATACCCCGTTTCCGTACACACGGGCGACAGCGAAATGACGGAGCTGCTGCAAACCCATTTGCCCTTGATACAATATCAACGCAAAGAAGACTTGGACAAAGAGCAAATCGGCTATCTTGCCGAAGATGCGCCCGATGATGCCCGCAATATTTTGCGTACCGAAGGCTATTTCAACACCCAAATCCAAGTTTCCCCACAAGGCGAAGGCTATGAAGTACGCGCCGATTTGGGCAAGCGCACCCATATTGGCAATGTGAGTGTGGCAATCGGCGGCGATATTGTGCAAGACCCGCAATTAGGCAACTACTACAAAACCGCCACCGAAGGCTGGAAACTGCCCGTAGGCAATCCCTTTCGTCAAGAAGATTGGACGGCAAGCAAAGTGTCCGTACTTTCCGCCGTTACCCGCAAAAAATACCCCTTGGCAAAACTCACACACACCCAAGCCACCGTTAATCCGCAAACCCACAGCGCCGATTTAAATGTGAACGTAGAAAGCGGGGCGCCCGTGTATTTTGGCGAATTGGATATTTCGGGTGTGCAGCGTTACCCCGATTCGGTGGTGCGCGGTTTGGCGGATTTTAAAGCGGGCGACCCCTATGATTTGGATAAGTTATTGGATTACCAGCAGGCTTTAGAAAACAACAGCCACTATTCGGGCGCATCGGTACAAGCCGATTTTGAGCGCATCAGCGACGGGCGCGTGCCGGTAAAAGTATCGGTTTCCGAGTTGAAAAAACAAAAATTTGAAGCGGGTTTGCGTTTTGATTCCGAATACGGCTTGGGCGGCAATATCGGCTACGACCACTATAATCTGTTTGGGCGCGGTTATGTCGGTTCGGTATTTGTGGAAGCCGACAAATACCAAACCAAAGTGGGCGCAGGCATCAGCCAACCGCGCAGCAGTAAAGGCAATTATTTTACTTCCAACCTGTCTTACAACCGCAGCACCACCCAAAAACTGGAAAAACGCGCATGGAAAAGCGGTATTTGGCATGTGCGTGAACGCGGCAATACCGAAATCCGTTACGGCGTAGAATTTATTGCCGAAAACAGCCGCATTCCTGACAGCACCATCGTATTGGGCAAAAGCCATGCCACCATGCTTACCGCTTCATGGAAACGTCAAAATATTGAAACCCAAATGCGCCCCGCCAACGGCTATTATTTTGACGGCAAAGTCGGGACAACTTTAGGCAAGCTGATGTCGTCGGCACTGATGGCACGCGCTTCCGCCAATGCGGGTTACTACTTTACCCCAGAAAACAAACAATTGGGCACATTGGCATTGCGCGGTAATTTGGGCTATGTTTATACCAATAAAAAAGAAGCAGCGGGCGAAGTGCCTGCCGATTTGATGTTCCGCACTGGCGGCGCGGGCAGTGTGCGCGGTTACGAACTGGACAGCATTGGTCGCCGTCTGCCCGACAGCACCGCCGTGCTGCCCGACCGTGCTATGGCGGTTGCCAGCTTGGAATACCAATACCCGATTAAAGACAGCTTTGCCGCTGCCGTGTTTCACGACATGGGCGGCACGGGCAGACAGTTTAAAGACATCCGCTTCAAACACGGCAGCGGTGTGGGCGTGCGCTGGTTTAGTCCTGTTGCGCCTTTTTCGTTTGATATTGCCTACGGGCATCACGACAAACGCCTGCGCTGGCACATCAGCTTGGGTACACGCTTTTAATACGGCAAACGCGGGCATCAAGCCCGCGTTTTCATTTGGCGCAAATCCCAATATTATCATCACAAAAATTAAAAAATATCAACAATATATCAACAAAACCAATCCAACGCATCACAAAAACAAAAACACCCCGCCCAACCCTAGACGGCTGACACTATGCTCTTTAATATGCCTGCAAACGATGATACGCAATTGTCCGACCGCATTATCTCGCCTGCCCCACCACGCAGTCGGACCAAGGGGCAACGACATAAGGAACACACCATGGCAACCTCACAATTTTTCATGCCTTCCCAAAACATCTTGGGCGCAGGCGCACTGGACGAAGGTTTGGCGCAAGTGGCAGGTTTGGGCTTTAAAAAAGCCCTGATTGTTACCGACAGCGCACTGGCAAAATTAGGCATCGCCCAAACCGTTGCCGACAAACTGGCAGAAAAAGGCGTATCGGCCGTGATTTTTGACGGCGTACAGCCCAATCCCACCGTAGGCAATGTGGAAGCGGGTTTGGCAAAATTAAACGAAAGTGGTGCTGATTTTGTGATTTCTTTGGGTGGCGGCTCGTCTCACGACTGCGCCAAAGCCGTGGCACTGGTGGCAGCCAACGGCGGCAAAATCGCCGACTACGAAGGCTTAAACAAATCCAAAAAACCGCAGCTCACGCTGGTGTCCATCAACACCACCGCCGGCACAGCTTCCGAAATGACCCGCTTTACCATCATTACCGATGAAGAACGCCATGTCAAAATGGCGATTGTGGACAGCCACGTTACCCCCACGCTGTCGATTAACGATTCGGGTTTGATGGAAGGCATGCCCGCAGCCTTAACCGCCGCTACAGGCATGGACGCCCTTACCCACGCCGTAGAAGCCTATGTTTCCACCATTGCCACGCCGCTTACCGATGCCTGCGCGGTTAAGGCCATTGAACTGATTGCCGCTTACCTGCCTACCGCCGTTAAAGAACCCGGCAATAAAGAAGCCCGCGAAAAAATGGCGTATGCCCAATTTTTGGCAGGCATGGCGTTTAACAACGCTTCTTTGGGCTATGTACACGCCATGGCGCACCAATTGGGCGGTTTTTACGACCTGCCCCACGGCGTTTGCAATGCCCTGCTGCTGCCCCATGTGGAAGCCTTTAATATGTCGGCTGCCGAAGCCCGTTTAAACCACGTTGGCGACATTTTGACAGCGAACAATGCCGATTTAAATGGTTTGGGCGTAATTGATGCCATTAAAAAACTGGCGGATATTGTCGGCATTCCCCAATCGCTGGAAGAATTGGGCGTTAAGCGCGAAGACTTTACCGTATTGGCGGAAAACTCGCTCAAAGACGTATGCGGTTTCACCAACCCGCGCCAAGCCAATTTGGAAGAAATCATCGGTATTTTTGAAGCAGCCTACGGCAAACGTTCCTAAATCACGGATTTAATCCAAACACACACGCCCGTTTCCTTGATGAAACGGGCGTTCAATATTATCGGGCTGGTTCAGTCCAACTCTGCCCGCGAAAAAATATCCAAAATCAGCTCTTTATTTTCCAACGCTTCCTTAAAAGCCAAAACAAAGGTTTTTAAAGCCTGCTCATCGCTGCAATAAGCGCAAAACATACCCGCTTCAGGGTCAAACTCAATGATTTCAGCCAGTTCGGGCAATTGCTCTGCCACAAACACCACCGCCAAAGAAGTCCAATCGTAGCCGCTGCCCTCAAAGCCTTCATCGGCACGGCTGTCAAAAACCGCTTGGTAGGCAGCCACATTATCTGCATACAGGCACACGGAAAAATAATCATCGTGTTCCACCCAAAAAAACGGCGCGAGAGTTTGTTTAAAATCATTTGTATCCATGATGATTCCTTTATTTTTTAAGTAAAAGTGCTTGAAAACTGCAACAGAAAACAGTTTAACCCGATTAGAATAAATAATCAATCCGTATTGTTGGGCACGCCCTAATTTTGCGCTAATTTTTGTTCGGTATCATGCAGGGCATGGTTACTTTACAGCCAACTTTGATTTAACCCCATTCCACCATTTAACAAACATTTAAGGAAATATCATGTCTAAAAAAATCTTGGCAGGCGTATTGGCTGCCGTTACTTTCGCCACCGCCGCACCTGCATTTGCCGATGATGACGATGCCCGCCATTACCAACAAAACCGCGCCCAATACATCAGCTACGATAAAGCGGCCAATGCTGCCGTGGCACATGTAGGCGGCGGCGTGGCAGAAGACGTGGATTTTGAATACAGCATCCACAAAGGCGCATATTT
Source organism: Conchiformibius steedae (assembly GCF_014054725.1). Classification (NCBI taxonomy): domain Bacteria; kingdom Pseudomonadati; phylum Pseudomonadota; class Betaproteobacteria; order Neisseriales; family Neisseriaceae; genus Conchiformibius; species Conchiformibius steedae. The sequence goes on along the minus strand of NZ_CP059563.1, from coordinate 516,146 downwards.
TGATGTAGATGTCCGCCGCAACAACGGTCAGGAATACAAAGTAAAAGTAAACGCCAAAAACGGCAAAATTATTTCTTCACGTCTTGACGACTAAAAAATAAAAAACATACCGTCTGCACACCTTAAACGGTTTGCAGACGGTATTTTTATGATGTACCTAAAACATCAGGCGATTTCGGCGGCGTATTGCTCTGCGCTTAACAAGCCTTCCAAAGCAGCGGCATCGGCAGGTTGGATTTTAAAGAACCAGCCTTCGCCGTAAGGGTCGCTGTTGGCGGTTTCGGGTGCGTCAATCAGGGCTTGGTTGATTGCCAGCACTTCGCCTGCGATGGGGGCGTAAACGTCTGAAGCGGCTTTTACCGATTCAACCACGCCTGCCTGTTCGTCTGCTGCCAAGTTTGCGCCCACTTCGGGCAGCTCGACAAACACGATGTCGCCCAACAGCTCTTGGGCGTGTTCGGTAATACCGACGGTTACGCTGCCGTCTTCTTCCAAGCGCAGCCATTCGTGGCTGGCAACGTATTTCAAATCGGCGGGGATATTGCTCATGGTGTGTTCTCCATTGTGGGAAAGGGGGAAAGCGGTTTTCAGGCAAGCTGAAAACCCTTATTTTAGCCTAAATCAGGCACAACGGTATTGCCATTACGCCTGATGTTTAGGTCATAGCATTGTTTCTATTAAATATCCGTTTCCAAATAAACCACCTGTGTTTGCAAAAATTCTTCCAAACCGTATTTGCCGTCTGCGCCGCCCAAGCCCGATTGTTTCCAACCCGCGTGAAAACCTTGCATCGCTTCAAAGTTTTCGCGATTGACATAGGTTTCGCCAAACTGCAAACGGCGGATAACGCAAAACGCTTCGTTCAGATTACAAGCAGGGTTTGCACTTTGTGAATCAGCAGGATAAACGCGGATAAAAATATTATAACGCCTGACTACTCACGGTGGTAGGGGTGGTTGTGCAAAATGGAAACGGCACGGTAAAGCTGTTCGGTAAGCAGCACGCGCACCATGCCATGTGGCAAAGTTAGGCTGGACAGGCGCATCAGCAGCTGGGCGCGTTGCTTGAGGGCAGCGGTCATGCCGTCTGCGCCGCCGATAATAAAGCAGACGTGTTCGCCGTTTTGCTGCCAACGGCGCAAATGTTCTGCCAACTGCTGCGACGTGGGCGCTTCGCCGCGTTCGTCTAATGCCACGATAAAGGCGTGTTCGGGCAGGGCTTCTATAATGCGTTTTTCTTCGGCTGCCATGCCTTGCGCGGCGTTGATGCCTGCGCCGCGTTTTTCGGGTTTGATTTCTTTGAGCGTGTAACGGATGTCGCGCCCGAAACGCTTGGCGTATTCGGCAACGGCTTCATCTACCCAACGCGGCATTTTGCTGCCGACGGCTAAAACGGTGATGTTCATCATATTTACCTGTTTTAGAAATTCATAGTGATATCTTGTTTCTAATTATACATCCACCTATCTATAGGCATAGTTCTTATGAAATATTTATAGCTATAAAAAATTTAGCTTGCTAAAAAAATTTAGCTTGCTAAAAAAATTTAGCTTGCTAAAAAAATTTAGTATGGTATAATTTTGACATTCTCAAATTAATTCTATTTTTACAGAAAGGAAAAACTCAATGAGTCACGAAATGCAATCTATTGATGATGAACTGGCAGCCTTGAATAGACGCGAGAAAGAATTGCTAGCACAGAAAATTAAGGAATGTGAGAAAATTCTTCAAAGTCATGGGCAGGAAATTGCAGAATTGCAACAACGCGTAACCGAACTAGAGTCGTACCGCAACTCTGCCATTAAAGCAGATTTACATAATGGTATGACTGGAATAGCTGCTGCAAAGAAATACAACTTAAGCCCAAGTCGCATATCCCAAATTAAGAATAGCGATAAGCTCAATTAAGTGGAACTGCCGTCTAGAATTTTTCTAGACGGCTTTATTCATCTTCACAAGTTACCTAAAATAAACGCTTCAGTCAAACGGCGCGTTTGCGTATCGGCAGCCACCAAAGCATCAATGCTGTCGGGTTCGCCTGCGGGAATATGTGCCAAAGCGTGTTCTACGCTGCGGGCAATATCGCTAAAGCGGATGTGTCCGCGCAAAAAGGCAGCAACGGCGGCTTCGTTGGCAGCGTTTAACACACAAGGCGCAAATCCGCCTGCGTGCATGGCATCATACGCCAGTTTCAAACAGGGAAAACGCTGAAAATCAGGCTGACGGAAGGTGAGTGCGCCCAAAGTGGCAAAGTCTAGCTTGGCAGCGCCCGAGGCGATGCGTTCGGGCAAACCCAAGCAATAGGCAATCGGGGTACGCATATCAGGCACACCCATTTGCGCCAGAACCGAACCGTCGCGATAACGCACCATGCTGTGAATCACGCTTTGCGGATGAATCACCGCTTCCAAGCGTTCGGGCGGACAGTGAAACAGCCAATGCGCTTCAATCAGTTCCAAGCCTTTGTTCATCATGGTGGCGGAATCAACGGAAATTTTTTGTCCCATGCGCCAATTGGGGTGTTTGACGGCTTGGACGGGGGTGATGTGGTCAAAGTCGCGCAAATCGGTGTCGAGAAACGGTCCGCCTGATGCGGTTAAAACAATGCTGTCGATGCCGTGTGTGTCCAAATCGCCGTTAAAATCGCGCGGCAACACTTGGTAAACGGCGTTGTGTTCGCTATCTACAGGCAAAATGCGGGCGTGGTTTTGACGGGCGGTGTCCATAAACAAACGTCCCGACATCACCAAGGTTTCTTTATTGGCAAGAAACACGGTTTTGCCTGCGGCGGCAGCAGCTAAAGTGGGGGCAAGTCCCGCCGCACCAACAATGGCTGCCATTACGCCCGTTACTTCGGGCGCGGAAGCGACATCACACAAGGCTTGTGCGCCGTGTAAGACTTCCGTTGTGCTGTTTTGTTGGGCGAGTAAACGGCGCAATTCGGCGGCTTCGCTTTCGCCTGCTACCACGGCATAACGCGGACGGTGAACGGCGCATTGTTCTGCCAAACGCGCGGTTTGGGTGTGTCCTGCCAGCGCGAAAATGCGGAAACGCTCGGGGTGGCGGGCCACTACGTCTAATGTGCTGACACCAATGCTGCCAGTGCTGCCCAGCAGGGTAAGGACTTGAACGGACATAAAGATTCCTAAAACTTAATCATCAATTTGCCGTATTTTAACGCGAAACAAACGCCTGAAAACAAACTGCTGTTTTCAGGCGTGTTTATTTAGGGCTGGCGGAATACTATCTACCGTACACAGCCCGCCAAGCCTTATCCAAACGGTCGCCAGCGTTTTTCAGCTCGCCCGTGTTTTTCTGATGGATGTCTTGCAACAGCAGCAGCTCGGCGCGTAAACGGTTCACTTCCAAATTCGCCTGAATCAAGCGTTGCTCGGCGGCATACAGGCGGCTGCGTAATTTCACCAATTCGGCTTGGTCGGTGGTTTGCGCTTTCACCAAAGCCTGATAACGCATTTGCGCGTTGGCAAGTTCGGCTTGGTTGGCGGCGGGATTACCGTTGGCAGCGGCAGCGGCGCTGAACACCAGCACGGCAGCAGCAGAAAAAAGTCTTTTCATACAAGTCTCCGAAAAAAATACGCCCGTATATTAGCATGTTGCAGATGTAATTGTGCGTTTTGCATTGGCTGCGGACAAAAATTGTTGGGCAGCAGACACATTATTTACAGGCGATTTTAAACTGTTTTTCGGCTATCGTACCCACGGTAAGCGGCATGTGGCGGATGGCGGTGGCACTAAAACGGTCTTCGCGCAAATGCTTGCCGCTTTCGTCCAAATAACGCACCACGGCGATGCGGTAGCTGCGGTTTTTACAATGAAATTCCCAATCGCTTACCGCCACTTTATAACGCGGCGTGCCGATATAGGCTTCTTTGGCGGGATTGACCACGATTTTGCGGTCGCGCAAACGCGCTTGGTCGCCTGTGCGCTGCACGCTGCCCGTTTCGTACGCCACCACGATGTTGTTGTTGGCAATCGTGCCGATGTCTTTCCAAGTACCGCTCATGGCGGGCGCGGTGTAAGCAGGCATATTACTGCCCGCACAGGCAGACAGTAGCAAAACAGTAAACGCAACAGGCAGTAAACGGCTATTTTTTATCATCATCAAATCATTCCTTTTGATTGAAAACAGGAAAAACAGGATTGTAACCCAATTGCATTGCTGCTGCGCCCTTGACGGCGGTACAATCGCCGTTTTTCCCGAACACGTCCCGCCCCATCATGTTTCAACACACAGGGCAATCCATAAAGCACAGCCTTATGGGTTACCCTGATTCGGGTGGGGTAACACCCCGAACGAATAAAAAAGCTGATTTTACCGCCGTAAACAGCGGGGTTTCAAACCGAAAAGGAATTTTGATGAACGCTGCCCGCCATATTTTGCAAACCACTTTCGGCTATCCCGATTTTCGCGGCAATCAGGCGCAGATTGTGGAAACGGTGGCGGCAGGCGGCAATGCCATGGTGCTGATGCCCACAGGCGGCGGCAAATCCTTGTGTTATCAAATTCCCGCACTGCTGCGCGAAGGCGTGGCGGTGGTGGTGTCGCCGCTGATTGCGCTGATGGACGACCAAGTCGCCGCCTTGCGTTTGGCGGGGGTGGAAGCGGCGGCGGTACATTCAGGCGTACCGTCCGAACAGCTGCATCAGATTGCCGATGCCGTTCGTGTGGGGCGTTTGAAACTGCTGTACGTTGCCCCCGAACGAGCCGTATCAGAAAAATTTTTACGCTTTTTAGACCATCATTTGATTTCGCTGTTTGCCATAGACGAAGCCCACTGTGTGAGCCAGTGGGGACACGATTTCCGTCCCGAATACCGTCAATTGGGTTTGTTGGCGCAGCGTTATCCACATATTCCCCGCATTGCCCTCACCGCCACCGCCGACGCGCAAACCCGCGCCGACATTAAACATTATCTGCATTTGCAGGAAGCCGCCGAATTTACTGCCAGTTTCGACCGTCCCAATATCCATTACCAAATTGTTGAAAAAAACAACGGCAAAAAACAATTATTGGATTTTATTCAAAAACAGATGCGCGGACAAAGCGGGATTGTGTATTGTCTCAGCCGCAAAAGCGTGGAAGACGTGGCAGCGTTTTTGCGCGAAAACGGTTTAAACGCGCTGCCCTATCATGCGGGTTTGCCCAATGAAACACGCGCCGAACACCAGCGCCGCTTTACCCGCGAAGACCACATTATTATGGTGGCAACCGTGGCATTCGGCATGGGCATCGACAAGCCCGATGTGCGTTTTGTCGCGCATTTGGATATGCCGCAAAGCATTGAACATTTTTATCAGGAAAGCGGACGCGCAGGACGGGACGGACTACCCGCCCACAGCTGGCTGTGTTACGGCATGAACAATCTGATGCTGCTGCGCGAGCGCATCGCCCAAAGCGGCGCAGACGAAACACAAAAACAAATTGAATTGCAAAAACTCAATGCCGTATTTGACGTGTGCGAAACCGCAGGTTGTCGGCGTGTGCCGCTGCTGCGCCATTTTGGGGAAGCCTCTGAACCGTGCGGCAATTGCGACAACTGCCTCAATCCGCCCGTGCGTTTTGATGCCACCGAATCGGTACGCAAACTATTAAGCTGCGTGTACCGTGTCGGACAAAGTTTCGCGGCGGGTTATGTGATTAACGTATTGCGCGGCAAAGCCGATGATTGGATTGCCCGCAACCGCCACGACACATTATCTACCTTTGGCATCGGCGCAGATTTAAGCGAGAAAGACTGGCGCAGCATTACCCGCCAATGTATCGGTTTGGGTCTGCTGGACAGCGACCCTTATCATTTTCACGCCCTGCGTTTGACCGAAGCCGCCAAGCCCGTTTTAAAAGGCAGCGAAACCGTGTTGTTGCGCCCGCTCAAACGCGCCAAAGCCGCCGTACAAACCCCGCGCGGCGACTGGCTGCGTACCGAACGCGAAGAACGTTTGTGGCAGGCATTGCGGCAATGGCGCATCGGGCGTGCCAAAGCCGATAATGTGCCTGCCTATATTGTGTGCGGCGACCGCACCTTGCAGGACATTGTGCGCCGTATGCCTGAACAATTATCAGATTTGTCGGAAATTTACGGTTTGGGCGCAGCGAAAATCACCCAGTTTGGCGCAGAGATTGTGGCGGTATGCGCCCGTTTTGCCGCGCAACAGAATGATTTTGAAGAAATGGCGTGATTTATAAAAAACCCTGTTTTTTTAGAAATTTTGCCAAACGCTCGGCAAACAGGCGATAACCTGCGGCGTTGGCGTGAATGGCATCGGATTTCAAATCCTTATCCGCCAAAATATCGCTCCACGCATCGGCAAACAGCGGAATTTGATGCTGTTTTGCCAATTGTGCGTACAAGGGGTGGTCGTCCAAATTTCCAATCACCGCGCCCAAAGACGGTTTGGGCTGGGCAATCAATACCACAGGCACAGGGGCGCATTGCTCAATGATGCGGCTGATGTTGGCACGGGTTTGGTTTTCGGGGTAACGGCGCAAAAAGTCGTTACCGCCAATCCCGACTAAAACCAGCTTGGGCTGGTGTTCGCGCAACAGCGCAGGCAAACGCGCCAAAGCTTGTGCGGACGTGTCGCCCGATATACCGCCGTTATGCACGCGCCAACGGCTGATTTGGGCGAGTTGCGCGGGATAAGCGGCAGCGGGGTCTGCACCGTAACCGAAAGTCAGCGAATCGCCCAACGCCAACACCGATGCGCCTGCGGGCAATTTGGCATGGGTTTTGCCGCCACAGGCACTCAATACGGCAGCAGCCGCACAGCCCAACAACAGGTGGCGGCGCGAAAGGGAAACATTCTGATGGTGCATTAACGTTGTTCCTGTGCGCGTATGCGCCAAACCGCCCAAACCGCAAACGCAGCCGTAGGCAAAGTAGCAGAAATAAAAGCAGGTACGCCGTAAAGCTGGCTGGTAAAACCAAACAACCTGCCCGTAAAATAAAACAGCAGTCCCAAACACACCCCGCCAAACAGTTTCAAACCCATATTGGTGTGTCGTCCCGAAGTGGGCGTAAACGCCAATGCCAGCAATGCCATCACCGCCGCCGCAGCGGGATAAGTGAGTTTGTTCCACCACGCCACGCGGTAGGCTTGGGTTTGCTGACGGTTTTGTTCCAAATGGCGGATATAACGCCCCAAAGCAGCAAACGACATCTGTTCGGGTTTGATTTGCAAAATCGCCAACAAATCCGCGCCCACACCGCTGCGCCATAAACGTTGCGGCTGCGCGGTGGTGCGTACCTGTTCTGCTGCCAACACGCTGCTGCGGCTGTCAAACAGCAGCCATTGCCCGTTTTCCACCCGTGCGCGTGGCGCGTACACGGCTTCACGCAGTTTGAAATCGTCGCCATAATGCCAGATTTTGACACCGCTCAAGCTGTTGTCGGGCAATACCGAAGCGATATAAGTCATGCTGTGGGCTTCTTTAATCCACACCCCGTCCCGCGAAGCGGATACCTGCCCCGATTTGGCGGCGGCTTTTAAAGCATCGGCGCGGCGGCTGCTTTCGGGTGCAACCCATTCGCCCAGCAATACCGTTGCCAAGGCAAATATGCTGCCGAACACCAGCACCATGCGGATAATGTCCGCGTTACTCAAACCGCTGGTTTTCATCACTGCCCATTCGCTGTCGGCAGCCAAACGGTTCAGCGCAAACAATCCGCCCAACAGCACCGCCAAAGGCATTAACTGATAAGCACGGGACGGGGCTTGCAGCAAAATATATTGAAACGCGGTGGCGGTGGTGTAGCTGCCTTTACCGATATTGCCCACTTCGTTCAGCAAATCAAAAAAGCTGTACAACGCCGCCAATGCCAATAATGCTGCCAGTGCCGCCGTTCCCAAGCGGCGCACCACATAACGGGTTAATAGTTTCATACTTTACGCTTGGCGCACATGATTTCGGCTTCTACTGCCAATTCGCCTTCTACTAAAGCGGTGGCTTTAAATTTGCCGATGCCACGTTTGCTTTGCAACAACTCAATTTCAAATACCACACGGTCACCCGGAATCACTTGACGTTTAAAACGGGCGTTATCAATGCCTGCAAAAAAATAGATTTCATCGGGATTGCGTCCGCCTTCGCTCAAAATCGCCAACGCACCGCACGCCTGCGCCATGGCTTCAATCAGCAATACCCCCGGCATTACGGGAAAATCGGGGAAATGCCCTTGAAACTGCGGTTCGTTCATGCTGATGTTTTTTATTGCGGTTAGGCGTTTATCGGGTTCAAAGGCAGTTACGCGGTCCAGCAGCATAAAAGGATAACGGTGGGGAATCAGTTTTTGAATGTCTTTGGCTTCAATCGGCAGGGTGGGTGTGTTCATTTGTTATCGTCCTTTAAAAAATGTGCAAATCAAAAAAACGATTTTAGCAAGATTGCGCGGTAAAATCCCGTCTTTCAAACGCGGTGTTCAAAAGACGGGCAAGTAGGGGGATACACCCTAGCCAAACAGCACCCACAGCGCTGCATACGTGCTGACCACGGCAATCAGTCCGTCAATGCGGTCCAATACGCCGCCGTGTCCGGGCAACAGGTTGCTGCTGTCTTTCATGCCTGCGCCGCGTTTGAACCAGCTTTCCAACAAATCGCCGCCAATGCTCAACGCCACCATCACCGTTACCAGCAAAACCAGCAAGAACACGCTGCCTTCCGCCCCCCACACGCTGCGCGACAGCAAAATATAGCCCATTACCGCCACCAAACCGCCTGCCGCGCCTTCCCATGTTTTCCCCGGACTGACGGCAGGGGCAAGTTTGCGTTTGCCCCAGCGTTTACCCGCAAAATAGGCAAAAATATCCGCCACCCACACAATACCCATTACCCACAACAGCAATGCCGCGCTGCCTTCCAGCCGCAGCAGGCGCAGGGCAAACCAAAACGGTATCAGCATCATCAGTCCTGCCGCTGCGGTGCGCACATGCAGTCCGCGCCACGACCATTTTTTCCACAACCAAAACGGCATCAGCACCAGCCAGAACACCAGTACGCCCGCCCACGCCAAGGCGGGAAGCTGCCAGCCGCCCAAATACGCCGTCAGTAAAAACAGTGCTACCGACACGGTGTAAACCGTCTGCTGCTTAACCGTAAACCCGCACAGGCGCGAAAATTCCCACAATGCGGTCAGCACAATCACCCCCGCAAACGCCGCCCACACCGCCTCGCCTGCGGCAAACAGCATCAGCAACATCAGCGGCAGCAACACCAATGCCGTGATAATTCTCTGTTTCAGCATTATTTTTTCCTTTTTCAAAACAAACGACAGCCTTGTTGCCGCTTAAATAGGCAATATCAATCCCGCCATTATAATGGAAGCGGCAAAAACTGTGGCAAAGCTGTCTGAAAAAGCCGTCAAACCCGTGGTTTAAACTGCTTAATCAGCAAAAAATGCCGTATAATCGGAATCTTTACCATTCTCAAAAGGAGCATATTCCCCATTTCCCCACCCGCACCCGAAACGGTACATTTATCCCGAAAAGGAACGTTATAATGTTTCAACACACAGGACGACGCATCAAGCGCAGCCCGATGTGTTGTCCTGATTGGAACGTGCTTACGCCCCGCCCCGATAAAAGCGGATTTTACCGCGCCATGAACGGCAGGGGTTTCAAACCAAAAAGGAATTCTGATGAAACAATGGTTCAAACGCGCAGCCTGCGCAGCCGCCCTTGCCCTGCATTTGGGCAGTGCCGCCGCTGCCGATATTGTGATTGATGCGGGACACGGCGGCAAAGACCCCGGCGCCATCGGCACCTTGGGCAAACACGAGTTTAAGGAAAAAGACATTGCCTTGGACATGTCTTTGCAATTGGGTAAACAACTGAAGAAACAAGGTTTCAGCGTTGCCATGACCCGCAAGGACGATACTTTCCGCCCGCTCAGGCAGCGTTTGGCCTATGCGCGTAAACACTGCCGCAAGCTGTTTGCCTCGGTGCATGTCAATGCCGCCAAACACGCCCGCGCCCAAGGCGTACAGGTTTATGTTTCCCGTCAGGCCGATAAAACGGCAGTCGGCAAAAAAAGTCTGCAAATCGCCCAAAACGTCCAAAAAGCCTTTAATCCGAAAAAACCCGCAGTCCGCCGTGCTGGTTTTATGATGCTCAAAAACACCAACTGCCCCACCCTGCAATTGGAAATGTATTACATGAGCAACAAAAAGGATTTAAAAAAGCTGTCCGACAAACGCCAGCGCCGCGTGATTGCCGAACGTTTGGCAAAAGTGTTGGGTAAGAGCCTGCGTGCCAAAGGCTTTAAAACCAGCTTTAAGCCCGCAACCGAAACCGCCGTTAAAAAACCCGCCAAAGCAAGCGCGAAAACGGCAGCAGCCAAGGCAAAACCCGCACCCAAAGCCCGCCCCGCCGCAAAAGCAAAAGTTATTGCAAAGGCAAAAACGGTAAACCAAACCAAAAAAGCCCAAAGCAAAACCCGCACAGCGGCACGCGCCAAAGCCAAACGCTGATACCTTACCGCTTGTCCGCACCCTACCCGAAACCCGTCCCGACCCCGACGGTTTTCGGGTTTTTTCACACCGTGTTTTACGATACAATCAGCGCCCCTTTCGGGCAAAGCAAAACCCATGATTTATCAAAAACAGTTTTTTAAAGACACCACCACTGTTGCTGTAGGCACTTTTTTTATTTTAGTGGCGATTTTGGTGTTTACCCAAGGCATCAATCTGCTCGGACGCGCCGCCGACGGGCGCGTGGCCGCCGAAGCCGTTGCCGCACTTATCGGCTTTTGGACGCTGGGCATGACCCCGTTGCTGCTGGTACTGACTGCCTACATCAGCATCTTGACCGTGCTGGCACGCTATTGGCGCGACAGCGAAATGTCGGTATGGCTGGCAAGCGGTTTGGGATTGCGCCACTGGCTGCGCCCCGTGTTTGCCTTTACCCTGCCTTTGGCGGTGCTGGTGGCGGTGATGCAGTTGGCAGTATTGCCGTGGGCGGAATTGCGCAGCCGCGAATACGCCGAAATCTTAAAACAAAAACAAAATCTCTCACTGGTAGAAGCAGGCGTATTCCGCGAACTGGGACGCAAAAACGGGCGCATTTATTTTGTGGAAACCTTTAATCCCGACCAAGGACAGATGCGCAATCTGTTTTTACGCGAACAGCACCCCGACGGCAGCGACAGCGTAATTTTTGCCCAATCGGGGCATTTTGACCTAAACGACGGCACGCGCAAACTGGTGTTGGAACAAGGCTACCGCTACCGTGGCAGCGCGGGCAAAGGCGATTTTGAACAGATTTCCTTTGAACGGCTTAGCCTAGCCATCGCCACCGCACCCACGCTTACCGACCCCATTTCCCACCGCCGCACTTTGCCTACTTCTGCCCTGTTTGCCAACCCCGACCCCAAATACCGCGCCGAACTGATGTGGCGCATCTCGCTGCCGTTTACCGTGCTGCTGCTGGGCTGGCTTGCCGTGCCGCTGTCCTATACCAACCCCCGCAGTGGTGCGTCTTATCACGTTTTAACCGCCGCAGGCTTTTTTCTGCTCTATCAAAACGGACTGACCCTGCTGCGCGATGCCGTAGAAGACGGCAAAATTCCCTTTTGGGCAGGGCTGTTACCCATGCACCTGCTGATGGCTGCCTGCGCCGTGATACTGCTGCGGATGCGTACCATGCCCGCACAACCCTTTTTCCGCGCCTTAAAACAAGCCCTGCGCCCATAATTATAGTTGGTGAAAATAAAAACGAGACAAGGCGACAACGCCCGCCGTGTACGCATAGTACATCAGGGCGTTGGCAACGCCGTATCGTTGCGATTTTAAACAACTAAAAACCGCTGCATTTCGCAGCGGTTTTTCGTCAAACATACATCAGGCTTTTTTAACAAATTCCGATTTCAAATTCATGCCCGTACCGTTGATTTTGCAGGAAATATCGTGGTCGCCGTCTTGCAGGCGGATGTTTTTCACTTTTGTCCCCTGCTTAATCACGGTAGAGCTTCCTTTTACTTTCAAATCCTTAATCAACACCACCGTATCACCGTCTTGCAGCGGCGTACCGTTGGCATCGCGCACCTGATGCCCTGAAGCAGCGGCTTCAGCATTGCCCTCTTCCGTCCATTCATGGGCGCATTCGGGGCAAACCAACTGCGTACCGTCGTGGTAGGTCAGTTCGGAAGCACATTGCGGGCAAGCGGGAAAACTCATTTTTAATCCTTATCCATCAAAAAATTATAAACTTTCAAAAAAACCCCAATCGTTATCGGAAAATTCGGGCTTCAAATACATATGCACCTGTGCCGCGCCCGCTTTCAATGCCACATCGCGCAAGGTGTTGAGTTCGGCATCGGTAATGTCGTTTAAAAAACGGATTTGCGGACGAATAATCAAAATGGGGGCAGTGGGCGAAAAACGGCTTTGTGTCAAAACGTTTTTCAAAACTTCGGTGGCGGCGCGGCTGTTGGTAACGGGCGTGCGCGGATGGGCAAAAGGCAGGTGGTTGCGCCCATTGTTGCGCTGTTCGTCGTCCCAATCGCTGCGCCCGTTTGCCTGTGGCGGCAGCACCGCGCTACCGACAAAACTTTCACGGGTTTTGACTTTAACCAGCTCGATGCGGTCGTCGCACAATGCCACCAAAATCACCGAAGACAGGCGGTATTTGTGCAGGTTTTGCGGATTGATGCGTGCCATGTCCTGCCCCTTAAAAACGCTGTACTTAAAAGGTATAGCCCGTTTGCCGTTCTTCATCGCCCACCAAATCCACCAGCAAGGCATACAAAGGCTGTAATTCGGTATAACGGCGGCTGGTTCGGCGCAAATAATTCAGAAAACGCGGAATTTCAGGACGGTATTTGTCTTTGCCATCGCGATGCCACAAACGTGCAAAAATCCCCGCCACTTTCAAATGACGCTGCACACCCATCCATTCAAACCAACGGTAAAATTCGTCAAACTGCGCCGCCACAGGCAAACCCGCTGCGCGTACCTTTTCCCAATAGCGCACCAGCAAATCCAAAACAAATTCTTCATCCCATTCAATAAAGGCATCGCGCAGCAACGAAACAACATCATAGGTAATCGGACCGTAAAGCGCGTCTTGGAAATCCAAAATCCCCGGACGGTCGCGCGTCAGCATAATATTACGCACAATAAAATCGCGGTGGACGAATACTTTGGGCTGCTGCTCAATGGCGGGAAGCAGCACTTCTACGGTTTGTTGCCACAGTTGTTTTTGTTTGAAATTCAAGGCGTGGTCGCGGTTGGCTGCCTGTTCTGCTTCGCTACGCAGTTCTTTGGCAACAAACCATTCGGGAAACAGGTTCACTTCGCGCAACAAAACGCTGCGGTCGTACTCAGGCAAAACATGGGGACGACTGCTTTTTTGCAGGGCAATCAGTTCGTCCCATGCTTCCAAAATCAGGGCTTTGTGCGCGGCAGGATGGTTGTTTTCGGGCGCGGTCATGGCTTTTAAGTATTGCGTGTCGCCCAAATCGTTTAAGGTCAAAAAACCTTGCTCGCGGTTACAATCAATAATTTCGGGTACGTTTAACACGGGGGCGAACAGGTCTCGCACTTGAATATAGGGTTCAAGATTGATTTGTTCGGGGGGCGCGTCCATGCAAATCAGGGTGCTGCCGTCTTCAAACACGGCGCGTAAATAACGGCGGAAATCGGCATCTTGCGCGGCAAAATCCAAGCGGAACGTCCGTTGCGGATAGCGTTCCGAGAGCCAATTTTTTAATAATTGTTCACGCATTTGGTTAAATTCTTCCCGCTGTGTTAATAACTCTTTTCGTTGCATGGTAATTTTTTCGGTTAAAATAATTGCTATTGTAATGCAAATTTTCGGCAGGGTCGCTTATTTTGTCGCATGTCTCCAAACTCTTTTTTGCTGTAAAACCACGCATCAAGCGTGCTGCGCTTCGGGCTGCGCCTGCACCTGCAGCGGTGTTTTCGCGCCCGTTGAAGCAGTCGGGGGGCGTGTTTGCGTGCAAGCCTTTGGTGGTGGCGTTGGTGTGGGCATTTTGCAGCACCACGGCACAAGCCCAGCAGGCAGAAGTGTGCCACACCGATGATGTGGTATCGGCTGCTTCTGCACCTGCCGTTGATAATGTGCCTGTGGCAACACAGGATTTGCCTACTGATGCCGTGCGTATCCGTGCCAACAAAATCGCGGGACAAACGGGGGTACGCGCTTTGGCAGAAGGCGATGTGGTGGTGGAGCGCAATGCCGAAACCCTGCACGCCCAACGCATTGATTACGACCAGCCCGCCGACACCCTTACCGCCGAAGGGGGATTTACCCTAACCCGCGCCGATGGCGCACAAGTTCGCGGCGACACCCTGCAATACGATTTGGGCAAGCAAAGCGGACAGGTGCGCGATGCCGCGTTTGAAGCAGAACACGAAGGACGGCGTTTGCAAGGCACGGGCAGCGAACTGGTTTTGCACGACGGTAAGCGTTCATCTGCCAAGAAAGTGCGTTTTAACACCTGCGGACGCGGCGATAATCCGTGGTATATTGAAGCGGCAGAACTGCAAGCCGACCGCAACACCAATATCGGCACGGCAAAACACGCCAAGCTGGTGTTTAAAGGCGTACCGATTTTGTACACGCCTTGGGCGGATTTTCCTTTAAGCGGTGGGCGCAAAAGCGGTTTTCTTGTTCCCAGCGTGAAAATCGGCTCTAACGGCACAGAAGTGGAACTGCCGTATTATTTTAATGTTGCGCCCAACTACGATGCCACTTTCGCCCCTGGTGTGATTAGTGCACGCGGTTTAACCCTGCGCGGCGAAACCCGTTACCTGATGCCCGATTATCAAGGGCAGGTACAGGCACGTTATATGCCGCACGACCGCCGCAGCCGCCACGACCACCGTTATGAAGTGCAATGGCAACACCAGCACCGCCTCAATCCACAATGGCAAGGCGGGGTCAGTCTCAACCAAGTATCCGATGACGACTACTACCGCGATTTTTACGGGCGCAACGAAGTGGCGGAAAACGTGCAGTTAGACCGCCGCGCTTGGTTAAATTACGAAGGCAAAGCCTTTGGCGGCACACTCAACGCCCAAGCCCTTGCGCAAAAATACCAAACCTTAAGCGATGCACAAGGGCGCAAAGACAAACCTTATGCCCTGCTGCCGCGTGTATCCACGCAGTGGGACAGACAATTTGGCAGCATCAAAACCGCCGTCAGCAGCCAGTTTACCCGTTTTGAACATTCCGAACGGCAAGACGGCAGCCGTGCCGTGCTGTATCCGCAAGCACAATGGCAGCTAGACCGCGGCTGGTGGTATGCCCGTCCCAAAGTAGGCGTACACCTTACCCGCTATTGGCTTGACCGCTTTCGCGGCACGCCCTCACACACCGCCGACCGCATTCTGCCAATTGCCAACCTAGATACAGGCATGAATTTTGAACGGCACACCCGCCTGTTTGGACAAAATTTCATTCAAACGCTGGAACCGCGTTTGTTTTACAACTATATTCCCAAAAAATCGCAAAACGACTTGCCCAATTTTGATTCGTCCGAAAACAGCTTTAGTTACGCCCAGCTGTTCCGCGAAAACCTGTATTCGGGCAACGACCGCATCAACAGCAGCAACAGCCTGTCTTTCGGTTTACAAACGCGCCTGTTTGAAACACACAGCGGCGCAGAACGCTTCCGCGCAGGCATCGGACAAAAATTTTACTTTAATGCCGACAATGTGTTATTAAACGGCAATATCGCCCGTTTGCCACGCAATAAAAGCGACATCGCTGCCTTTGCGGGTGGGCGCGTGGCACAGCATTGGCACGCTGATGCCAAACTGCATTACAATCAAAACGCCCGCGCTTTGGAACGCGCCGATGCAGGCATCCGTTACCACCCCGAAGCGGGTAAGGTGTTGTCGGCGCGTTATAAATACGCCCGCCGTGAAGAAATTTATACGGGTCATTTTGACCGTTTGCGCCAGCTGGATTTGGCGTTTCAATGGCCCATACACAATAATCTGTATGCCATGGGACGTTTGAACTACGGGCTGTCGCCGCGCAAACCGCTGGAGCAGATGCTGGGCTTGGAATACCGCAGCCATTGCGGCTGCTGGAGCGCAAGCATGGCGGCACAACGCTACACCAGCGGGCAAGACAGCTACAAACACGCTCTGTTTTTTACCTTGCAGTTAAAAGATTTAAGCAGCTTGGGCAACAACCCCTTTAAAGCACTGCGTTTGGGCATTCCCAAGTACCACAAAACCAACGAGGTCATCAAAAAATGAAAACATCACGCATCAAACCTTTATTTTACGCTTTACTGATTGCCGCAGCGGGCAATAGTGCCGCCGCCGAAATCCGCACCCTAAACAGCATCGCCGCCGAAATCAACGGCAACATCATCACCTATGGCGACATCGCCCGCACCGCCACCGTGATGCACGAAAACGCAGGACGTGCCGATATTCCGCGCGAACAGGTTTTACAGGCAGCGCGTCAAAGCCTGATGGAACGCGCCCTGATGGTAGATGAAGCGCGTAACAAACAATTAAAAACCACCCCCGCCGAAATCGACAATGAAATCACCCGCCGCGCCAACCAAGCAGGCGTAAACACCGATAAAATTTATGCCGATGCCGCGCGTTTGGGTTGGAACCGCGAACAATACCGTTTGGAAGTGGCGAAAGATTTGCTGATTGAAAAAGTGATGGCGGATTTAACCGAAGGCATCAACATCACCCCCCATCAAATTGACCAATATATTGAATCCGCCGCCAAAGAAAACCGCACCCTGCCCGCAGGCGAACCTTATACCGTGTATCAAGTGCGCCGCATCCTGATTAAAATCAGCAAAAACAATACCGCTTCATCGGTTGGCAAACGCATGGATTTGATTGCCAACGCCGTGGTGCAGGGCAATGATTTTGGCGCATTGGCCAAACGCTATTCACAAGAACCTGCTGCCGCCCAAGGCGGTTTGCAAGACCTGACCGACCACAGCGAAGCCCCGAAAGTGGAAGCCCTGCTGCAGAAACTGTCGCCGGGGCAAACCGCTGCGCCCGTGCAAACCGCGCACAATTGGCAGATGCTGCAACTGGTGGGCAAACGCACCGAAACCGACCCCGAAAAAATCCGCCGCGAAGCGGTGCGCCGTCTGCTGCGCAGTCAGGAATTGGAAAAAGCCCATCAGCAGTTTGTCGAACGCCTGCAGCACAATGCCGTGGTGCGCGAATACTGATAGCCAATGAATTGAATAATATTTTTATAGGAAAACAATTTTGTCACTTCTTCAAACCCTTATCGCCTTTTTAGTTGCCATTTTGCTGCTGGTGAGCCTGCACGAGCTGGGACACCTGCTGGCAGCGCGTTGGTGCGGCATTAAAGTATTGCGTTTTTCGGTGGGCTTTGGCAAACCCTTTGTCAAAAAACAATGGCGCAATATTGAATGGTGTCTCGCCCCCATTCCCTTGGGCGGTTATGTCAAAATGGTGGATACCCGCGAAGGCAATGTTGCCGAAGCCGATTTGCCTTATGCCTTTGACAAACAACACCCGCTCAAACGCATTATCGTGGTGGCAGCAGGACCTTTGGTGAATCTGGTGCTGGCGGTACTGCTGTATTTTTGGCTGTTTGCCGCCGACGGCATCACCCAAATCAAACCCTATGTTGGCACGGTACACACCCCCTCTGTGGCGGCACAGGCAGGCTTTGTGTCAGGCGACCGCATTCTTTCGGTAAACGGTACTGCCGTTACCGATTTTAACGATGCCCGCACCCGCATGATTCTTAATTTGGACAGCGGCAAAGTCAATGTAAACGTACAAACCGCCGATGGAAAAAACGCCGTGCGCGTGATTGACGCTGCGGGCAGTCCCGAAGCCCAAGCCATTGCCAAGCGCATTGCCGATTTAGGCATTTCCCCCCACAAAAACAGCGATGCGATTGGGCGCGTGCTGCCCGACAGCCCCGCCGACAAAGCAGGCTTACGCAGCGGCGACCGCATTACCGCCATTGGCAACACCCCCACCCCCCACTGGCGCGATTGGCAAACCATTATCCGCGAAAACGCAGGCAGCAGGCTGAATGTTACCTACACCCGCGCAGGCAAATCTTACCAAACCCAAATTCTCACCAATGCCGTCGAGCTGCCCGACCGCAGCCAAATCATCGGACAAATCGGCGTAATGGCTGCCCCCGACAGCGCATGGCAAGCCCACATCATTCACCGCTACCGCCCCAGTGCAGGCGAAGCCCTCACTGCCGCATGGGACAAAACCGCCTCTTACGCCGTGATGACTGTGGATTTCTTCCGCAAACTGCTGTTTGGACAAGCCTCGCTGCACCATATTTCTGGACCTGTGGGCATTGCCGAAGTAGCAGGCAGCAGCGCATCCGCAGGCTGGCAGGCGTATTTAGAATTTCTCGCCGTGGTCAGCTTAAGTTTGGGCGTGATGAATTTACTGCCTATTCCCGTATTGGACGGCGGACATCTAGTTTACTATACTGCCGAACTCATTCGCGGCAAGCCCTTAAGCGAACAGGTGCAACAGCTTGGTTTACGCATTGGCATTACCCTGATGCTAACCATGATGCTGCTGGCGTTTTTTAACGACCTTACCCGCTTATTCGGCTAACCTTACTCAAAAAGGAATGTCGATGTTTCAACACACAGAACCACACTCCGGCACCCGTGTGGTTCTGATTAGGGGACGGACACCCCAAACCAACAAAATTTCATTTAACCGCCATCATGTATGGTGGGGCTTCAAACCAAAAAGGAATTTCGATGAACCTCAAAAAAATCACCCTCACACTGATTGCCATCGGCTTAATCAGTCCCGCGCTTGCCGACAATTTTAAAATTTCCGAGCTGCGCATTGAAGGCGAACAACACACATCTGAAGCCACCGTGCGCTCGCTGCTGCCGTTTAAAATGGGCGAAGAATACAGCGAAGCCTTGGGCGAAAGCATTATCCGCAGCCTGTATGCCAGCGGTTTTTACGAAAACGTCAGCCTTGAGCAAAACGGCAATATGCTGATTATTACGGTTAAAGAACGTCCCGTTATCAGCAATGTTACCGTAAAGGGCTCAAAAGTACTGCCCAATGATGCCGTATTAAAAAATCTGGCAGAAATGCGCGGCGACACCAATGGCGACATCGGCGATTTGGTCAATGACCCCAATGCCAAAGACCACGACCAAAAACTCAAAGATTTTGACAGCGGTGCCAATTACGACACCGAAAAAGCCCTTGCTTCCACAGGGCTTGCCAAAGGCGATTTTTTCAGCCAAGAAGCCTTGGTACGCGCCATGCGCGCGCTGGATGCCACCTACCGCGAGCAAGGCAAAAACAATGTCAAAATCACCCCCGAAGTGCAGGAATTGGCACGTAACCGCGTTGCCCTGACCATTAACGTGGAAGAAGGCAAAACCACCCGCGTACGCCAAATTGAATTTGAAGGCAATGAACATTTCAGCGATGCCCGTTTGGAACGCCAAATCGCCCTTACAGACGGTACGCTGTTTTCGTGGCTGACCAAAAGCAATGTGTTTTCTTGGGAAAAATTCGGGCAGGACAAAGCCCGTTTGGAAAGTTTTTACCGTACACGCGGCTTTTTTGATGCCGAAGTGGATTTGGACGACCGCGAATTAAACGAAGACAAAACGCGCGAAAAAGTCGTTATCAAAGTAAACGAAGGCAAGCGTTACCGCTGGGGCAATATCGGCATCAGCGGCGACAACAAAGAAGTGCCAAAAGAAAAGCTACTCAAGCGTTTGAGCAAGCTGAAAAAAGGCAATTGGAGTAATTACGAGCAATTGGAAGCGGCACTGGCGGGCATCCGCAGCGATTTGCAGTCGGCAGGTTATTTTTATGCCAACGCCAATGCCGAAGCCCAACGCAATCCCGACGGCAGCATTGATATTGATGTCCGTTTGGCACCGGGGGCGCGGATTGCGGTGCGCCAAATCAATATTTCGGGCAATACCAAAACCCGTGATGAAGTTATCCGCCGCGAATTCCGCCAAATGGAAGGCGCAGTGTACGACCAATCTAAAGTGGACCGTTCACGCCAACGCCTGATGCAGTTGGGTTATTTTGACGATGTGTCGATTGAAGGCAAGCCCACCGCCGAAAATGACCAGCAAATGGACGTATCCGTCAAAGTACAAGAACGCCATACGGGCAGTTTGAACGCTTCGGCGGGTTGGTCGCAAGACGATGGCTTGGTGATTGCAGGCAGCGTGGCGCAGGATAATCTGTTTGGTACGGGCAAATCGGCTTCTGCCAGCATTTCGCGCAGTAAAGTGCGTAAAAACGCCAGCATTTCCTTTACCGACCCCTATTTTACCCCCGACGGTGTGAGCATGACTTATTCGCTGTTCGGTTCGGATTACAACCCCTACAAACTCAACAACAGCCCGCGCAGCTACCGCATTAAAAAATACGGTGCAACTGCCATTATGGGCGTGCCGATTACCGAATACGACCGCGTAAACTTCGGTTTGGGTGCGGAACATTTAAATGTGGGGCTGTATCCGCAGTCGCCCACACGCTACCGCCGTTTTGTGGACAACAACGGCAATAAAAACTGGATTTACAAAGGCATTTTAAGCTGGTACCGCAACACCACTGATGATGCGTTCTGGCCCACACGCGGCTATCAGGCAAGCGTGGGCGCAGAAGCAGGACTCCCAGGAAGCGGTTTGCAGTATTACCAGCTTGACCACCAGCAAACATGGTATTTCCCCATCAACAAAACCTTTACCCTGATGTTGAACGGTCAGTTCGGCTACAGCGGCAACTACGGCAAAACCAAAGAACTGCCGTTTATGTATGCTCAAAGCGGCGGCGGTTTGGGTTCGGTGCGCGGTTATGAAACAGGTTCGCTCGGTCCGAAATTCTACGACTACGAATGCGATGAAAAAACAGGCAAATGCCTGAATTTAGGCACGGAATACTACGGCGGTAAATTTGCTGCCAATGTGAATGCCGAATTGCTGTTCCCCTTCCCCGGCGTAAAAGACAATAAAAGCGTGCGTTTAAGCCTGTTTGCCGATGCAGGCAGCGTGTGGGATGGTAAAACCTATACCCCTGGTATCTACCACCCTGTAAACAATCCCAATGCCCACAACAACTATTACGGCGAAAACACCGTGCATAAATCTTCGTTTAACAAAGAATTGCGTTATTCGGCAGGTGCGGCACTCACATGGATTTCGCCGATGGGTCCCATCAAACTCAGCTATGCCTATCCGCTGAAAAAGAAAAAAACCGACCAAGTGCAACGCTTCCAGTTCCAATTGGGTACGGTATTCTAAACCCCGATGTGTAAAACTGCGGGCATGGGCTGGGGACAACGCTGCTGTTCGTCTCCGTCCTGCCCGCAGATTTTTATTGCCAAAATGCCTTTTCCATTGAAGCCAAACAATTTTTGCGATACATTAAACCCTGTCTGCCAAAGTCGGCGAGCCAGCATGCGTGCGAGACACCGTCTCAAGGGTTCTGGACACTCGGGGCTTTGGCAGATTTCCACTTGCATCAAATAATCAGTCTGCTATACTAGCATTGCGCCCCGAGGTTGGTTGACCTTGTTTTTGTTGATTATCAACAAAGACAGGGAATGTTCCCATAGGGGCGTTTTTATTCCCGTTGTTTCCATCCCCTATTCTTTCATCAACATTCCGTGCGACAACGCCGTATCGTTGCGATTTTAATCAACTATCGTTTGAAGCCCCACTATAGACAGCAGTACAATAAACTTTTAAGTCCTTTCCCACCACCATAAATTATCGCCCCAGTTTAAAAGGATATTGTCCATGCTCACCCTTTCCCAAATCACCGCGCAATTAGGCGGCGAATGGCGCGGCGAAGACGTTGCCATACACGGTCTTGCCCCCGCTGCCGCTGCCACAGCCCAACACATTACCTTTCTTGCCAATCCCAAATACCGCGCCGATGTGCAAGCCAGCGCCGCCGCCGCCGTGATTGTTTCGCCAAAAGCAGCAGACAGTTTTCAAGGGCGCAATCTGATTGTCGCCGCCGACCCCTATTTGTATTTTGCCAAAATCGCCCGTCTGTTCCACCCACGCCCTGCTGCCCGCGCAGGCATACACCCCCGCGCCTGTATCGCCGACAATGCCCATGTGCCCGCATCCTGCGAAATCGGCGCAAATGTGGTGATTGAAGCAGGCGCAGTATTGGGCGAACACTGCCGCATTCTCGCGGGCAGCTTTATCGGTGCAGACTGTGTAATTGGCGCACATTCCGTGCTGCATCCCAATGTCAGCGTGTATCACGGCTGCCGTTTGGGCGAACGGGTGGAAATCCATTCGGGCGCGGTTATTGGTGCAGACGGCTTCGGTTTGGCATTTACGGGAACAGACTGGCTAAAAATCCCGCAAACGGGCGCAGTAGTTTTGGGCGACGACGTGGAAATCGGTGCCAACACCACCATTGACCGCGGTGCCATGGGCGATACCGTGATTGGTCGCGGCACCAAAATTGACAATCAAGTACAAATCGCCCACAACTGCCGCATTGGCGAACACACCGTTATCGCCGCCTGCACAGGCATTTCGGGCAGCACCCAAATTGGCAATTACTGCATGATTGGCGGCGCAGCCATGTTTGTCGGACACATTGAAATCGCCGATAAAACCGTGATTGGCGGTGGGACTGTCGTCACCCGCAGCATCACCAGCGCAGGACATTACGCTTCCTGCTACCCCCTGCAAAGCCAAAAAGAATGGACGAAAAACGCCGTCCACCTGCGCCACCTCAGCCAAATTAACCAAAGACTCAAAACCTTGGAAAAGCAATTTGATTCATCAGAACAAAATCCGTAGAATCGCCCCACCCCTTATCCAAGCAACAAGGAAACACCATGAAAAAACTTACCGTTTTACTGTTGGGCAGCGCCGCTTCCCTACCCGCTTTTGCCAACCAGCCTCAAGCCTTTACGGGTACGTCCGTAGGCATGGAAGTCGGTACTACCCGCTATAAATTTGACAAAGATTGGCCCCGCACCAAAAGCAGCACCGATATCAGCTTAAGCGCCAGCCATGCTTTTGAATTTGGCAACAGCCAATTGATTGGCGAAGTAGAAGGCAAAATCAAACCCATCGCTACCACCGTTGCCAAACAAGACGGCGTGCGTATTAAAGAAAAATCCCGCTACAGCGTGTCTTATCTGCAAGGCTACCGTTCGGGCAGCGATGTGATGCCCTATGCCAAAATTGGTTATAACGAAAGCCGTTTTGAAAACAAAGACAACAGCCAAAAAGCCAAAGCCCGTGGTTACAGCGTTGGTTTTGGTGCCAAATACGCCGTTGCCCCACATTTGGAAATGGGCGTGGAATACACCCACACCCGCTTAAAATCGGTTAAAAAAGCCTCAGACGGTTCACGTCCCACCCTGCGCGGCAATGGCTTGAGCACCAGCATTGCTTACCGTTTCTAAATTCCCCAATCCACTGACCAACAGGCTGTTCCCCACCATCGGACAGCCTGTTTTGCTTTTTTCCTTGCCCCTGCACGTTTGCTGCACTAAAATAATCGGTTTTTGATTTTTCTGCTGTCCACACGCCGTTAAACAGAAACCTTTTGCTGTCCAAAGCCGTCAAACAGCTTGTTTGCCACCCGTTGCGCCCGCAAGCGCAACCCATTCTGCGGAGTTCTGCCCATGAGCACACCCTATCTGCAAATCAAAGGCTTGGTTAAAAAATTTGGCGACAATACCGCCGTAAACGCCATTGACCTGGACATCAACCGACACGAAATTTTCGCCCTGCTGGGCAGTTCGGGCAGCGGTAAATCCACCCTGCTGCGTATGCTCGCGGGCATGGAAACCCCGTCCGGCGGACACATTATTCTGGACGGGCAGGACATCACCAAACTTGCCCCCTACGACCGCCCCATCAATATGATGTTCCAAAGCTACGCCCTGTTCCCACACATGACCGTAGAACAAAACATCGCCTTCGGCTTAAAACAAGACAAACTGCCCAAAGAAGAAATCAATGCCCGCGTAGAAGAAATGCTGCGCTTGGTGCAAATGCTCAAATACGCCAAACGCAAACCACACCAACTTTCAGGCGGTCAGCAACAGCGCGTTGCCTTGGCACGCTCGCTTGCCAAACGCCCCAAACTGCTGCTGTTAGACGAACCCTTGGGCGCATTGGACAAAAAACTGCGTCAGCAAACCCAGCTTGAACTGGTCAATACACTGGAAAAAGTGGGCGTAACCTGCATTATGGTGACCCACGACCAAGAAGAAGCCATGACCATGGCAACCCGTGTTGCCATTATGTCAGACGGCGAACTCAAACAAGTTGGCACGCCCAGCGATGTGTACGACTACCCCAATAGCCGCTTTACCGCCGAATTTATCGGCGAAACCAATATTTTTGAAGGCAAGCTGGTGCATAAAGACGATGAGCACGCCCTCATTGACTGTCCCGAACTGCCCGCCAAAGTTTATACCGACCAAAAATTTGAAGCCGACAACGGGCAAACCGTGTGGATTTCTATTCGTCCCGAAGACATTGACCTGCACAAAGAAAAACCCGCCCACCGCGACACCCACAACTGGGCAAAAGGCGTGGTCAAAGACATTGCCTATTTGGGCAGCTTTGCCATTTACCATGTGCAAATGCCCAACGGACGCATCATCAAAAGCCAAGTGCCCGCGCCCTACTGGTACACGCGCAACCTTACCCCGCCCACTTGGGACGAAGAAGTCTATCTGGATTGGCCTGAAAACCAACCCACCCCGCTCACCCGCTAAAGGAGCTTGCCATGTCTGTGAATATCAAGCGCCGTTTGCGTCCGGGGCGCAAACTCGTTATCGGCGTACCCTTTGTGTGGCTGCTGCTGCTGTTTTTAGTACCGTTTTTTATCGTATTAAAAATCAGTTTTGCCGAGCAGGACTTACGCATTCCCCCGTTTACCCCGCTGTTTGACGAACAAGGCAATCTGCACATCGTTTGGCAAAACTATAAAGACATGTTTGCCGATTTCGGTTCGTCTTTGGCAGCCATGCTCAATCCCTTTAGCGGCAGCAACGGCGAAAATATTTACCTGCTGACCTATTGGCTGTCCGTCAAAACCGCACTGCTGACCACCGTGATTTGTCTGCTGGTAGGCTATCCGATGGCTTACGCCATTGCCCGCGCCCACCCTTCCATCCGCAATACCCTGTTGCTGGCAATTATGCTGCCGTTTTGGACATCATTTTTGTTGCGTGTATATGCGTGGATGGGCTTGCTGGGACAAAACGGCATCATCAACAACTACATCACCCCCTATTTAATCCAATGGGGCATTGTGGATAAACCTTTGGATTTATTTTACAACAACTTTTCTTTGGTTTTGGTGATGGTGTATGCCTATTTGCCGTTTATGATTCTGCCCTTATACACCCAATTGGTAAAACTGGACGGGCGTTTGCTGGAAGCAGCGGCAGATTTGGGCGCACACCCCTTAAAAGCCTTTTTTACCATCACTTTGCCCCTGTCTAAAACAGGCATTATTGCAGGTTCTATGCTGGTGTTTATCCCCAGTGTGGGCGAATATGTGATTCCCGAACTGGTGGGCGGACCTGATAACCTGATGATTGGTAAAGTATTGTGGCAAGCATTCTTTGACCAAAACAACTGGCCTTTGGCTGCTGCCGTTGCCGTGGTTATGGTGCTGCTGCTGGTCGTACCGATGGCACTGTTTCAGCGTTACGAAGAGCGCGAACTGGAAGAAGGGAGCAAATAATGCAAACGAAAATGTCTTGGTTTTTAAAAACCATGTTGTTTCTGGGATTTGCATTTTTGTATATCCCACTGATTATTCTGGTTATCTATTCGTTTAACGATTCCAAGCTGGTAACGGTGTGGGGCGGATTTTCCACACGCTGGTATGGCGAACTGATGAAAGACGACCAGATTTTAGGCGCGGCTTGGCTGTCGCTGCGGATTGCAGCGGTGTCGTCGCTGGCAGCGGTGGCACTGGGTACGATGGCAGGCTATGCACTGGCACGGATTAAACGTTTTCGCGGCAGTACCTTGTTTGCGGGCATGGTGTCTGCGCCGATGGTGATGCCCGATGTGATTACGGGCTTGTCTATGCTGCTGCTGATTATTGAGGTGCAAACCCTGATTCAAGCCAGCTTTGGCGACACGGCTGCTGCTTGGCTTGACCGCGGATTTTTAACCATTTTCCTCGGACACACCACTTTGTGCATGGCGTATATTACGGTGGTTATCCGTTCGCGGCTGATGGAATTGGACCAATCATTAGAAGAAGCAGCAATGGATTTGGGCGCACGTCCGTTGAAAATCTTTTGGGTGATTACCCTGCCGCTGATTGCCCCTGCCATTGCTTCAGGCTTTTTGCTGGGGGTAACGCTGTCGCTAGATGATTTGGTGATTACTTCGTTCTTATCAGGACCTGGTTCGTCCACACTGCCGCAGCTGATTTTTTCCAAAGTGCGTTTGGGCTTAAACCCCGAAATGAACGTGTTGGCAACGATTATGATTGCCATTGTGGGTACGCTGGTGATTAGCTTGAATTATCTGATGTTGCGGCGCACGGCGCGTTTGGATAAGGAAATGCGTGAAGCGTTCCGCGCAAGCGAGTAAACAAAAAAAACCGTCCGAACAAGTTTCGGACGGTTTTGTTTTGCTTACTGCGCTGCCGATACGGTGGCACGAATCAGCCCTTCGGCTTTTGCCAAGGTATTTTCCACTTCAGCAGGGGCAATTTTACTGCCCAAAATCAGGTGTTGCGCGGGAACGTAAGACACTTGTACTTTGCCGTCTGTTTCGGTAATCAATACTTTAAGCGGCAGTTGCAGGGCAAAAGCGGGGTCTTTTACCATCAGCGGTGTGCCTGCTTTGGGGTTGCCGAAAATCAGCACGGTAGCAGGTTGCATTTGTAAGCCTGCTTTTTGTGCAGCGGCTTGGTGGTCAATCACGGCAAACACGGTCATGCCTTTACTTTCTATGGCTTGGCGGATTTTGGCGACAGTGTCGTTAAAATCATAAGCGCTGGGAATGGTGGTTTGATGTGCAGGCATGGTGTGAGATGAACTGTGATGATGGAAAGAAGGTAGGGCAGAGCAAGCTGCCAGCATCAGTGCGGCAAAGGCGGGGGCGAAATAGTGTTTCATGGTTTTTCCTGTTGGGAGTGGGTGGTTCGGATAATGTTAGACACATCATAACCTTGCGCTTGGGCTTGTGCCAAGTGTTTTTGATAGGTGGCTTCGTCCATTTGCGGGGTGCGCGATAATAACCATAGGTATTTACGGTCTGGCTGACCCACCATGGCATATTGATAATGGTCGTCCAATGCCATTACCCAATACGGCGACTGTCCAAATGGTAGCCAACGCAAGGCTTTTAGCAAGAAGGTCACACTTAAACGGCTGTTGGTGGTGTTTTGCGGACGCGCCAAGCCTTCGGCTTGTGACCAAGTACCGTCGGCACGTTGGCAGCGGTTGAGTACGGTAATGGTGTTGTCGGGATTCAGGCTGTATTGTGCGCTGACATTGGCGGCGCATTGTTTTTGAAACGGCATAGGCAAACGGGCAATTTCATACCATGTGCCTGCGTAGCGTTGTACATCTACTTGTGCCACAGTAGGCAAATCCTGCTGCGGTGTGGCAGCACAAGCAGCCAATAATACGGAAATTATAGAAAAATATAATTTTTTCATTGATTTAATCTCATTTTAATCAAACTGAACCATTAAAAAAACAGCCTGATATTGTAAGCAGCTTTCAATATGTAGAAAAATTTATTTTTCTTTATAAAACATAAAAATATACACTGACAAACTGCGACAGGCTACCACCGAGTACAAACAAATGCCAAATACCGTGTCCGTGGCGGATTTTTTCATCATTGATAAACCAATAAATGCCCGCGCTGTACAATACGCCGCCCAATGCGAGCCAAAACAGTCCCCACGCAGGCAGGTTTTTCACCAAAGGATACGCCGCCACCAACACCATCCAGCCCATCAGCACATACAAAATCATCGATAACTTGCGCGTGCGCCGCCCAAGCGTCAGCTCTTGCACAATACCGAACACGCACAACGACCACACCACCGCCAGCAGCGACCAACCCCACACTCCGCGCAAAGTTACCAAAGTAAACGGCGTATAACTTCCCGCAATCAAAAGATAAATCGCGCAATGGTCTATTTTCTGCAAAACGGCTTTGGCACGCGGCGGGCGCACGCTGTGGTAAACCGTTGAACCCAAATACAGCAGCACCAAACATGCCCCATACACCGCCGCGCCCGTAATGCGGTAGGCATCATTCTGCGGAACGGTGTGCCACAACATCAGCCCCAAACCCGATACTGCCAGCAGCGTACCCGCCAAATTGAGTATTCTCCCCCAATCCACCACCCATTCGCATAGGCTTGTCTACCACCACGCGCATGGGCAAATAGTCCACTTATTCTCATCATAATGCCCCCAACCGCACCAGTTCGCACATACGCCTCCAAT
This sequence comes from Conchiformibius steedae, assembly GCF_014054725.1. Lineage (NCBI taxonomy): Bacteria > Pseudomonadati > Pseudomonadota > Betaproteobacteria > Neisseriales > Neisseriaceae > Conchiformibius > Conchiformibius steedae. Next base: position 487,677 of record NZ_CP059563.1, on the reverse strand, counting down.
TTACCCAAAAGCGCATGGTACTCCGCCACCAAAATCTTAATCACGGCTTAACGGGTTTCTTTGCTTCCACAATGTCAGCCTTTCCTGCTGTTGCGACCTTAAATGTGGTTCTGCTTGCCAAATTAAGGCATACACTGCCTGTTTGTCTGCAAAGCAGGGAAACCAATCGTCTAAAATCACACTTCTGATTGCGCCTTGCTGTAAAACCATCACATACAGCAAATCAAAACAGGCTCGCGGGTGGTCGGCGATAAAAACCGGTGTGTGTTCGGAAACAATGCCCATACGTTTCAGCCTTTGTGTGCCGTTAATCACACCGGCACTACCCAAAAGCGGATTGGTATTGTAGGGCTGGTTGTCGCCACACACATACAGATGCAGGAGCATAGGCTTGGCAAAAGTAGCAGCAGAATGCCAATCGCCCGTACCGTTGGGACTGTGAATGTTGAGCGCGACCATCAGGCTGATGTAACATTGTCGGCTGGTGGGTGGGATAATTAGGGACATTCTAAATTTCCCAGCAAAATACATATTTTACCATTCAGCCAATATGTGCCGTTCCGATTTAACTCCGTCAATGCTGTTTAATGTGGCAGAACAACAATACCTGCACCGATTAAGCCAGCGTCTGCCTTTATCCGTACTACTGTCTTCCGCACGCAATCAGGAAGAAATCGGTATGGATTTTGTTTACCACTCGGCACGACTGTCAGGCAGCCGCTACGACTGGCACGATACGCTTACCCTGTTGAAAAACGGGCGTACCGCCGCCAAACCGTTTGCCGATGCCGTTATGCTGTTAAACTTGTGGCGCAGCTATCAGTACCTGTTATCGTGCTTTGATGCTAAGCACACAAGCATTCAAGACTTTATTATCAACAGCCATGCTTTGATTACACAAGATTTGCCGCCGCATCAGCAGGACAAACCAGTTTCCCATCATTCAGCTTATCCGGCAGCAGAGTTAAACCGCTTAATGACCGAAGAACAAAAACTGCATAACCCGTTTGACAGAGCCTTGTATTGCTACAATTATCTGGCAGACGGCAACCGTTTCCCCTACGGCAGCAAACGCACTGCCCGTCATACCACAGCGTTTGTATTGATGAATGCGGGATTATTTCCCTGCGTATTTTGGGCAGACGGCAACCAAGATGATGCGGAAAGCTTTGGGTGCGATGTTGAAAACAACAATTCTTCAAACAGCAGAAATGCTTTTATCCATGCCTATAAACAAACCGTAGCACGTTATGAACCGAAACCTGCCCCCGAATGCAGACGGGCTGCCTGAACAATCAATACCGCCCATAACCCCAACACATTCAAGAGGACTAAAAAATGGCGACCATTATGGAAAAAGAAAGTCTGATTGACCTGATTGCTTATGCAACATCAATCGTTGCTTTAAGAATGGAAAACTCTGAACAATATGAAGAGTTAATGGACTTTTTGGCAGAAAAAAGACATTGGACTTATGCGACACCGCATGAAGAAATTGATTTGGATTCGGAAGTCAAGCCTCTTCAAGAGATGATTAAAAAATACAAGGAATTGCCCTTACTTCCCCAATTTCAAAAAAATGCTTAAGGGTATAACGATATTGAAAATAGAAATCCCCTAAACAGCAAAGATACTTTTCCTGATGAAGCCACCCCATCGGTCGCCGCACCGTAGCATCTACCCCAAGCATACCCCCGAATCCTTACTGCCCTTGCTTAATGAAGTGGACAAACTGCATGAACGCTTTATCCGCTACAAACACTGCGTTCCCGAACACTCGGATTTATGGCGGGTTACGCGGGGAAAAGCTACACGCTTTGTGGACCTAGCACAGCAATGCGATTGAAGGCTCAACACTAACTTTAAGCGATACGATTTTCTTTTTACAAGAAAGTTTAACCGTTCAGGGTAAACCGCTTCAGGATTTTTTGGCGGCTCAAAACCATGCCCAAACCGTTGATTATTTATTTGAAACGGTTTCAACACACAGCACGATAACGGGAGAGTTGATACAGCATATTAACGCAATGCTGCTATATGGTGTCTGCCCTGCGCCAATGTTTTTACCGACAAACCAAGCGTGTGAACAGCCTGAACACCTGACTGTTCAGATACGGGAACTAACAGACTATATCGCTCACGGTTCTGTCCACCCTGTACTGCTGGCGGCGGTGGTGCATTACAATATGGTTAGAATCCACCCTTTTGATGACGAACGGGCGCGGTGCAAGAATTTTGATGAATATTATTCTGATGAAAAACGGTTATCCGCCCGCAGTCGTCAAAAAAGAAGAAAAACATTTTTATCTGCAATATTTGAACGATGCGGACAATGGCGATATTCTGCCGTTTACACGCTTCATTGTCGACCAGTTGGCCGATACCCTGCGGCAGGTATTGGCGGATTGGGAACGTGTGGGGAATTGACTAATCCTGCCCCGGTTCTGTGCCTGCGGGTATATCCGTTGTCGGCAAATGTGCCGTATAAAATGGTGGTCGTATCAAAGAAATACAACCCCGACAAGGCACAAAACACCGATGCAGGGTGCATATTTGCTTTGGCGTATTGAAGCATCAGACGGTTTATCAGTCCCGTCAGATGGAAATTTCAGCTACGGGGGCTTGACGGGGAAGATGGTATCTACGCTTGCTTATATCCTTTATGTAAATATTTTTTACCTAAATAAAATAAAAAAGATGAGTAATTATTCTCAAGCATAATAGTTGGAAAATGATTGTTTTGGTAATAAAGATCCTGTAGGTATTCATCATTCTTAATTAAAAATAATTCTTTATTTATCTTCATCCATTCTAGCAGTTTCTCTCCTAATAAATCTATATTTTCAATAGATTGGTACCAGTTTAGCAAATCCTGAATTTCAATAAAGCTTGATATCCAAATATATTCTTCCGCACCATAATCAATTGATACCTTTACAATAATATTATTTTTTACCATTTTACACCACCTTCCTCACGAATAAAGTTATTGAGATATTCTGAAGTTCTTTTCGTATTTCTATCATTAGGAAACATTGTTCCTCCCATAGGATTTAATGGATCAATAATCAATATATCTTTTTTATCAGGAGATATATATATTGTTTTTCCTGAATTAACAAGAGTTTTTTGTCCTTGCATTACATATGAAATTTTTGTTTGTAACTGCAAATCCGTGAGATGCTTATATCTATCACTCCGTATGGTTTTAAGCTTTTCAAAAATTGACTAATCCTGCTTCCTGCCCCGGTTCTGTGCCTGCGGGTATATCCGTTGCCGGCAAATGTGCCGTATAAAATGTGCAGGCTGGTGCATACTTGCTTTGACATATTGAAGCATCAAACGGTTTATCAGTCCCGTCAGATGGAAATTTCAGCTACGGGGGCTTGACGGGAAAGATGGTATCTACACTTGCTATATGCTTATTATAATTGTATACAGTGGTTGGGGTGATTCCAATGTCCAATTAAATTCTTTTGCAACAATAGTTGCAAGATAACGAATATGCTGCCATTCACTTCCATCTAATTTCTCAGGATTGAGCCAAATATCTTGATATTCATGTCCACTTTTGCTTAAGATAAAATCATCTAATTGCTTTAATGCTATATTCTGTGAAGCTGACATATCTAGATGATCTGATTCAAAATAGCTTTCTATGGCATCAGAATAATATAAAATAAGTTCTTCCCCAACAATAGGACTGTTTTGTACGAGTTTCTTTTGGATATTTGATGGTTGAGCCAAAGCTTGTATAGCCAATCTCAATTCATTTTTCATATATATTTCCCTTAGCTTAATTTTTTTGGGGCTGCCCTAGATAACTAGGCTAAACTTCCCTTAACTAATTTTTTTAAAATGGAAATTTGACTTTTTAAGTCACTGTGATTAAAACGCCATTCACACTCTTTCAAATATAGCTCAAAATGGGCTTTGGGAATACCGTTAAACTTGCGTAAATGGCGTTTGACCTGGTTCCAAAAATTCTCAATTCCGTTGATGTGATTACGGCCTTCCGCAAAGTGTGTGCTGTGATTGATGCGAAAATGATGAAATTCACTCACATCCAATACATCATAACTTGTATAGCCATCAGTATAAACAATGCTGTCGGGCTTCACTTGCTCACGAATGATTGGCAACAAAGTTGTGGATTTCGTATTCGCTATACGCAACAGTGTAAACCTTGCCATTACGCTTAAGAAGCCCAAATACCGCAGTTTTGCCGTTTGCCCCACGACCCCGTTTGCCTTCCCGTTTGCCTTTGCGCTGACCACCAAAATAGCTCTCATCCGCTTCAACTTCTCCATCAAACATCTCCAGATGCAGGCTGTTTTGGTAAATCAGTAAGCGTAAACGATGAAAATAATAGGCAGCAGTGTTTTTATTAACGCCGACTAATTGCGCTGCTGTGCGTGCGGTAACACCTGCAATAAACAGTTCAATCAGTTTGTTTTGCTTGTACTGACTTAAACGACTTCTTCTCATAGGGATTATTCTAACCTGAAATTAGATTTCCCTAGTTATCTAGTACAGCCCCTTTTTCTTTATGCCAAAAATTGGCGACAACGTTTTTTCGGCAATGGACGTGGGTATGATTGTACAAACCTTTATGTTGTCTTTGACTGCTCGTGGCTTTGGTAGTGTGCCACAATTACTCTTGGCGATGTATCCTGATGTGGTACGAGAAGAATTTGGCGTATCTGATGATTATCAGTTGATGGTGGGCGTGTCTTTTGGTAAACCTGATAGCCAATCGCCAGCCAATGACATTCGTCAGCCCAGAGCCCCACAAGGCGAAACCGTGTTTTTCCACGATTAAATCCATTTTATTAAAGAGAAAAAAATGAGCAAACAAATCCAATTTACAAAAACAGGTTCGCCTGATGTCCTGCAAATCGTAGATGTAGAAATCCTCGCCCTAAAAGCAAATGAAGTACAAATCCAAATCCACGCCATTGGCTTAAACCGTGCCGAGATGATGTACCGTGAAGGGGCGTATGTGATTGAGCCTGTGTTTCCTGCGACTTTGGGCTATGAAGGGGCAGGCGTGGTCGTGGCGGTGGGCGAGGGCGTGAGCGAAGTTGCCATTGGCGATAAGGTGAGCATTATTCCGTCTTTTATGTTTACCGAATACGGCACTTACGGCGAGATTGTCAATATGCCCAAACACGCAGTCGTCAAACACCCTGACAATTTGTCAATGGAGCAGGCGGCGGCAAGCTGGATGCAGTTTGTTACCGCTTATGGCGGGCTGATTGAGTTTGGCAAAGTGCAAAAAGGAGATTTTGTGGTGCTGGGCGGTGCGACCAGTTCAGTCGGCTTGGCAAGCATTCAAATCGCCAGAATGCAAGGGGCAACCATGATTGCCTTGTCTCGCACGCATGCCAAAGGCGATGTGCTTTTGGAGAAAGGGGCGGATTTTGTGGTGGCGACAACCGAAGACGATGTAACCGCCAAACTCCTTGAAATCACAAACGGCAAAGGCGTGAATTTGGTGTTTGACCCTGTGGGCGGACAAGAAGCCGCCAAAATCATCAACTCCATGGCACAAGACGGCCGCTACATCATTTATGGGGCGTTAAGCCACGATGACATCGCCGTGCCTGTGTTCCCAATTTTAGGCAAACACTTAACCGTGCGAGGCTATGAATTGTTTGAAATCACTACCGTACCAGAAAAACTCGCTCAAGCGAAAAAATTCGTGTTTGACGGCTTAGCAAGCGGTCAATTAAAACCAGAAATTGACAAAGTTTTTGCTTTTGATGAAATGGCGGAAGCTCACCGTTATATGGAAAGCAATACACAGATTGGGAAGATTTTGGTAAAGGTTTGATTGTTTTAAGGTAAATATGCCGTCTGAAAAATAAGTTTCAGACGGCACATCGTTATTTTACCTGCCGATTAAGCCACCACACTAGCGAGAGCATCACAGGCACTTCCACCAGCACACCGACCACCGTTGCCAATGCCGCCCCCGAGTGCAAACCGAACAAAGAAATTGCCACCGCCAATTCAAAAAAATTACTCGTGCCAATCAAGCACGCAGGGGCGGAAATTTCGTGTGGTAATTTGAGCTATTTTGCCAAAACGTGAGCCAAGGCAAAAATGCCGTAAGTCTGTGCCAGCAAGGGAATGGCAATCAGCAAAATAATCAAGGGATTGGCAATAATGGTTTGGGTTTGAAAGGCAAACAGCAACACCACCGTCAAAATCAAACCCATAATGGAAAAAGGTTTCAGGCTGCCTGAAAAATATTCCGCTATTCTTTTTCTTTAATACCTTGAATAATCTGACACTTATCAACCGTTTTATTTTCACAACCCACAAATTGCATTAGAAAAGTTTTAACTTGTTGTAGTTCTGTGATTTGTTCGTCCAAATATGCCAAATGTTGCTCGGCAAGTGCATTGATTTCATTGCATTGTTTGTTAGGCGTTTGTTGTAATTGCAACAGCGTTTTGATGTTACTTAAAGAAAGACCGATATTACGGCAAGTTTTAATAAAGCGTAATTGTTCTAACTGATTTTCATCAAACACACGATAGCCGTTTTGTTGATGTGTAGGGGCGATTAAGCCTTGTTTTTCATAATAACGAATGGTTTCCAAATGTACGCCTGTTTGTTCACTGGCTTGTTTTATTTTAAAAAATTTTGACATTTTGGCTTGACCCTGTAATGACTACGGAGTTTATAGTATAGCAAATTTCATCTTAAAACAGGAGCAAAAAAATGGCGTGCCAAAATTGTTGTGGTTCAAATCAGCCCATTCATCAATCGCCCAAGTACAAAAAAGCCTTGTGGATTGTCTTGATATTAAATTTATCAATGTTTTTTGTGGAAATTGTGATGGGGGTTAAATCAGGTTCAACTTCGCTGTTGTCGGACAGTTTGGATTTCTTGGGCGACAGTGCCAATTATTTGATAAGTTTGATTGTTTTGCCAATGGCGTTAAGTTACCGAGCCAAAGCATCTATGGTTAAGGGGCTAACGATGGGCGGTTTTGGTTTATTTATTTTAATGACAACCATTTATCGTGTGTTTTATGGGGAAATGCCCAGTTATTCTGAAATGAGCATTGTGGGATTTTTGGCGTTATTGATCAATGTGTCGGCATTGTTGATATTATTAAAATTTCGTGATGGCGACAGCAATGTCCGCAGTGTGTGGGTGTGTTCCCGAAACGATGCGATTGGTAATGTGGCGGTAATTTTGGCGGGTATGGCAGTTTATTTTTTTCAATCAAAATATCCTGATTTAATTGTGGCGTTTGTTTTGGCATTTTTGGCATTACAAGCCAGTCAAGAAATCATCAAAAGGGCTTGGGCGGAATTAAAAGTCAGTTAATTTAAAACACCGTTTGGATTGATGTTCAAGCGGTGTTTTTATTTTTAAATTTTGCAAAATAACTTTCAGGCTGCCTGAAAAACCTACACCCCTTTATTCCCCAGCGATTTTCGGTTTATCCACCACACCAGCGAGAGCATCACAGGCACTTCCACCAGCACACCGACCACCGTTGCCAATGCCGCCCCCGAGTGCAAACCGAACAAAGAAATTGCCACCGCCACCGCCAATTCAAAAAAATTACTCGTGCCAATCAAGCACGCAGGGGCGGAAATTTCGTGTGGTAATTTGAGCCATTTTGCCAAAACGTGAGCCAAGGCAAAAATGCCGTAAGTCTGTGCCAGCAGGGGAATAGCAATCATCAGAATAATCAAAGGGTTGGCAATAATGGTTTGGGCTTGAAAGGCGAATAGCAACACCACCGTCAAAATCAAGCCCATCACGGAAAAGGGTTTTAGGCTGCCTGAAAATTGTGCCACCGATTTACCCGATTTTTGTAAATAAGAGCGGGTAAGCCAGCCTGCCAGCAAGGGCAACAGCACATACAAAACCGTGCTTAAAATCAAGGTATTCCACGGAATTTCTATGTCGCTTACGCCGAGCAATACGCCTGCAATCGGAGCATACGCCACAATCATAATCAAATCATTGACCGAAACCTGCACCAAAGTGTAATTGGGGTCGCCTTTGACCAGTTGCGACCACACAAACACCATTGCCGTACACGGTGCCACACCCAGCAAAATCATGCCGGCAATGTATTCTTGTGCCGACTGTGCGTCCACCCAACCTGCAAAAAACACCCGAAAAAACAACCAGCCCACAAGTGCCATCGTAAAAGGCTGTTATCAAGCTATGGCATTCATCTGCTTTGATGGTGGTTAAAAATCGCTCAAGCCTTTTAAGATGGGGCAGTCGGGATTGTCATCGCCCCCGCAGGCATCGCTCCACGCTTGCAAGGTGTGTTGCATTGATTTTAATTCTTTGATTTTATTGGATAAAAAATCAATATGACTGGCGATGAGCGTTTTGACCTGAGCACTTGTGCGGTGTGGATTGTCTTTCAGTGCCAAAAGCTCGCCAATCTGTGCAAGCGAAAAACCGACGCTGCGGGCTTTGGCGATGAATTTTAGCCGAGCGATGTCATTGGAGTTATAAATCCGATAACCTGCTTCACTGCGTGATGGGTTAATTAATAAGCCTGCTTTTTCATAATCACGGATTTGTTTGACGGAAAGTTGTGTAGATTTAGACGCTTGTCCGATGTTCATTGTTGCTCCTTATTGAGTGGTGTGTAAAAAAATGTTATCAAGTAAAAATAACCCTTGACCCTAACGTAAGGTTAGGGTTTATGATACGCACATCAAAACAAAAAAGCAATGCTTTTAATCGCTTAAAAGCACTTTGTTTTGATAATCAACCTTTAATTTGGAGAATTGTTATGAACGACATCATCAAAAACCCAAACGCCCACTGCGGTTGCCAATCTTGCACAGGGCAAAATTGCAATCCAAAATGCAACTGCCAAAATGGCGAGCCGTGCATTTGTCAAAACTGCACTTGTGGCGATTGTGATTGCAAGTAATTGATTAGCTAAAAAACATTGGGCGGACTTATGTTTGCCCAATGTTTGCCAAATCCCATTTTGATAAGGAAAACTGTAATGAAAATGTTTAAAAACCGTGCCGTACAATTATCTGCCCTTGCCCTTATTTTGGCGACTTTAACCGCTTGTGCCGACGGCAAAAACGAAGTGCCGACGCACTCGATGGTGGGCGACAATAACCACACCCAAACCACCCACGACAGCCCAAATAACCAAAACGGGCACGCAGAGATGAACCACGCCCATATGAACCACTCTGCTATGGCGATGGACACTCAAAATGCTCCGCCCCATACCCAAGCCTATCTTGCAATGATGAACAAGATGGGCGATGAGATGAGCAAAGCGGGCAATCTTGCCGATGCTGATACCGCTTTTGCCAAAGGTATGATTCCGCACCATATCGGAGCAGTTGAGATGGCAAAAGTACAGCTTGAATTTGGCAAAGACGAAACAATGAGAAAACTTGCCCAAGTGATTATTGATGGGCAACAAAGTGAAATCGACCTGATGAACGCTTGGCTGGCGGGTAAAGACACCGCAACCCAAAACCCGCAAGCCCCGCACGCCAAGGCCTATGCCGCAGACAAGGCGCACCACGAGGCGATGATGGCGGCAATCAATGAGCCAAACCCTGATGTTGCCTTTGCTAAAGCAATGATTCCGCATCATCAAGGGGCGGTCGAGATGGCAAAAGTGCAATTACAGTTCGGCAAAGACGAAAAAATGAAAAAGCTCGCTCAAGACATCATCAAAGCCCAAGAACCTGAAATCAAGCTGATGCAAGACTGGCTAAAACAGTAGGGGCAATAAGGCAAAAACACCGCTTTTGATAAAGCGGTGTTTTTGAGGTCGTCTGAAAACAGGTTTAAGGCTTTTTCAGACGGCATTTGGGGTTTTCAGGCAGCCTTTAAAACAAGCCCCAAGGAAATGATGATGCCGACTTGTCGGACACATCGGCAAGCGATGTTCTGAACCTTCTGCTTTTTCAGACGGCATCGGTATTTGCAGGCAGCCTGAAAAAACCGTCATTCTGACCGGCCCAATCCGTACCTGCTTTTTCGGTAAACGACCGGTGATGACCCTATGAACCCAACAGGAGAAATTGTGATGAAGCAAGAAACACACAAACCGCCCAAACACCACGAGTGCCGACACGGACACGGACAGCACCGCCCTGTGCAGACACCGTCCGATGCAGCGGCTGCTTCGGGCTACACCTGCCCGATGCATCCGGAAATCCGGCAAGACCGCCCCGGCAACTGCCCTCTTTGCGGTATGGCATTGGAGCCGCTGATGCCTGAATTGGACGACGACAATCCGGAGCTGCGTGATTTTTCCCGACGCTTTTGGTACACGCTGCCCCTGACGGCGGCAGTGCTGGTGCTGGCGATGTTCGGCGAGCGTCTGAACCTGATGAATATGGCCGCACAAAGCTGGGTAGAGCTGGTGCTGTCGCTGCCGATCGTGCTGTGGGCGGGGCTGCCGTTTTTCTCACGGGGTTGGCAGTCGCTGGCAAACCGTAGTCCCAATATGTGGACGCTGATTGCACTGGGAACGGGTGCAGCCTTCGTTTACAGCGTTGTTGCCACCGCTGCACCCGGCATCTTTCCGGCATCGTTTGTATCGATGGGGCGGGTCGGCGTGTATTTTGAGGCGGTGGCCGTCATCATCTCGCTGACCTTGCTCGGCCAGATGCTCGAACTCAAAGCCCGGTCGCAGACTTCGGCGGCAATCAAGACCCTGCTCGGACTGGCGCCCAAAACCGCACGGCGTATCGGCCCGGGCGGTGCTGAAGAAGATGTGCCGCTCAGCCACATCCACATCGGCGACCTTCTGCGTGTGCGCCCCGGCGAAAAAGTGCCTGTCGATGGCGTGGTGGTTGAGGGCGCAAGCTCGGTAGATGAATCGATACTGACCGGCGAGCCGCTGCCGGTGCGCAAAGCCACCGGCGACAAAGTCATCGGCGCCACGCTCAACACCGGCGGTGCGCTCGTCATCCGCTCCGAGCGCATCGGTTCGGAAACCGTGCTTTCGCAGATTGTCCAGATGGTGGCCCAGGCGCAGCGCTCCAAAGCACCGATGCAGCGTATGGCCGACGGGGTGGCAGGCTATTTCGTACTGGCGGTTGTCGCCGTCGCCGTTGCCACTTTCTTTGTCTGGGGCGTGTTCGGCCCGCAACCGTCTTGGGTGTTCGGGTTGATCAACGCCGTTGCGGTCTTGATTATCGCCTGCCCCTGTGCACTGGGACTAGCCACGCCGATGTCGGTGATGGTCGCCACAGGACGCGGGGCAGGCAGGGGCATATTGTTCCGTGATGCCGCCGCTATCGAAAACTTGCGGCGAGTAGACACTTTGGTGATTGATAAAACCGGCACACTCACCGAAGGCCGACCCGCCTTTGACCGTGCCGTTGCGGCAGCAGGCTTTTCCGCCGAAGAAGTGCTGCGTTTGGCCGCCTGCTTGGATCAGGGCAGCGAACACCCGCTGGCCGACGCCATTGTGCAGGCCGCACGGGCACAACAGCTGAAGCTGAGCAAACCCGAACAGTTTGATTCAGGCAGCGGCATCGGCGTGAGCGGCGTGGTTGAAGGGCGTGCGCTGGCACTGGGCAACACGGCGTTTATGCAGCAGAACGGGCTTAGCGTCGAACCACTGATCGAGCAGGCCGAATCCCTGCGCAGTGAAGGTGCCAGCGTGATATATCTGGCTGCGGACGGACATCTTGCGGGACTGCTTGCCGTCTCCGATCCTGTAAAAGACAGCACCCCCGAAGCATTGGCCTCGCTCAAAGCAGCCGGCCTGCGCATCATTATGGCAACCGGCGACGGATTGACCACGGCAAACGCCGTGGGCGCAAAACTGGGCATCGACGAAGTGCACGGCGAAGTCAAGCCCGCCGACAAACTGGCACTGATCGAGCGGCTTCAGAACGAAGGGCGGGTGGTCGCAATGGCAGGCGACGGCATCAACGATGCCCCCGCACTGGCCAAAGCCGATGTCGGCATCGCAATGGGTACCGGCACCGATGTGGCAATGAGCAGTGCGCAAATCACGCTGGTCAAAGGCGATTTGCGGGGTATTGCCACCGCACGCAAATTGTCTGAGGCCACCGTGCGCAATATGAAGGAAAACCTGTTATTTTCCTTCTTATACAACGGTCTGGGGGTTCCCGTTGCCGCCGGCGTGCTGTACCCCTTTACCGGCTGGCTGCTCTCGCCGATGATTGCCGCACTGGCGATGAGCCTAAGCTCGGCATCCGTGGTCGGCAACGCACTGCGGCTGCGCAAAAGCAAGTTGTAGACAACAGCCCCGCAGGCTTCTTCCAATGACAAAACGACCTCAAAAACACCGCTTTTGATAAAGCGGTGTTTTTTATGCCGTCTGAAAAGGTCTTTAATACTTTTTCAGACGGCGATGACTAAGAGATACGGCAGAATAAATATCAATAAATTGAGTCCTACCTTTCATTAACACACTTTTTTTGTATTGATTACATTCTTTCGCTTTTTTACATTTATTCTCATATGTTGGATAAGAGATTCTAATTGGTTTTCTGTTAAGAGTACTTTGTTATGAATTAGATCACTAATAACAAGATTATTCTGTTTTTCCCAATTCATTATCCACTGTATAGTTCCCAGCTTATTTCTAATTGTGTTTACTGCGGATTGATTACGTAGTTCTACAGTTACCCATAAGGTTGAATAAAAATCAGGAATACCAGTTTTAACATTAACCAATATAGGAAAACGTTCTCCATTTGAAAAAAGGACTGTTTCTAATCTATGCATATCCATTTAATTTACAAAAAGGGGCTGTACTAGATAACTAGAATAAATTCTGCTTTACTAATTGTTTTAAAATGGAAAATTGAACTTTTATTTCACTGTGGTTAAAACGCCATTCACATTCCTTCAAATACAGTTCAAAATGCTCTTTGGGAATGCAGTTAAACTTCCGTAAGTGGCGTTTTGCCTGATTCCAAAAGTTCTCAATTCCGTTAATATGATTTTGTCGTTCAGCAAAATGTGTGCTGTGATTGATGCGAAAGTGGCTAAACTCACTCACATCAAGTACATCATAGCTTTTGTAACAATCAGTATAAACAATACTGTCAGGCTTTACCTGCTCACGTATTATCGGCAATAAAGTGGCAGTTTGTGTATTGGGCACAGCAACGGTGTAAACCTTGCCGTTGCGCTTCAGAAGCCCAAATACAGCGACTTTGCTGGCTGCCCCGCGACCGCGTTTGCCTTTGCGCTGTCCGCCAAAATAGCTTTCATCAACCTCTACTTCGCCATCAAACATTTCCAGATGCAGGCTGTTATGGAAAATCAGTAAGCGTAAACGATGAAAATAATAGGCAGCAGTGTTTTTATTAACGCCGACTAATTGCGCTGCTGTGCGTGCGATAACACCTGCAATAAACAGTTCAATCAGTTTGTTTTGCTTGTACTGACTTAAACGACTTCTTCTCATAGGGATTATTCTAACCTGAAATTAGATTTCCCTAGTTATCTAGTACAGCCCCTAATTTAAAATAGCCTTTGGCAAAATTTTCAAATATAATTGAAGATTTATCAAAGCATTTTTGATTTGAATCAGGGCTATGAAAAGTTTAGAGCAAGTCAGAAAAGACCTTGACAGACAAGGGATTACCATGGTTGATTGGGCAAAGAAACACGGCTATTCCTATCAATCCGTACAAAGGGTATTGAGCGGACATGCTGCGTGCAAACGGGGTCAAACACATGATATTGCCGTTCTTTTAGGCTTAAAAGAAGGGGAGGTCATTATGAAATAGCAGCTTTGCCAAAAATATTTTGGTGCCGAATATAAAACTTCAATTTTGTATTTTATCTTAAAAATTGAGTTTTGTATATTTTTAAGCATGGAAAAAAGGTTAGCAAAGCGCCAACTTCGCTAACCCTTTAGAGATGTTCTAAACTTAAGCAAGTGTCAGAACGTCTTGATTTTCCATGTTTTCTAAAACACTGTCAAGCATTTTTGTCTGACAGTGGGTTTCTCTGCACCTTGCAGGAAAGCCCGATACTAAAGGAAAACCATGAAGAAAATCTCATTAAAGACCATACAGGCAGTGCTGAACGCTTTGTATGTGCTGAATCTTTCTCAACGTGAAACGGCACACCGTTACGGTGTTTCCCGCGACATGGTGCGGAAATATTATCAACTGTATCAGGAAAGCGGCTTACCCTATCCGCCGAAACGCGAAGAAGATTGGGCGGCAGTATTTGCACAAAAGCCAGCGGCGACCGCACCGGCGCGGTTAAAAATTGATTTTGATGAAGTGCATGACACTCTGCAAAAATGCAAAAATGCCACCATCAGACAAGTATATGAAGAATGGGTACGGCAGCTCGGTCCGGACGAAACCATTATCAGTTATTCCCAATTCGCCAAACGCTACAGTTGCTATAAGAAATCTTTGCAAATCAGTATGCGCCACCATCATACGCCTGGCGAATGTGTGTTTGTGGATTATGCAGGCAGTACCGTTCCGATTATCAATCAAAAAACAGGCGAAATAACACAGGCACAAATCTTTGTCGGGGTATTGGGTTATTCCGGCTATACCTTTTGTGAAGCCACCGCTTCGCAAAGTAGTCAGGACTGGAACGCTTCGCATATCCGTATGTTTGAATTTTTTAAAGGTGTCCCGCAGTTTGTCGTACCGGACAATTTAAAGGCGGCGGTTATCAAAGCAGATAAATATTTTGCGCAAATCAATCAGAATTACAGCAAGTTGTGTGAACATTATGGTGTAGAGCCTTTTCCTGCCCGGGTACGCAAACCGAAAGATAAGGCTAAAGCCGAAGCCGGTGTGTTACTGGTACAGCGTTGGATTTTATTCAGGTTACGTAAGCAGCAATTTTTCAGCTTGAACGAATTGAACCGTGCGATTGTTCCGCTATTGGAACAGTTAAACCGAAAGCCGTTCCAAAAACAGCAGGGCAGCCGTTACAGTCGTTTTATGGAGACCGAGTGGCAATGTTTAAAACCGTTACCCGCACAAGCCTATGCCAATCCGTTTTGGGGACAGGCATACGCGGGTTTGGATTACCATGTATTGATTGACGGCACATATTACAGCGTGCCTTTTCATTTAAAATCCAAACAAGTGGAGTTTTGTCTGAAGCAGGATTCGGTCAGCTTATATCATGAACAGAAGTTGGTGGCGGCACATTTGAAAGGGGTTGCCGGTGCGGTTGTTACGCACCCTGACCATTTGGCTCCCACCCATCGGGCTGTTGTGGCAATCAATGCGGATACCGTACTGCAATGGGCAGCCAATTACGGGGCACAGACGGGGAAATATTTTACAGCCTTCTTTGAACGTTACGCCAACCGCAGTTTGTACTACCGTTTTTTTAAGGGGTTTAAGAAAATGGTCGGCGTGCGTCCTGCTGCGGAAGTGGAATATTTGTGCAGCCTGGCATTGGAAAAACAGGTATTTGATTCCCGTAAACTGAAGCAGCTATGGCTGGGTGTGCAGAAAAAGTTGCCGACAGGACGCTTGAGTTCTTTGCAGCACGTCCAAACTGCCGCACCAGAAGTATTGAACCAGCACGATAATTTACGCGGTGCAGACTATTACCGCCGACAAAGTGATGATACAGACCCAAAGGAAGCAGCAACAAATGAATGAAGAAATTTACCATATCTGTACCTTGCTGAAATTACGAGGTATGGCAGAAGAATACCAACGCCAAACAATGAGTGTGGAAAGCCGTGAAGCATCATTTGACAGCCGTTTTTTATCCATACTGCTGGCGGAACGCCATCACCAAGCCAACCGGCGGATACAGCGTTTGTTGAAACAGGCACACTTTAAGGTAAAAGCGGATATTCATCAGATTGATTATCATACCAGCCGTGGGGTGGACGCAACGGTGTTCGCCAACCTGACCGGTTTGGAATGGCTCAAAGCACATCAGAATATCTGCTTTACAGGTCCTTCCGGGGTAGGTAAAACATGGCTGGCTTGTGCCTTGGGGCATGAAGCGTGTATGCAGGGTATTCCGACTGTGTTTAAGAAAGTGAGCCTGTTATTGGAGGAACTAGTTATGGCACAGATAGCCGGCAATTTGGGTAAAGCCTTTAATGCCTTGGGACGGTTTCCTTTACTGATTTTAGATGACTGGGCATTGGAGGCCTACAAACCTGAAGAACAGAAACTGTTGTTTGAGTTGATTGACGAACGGCATAACAGCCATTCTACGATTATCACGTCTTTGCTGCCGATGAATCATTGGCATGATATGTTTGATAATAAAGGGCGTGCCGATTCTATGATGGACAGGCTGTTCAGCAATACGCACCGTATCAATTTGCAGGGAGCGTCAATGCGTAAGATGCAGCCGTTACGGACGGAAGCAGGATAATCGGTTTACGACAGGAGAAACAGCTGTCCGGTGTTTTTACCGGACAGCCGTTTTATTTTGTCAGCCTTTCCGGTTACTTTATCCGTTACAGTTCAGATTGTCTTTAACAAGGAGGCAGCATTGATGGGTAACTGTCCCAAATTTCTTAAACGGTCGGCGGGTAATTTGACAGGTCTGTCGATGATGGTGGGACATCATGCGCTTTCAGGCAAATTGGGGGCAGGTATGCGAACGGTTGTAGTGATGGCGTTATGGTGCGAACAGGTGGCAGACTTACCGATGCGTATGGTGGGGGAAAATAGACGCGCATGGTGGGGGATTTTTATGCGAATACTCACCAAATGGCTGTAGGCATTAAATTTTTCGCCTGCATACATAAAGAAAATCCTAAAAATCTGCTATTCTACGCGAAAAAATCTGCCTGAAACGGTTTTTTTCCATTTTAGGCAGGATAATTTGATTAAGAATTATTTTGTAAAACAATAAAATAACTTATAAAATAAAGTATTTAAACTATTTAGAACCGGGTTTGCGCCCCAGCAGATACACCACCGAACTTTCGCCTTGATGCAATTCCCCTTCGTTTAACACATGGCGGCGGTGCTCGGCGTGCAGCCATTCCAAATCGGGGAACATCGCCTGCCAGTCCGCCAAACTGCCTAAAAATTCAGGGTTAGACGGTCCGCCTGTGCCCAGCGCAAGCTGCTCGCTGTGGTAAAACACCGCTACCAACAAACCACCCTCCCGCAACGCATTCACCGCCCTGCGCCCCACTGCCAAACGCAGCGGCGGCGGCAGTTGGAAAAACACGCTGCTGACCACATCATAGCTGCCCTGCTGCCAATCGTGGCTGCATAAATCCGCCTGCACCAGCTCAAGGCGCACACCACGGCTTTCCGCCAAACGCTGTGCCTTTGCCAAGCCCACGCTTGAAGCATCGGCAGCCGTTACCGACAAACCGCGTTCCGCCAAAAAAACCGCATTGCGCCCTTCGCCTGCCGCCAAATCCAAAGCGCGTCCGCTGCCGGGCAGATGGTGGGCGATTTCTTGCAGAAAAATATTGGCTTGTGTGCCGTAAACATAGTTTTCGCTGTCGTAGCGTTCGTCCCAAAACATGGTGGATTCCTTGGTATGTTAAAAGTGCTCGCTTGGATTAGGTAATGCCGTAACCCAATGTCTTTTGTTGGGTTTACGCTGCGCTTCAACCCAACCTACGCTTACTTGCTTCAGCCAAATAAACGTAATCAGCCAAAAATTTATTTTTCATGATTAAAACTTCTTAAAAAAATTAGTTACGATTAGAATATTGTACAGCAATTTCATGAAATTTTTCACTTATATTACTTGAACATTCTATAAACGATAAATTTATACCCATGAAACTTTTGGAATAGCTAAACTCAATTTTTTTGAGTAACACATTTTGGGTAATTTTATCAACTAAAATATGAGATGCCATATGTACGCCATCAACTTTATCATAAAAATCATAATATAGTATACGGCCATTTTCTATATTTCCTGCGCGTATTTGACCTCTAGTGTATTTATATTTTTTATTATTAAATAATAAAGTATTATTATTATTGATAGCATATCGTTTATCAATTTCCGTATCCGTAAATGGTTTCAATTTTTTCCACTCTTCCTCCCTAATCTGTTTACGCCATTGTTCAGGCGTTATATATACTGTAATCCCAGCTTCTTTTTTGCATAAATAGCTCACTTTTGCTTGAATATACGCAAATTCAATCGCCCAATAAACAATCCAACCGCCCATTGTCAGCATAAATCCTGCAAACAAGCCTTTTTTCTTGGCAATTTTGTAGCCAATAGTCATGGCAATCAGCGTTACCACTATCCAAACCAATAATCCAAAAAGTATCGCCAAACCTAACATGGTTTTATCGCTTTCATTTTTGAAATAATCCTATTTTTTATTAGGCGTAAGCTGGGCTAATCAACCCAGCTTTTGCTTTTTCGGCTGTTGTGTGGTTGGGTTTATGCTGTGCTTTAATCTACTTACTGCCGCTATAAGGCGCGGTGGCGTGCTGCCCAGTCGCTGCAACGTGCCAAATACCACACCAGCGCCACAGCAGCAGCGGCTAAAGAACCAATCAGCGCTGTCCAAAAGCCGTAAATGCCCATATCTGCCACACCATACGCCAGCCACCACCCCGGCAGCAAACCCAATCCCCAAAAGGCTACGGCGTGAATCAGCATGGGTCCGCGGGTGATTTTGTAGCCGCGCAAGGCGTAAGAAGCGGCGCATTGGATAAAGTCAAACAATTGCATCACGGCACACAATACCAATAATTGCGCGGCAATTGCCATCACATCGGCATCGTTGGTGTAAAACTGCGGTAATACGCCGCGTAACAGCAACAATACCGCCATGCACACTGCCGCTGCACCCACCGATAATGCCAGTGTTACCCCCGATACATAACGCGCTTGTTCAAAACGGCGCAAACCCACGCAGTAGCCCACGCGCACGGTGGCGGCTGCGCCAATGGCAGAAGGCACCATATAGGTAATGCTGCCGATGTTTAAGGTAATTTGTTGTGCGGCTACAGTGTCTTCGCCCAAGCGGGCAATCAGCCACACGATAAAACTGAACAGACTGACTTCTAAAAAGTAGGAAAAACCAATCGGCCAACCCAGTTGCCAGATTTGTTTTAATACGGTTTTGTCGGGACGGGAAAAACGCGCCGTGAGCGCAAACGGGGCAAAAAAACGCGCTTTGGACACATACAGCCATAAGGCAGCGGCGTTAAACCAAAACACCAGCGCGGTTGCCACACCGCAGCCTGCACCACCCATTGCGGGCATACCCAGTTTGCCGTAAACAAACACATAATTAAACGGGATATTCAGCAGCAAAGCCGCCCAACTAATCCACATAATCGCTTGTGTTTTTCCCAAGCTGGACGCATAGGCATACAGGGCGCGGTAAAGCATGGCGGCAGGCAGTGCCAAAGCGGTGTAAAACACATAGTCGCCCAACATGGTTTCTACGGCTTCCGTCATATTCAAATAGGCTTGCAGCGGACGAATAGCCAGCCACATGCCTAACATTCCCGCCGTTCCCAATGCCAAACCAAACCACAAACCCTGTCGCGCCGTTTCGCCGATGTTTTCGCGTTCGCCTGCGCCGTATTGTTGGGCAATCATGGGGTTGAGGGCGTTCATAATGCCGATAAAGGTAACCAGCAGGGTAACAAATACCGATGTTCCTAAGGCAACGGCAGTCAAATCGTCTTTGCCTGCGCCGCCTGCCATGGCGGTATCCACCACGCCCACGCCCACCGCTGCAATCTGTGCCGACATCATCGGCAGTGCCAATGCCAGCAGCATGCGTGTTTCCTTACCGAAGCGGCGGCGCGAATAACGGTTTAAACCAAATAACATTTTGCTTTGCCAAAAGGCGTAAATTGTACCGTCAAATCCCCGCACAGGGGCGGAAATCTCGTTCGCACGGGGCAAAATTTGTTATGATACGTTCTTTTCGGCAACCCACTTTCGGAGCGGTATTTCATCATGGCATTGCGTTCCTATCTCAACACCTTTCCCCAAATCAGCGACGGCTGCTATATTGACGACAGCGCCGTGATTATCGGCGATGTGGCAATTGATGCCCAAGCATCGGTATGGCCCTGCGCGGTGATTCGCGGCGATGTAAACAGCATCCGCATTGGCAAGCGCAGCAATATTCAAGATTTGTCCATGCTGCACGTTTCCCACAAAAACGATGCCAAACCCGACGGCTCGCCGCTGATTATCGGCGACGATGTTACTGTGGGGCATCATGTGGTGCTGCACGGCTGTCAGGTGGGCAACCGCGTGTTAATCGGCATCGGCAGCACCGTGTTAGACGATGCCGTGATTGAAGACGATGTCATGATTGGTGCAGGCAGTCTCGTCCCCCCGCGCAAACACCTGCAAAGCGGTTGGCTGTATATGGGTGCGCCCGTGCGCCAAATCCGCCGCCTTACTGAAGACGAACTGGCATTTTTACGCTATTCCGCCAATCATTATGTGCTTTTGGCGGGCAACTACAACCGTGGCACGCCCGAAAGCGACCCCCCGCTTCCCGCATCTGTTTAAGTTAAACCAAGGTAAAAAAGTATGAACTTCCAAGACCTGTTCCACCCCAACGAATTCGCCGCCCGCCACATCAGCTTTGGCGACCAAGCCGCGCTGTTGGCAGCATTGGGCGAAAGCGATATGGACAGCTTTATCGCCAACACCGTTCCGCAAAGCATCCGCATGCCCAACGAACTGGATTTGCCCGAAGCCTTGAGCGAAGCCGATGCTTTGGCAAAAATCAAAGCCATTGCCGCCAAAAACACCGTTAATAAAAGCTATATTGGCTTGGGCTACTACCCCACCCGCCTGCCCAACGTAATTTTGCGTAATGTGCTGGAAAACCCTGGCTGGTACACCGCCTACACCCCCTATCAGGCAGAAATCGCGCAAGGACGTTTGCAAGCCCTGTTAAATTTCCAGCAAGTGTGTATTGATTTAACGGGTTTTGACGTGGCAGGCGCATCGCTGTTGGACGAAGCCACCGCCGCCGCCGAAGCCATGTCTATGGCAAAACGCGTCAGCAAATCCAAGTCCAATCAATTTTTTGTAGATGAACGCGTATTCCCGCAAACGCTGGACGTGATGCGTACCCGCGCCAAATATTTTGGTTTTGAATTGGTAACAGGCGATTTTGCCACCGCGCAAAACGGCGACTTTTTCGGCGCACTGTTCCAATATGTTGGTAAAGACGGCGATGTTGCCGATTTGACTGACGTGATTGCCGCACTGAAAGCCAAAGACACGGTGGTTGCCGTGGCTGCCGATGTGATGAGCTTGGTTTTACTGAAATCCCCCGCCGCTTTGGGCGCAGATATTGCCTTGGGTAACACACAACGCTTTGGCGTACCAATGGGCTTTGGCGGTCCACACGCAGCTTATTTTGCCTTTAAAGACGAGTTTAAACGTTCTGCACCGGGGCGCATTATCGGCGTATCCAAAGATGCGGCAGGCAAACCCGCGCTGCGTATGGCACTATCCACCCGCGAACAGCACATCCGCCGCGAAAAAGCCACATCCAATATCTGTACCGCGCAAGCCTTGTTAGCCAATTTAGCGGGCATGTATGCCGTTTATCACGGACCCGAAGGGGTAAAACGCATCGCCCAACGCATTCACGCCTTGGCAGCAGCGTTCGCACAAGCCGTTTCAGGCAGCTTGAAAGTGCTTCATGCTGTGTTTTTTGACACCGTTGCCGTGGATTGCGGCAGCGCGGAACAAGCAGAAAGCATTTACCAAAACGCCTTGGCAGCAGGCTACAACCTGCGCCGTGTCAGCGACACGGTGTTAGCCGTGGCGTTTCATGAAGAATCGTCTGCCGAAGATTTTGCCGATTTAAGCCGTTTGTTTACAGGTACGGCACACGCCTTGCCCGAACAGGCTGCCACCGTGTTGGCAGACCATCTGCTGCGCCAAGACGCGATTTTGACCCACGAAGTGTTCAACCGTTACCACACCGAACACGAAATGTTGCGCTACCTGAAAAAACTGGAAGAGCGCGATTTGGCAATGAACCGCAGCATGATTTCATTGGGCAGCTGCACCATGAAGCTGAACGCCACCGCAGAAATGTTGCCGATTACTTGGGCAGAATTTTCGCAAATCCATCCGTTTGCGCCGCGCGAACAGGTACAGGGCTATGCGCAACTGCTGCGCGATTTGCACACGCAGTTAAAAGCCATTACGGGCTTTGATGCCATTTGTATGCAGCCCAATTCGGGGGCACAGGGCGAATACACAGGCTTGTTGTCTATCCGCCGCTACCACGAAGCCAATGGCGCACCCGAGCGCAATGTGTGCTTGATTCCGCAATCGGCACACGGTACCAATCCCGCCACCGCGCAAATGTTGGGCATGAAAGTGGTGGTGGTAAAGACCGACGAACAAGGCAATGTGGATATTGACGATTTGAAAGCCAAAGCCGCCGAACATCAGGCGAATTTGGGCGCATTGATGATTACCTATCCCTCTACCCACGGCGTGTATGAAGAAGGCATCCGCGACATCTGCCACATTGTGCATGAGCACGGCGGACAAGTGTATATGGACGGCGCGAACATGAACGCACAAATCGGCATTATGCAGCCTGCGGAAGTAGGTGCAGACGTATTGCACATGAATCTGCACAAAACCTTCTGTATTCCGCATGGCGGCGGTGGACCGGGTATGGGACCCATCGGCTTAAAAGCCCATCTTGCCCCATTTACGCCCAGCCACAGCGTAATGCCTGTATGCGGTGCGACTGACGGCATGAGTGCCGTTGCTGCTGCGCCTTATGGCTCTGCCAGCATTTTGCCGATTACTTGGATGTACATCACCCTGATGGGCAAACAAGGCATGGAACAGGCCACCCGTTGGGCGTTGCTGAACGCCAACTATGTTGCCAATGCCCTGAGTGCCGATTATCCGATTTTGTACACAGGCAAAAACGGACGTGTGGCGCACGAATGTATTGTCGATTTGCGCCCGCTGAAAGCCGAAAGCGGCATTACCGAAACCGACATCGCCAAACGCCTGATGGATTACGGTTTTCACGCCCCCACCGTGTCTTTCCCCGTAGCAGGCACGCTGATGATTGAGCCTACCGAATCGGAAAGCAAAGCCGAATTGGACCGCTTTATCGCCGCGTTGAAAGCCATTAAGCAAGAAGTGCTGAACGTACAAAACGGCGTATGGCCCAAAGACGACAACCCGCTGGTCAATGCCCCACACACCGCCGCCGATGTGACCGCCGCCGAATGGACACACCCCTACAGCCGCGAACAAGCCGTGTTCCCACTGCCCTATGTGCGCGACAACAAATTCTGGCCCAGCGTGAAGCGTGTGGACGACGTTTACGGCGACCGCAACTTGGTTTGTTCCTGCCCGCCTATGCAAGCCTATGAAGATTAATCAAAAACCCTCATAAAAATAGGCTGTTTGAGTCCCGCTCAAACAGCCTTAATTTTTTTAAAACAAACCTTTTTGCTCGCCCACATACTCATCTACCGCCGTTTTTACCCGAAAACCCAATCCGTCCAAATACCGCTTCAACACAGGAATATTGTAAAACGCATGGCTGCGCGTGGTGTTTTGAAAATACAGATACAACACATCAAAATCATCACGTTGCGCGTGTAAAGCCCCTGCCAACTGCTGCAATTCCGCATCGGTGTAACGGTAATCGTGCCGTTCCGCCGCCGAACGCCCCACGTGCCAATGGCGGTTACGCCCGTGCCAACGCGCATACGCCGTGCGCCCCAAGGGACGAAAAGCCGATTCGGGCAAACCAATTTCAGGCGGATAATCCACGCTACACCAAATCAACTGCGGCTGTGTTGCAAAAAATTCAAATACTTGAGGAATATGCCAACTTGGGTGGCGAAACTCCATCGCCACAGGATAATCTTGAAACCACAACACCAACTCCGTCAAATAGCGGCGATTAGCAGGATTGCGTTCAAATGAAAAAGGAAACTGGATACAAAGATTTGCCAACCTGTCGCCCAAAGGCTTTAAGGCATGAAGAAAATCCCGCGCCTGCTGTGCGGTGGCGCGGCGGGTGTGGCTGAAATCCTGATGCAGCTTGACCGAAAAACGCAGCCTGCCTGCGGCTTTTTCCGCCATGCCCTGCACAGCGCGCGCCCCAATCGGCGCGTGAAACGTGCTGTTGATTTCCACCGTATCGTAATGGCAGGCGTAAATATTGAGAAAATCGGTTTTGGGCGTGCCGTGCGGATAGAGCGTGCCGATTAGGTCGGTATCGCTGTATCCGCCTGTGCCGATGTAGATGGTGGGCTGGGACATTGTTAGGCTGCCTGAAACGGAAAACGAATCATTTTACAGCAAAAAATACAGCAATAAGTTGGGTTAGGCGAAACCGTAACCCAACGTTTGACAAATACGCCGTACGCACTTTTTAGGCTGCCGTGTAGCTTGCTTGCTACTGAAATGTTTTACTGCCCGAGGGTTTTTAATAATATTTGCAATGCCTCCTTGGCATTTTCATCACCTTGAGCAGCGGCTTTTTCAAACCATTTTTGCGCGGTAGCAGAGTCTTGCTCTACACCGTCTCCGTTGCCATACAATACCCCCAGATTATATTGTGCATTGACGTGACCCTCTATGGCGGCTTTTTCATACCAGTATCGCGCTAAAACATAGTCTTGTTCCACACCTCGCCCAGTATCATACAGTAATCCAAGCCCGTATTGTGCAACAGTATGTCCTTGTTCTGCAGCTTTTTCATACCATTGCTTTGCGACACTATAATTTTTCTCCACTCCATATCCGTTTACATACACTAATGCTAACGCATTTTGTGCGAGAGCCTGCCCTTGCTCTGCAGCTTTTTCCCACCACTTTCGTGCTGTGGCATAATCCTGTGCCACACCTTTTGCGTAAAAATACAATGAGCCTAAATTGTATTGGGCATCGGCATACCCTTGTTCTGCAGCTTTTTCGTACCATTTTCTTGCGATAACATAATCTTGTTCTACCCCTTGTCCATGGTAATACAATAAACCCATATTGTATTGGGCACGGGCAGATGCGTTATCATTTAAGATTTCCATCTCCAATAACCGTTTGGCTTCGGCATAATCGCCCCTTATGTAGGCTGCATCAATAGGGTCGCTTACCTCATAGTCAGATTGGGGGGAATTGGTGGTAATTGTATCCATGGTGTTATCCTTGTTAAATCCATTTGAGTTCAAAAAAATAAGTCAATATAGGCAAATCTGTCACTCAAAGTTGTATAAAAATTTTGGGTTTATGCTGCGTTTCAACCTAATTATTGCTTATTCACAGGCAGGCTACCTGAAACCCCTTTCAGGTAGCCCGTTTATTTTATGCCAGTTTTGCCAGCGCGTCTTTTACTTTCGCCATTTTTTCATTTAAGGCAGCCAGTTCGCTGCGGTCTTTTTCCACCAAATGCGCGGGGGCTTTGTCGGTGTAGCCCGGTTTGGACAGCTTGGCGTTTAATTTGTCCAAAGCCTTTTGCAGCTTTTCCGCTTCCTTGTTCAGGCGTGCGGTTTCAGCGGCTTTGTCAATTTCCACCTTCAGCATCAAACGTGCGCCGTTGCACACGGCAACAGGCGCGTCTTCGCTTTCAGGCAGCGTGCTTACCTGCACCGCTTCGGTTAAACGCGCCATTGCAGGCAGATAGGTCAGCAGTTCTGCCAAATCCTGATGGCTTTCCACAAACAAGGGCGCTTTGATATTGGGGGCAATGCCCATTTCGCCGCGCAATACGCGCACCGCGCCGATTAAGTCCTGCAATGCCGCCATTTTGTCAAACGCGGCAGGGACGATTTTGTCGGGGTCGGGTTGGGGGAACGCCGCCAACATAATGCTGTCGCCGTGTTTGGCATGGGCAAGCGGGGCGATGTGTTGCCACAGCTCTTCGGTAATAAACGGAATAATCGGATGCAGCAGACGCAGCGCCACTTCCAATACGCGCACCAAAGTGCGGCGCGTGGTACGTTGGCGGCTGTCGCAGCCGTTTTGCAACTGCACTTTTGCCAATTCCACATACCAGTCGCAAAAATCGTTCCACACAAATTCATACAGGGTTTGCGCTGCCAAATCAAAACGGTAGCTTTCATAGGCTTCGGCGGCGGCGGCTTCGGTTTGCTGCAAACGTCCGATAATCCATTGGTCGGCAAAGCTGTATGCCAAAGGTTGGCTTTCGTCTTGTCCGCAGTCTTTGCCTTCGGTGTTCATCAGCACAAAATTGGTGGCGTTCCAGATTTTGTTACAGAAATTGCGGTAGCCTTCGGCGCGTTTAAAGTCAAAATTGATGCTGCGCCCCAAGCTGGCATAGCTTGCCATGGTAAAACGCAATGCGTCCGCGCCCATGGCGGGAATGCCTTCGGGGAACAGTTTTTCGGTGGCAGTGCGGACTTGCGGCGCGGTTTCAGGGCGGCGCAAGCCTGTGGTGCGTTTTTCCAGCAGTTCGGGCAGGGCGATGCCGTCAATCAAATCCACAGGGTCAATCACATTGCCTTCGGATTTGGACATTTTTTTGCCTTCGTGGTCGCGCACCATGCCGTGAATATACACGTCTTTAAACGGCACTTTGCCCGTGAAGTGGGTGGTCATCATAATCATCCGCGCCACCCAGAAAAAGATGATTTCGTAACCCGTTACCAGCACGGAAGACGGTAAAAAGGCTTTCAGTTCATCGGTATCCAAGCCATTATCTGTCCAGCCCAAAGTGGAAAACGGCACAAGCGCAGACGAAAACCATGTGTCCAACACGTCTTCATCACGGCGCAAAACGGCGTTTGCACCTGCTTTGGCTTGGGCTTCGGCTGCGTTGTGGGCAACGTAAATATTGCCGTTTTCGTCATACCATGCGGGAATTTGGTGTCCCCACCACAGCTGGCGCGAGATGCACCAGTCTTGCAGGTTGTTCATCCATTGGTTGTAGGTATTGACCCAGTTTTCGGGGATAAATTTGACTTGTCCGCTGTCTACGGCGTGTTTGGCTTTTTGTGCCAAGCTCATGCCTGTAAATTCGCTGTCGGGCTCGCCGTTTTGCGGCTGGGTGTGCATGGCAACAAACCATTGGTCGGTGAGCATGGGTTCAATCACGCTGCCTGTGCGGTCGCCTTTGGGGGTCATCAGCTTGTGGGCTTTGGTCTCGGCTAATAAGCCTTGTGCGTCCAAATCGGCAATGATTTGTTTACGCGCGGCAAAACGGTCCAAACCTGCATAGTTTTCAGGCAGCCTGAAACTGTCCAATACTTGGCTGCGGAAGTTAAACACTTGCGCTTCGGGCAGGATTTTGGCTTGTAAATCCAAGACGTTTACCAAGGGTGTGTCGTGGCGTTTGCCGACTTCATAGTCGTTGAAATCGTGGGCAGGGGTGATTTTGACGCAGCCTGTACCAAATTCTTTATCCACATATTCATCGGCAATCACGGGAATGGTGCGCCCGCACAAAGGCAGTTGCAGTTGTTTGCCAATCAGGTGTTGATAACGCTCGTCTTCGGGGTGAACGGCAACGGCAACGTCGCCGAGCAGGGTTTCGGGGCGGGTGGTGGCGACAATCAGGGCTTCATCGGGGGCATCGGCAAGCGGATAGCGGATGTGCCACATGTGTCCGTCGGTTTCCACGTTTTCCACTTCAAGGTCGGAAACCGCCGTGCCTAACACGGGGTCCCAGTTTACCAAGCGTTTGCCACGGTAAATCAAGCCCTGTTCGTGCAGTTTCACAAACACGCGGGTCACGGTGTCGGCACGGACTTCGTCCATGGTAAAGTATTCGCGCGACCAGTCGGCAGAACAACCGACACGGCGCATTTGGTCGGTAATCGTACCGCCCGATTGTTCTTTCCATTGCCACACTTTTTCTAAAAAGGCTTCGCGTCCCAAATCGTGGCGCGACACGCCTTGGGCGGCAAGCTGACGTTCCACCACAATTTGCGTGGCAATGCCTGCGTGGTCGGTACCCGGAATCCAGCAGGTATTGCGCCCTTTCATGCGGTAGTAACGCGCCAAACCGTCCATAATGGTTTGGTTAAAGGCATGCCCCATGTGCAGCGTACCCGTTACATTGGGCGGGGGAAGCTGAATGGCAAAGGCTTCGCCACGGCTGAAATCGGGCTGAAACGCGCCTGCTGCCTGCCAACGGGCATAATGTTTGGATTCAAGTTCGGCGGGGGAATATTTGGGTAACATGATTTTTTAGATTGTGAAAAAAGAATCGGCGATTATAGCATTGTGAAAAATCGGCGAAAATTATTCTTTAAGTTTTTCAAATTAAAAAATAAACCATTTGAAATCAATTTGGTATTTAATTATCAAAAATTATCAGATTTTATCAAAAAATCATCAGTTGTTCTGAATAATGCCATTGGATATCATGAGTGCATTACCAACAAGCAACTAGGAGTTTCTTATGAAACACAAGAACCAAAGTAATCATCGTGCCGATATTAGCAATCCTAACCATGGAACATCAGGAACGAATAAAACTTATTCCAGAAACCAAGGAAATCGTGGATGGCAAATGAATCCACAGAATCCTAATTATCAACCACCTAAAAAGAAATAAGTGTACAATATAGGAAGCAATATCTTTAAGAGATATTGCTTCCTGTTATACATAAAAGGAAAATTTAATGGAGTCAAATACCAAAACTAAAAAGAAGCCATTTAAACAAACTCGTGAATTGATAAGGCTGGCAATTAATAATGGTTGGACGCAAAAAGAAATTGCTGATAAGTGCCGCACCCAGCAATCTGTTGTAAGTGCTTGGTACAGAGGAGAGAAACTGGCTACAGAGCAACAGCTTAAACCATTGTTAGATTTATTTGGTCATAAATTAAGACGTAATACCTTTCGGCTTTACTGGGGTGTAGACGATAAAGATGAGAAAATTTTTATAAAGGTTGAAGGTAAAATTATTTTTAGCCTAATTTTCCAAGAAAAATCAAGTTTTTCATCTCAACAACCATATAAGGTAATTATTCACTACCAAGGAAATAATAAGTTTTTCCTAATTTGGCAACACAAAATTAGTACAAAAGACTTCAACAATTTAGAGGGTGCATTATGGCAAACGATATTTATCAAATCTTTTTTATTGAATGAATTGATTGATTATTTTGAAGAAATTTCTATTTGTGAGTTTAGTCAAGATTTAAATAAGTATAGTGAGCATTTATCTGCTTTACCTTTTTTGATTAGGCAAGCATTGTTAAATCATGGGTTTTCAATAGATGGCTTAACTGAATACCCTGCTTCATGGTAAAATTTTTACAAAACCCCCTAAGGTAGTAGAGCCAGCCTTAATAATGGCTCAATTCTATGGGTTATTTAACCCTGTTTTGTTGTTGTTTACCAGCTAAGCCTTGCAAAGTGCCTGTTGCACCTGCAATGCGATGACAAAGCAACTTTAAGGCTTAACAACTGTTGCTGTGAATGCAGCTAGAAGAAAGGGAAACCGAGTACTTGAAAAACCGTTGTTTAAGACTAAGGGCTAGGGGTGGGTAAAAACCAAGCCGTCAGTTTACTGACCGCTTGGTTTTCTATTGTCTAAAATTTGTTAAGTAGATAGTAAACAACATATAATCGCCGTTTTTCACAAGGGCAAACCCATGACCCCGCAAACCATTTTAGATTTCTGGTTTTCCCCCGACAACCAAGCGTTTTGGTTTAAAAAAAGCGATGAATTTGACGCCCAAATCCGCGCCCGTTTTTTCGCGCTGTGGCAACAAGCCGCACAAAGCGAGTTATACGGCTGGCGCGACAGCCTGCACGGGCGTTTGGCGGAAATTATTGTGTTGGACCAATTTTCGCGCAACCTGCACCGCAACAGCCCTTTGGCGTTTGCCCAAGACAATATGGCGGTGGCGCTGACACAAGAAGCCGTGAAACAAAACGGTTTCGCACAAATGAATGACAGCGAACGCCACATGATGCTGATGCCGCTGATGCACAGCGAAAGCCGCGCCGTTCACGCGCAGGCAGAAAAACTGTTTGCCGAATACACCACACCCTATGCCTTGGAATTTGAAATCAAACACAAAGTGATTATTGACCGTTTCGGGCGTTATCCCCACCGCAACGCCGTATTGGGGCGCGAAAGCACCGCCGAAGAAATTGCCTTTTTGCAAGAACCCGATTCGTCTTTTTAAGCTTTTTGTTTTAAAGAAAGTCAGCCAATGAGCAATCTTGCCATCTTTGATTTAGACCACACCCTCATCGCCACCGACAGCGACCGCGCCTTTACCGAGTTTTTGATTGAACAAGGTTTTTTAGATGCAGACGAAGCCGCTGCCCGCAACGAACAATTTTACCGCGACTACCAAAACGGCTGTTTGGACGTGCATGAATTTGTTGCCTTTCAAATGGGTGCAGTAACAAATGTGGCGCGCGCCGAATTGGATGCGCTGCATCCGCAGTTTGTACGCGACAAAATCGCCGCGTATATTTTGGCAGACGCACAGGCAACCGTGGCACAACACCGCAGCCAAGGCGATGAATTGCTGGTCATTTCTTCCACCAATGAATTTATTATTACGCCGATTTGCCATCTGTTTGGTATCACGGAAATTATCGGAACAGCATTGCAGACGGACGAAGCAGGACGTTTTAACGGCAAAATTCAAGGCACGCCCAGCTTGGGCGAGGGCAAAATCACCCGTTTGCAGCAATGGTTGCAGACGCGTGGCAAGCAGCGCAGCGATTACGGAAAAGTGGTGTTTTACAGCGATTCCAAAAACGATTTGCCGCTGCTGCGTTGGGCGAATGAAGCGGTGGCAGTGAATCCCGATGACACGCTGAAACAGGAAGCGCAGCAAAAGGGTTGGCGTATTGAATATTGGCGTTAAAATATAGTTGATAAAAATAAAAACGAGACAAGGCGACAACGCCCGCCGTGTACGAACAGTACATCAGGGCGTGGGTAACGCCGTATCGTTGCGATTTTAATCAACTATAGTAAATTAAAATTGCAACGATATGGCGTTGTCGCCTTGTCTCGTTTTTATTTTTATCCACTATAAAACGGCACGGTTGTGCTAACCGTGCCGTTTTTGATTATCCAATCATCAGATTTTAAGAGGCATCAGATTTGGGCGCATCTGCCGCCGCCACATTAATATTGGCACCCAAATCCGCCGCTGCAGTAAACAGCACATCGGTAGAAGAGTTTAACGCCGTTTCGGCAGAATCCTGAATCACACCGATAATCATGCCGATTGCCACCACATTCATGGCAACGTCGTTGGAAATATTAAACAAGCTGCACGCCAGCGGAATCAGTAGCAGCGAACCACCCGCCACACCCGATGCACCGCACGCACTTACCGTTGCCACCAAGCTTAACAGCAATGCTGTGGCAAAATCCACGCTAATGCCTTGTGTGTGCGCGGCTGCCAAAGTTAGCACGGTAATGGTAATCGCTGCGCCTGCCATATTGATGGTTGCACCCAAAGGCAGCGACACGCTGTACGTATCTTCATGCAGATTCAGTTTTTTTGCCAAAGCAAAATTGATGGGGATATTGGCAGCAGAAGAGCGGGTAAAAAACGCGGGAACGCCGCTTTCGCGCAAGCACAAAAACACCAAAGGATAAGGGTTTTTACGGATACGCAAAAACACCAGCAAGGGATTGACCACCAAGGCCACAAACGCCATACAGCCCACCAACACCACAATCAAACGCACATATTCCAGCAAAGTGGCTGCGCCTGTGTTGGCAACGGTTTCTGCCAGCAAGCCCAATACGCCCAAAGGTGCAAAACGGATAATCCACGCCACAATGGTGGAAACGGCTTTAGACATATCGCTGATAACGGTTAAAGTGGCAGGCGATGCACGGCGCAGGGCAAAACCCAGCAACAACGCCCATGCCAAAATGCCGATGTAGTTGGCATTGCTTAAAGCATTCACAGGATTGGCAACCAGATTCATCAGCAGATTGGTCATCACTTCGGCAATGCCTGACGGGGGCGTGAGTTTGTCGTCAGCCTGCTGCAACAGCGTCAGCGTGCTGGGAAACATAAAGCTGGCAGCCACCGCCACCACCGCCGCGCTAAACGTGCCGATTAAATACATGATTAAAATCGGACGGATATGGGTTTTGGTTTCGCTGTTGTGTTGGGCGATGGCAGCGGTTACCAGCACAAACACCAAAAACGGGGCAACACTTTTTAATGCGCCCACAAACAGCTTACCCAAAATCGCCACCGTGGGCACG
This sequence comes from Conchiformibius steedae, assembly GCF_014054725.1. Taxonomy (NCBI): domain Bacteria; kingdom Pseudomonadati; phylum Pseudomonadota; class Betaproteobacteria; order Neisseriales; family Neisseriaceae; genus Conchiformibius; species Conchiformibius steedae. The sequence goes on along the minus strand of NZ_CP059563.1, from coordinate 455,539 downwards.
GCAGCGGGAAGAAACTGTCCGATAAACGCGCCAACCAGCAAGCCCGCAATAATTTGATAAATCAGACCTGTACGCTGATACACACGGCATAAGGTATGCAAGAACATAATGGGATTTCCAAACAGATAAAGTTAAAGCGAATTATTATCGCAAAATCGGTTTCCGTCAAACAAAGGCATTGATGTTACACTATAACATTAAATACGGTACAATCGCCCTTTTTACTTATTGGAACACCACCATGAATCTCAAAACCCTTTATTCTGCTTTTGCGGCACTGCTTGTGTGGACAGGCACAGCTTTGGCTGAACCTTTGCCTGTGGTCAGCAGCTTCAGCATTTTGGGCGATGTTGCCACGCAAATCGGCGGTAACCGCGTACAGGTTAAAAACTTGGTGGGCGCAGATGCCGATGCCCACGCTTACCGTTTAACAGCACGCGACAGCCAAAGCATTGCTCAAGCCAAGCTGGTGTTGCTCAACGGATTGGGTTTGGAAAAAGCCGATATTGTCCGCGCTGTTAAACAAAGCAAAGTGCCTTATGCCGAAGCCGCCGCAGGCATCAGCCCGATTAAAGCTACCGAACACGCCCATCATCATCACGGGCATGACCACGACCACGGCGAGTTTGACCCCCATGTGTGGCACGACCCCGTATTGATGCAAAAATACGCCGCCAACGTTACCGCTGCGCTTACCAAAGCCGATCCCGCAGGCAAAAGCCATTACCAAGCAGGTTTACAGCGTTATCTTGCCCAGTTAAAACAATTGGACCAATACGCCCGCCAACAATTCGCCGCCGTGCCTGCTGCCAAGCGCAAAGTTTTAACGGGACACGATTCCTTTGCCTATTTGGGTAAACGCTATGGCGTAATGTTTTTGTCGCCGCAGGGCGTAAGCACCGAAGCCGAGCCTTCTGCGCGTACCGTTGCTGCCATTATCCGCCAAATCAAACAACAAGGGCTCAAAGCCGTGTTTGTAGAAAACATTAAAGACGGACGCATGATTAGCCGCATCGCCCAAGAAACCGGCGTAAAAGTCAGCGGCAAACTGTATTCCGATGCCCTTAGCCGTGGTGCACCCGCTGCCACCTATGCCGATTTGTTCCGCCACAATGTGCGTACCCTCACTAACAGCATGAAATAGCATTGTAAAATCCGCTTTACAAAAGCCCTGAACACTCTTAACATATCTGCTCTAAGAAACTTCCTGTAACGGACAAAGTGGCGTGTATTCGCCCTTTGCCCGTTTTTGCAATCTTTTGAATAAAAATAGCCTTTTCAAGGAGCAAACCTCATGGATATCAAAACCATCGCCCTAATGGCATCGGTGCTGGCACTGGCTGCCTGTGGCAACGGCGAAAAACGCAAACAAGAGCGTGAAAAGAAAGCCGAAAAAGCCGCCGCCGAGCAAAGCCAACATACCAATAACTACGCCTGCCACAGCATAACCGATGACGAAGTAGCCGCCCTGTTTGACCGTTGGAACAACGCCCTCAAAACAGGCAAGCCTGCCAATGTGGTGGCGACCTACGCCAAAGATTCTGTATTGTTGCCCACTCTTTCCGATAAAGTGCGTTACAGCCCTGCCGAAAAAGAAGACTACTTTGTTCATTTTCTGGAAAAATCGCCCGTAGGTGAAATCAACGAACGCCACATTCAAATCGGCTGTAATACCGCGTTTGATGCAGGTGTTTACACCTTTACCTTTGGCAAAACAGGCGAAAAAGCCACAGGACGCTACAGCTACACCTACAAATGGGACGGTAAAGACTGGTTGATTACCAGCCACCATTCCTCACTGATGCCCGAAGCGCAAGCCGCCAAAACCGCTGCCGCAGTCGCCGCTGCCAAAGCCCAAGCTGCAGCCGTGCCCGCAGCCCCCGCCTCTGCCCCGATTGCACCGGTAGCCCATCCTGCCACCGCCGCCGCCACGCCCGCACAGCAGCAACAGGCAGCAGCGGCAATGGCATCCGCTCCGATTGCCCCTGTCGCAGCCCCTGCACCCGCATCCGCGCCTGCCGCGCACTAAAGCCTCCAAGCCCAAGCACCTGTTTGAATGCACGGCAGGTGCTTGGTAAACCGATAAAACTTCCCCATTATCCCCTCCCCTGTTTACGGGAGAGGGCTAGAGTGGGGGATAAAATAAAACACCTGCAGATACAAGCATCTGCGGGTGTTTTCAATTAAATCTCAACGCTTTTCGGCAGCAAAGGCACGCCGTTTCAGCATATCCAGCACTGATGTGGGCAGGAATTTCCGCAGCCACCAAAATACCTGTGTTGGCACGGTTACGCGGTAGCGCGGCTTCGGCACGGTATCGGTAAAAGCACAGGCGCAGATTTCGGCACAAGCCGCAGCCGATACGGTAAACGGCGTGGGCTTGGTTTGCCCTGCCAAACGCGCCAAATGATTTTGATATGCCACACGATGCACGCTGTTTTCTATGTCAATATTTTGCTTAAATTTACTTAGGGCGTGTTCGCTAAAACGGCTGGTAACGGGACCTGGTTCAACCAAGCTGACGTAAATTTCCGTACCGTGTACTTCGTGGCGCAGGGTGTCGCACATGCCTTCTAGGGCAAATTTGCTGCTGTTGTACGCGCCGCGCATGGGCATAGCAGCAAAACCAAGAATGCTGCTATTGACCAACAAACGCCCATACCCTTGTTTACGAAAGATTTTCATGGCTTCAGCAACACATTGCCATGTGCCGAATACATTGGTTTCAAACTGCGCCCGCAGCGCAGCGCGGGAAACGTCTTCCACCGCGCCCATCTGCCCGTAACCTGCATTGCAAAACACGCCGTCCAGCGTTCCGCCTGTTTGCGCCAATACGGCGGCAAAAGCGGCGGAAACGCTGTTTTCGTCGTCCAAATCCATCAGCACGGTTTCCAGCCCTTCGGCTGCCAAACGGCTGCGGTCGCTTTCTTGGCGTACGGCGGCGAACACGCGCCAGCCCAAGGCGCGCATCCGCAAGACGCTGTCGTAGCCGATGCCGCTGGATGCGCCTGTAATCAAAATGCTTTTTTGTGTCATAATATTAGCTTAATTTACCGTGGCACTGTTTGTATTTTAAGCCGCTGCCGCACGGACAGGGGTCGTTGCGGTGAACCACTTTGCCTGCGGCTGCCAAGGCTTCGGGGGTGTAGGGCGAATACTCTTTAGCATCGGGGTGGATGGCTTCGGCTTCGGTGTGTTCGGGCAACATATCGGCTGCCGCTTGTTCCACATCGTCGTCTTGACGGATTTCCACCGATACCAGCAGGGCGCTGGATTGGTGTTGCACGGTATTCCACAAATTGCGGAACATTTCAAAGGCTTCGCGCTTGTATTCTTGTTTGGGGTTTTTCTGGGCGTAACCGCGCAAGTGAATGCCTTGACGCAGATAGTCCATCGCTGCCAAATGTTCGCGCCAATTGCTATCAATGCTGTGCAACAAGACGTTGCGTTCAAACGAGTTAAACGCATCTTGTCCCACCAAGGCGATTTTTTCGGCGTATTGACGGTCAATTTCTGCCAACAGGCGTTCTTTTACGTCTTCGTTTTCCAATGAATTATCGGCTTTTAACCAAGCGCGAATGTCAATTTGGGTGCGGAATTCGGCTGCCAATTGCGCTTCCAAACCTGCCAAATCCCATTGTTCTTCCATGCTGTCGGGAGGCATGTGGGTATCCACCAAACCGCCAATCACTTCGTGGCGCATTTCGCGGGCAATGGCGGAAACATCGTTGCTGTTTAAAATTTCGTTGCGCTGGTGGTAAATCACTTTGCGCTGGTCGTTGGCAACGTCGTCGTATTCCAATACTTGTTTGCGCTGGTCAAAGTTGCGCCCTTCCACTTTGCGCTGGGCGTTTTCAATCTGGCGGGTAAGAATGCCTGCTTCAATCGGTACGCCGCGTTCGGGGGCGAGTTTGTTCAGAATGGTGGCGGCGCGGTCGAGTGCGAACAGGCGCAGCAGCGGGTCTTCAAACGACAGGTAAAAACGGCTGGAACCGGGGTCGCCCTGACGACCAGCACGTCCGCGCAACTGGTTGTCGATGCGGCGGCTTTCGTGGCGTTCCGTACCGATAATGTGCAAACCGCCCGCTTCCATCACGCGCTCGTGGTCGGCTTCCCAAGAATCTTCTAACTGTTTGATTTGTTGTTTTTTCTCTTCTTCGCTTAAGTTTTCGTCTGCCATAATGGCATTCGCCTGATGTTTGACGTTGCCGCCCAAAACAATATCCGTACCGCGCCCCGCCATATTGGTGGCAACGGTAATCATGCCAGGTTTACCCGCCTGTGCCACAATCAGGGCTTCGCGCTGATGCTCTTTGGCGTTCAACACATTGTGCGGCAAACCTGCTTTATCCAACAGGCGCGACACCAATTCGGAATTTTCAATGGTGGTGGTACCCACCAACACGGGCTGACCGCGTTTGTAGCAGACTTCAATATCTTTAACCACCGCTTCATATTTTTCTTCGGCGGTGCGGAAAATTTGGTCGTTGAAATCTTTACGCTGAATGGGGCGGTTGGTGGGGATAATTACAGTTTCCAAGTTGTAAATAGATTGGAATTCATAGGCTTCTGTATCTGCCGTACCCGTCATACCCGCCAATTTGTCGTACAAACGGAAATAGTTTTGGAAGGTAATGGACGCCAAAGTTTGGTTTTCCTGACGGATTTCCACGCCTTCTTTGGCTTCTACCGCCTGATGCAAACCCTCTGACCAACGGCGACCGTCCATCAAACGCCCTGTGTGTTCGTCCACAATCACGATTTCGCCGTCTTTAATCACATAATGCTGGTCGAGATGGAACAGCGAATGCGCCCGCAATGCTGCCATCAAATGGTGCATCAGCATAATATTGCCTGTGGAATACAGCGAATCGCCTTCGTTCAGCAAACCCATTCTCGCCAAAATTTCTTCGGCGTGTTCGTGTCCGCGTTCGCTCAAAATCACCTGATGGGCTTTTTCGTCCACCCAGTAATCGCCTGCGCCGTCTTCTTTTTCCTGACGTTCCAACTGCGGTGGCACTTGGTTCATAATCTGATACAGCTGAATGTTGTCTTCTGCCTGACCCGAAATAATCAGCGGGGTACGTGCTTCGTCAATCAAAATGGAATCCACTTCGTCCACCACGGCAAAATTCAAGCTGCGTTGCACTTTGTCGTAACGGTCGTTCACCATATTGTCGCGCAGGTAGTCAAAACCGAATTCGTTGTTGGTACCGTAGGTAATATCGGCGTTGTAGGCTTCTTGGCGGTAAAACGGCTCTTGATTGCTGACAATCACGCCCACGCTCAAACCAAGGAAATTATACAAAGGTGCCAAAATGCCTGCGTCGCGCTCGGCAAGGTAGTCGTTTACAGTTACCACATGAACGCCTTTGCCCGCCAAGGCATTCAGATACACCGCTAAAGTGGCGACCAAGGTTTTGCCTTCGCCCGTACGCATTTCGGCGATTTTGCCGTCGTGCAACACCATGCCGCCAATCAATTGCACGTCAAAATGGCGCATGCCCAACACACGGCGCGAGGCTTCGCGGCATACGGCAAAGGCTTCGGGCAACATGCTGTCAAGGCTTTCGCCCTGTGCGTAACGCTGTTGGAAATCTTTGGTTTTTTCTTGCAGCGCTTCGTCTGACAAATCCTGTATGGTTTTTTCCAGTGAATTAATTTTATTGACGTTTTTTTGATATTGTTTGAGCAGTCGGTCGTTGCGGCTGCCGAAGACTTTTTTGGCAAGATTGGCTAACATAACATAAATTCCCTATGCCCCATACGGGCAAAACGGCATAGATTTTAACACAAGCCGCGCTGCCTTTGCGATACGCGCCCCAAGTAAAAAACCGCTGTGGTTTTTTTACATAAACAGCGGTTAGCAGAAAAAATTTTTACATGTCGGACAACAGGGCGTTTTTAGGATTCGCCGTTTTCCCACCAGCGGAAGGTTTCGCTTTCGCGGTCAAATACCTGCCCTTGAACGGGTGTCAGTACCGCCAAGCCTTCGTGTCTTGCCAAGGGAATGCTGCGGCACACGGGTTCGTCCCACGGGTGGGTGCTGAGTGCGTATGCGCCCCAATGCACGGGCATCAGGCATTTGGCGCGTACATCTAAAGCGGCTTGGACGGTTTGTTCGGGAAACATGTGATTGTCGCGCCATGCGGGATTGTATTGTCCGTTTTCGATGAGTGCCAAATCCAGTCCGCCAAAACGCTTGCCGATTTCGGCAAAATGGCTGCCGTAGCTGGAATCGCCTGAATAGTAAATGCTTTCGCTTTGGGTGCGGACAACCCAGCCATTCCACAGGGTAAGGTTGGTGTCGCCCCAGCCGCGTCCGCTGTTATGACGGGCGGGAACGGCGTGTAGCTGCCAACCGTCTAGGGCGATTTCGTCCCACCAATCGGCTTCGCGGATGCGTTCGGACGCTGCACCCCACGAACGCAGCAGCGCCGCCATGCCTAAAGGCACGATAAATTGTGTGGCTGTTGCAGCAAAATGTTGAAAAGCGGTTTTGTCGAGATGGTCGTAGTGGTTATGGCTGTACACCACATAATCCACTGGGGGCAGTTCGTGCAATGCGGCGGGCGCGGCTTGAAAACGGCGCATCATCCACGGCAGCGGCGACACGGATGGGGCAAATACGGGGTCAAAAAAGACGGTTTTTCCGCCCACGCGCATCAGCAGGCTGGAATGCCCGAACCAAATCATTTTGATGCGTTCTTTATCATCAGCACAAAAAAAGGCGTCCCAATCGGGGCGTTGCACAGGCAAGGGCTGTGGCGGACGGTAACGCTGCGGATACAGTGCCATACACAATAATGCCGCCAATGTGCTGCGGCGGTGCAACGCCGCCGCAGGCGGCGTGTTGGCAAAAGTTCTGCGCCCGTATTGCCTGCTTTGGCGATAGGGCGGATAACGCCGCCGCAGCTGCCAACGCCACCCTGCCAATCCTGCTAAAACCACACATACTGCTGCCAGCAGCAGCAGCGTCCTACCGTCCGACATCATATCAATGCTGCTCCGCCCTTCTGAAATGGCTGGGGCGCGTACCCAATACCACCAACGTACCGAAATACAAAATCATGCCCAACATCAGCAGGCACAGCAGCTGTATGCTACGGTGCCAACCGCTCACTTCCACCCATTGCAAAGGCAGCCAGTGCTGCGCCGCCAGCAAACCGCCCACCATCATCACCGCCGCAATCATAATACGGCGGATAAAGCGTTTCCAACCAAAACGCGGCGTGTAAATACCACGCATTTTTAACAACATTAACAACAACGATGCATTGATGGTCGCGCCCAAAGCAATCGCCAGCGACAAACCAACGTGTTTCAGCTTCCACACCAGCAGCAGATTAAACAACTGCGTTGCCACAATGGAAACCAAGGCGATACGGGTAGGCGTTTTCACATTTTTTTGCGCGTAAAAGCCCGAAGCCAAAATCCGCACCATAATCATGGCAGGCAAGCCCACCGCATACGCCATCAGCGCGTAACGGGTCATTTGGGCATCGTGTAGGGTAAATTCTTTATACATAAACAAAGTGGCAATCAAAGGAAACGCCAGCACCGCCAAACCGAATGCAGCAGGCACAATCAGCAATACGCACAGGCGCAAGCCCCAGTCCAGCAAAGCGGAAAATTCTTCGGTACTGCCTGCGGCGGCGTGGCGCGACAAGCTGGGCAGCAAAATCGTTCCCAATGCCGCACCAATGACCCCTGCGGGCAATTCCATCAAACGGTCGGCATAATACATCCACGACACACTTCCCGCCGCCAAAAACGAAGCAAACATGGTGTTAATCACCAAGGACACCTGCGCCGCTGAAGAAGCAAACACCGAAGGCAACATTTGGCGCATCACATAATTCACCGCAGGGCTGCGGAAACTCAATTTCGGACGTTTTAAAAAACCCAAACGCCACAGCCACGGCAATTGAAACACCAGCTGCAAAATGCCACCCACAAACACCGCCCAACCCAATGCCATAATCGGCGGGTCAAAATACGGTACAAAAAACACCGCAAACACAATAAACGACACATTCAGCAGCACGGGCGTAAACGCAGGAATCACAAAGCGACCAAACGTGTTCAAAATACTGCCCACAAAAGACGACAGCGAAATAAACAAAATATAAGGAAACACCACCCGCAGCAGCGACACCGCCAAATCAAAGCGCGAGCCTTCGGTAGAAAAGCCCGCCGCCGTCAGCCAAATCACCACAGGCGCAGCCAGCACGCCGATTGCCGTCACCACACACAGCGCAAACAGCAGCATACCCGCCACATATTGCACAAATAACTGCGTGGTACGCGCATCGCGTTTTTGACGGTATTCTGCCAGCACAGGCACAAACGCCTGCGAAAACGCACCTTCGGCGAACACCCGCCGCAACAGATTGGGCAGGCGGAACGCCACCACAAACGCATCCATTGCCGCGCCCGCACCGAAAATCCGCGCCAATACCGCATCGCGCACAAAGCCCAAAATCCGCGACAGCATGGTCATGCTGCTGACTTTGGCTAAAACGGCCAGTAGGTTCATCAAGATTCCTTTTCGGTTTGCCATTTTCGGCTTGCCGCAGCAGGCTAATGCGGCGGGCAAGCATGATTATTGCCAAGTGTACACTAAAAACAGGCAAATTGTGCAAGATGATGTACCGATTCCCCATCATTTTTAATACAAATCAAAATATTATCAAGTTTTGCATTATCCGCATCATGCCCGCGACTGCGACTGCTGCACTACCTGTGTGGGATTTTTGCCGCAGGCAAAGTAAAAATCGGTAAAAACGCGTTATAATGCGCCCCATTTATCTGTTTGTTTCCCTATATAAGAAGGTGCTTCACATGACTGTCAAATACAAACGCATCCTGCTCAAACTGTCTGGCGAATCGCTGATGGGCGGCGACCCATTCGGCATCAACCGCGAAACCATTATGCGCATTGTGTCGCAAGTCAAAGAAATTGCCGATTTGGGCGTACAAGTCGGCGTGGTGGTGGGCGGCGGTAATATTTTCCGCGGCGTATCGGGTCAGGCGCAAAGCATGGACCGCGCCACTGCCGATTATATGGGTATGATGGCAACGGTAATGAACGCTTTGGCATTAAAAGACGCGTTTGAAAGCTTGGGAACGAAAGCACGGGTACAGTCTGCCCTATCCATGCAGCAGATTGCCGAAACCTACGCCCGTCCCAAAGCCATTCAATATCTGGAAGAAGGCAAAGTGGTGATTTTTGCCGCAGGCACGGGCAACCCCTTCTTTACCACCGACACTGCTGCTGCCCTGCGCGGTGCGGAAATGAACTGCGACATTATGATGAAGGCAACCAATGTAGATGGTGTTTATACCGCTGACCCGAAAAAAGACCCCTCTGCCGAGCGTTATCAAACCCTAACTTTTGATGAAGCCCTGAACAAAAACCTGAAAGTAATGGACGCCACCGCCTTTGCCCTGTGCCGCGAACGCCGTTTGAACATCGTTGTGTTTGACATTCACAAAGACGGCGCGTTAAAAAACGTGATTTTGGGCGCAGACGAAGGCACGCTGGTGCATAACTGAAGTGCCTGACCCGTGCCGCAATATTCTTGTTGGCACGGCGCAAACGCGATAATATTCGCCATTTAGACCGATTGATTTTGGACAAAACCTTATGATTAACGACATTCAAAAAACCGCCGAAACCAAAATGCAGCGTTCGCTGGAAGTCTTGCGCGAAAATCTGGCAAAAGTGCGTACCGGACGCGCCCACACTGGTTTGCTCGACCAAGTGGAAGTGGAATACTATGGCAGTCCCGTTCCCGTGAGCCAAGTGGCAAACGTTACCCTGCTGGATGCGCGTACCATCGGCGTCAAAGTATATGAAAGCAATATGGCATCGGCGGTAGAAAAAGCCATCCGCGATTCCAATTTGGGTTTGAACCCCGCTGCGATGGCCGACGTGATTCGCGTACCCATGCCCATGCTCACAGAAGAGCGCCGCAAAGACCTGATTAAAGTGGTGCGCGGCGAAGTGGAAGAAGGACGCGTTGCCATCCGCAATGTGCGCCGCGATGCCAACGACCACATCAAAAAACTGCTCAAAGACAAAGAAATCACCGAAGACGATGCCCGTCGTGGCGAAGAATCGGTACAAAAACTGACCGACAAATACATTGCCGAAGCTGACAAAACGCTTGCCGCTAAAGAAGAAGACCTGATGGCAATCTGATAAGCTGCAGATATTGTGTCAAAAAATCCCCGATTTCGGTTTTTTGCGGTAGATGGGGGTTTCTTGACACAATTTTAAGCCGATTTACATTCGTCCGCCGCCACAGGCACAGGTTTACGCCGTGCGCCCCGATACGGTTTTGTAAAGAATGGTTAGATTTTGTGGTTTTCTTTACATAAATACACGCTTTTATCCCACTTATTCCCCCGCAGCAGGTGTGCGCGACAGCCAATTGGCATACAATCGCTACCGTATCATCCAGCAGGGCAAGGCTTTTTTGCAAGGCTCTGTATGTTTTCCGTAATTTGATTCATTTTTGAAAGGCATTCAACCATGAAACATCACATTTTCACGGCTGCCGCCGTAACGGTTTTGCTGGGTGCGTGCACCAACCAGCTGCCCCCCTATCAAGCTTACCAGCCCTATCAGGTGTATCCGGGCGTGGTGCCGTCCATGCTGCCGCAAACGGCGGTGGTAACCGCTACGCCGCAAGTGCCGCAGGTGGTGGTACAGCCCCCTGTTGCCGTTGCGCCGCCGGTACAGGTGCAAGTACCGCGTCAGCCAAGCACTACCGCCACCAAACCGCCTGCCGTAACCAAAACGGTTAGTCCGCCGCCTGTCAGCACTGTTGTTGATGCTTACGGTTGTCAAACCGCCACAGGTGCAACTTGGTCGGTATTGCTGCAACAATGCGTGCAGTTATTCAACGTTGCCAATATCCGCATGGTGGACCCCGATAACCAGTCTTTGGCAGCCTACGCCATTTTTAGTAAGGACAAAAAACAGGCGGAAATTTTCTCTGCCACTTTGCCCAAAGGCATTATTTTGTCGGCAACCAAAGGCGGCTTTATTTCTTCAGACGGCAGAATCCGTTTGGTGGATTTGGGTCGCAACAATTGGAAACTGGTTAAAAAATAACCGATTCAATCCAAATAACCACAACGCCTTGACCGTATTGTTACGCGGCAAGGCGTTTATTCCATACCCACAACCAACGAAAGGCAAACCATGATTGCAGCCATTGATGTTGATGCCCAAAAAACCTTTACTCCGCTTTGCCCGAATGAACTGCCCGTGGCAGGCGGCGATGAAATCGTGTCGGAATTAAACGCACAAGCCCAATACGCCGATTTACGGGTGATGACCAAAGACGCGCACACCTTGGAAGCCAAATGGCTATGCGCCGACCACAGCCAGATGGGTCAGCTCACAGGCTTGCCCGATGCCGACCAAACTTGGGTTGCTCATGCCATTGTAGGCACATACGGATTTGAATTATTAGACGGTTTGCCTGCCGAAAGCGAATATGATTTTTGTGTATGGAAAGGCACGTCGCCCGAATTGCACCCTTATGGTGCGTGTTTTCACGATTTGAAAGAACAGCGCAGCACGGGTTTGATTGAATGGCTGCAAAGCCAACAGGTTGACACGGTGATTGTGGGCGGTTTGGCAACGGATTATTGTGTGAAAACCACAGTATTGCAGCTGTTGCAGCACAGCGGCATCAAGGTGTTGGTTAACCGCGCTGCCTGCCGAGGCATTGCTGCTGATACCTGCGAACAGGCTTGGGCGCAAATGGCGCAGCAGGGCGCGGTGATTTTGGACGATGCGGCGGCGGTGGGCGAATATTTGTCGAGCGCACCGACAAATTGCGCTGCCGCTTAAGCGGCGGCGCTGCCCGCCACGCTGACCAAGCGGTTACGCAGCCAGCGGATGGCAGCGGGCAGTTCGCCTGCCAACAAACCGATGGGACCGGTTTGCCGTGCTGCCAGCCATTCGGCAGCCACACCGTGCAGCCATACCGAAGCGGCAATTGCCTGTTCTACGGCAATGCCCTGTGCCAACAGGCTGCCAATCAAACCCGCCAGCACGTCACCGCTGCCTGCGGTTGCCAAACCTGCATTGCCGCTGCGGTTGATGCGTAAAAAGCCTTGAGCGGAAGCAATCACGCTTTCATGCCCTTTTAATACCACCCAAGCCTGATGGCGGGACGACAATTCGCGTGCTGCCCACACACGGTTTTGCTCAACGGCATCTACGCTGCTTTTCAGCAGCCGTGCCGCTTCGCCCGGATGGGGGGTTAACACGCGCACCGTTTGCCCCGCATCAGGAAGCGGCAGCGCTTGTTTTGCCAACAAATTCAATGCACCCGCATCCAGCACCACCGCATCGGCACGGCGGCAGACAGGCGCAAGCAAGGCAGCGGCACGGTCGGTTTCCGCCAAACCGCAACCCAATACCCACACATCCGCACTGCCTGCCGATACCGACACGGCATCGTCTGCCATCAGTTCCAAACGGGCATGGTGAACGGGTGGCGGATAATGTTCCAAACCCACCAGCACTTTGCCGCAACCGCCGTACAAAGCCGCTTCCGCCGCCAACAATGCCGCACCCGTCATGCCCTTGCTGCCGCCGATAACGGCTACCGTGCCAAACGTCCCTTTGTGGCTGTTTTCGGGGTGCGGTTGGCAGATATCGGGAAAATGCTGTAAAGCATAACGGCGGCTGGTTTCAGTATCAAACGGTGTCATGGCGCAATCCCAATACGTCCTGCATATCAAACAAACCCTTATCTTGCGAAGCCAGCCACGCCGCTGCGCGTACTGCACCACCGGCAAAGGTCATGCGGCTGGAAGCCTTGTGGGTAATTTCCACGCGCTCGCCTTCTGTGGCAAACAGCGCGGTATGGTCGCCGACAATATCGCCGCCGCGCACGGTGGCAAAACCAATGGTATCGGCAGCGCGCGCACCTATTTGCCCTTCGCGTCCGTAAACCGCACATTCGCGCAAATCACGCCCCAAGGCATGGGCAATCACTTCGCCCATCCGCAACGCTGTTCCGCTGGGCGCATCAATTTTGTGACGGTGATGCGCTTCAATAATTTCAATATCGTAACCTTCGTTTAACACGCGGGCAACGGTGTCCAAAATATGAAAGGTCAGATTCACGCCCACGCTGTAGTTGGCGGCAAACACCACGGCGGTGCGCTCGGCAGCCGCCGCAATCGCCGCTTTGCCTGCTTCATCATAACCCGTTGTACCGATAACCAGTTTTACGCCTTTTTCGGCGCAGCGGGCAATCAGTGGCAGCGAAGCATCGGGACGGGTAAAGTCAATCAGCACATCGCAAGTGTCCAATACCGCATCCACATCGGCACTGATGCGTACCCCGTCTGCCACCACATTACCCAATACGGGCGAAGCAGCGTGCTCTAACGCGCCTGACAACACCACGCCTTCACGCTGTGCCACCGCTTCCACCAACATTTTGCCCATGCGCCCGCCTACGCCTGCAATTGCAATTCTTAAATCATTCATTGTGTTGCTTCCTGTCTATTGCGCTGGATTTCATCCAAGGCACTGCCTTCAATGCGCGACACCATATTGCCTTGGAAATAAACGGTTAACGTTTTGGTTTCTTTGACTTTGCCGCCGCGCACCACTTCATAAGTATAATCCCAACGGTCGTTACGGAACACGGAATTCAGCAACGGTGCGCCTACGGTTAATTGTACCTGCTCGCGTGTCATGCCCGGTTTTAAGGCAGCCACGGCTTCCACATCCAAGGGAATGCCTTGAATCACAGGCAGTTTGTAATAGGGAAGCTGTTCCACCAGCTTGGGCGTACACGCGCTTGCCAACAGCGCGGCACACAGTAATGCAAATGTTTTATTCATAGAATACCTTTCATTTATGTGTTTATTTTTCAAATAGATACCATCAATGCCAACACAAACGGGGCAAAAATCTGCAACCTTACCATAAGATAAGGCAAACCAAAAGCCTTATAGTCAATGTGCTTTATTTCCCATACGGCGTTGGCATCACCTTGCCGTATGATTCATACTGTCTGCGGCATCGCCGCCTTGTCTGAAAAATAAATCACATTAACTATTACGATTCACGTTCTTTGCCGTCTAATGCCACAAACACCAGCACCGACAATGCCATCAGCAAAACTGTCAGCACTGCGGCTTTGTCTTGATTTTCTGCACCCACTTTGCCTAAATAGCGGTAAATTAAGGTGGTTAAAGTGGTCCATTCGGGGCGAGACAGCAGTAAAGTAGCGGCGAATTCACCTATGCCTGTGGCCGCTGCCAAGGTCAGCCCGCGCCGCAAAGCAGGTAGCAGCAAAGGCAGTGTAACCGTACCCAGCACTTGCCAACGGTTTGCCCCGCATATCCGCGCCGCTGCGGTATAGGCAGGCGGTAAAGCGTCCCATGCCGCCAATATGTCTTTGGTTACAAACGGATAAGCCAGCAGCGCATACAGCGCAACCAGCATCCCCAGCGATGCCGACCAATCGGGATACAGCAGCAGCATCCCAAACGCCAAACACACGGGCGATACCATAAACGGTAAAAAGGTTAAAGCGCGTAAATACGTCCAACGGCGCACCAACGCCGCGTGTGCCATTCCCAACAACGCCGATACCGCCACCGCCGCCGCCGTAAAACGCAGCGTATTCCACAACGCCAATAAAGTTTCTTCGTGCCACAACACCTGCCACGCTTCGCCCGCGCCCATTGCCCGTGCCAGTACCGCCAACAAGGGCAATACGCAGCAACACAGCAGCACAGTCAATACCGTTGCCAACAACAGCCGTTCCCAAACCGTTTGCGGCGGGCGTGGCGATAGCGGGCGTACTTTGGCAGCATGGCTGCGGCGGCTCACCCACGCATACGCGCCCCCTGCCAACGCCGTTACCGCCAACACCAGCCACACCAATACCCCTGCCCGTGCCATGTCCAATTCATAGGCAATCAGTTGATAAATTTCCACTTCTACGGTGGCATAACGCTGTCCGCCCAATAATAACGCCAAACCAAATCCCGAAAAACAATACAAAAACACCAAACAGCCCGCACCCGCCAGCCACGGCAGCAACACGGGTCGTTCCACCTGCCAAAACCGTTGCCACGCACCCGCGCCCAAGGTTTGCACCGCTGCCACGCGGTTGGTGGGAACAGCGCAAAAACCCTGATAGGCAGCGCGTATCATCACGGGCAGATTAAAAAAAACATTGCCGTATAACAACAAATAAGGTGTATCCTGCCAACCTCGCCACAACAGCCCGCGTTCGCCAAACAATGCCAATACGCCCATGCCTGCTACCAAAGTGGGCGTGATAAACGGCAGCATCAGCAGCCGCAGCAGCCACAATCTCCCACGAAACTGCAAACGCGCCAGCACCCACCCCACAGGCACGCCCAAACACAAGGTCAACATCACCGTACAAAACGCCTGCCACGCCGTCCAGCCGATGCGCCAACGGTAATAGCTGTCGCCCAAGATTTCGCCCCACAGCAACGCGGCATCTTCATAACGCAGCATAGCAAACAGCGGTGCCAACACCGTTGCCGATAAAAACAGCAGCGGCATCAGCGCGAACAGCCAAAAACCGGTACGGTACATCATGGTTTACAGCCAATCGGATGCGGGAACTGGGTAAATGCCCCATTCAGGCGGATAGTCTGCGCCGACAAAATACAAACCGTCAGGCATAAAAGTGGGCGGTGCGTGGCAACGGTTTTGCGCTTGCAGCAGTTCTGCAAAAGCATTGACACTTAAACGTCCGCTGCCCACATATACCAGTGCGCCAACAATATTGCGTATCATGTGATGCAAAAAGGCATTGGCATGGAAATCAAACACAAAACGCTCGCCCGTGTGTTGGATTTCGGCGGAATACAGGGTTTTAACAGGGGATTTGGCTTGACATTGCGCAGCGCGGAAACTGGAAAAATCGTGTGTTCCCACCAATAGCGCAGCGGCTTGGCGCATCAGCGCAGCGTCTAAAGGATAATGTGTCCACCCTGCACGACGGTATAAATGCGGCGAACGCACGGGCGCGGATTGCAATACATAGCGGTAACGCCGCGCACAGGCATCAAAACGGGCATGAAAACGTTCATCAACCGCTTGGGCGTGCAGCACCGCCACGCCTTCAGGCAAACGGGCATTAACCCCGCGCACCCATGCTTGCAAGGGGCGAACGGTGTCGGTGTCAAAATGCACGGTTTGTGCCAGCGCGTGTACGCCTGTGTCGGTGCGCCCTGCGGCAAAGGTCCGCACGGGATGCTCTGCCATCTGTTCCAAAGCATGTTCAAGAGCGGCTTGCACGGTGGGCGTGCCGTCTGCCTGTTTTTGCCAACCAAAAAAATGGCTGCCGTCATAAGCAAGGGTAAGGGCGTAGCGGGTCATGGGCGGAATGGGCGGTTAAAACGCGCATTGTTCAACAAGCAGGCGGCGCTGTCAAAAATGTTGAAAAACGGATAATGCACCCGATAATATCGCTACCTTTATTTTGGGAAAAAGACATCATGGAACGTTTGCGTTTGCGGATTGACGGCATGAGTTGCCAAAGCTGTGCGGCGCGGGTGGAAAAAGTGTTAAACGCGCACCCTGCGGTAAGCCGTGCCGAAGTGAGTTTTGCCACCGAAGAGGCGCGGATTGATTTTGATGCGGCGGCTGCCGATGCCGCGCAGTTGGCGGCGCTGGTGGAACGGGCGGGATTTTCCGCGCACGCCGTACAAGGCACGACTGCACCGCTGCCCGCACCCGCTCCCCCCGATTGGCGTTTGAAACTGCTTTTGGTGCTGATGGCGACATTTATTCCCGGAATGGCGGGCATGTTATTCGGTTCGCACGCGCTGATGCCGCCGCTGTGGTGGCAAATTGTGGCTGCTACGCTGGTGCAAGTTTGGCTGGCACAACCGTTTTATCGGCGGGCGTGGGCAGCTTTGCGCGGCGGCAGTGCCAATATGGATGTGCTGGTGGTAGCGGGAACGGCTGCCGCTTACCTGTATTCACTGGTGTCTGCCGCGCAAGGTGCGGGAACGCACGGCGTGTATTTTGAAACAGGCGTGATGGTGCTGGCACTGGTGTCTTTGGGCAAATACTGGGAAGAACGCATGAAACGCGAAAGCCTGAACGGTTTGGCATTGCTGGTCAAACTCGTTCCCAAAACCGTGCAGGCGCAACGCAACGGCGAATGGGTGGAAATTGAAGTGGCACAAATTGGCATGGGCGAGCATTTGCGCGGGATACACGGCGGACGGATTGCCGCAGACGGTACGGTGTTGTCGGGCGAAGCATGGGCAGACGAAAGCCATCTTACAGGTGAAAGCCGTCCCGTTGCCAAACGTGCGGGCGACAGCGTGTTGGCAGGGGCAGTGTTGCACGGTTCCTTAGAATACCGCGCCGACAAATTGGGCGAAGACACACTGTTGGGCGACATGATGCGGGCGTTGGCAGAAGCACAATCGGGCAAAGCGCCTGCCGCTGCCTTGGCAGACCGCGTGGCAGCGGTGTTTGTGCCTTTGGTGGCAGCGGTGGCATTGCTCACTTTTGCGGGCAACCTGATGGCGGGCGTGGCAGCGGGTACGGCGGTGATGCGTGGGGTGGCGGTGCTGGTGGTGGCGTGTCCGTGCGCCCTCGGTTTGGCAACGCCTGCTGCGGTGATGGCGGGCATGGCGGCAGCGGTACGGCACGGGGTTTGGTTTAAACATCCTGCCGCTTTGGAAAGTGCTGCCGCTGCCGATACCGCCGTGTTTGACAAAACGGGTACGCTGACCGAAGGTCGTCCCGACATCATCGCCGTCCACACCGCAGCCGACACAGACGAAACCCGTTTGCTGCACGCTGCCGCTGCCTTGGAACGCCACAGCCTGCACCCGTTTGCCGCTGCCATTGTGCGCCGCGCCCATCAATTAGGCGACATTCCCGCCGCCCAATCCGTCCGCACCGAAGCAGGACAAGGCATCAGCGGCACGGTAACGGGCATGGGCGACGTGCGTGTCGGTTCGCCCGAATTTTGCGGACTGACTACCTTGCCCGATAACGAAACATGGCGGGAAGCAGGCATTGCCGCCGTTGCCGTCAACGGCAAACCCGCAGGCGCATTTGCCTTTGCCGATACCCTCAAACCCGACAGCCGCGCCGCCGTTGCCCGTTTGCAAAACATGGGCATCGCCACGCTGATGCTCAGTGGCGACCGTCCCGCCGCCGTTGCCCGCAGTGCCGCCGAAGCAGGGATTGCTCGCGCCCAAGGCGGTATGTCGCCACGCGACAAAACCGATACCGTGGCACAACTCGCCCAATCGGGCAAACACATTGCCATGATTGGCGACGGCATTAATGATGCCCCCGCACTCGCCGCCGCCCACATCGGTTTTGCCCCCTACGGCAGCAGCGCCGCCGCCGAACACACCGCCCAAGCCGTGCTGATGCGCCCCTCGCTGATGCGTTTGGCAGATGCGTTCGCCGTTGCCCGCGCCACCCGCCGCACCATCCGCCAAAACCTGTTTTTTGCATTTGCGTATAATGTATTGGCGATTCCCCTTGCCGCCACGGGCACACTCAGCCCCACCGTGGCAGGCATGGCGATGGCACTCAGTTCCGTATCGGTGCTGATCAATTCTCTGCGCCTGCACCGTTTCGGGCAAAAATCCGTATCAATGCCATCAGATTAAAAAAATGCCGTTTTCCTCAATCTGGAAAACGGCATTTTTATCACCCAACCCCGCCGACAGGAATCGAACCTGTATTTTACGCTTAGGAGGCATACGTTCTATCCATTGAACTACGGCGGGAAAAACTCAACTGATACGCGCCACCGAATGTTGCGCCAAATCGCGCATTGCCTGCACCGTTTCATTGTCGGGCAGCTTGTCCAAACAGGCACAGGCGCGGGCAACGGCATTTTGTGCCTGTTTGGTGCAATAGTTTAAGGCATCGGATTGGCTGACATGGCGGTAAATGGCTTCAAAACGGCTGCGGTCGGCGTTTTGCAGGGCATCGCGCACTTCGGCGGCGGCTTCGGCACTGCCTTGACGCATCAGATAAATCAGCGGCAGCGTGGGTTTGCCTTCTGCCAAATCATCGCCGACATTTTTGCCGATTTGTTCGGCGCTGCCCGAATAATCCAACACATCATCAATAATTTGAAATGCCGTGCCCACATACATGCCGTAATCTTTTAAGGCTTGTTCGTGTTCGGGCGACGCGCCTGCCAATACCGCGCCCACTTGCGCCGCCGCTTCAAACAGCTTGGCGGTTTTGTATTGAATCACGCGCAAATATTGTTCTTCGCTGATATCGGTATTGCCGATATTCATCAGCTGCATCACTTCTCCTTCGGCAATAATGTTGGTGGCTTCCGCCATAATGTCCAGAATTTTCAAACTGCCCGAACCCACCATCAATTGAAAAGCACGGGTATAGAGAAAATCGCCCACCAACACGGCAGCGGCGTTACCAAACAAATTATTGGCGGTGGCACGTCCGCGCCGCAATTCGCTTTCATCTACCACATCATCATGCAGCAGCGTGGAAGTGTGGATAAATTCCACCATCGCCGCCAGCGAATAAAGTTGGTCGGTGTCGCAACCAAGCGATTTGCCCGACAAAATGGTGATAATCGGGCGCAAGCGTTTACCGCCAGCACTGATGATGTAGTTGCCGATTTGCGAAATCAGCGCCACTTCCGACTGCACGGCGCGATTGACCACCGCGTCCACGCGGTGCAAATCATTTTGCAGATTTTGTTGAAAATAAGGCAGTTGGCGCAGCATGGGCAAGATTTTTGGCAAAATGAAAAGCGGCGATTATAGCAGTTTGGATTGACGGTTTCCATGTGTGGGCGCAATATTCGCCCAAGGTTTTTTTATGGAAACGCCAAGCAGCTTTGGCGTATGGGTTGATGCGTATTCTCAGTTACAACATTCAGGCTGCCATCGGTACAGACAGCTATTGGCGTTATGTGTCGCGCCTGCACCGTCAGGTCTTGCCTGCGCGGGCAAAACACGACACTTTGGCACGGATTGCCGATTATATTGCAGCGTTTGACGTGGTGTGTTTGCAAGAAATTGATTTGGGCGGTTTGCGCAGCGGTTTTTGCTGTCAGGCAAACCTACTGGCTGAAGCGTCTGCGTTTGCCCACAGCCTGCACCAAACCAACCGTGTGGTCGGCAAATTGTCGCGCCACGGCAACATGATGTTAAGCCATTTTCCACTGCGTCTGCTGGTTAGCGAAAGCCTGCCTTCGCGGATTAAAGGGCGTGGTTGGCTGGCAGCGGCAGCAGACACACCTTGGGGCGAAATGGTGGTGGCAAACGCCCATTTCAGCTTGGGAAGGCAAGACCAAATCCATCAGGCGCAACATATTGTTGATGCACTGGCGAAATATGAAAAGGTTTGTTTATGCGGAGATTTTAACTTTTTACCCGATGCCGCAGCAGCCAAAGTATTGGAACGGGCAGGTTTTATCCGCGTGGCTGCGCCTGCGCCCACCTATCCCAGTTGGCAACCGCGCAAAACGCTGGACCACATCTTTTTAAAAGGCTTGCATGGACAAGGGCAAACAGAAACCTTTTGCGCGTCTGACCATTTACCCGTTTCCGCGCAATTAAGCCTGTCCGCTGACAAATCGGTTTAAACGATAAGGGGCATCACATCTGCCGATACGGCATCAAATCCAAGCGGACGTTTTGTAAGGTTGTGTTATCCTGATTTTCATTGTTGATACGTTCAAGCGTATCGGCAGGAACACAGCGGGGGTATTTCCCGTTTTCACCACCTTTCATCAGGAGATGAAACATGTCCGTAGAAAAAAAACATGATGCTTCAGGCTACTGGAAGGCAAATTTACGCATTATCTTTATCTGCCTGACCGTATGGGCGCTTTGCTCGCACTTTGCCGCCATTTTGCTGCGCCCGATGTTGATGGGTATTAGCGTGGGCGGTGCCGATTTGGGCTTTTGGTTTGCCCAACAAGGCTCGATTTTGGTGTTTATCGCCATTATTTTTTATTACTCATGGCGCATGAACAAACTGGACGAACAGTTTGGCGTAAAAGAGGAGTGATATCATGAGCCAATTTTGGATTAACTTGGTGTTTGTGGGTGCGTCGTTTGCGCTGTATTTCGGCATTGCGATTTGGGCACGCGCGGGTTCTACCAAAGAATTTTATGTGGCAGGCGGGGGCGTGCATCCCGTACTCAACGGCATGGCAACCGCCGCCGACTGGATGAGTGCCGCTTCGTTTATTTCCATGGCGGGCATTATCGCCATGAGCGGTTATCCCGCTTCTGCCTACCTGATGGGCTGGACGGGCGGTTATGTGTTGCTGGCATTGCTGCTGGCACCCTATCTGCGTAAATTCGGCAAATTTACCGTGCCTGATTTTATTGGCGACCGTTTTTACAGCCGTACCGCGCGTTTGGTGGCGGTGGCGTGTTTGATTACCGCGTCCACCACCTACGTTATCGGACAAATGACAGGTGCAGGCGTGGCGTTTTCACGCTTTTTGGAAGTGAGCAATACCACAGGTTTGCTGATTGCCGCCGTGGTGGTGCTGTTTTACGCGGTATTGGGTGGCATGAAAGGCATTACCTACACCCAAGTGGCGCAATATGTGGTGCTGATTATTGCCTACACCATTCCCGCCGTGTTTATTTCGTTTAACCTGACAGGCAATCCGCTGCCACCTTTGGGTATGTTTGGCAACGAAAACGCTTCAGGCGAACCGCTGTTGCACAAACTTAACGGCTTAATTACCGATTTGGGCTTTAAAGCCTTTACCGCAGACGAACCCAACAAGCTGAATATGCTGTTGTTTACCATGTCGCTGATGATTGGTACAGCGGGTTTGCCCCATGTGATTATCCGTTTCTTTACCGTTCCCAAAGTGTCTGATGCGCGTACTTCCGCAGGTTGGGCATTGGTGTTTATCGCCCTGCTCTACACCACTGCACCCGCAGTCGGTTCAATGGCGCGTATGAATCTGGTGAACACCATTTACCCCGCAGGCACAAACCAGCCCGCTTTGGACTACGAACAACGCCCCGAATGGATGAAAAACTGGGAAACCACAGGTTTGCTGAAGTTTGAAGACAAAAACGGTGACGGCAAAATCCAATATTACAACGACAAAAACGAACAGTTTGAAGCCACCGCCACCGAACGCGGCTGGAAAGGCAATGAACTGACCGTTAACAACGATATTTTGGTATTGGCCAACCCCGAAATCGCCAATTTGCCCAGCTGGGTAATCGGCTTGATTGCCGCAGGTGGTTTGGCAGCAGCACTTTCTACCGCAGCAGGCTTGTTGTTGGCAATTTCTTCCGCCGTGTCGCACGATTTGATTAAGAAAACCCTCAAACCCGATATCAGCGAAAAAGGCGAACTGCTGGCAGCGCGTGTGTCAATGACGGTTGCCATCGTGGTGGCAACATGGTTGGGCATTAACCCGCCGGGGTTTGCCGCGCAAGTGGTTGCACTGGCATTCGGTATCGCCGCCGCTTCGCTGTTCCCCGTGCTGATGATGGGTATTTTCTCAAAACGCATCAACGACAAAGGTGCGATTGCGGGCATGCTGGCAGGTTTGCTTTCCACTTGTGTGTATATCTTCCTGTATTTGGGCTGGTTCTTTATCCCCGATACCAATACCTTTGAAAACAAACCTGAAAACTGGCTGTTTGGTATTTCGCCGCTGTCTTTCGGTACAGTGGGTGCCATCATCAACTTTGCCGTGGCGTTTGTGGTATCGCATTTGGGTAAAGCCCCGCCGCAAGACGTTCAGGACTTGGTGGAAAGCGTGCGTTTCCCGCACGGTGCAGGCAAAGCCATTGACCACTAATGGATTGATTTGAAAAAGCGGCACGTTTATCATCGTGCCGCTTTTGGTATTACAGACAAGGAAAGAACAATGCTGTGGGAATTTTTAGCCACCCTGTTTGCAGGTTTGGGCGCGGCAGGTGTGGTATTAATCGCCAAAACGCTGTTGCGCGGACGTATGCCCAAATGGGCTTTGCCTGCAGCGGCGGGTTTGGGGATGTTGGGATTTCAGGTTTACAGCGAATACACTTGGTTTGCCCATACCCGCGCCCAACTGCCGCAAGGTGCGCGGGTGGTGGCAGAAGTGCCTGCACGCGCATGGTATAAACCTTGGTCGTATGCCGTGCCGCAGGTTTTGCAGTTTGTGGCTGCCGATACGCAAAACATGGTGGTGGAAAACGAATCGCGCCGTGTAAACCTGTATTTTTTTGAACGGCGCATGAGCGCAAAAGTGCAAAGTGTGCGGGTAAACTGCACCACAGGGCATTATACCGATGTGTCGGGCAAATATACTTGGCAGTTTGACGGGCGTTTGCGTGAAGCAGTTTGCACAGGAAAAACGGAATAAAAATAGGCTGGATATAATCCAGCCGCTTGAAATGTAAAAAACAGCCTGAAAAGGCTGTTTTTTGAGTTTGGTGCCCAGGGTCGGACTCGAACCGACACACCTTTCGGTGGGGGATTTTGAGTCCCCTGCGTCTACCAATTTCGCCACCTGGGCTGGTGTTGAAGCTTGCTATTATACGGATTTTTTTTCTGCTGTCAAACGCTGCGTAAAACTTTTTTATAAAATATTAAAATTTTTAATAAAAAAGCCGCCGAATACATCGGCGGCGGTAAGCACGGGCGTGGTTTTACGCGCCGTAAACAGGATATTTATCGCACAGGGCTTTTACTTTTTCCGCCACTTGCGCCAAAACGGCGGCATCTTCGGGGGCTTCCAATACGTCTGCCACCAAGTTTGCCAACACGCGCGAATCGGCTTCGTTAAAACCGCGTGTGGTAATCGCTGCCGTACCGACACGGATACCACTGGTTACAAACGGTTTTTCGGGGTCGTTGGGAATGGCGTTTTTGTTGATGGTGATGTGCGCTTTGCCCAAGGCTTCTTCAGCGGCTTTGCCCGTAATCTGTTTGGCGCGTAAATCCACCAAGAAAACATGGCTTTCGGTACGACCCGAAATAATGCGCAAACCGCGTTTTACCAATTCTTCCGCCATGGCTGCGGCATTGGTTTTCACTTGTTTGGCATAGGTTTTGAATTCAGGCTCAAGCGCTTCTTTAAACGCAACGGCTTTGGCAGCAATCACGTGCATCAGCGGCCCACCTTGCAGGCTGGGGAAAATGCTGGAATTTAAGGCTTTTTCGTGGGTGGTATCGCGGCACAAAATCACGCCGCCGCGCGGACCGCGCAGGGTTTTGTGGGTGGTGGTGGTGACAAAATCGGCGTGGGGAACGGGGTTGGGGTATTCGCCACCTGCCACCAAGCCTGCATAGTGCGCCATATCCACAAACAGATACGCGCCCACTTTGTCGGCAATTTCGCGGAAACGCGCCCAATCAATTTCCAGCGCATAGGCAGATGCACCCGCCACAATCATTTTCGGTTTGTGTTCCAATGCCAAACGTTCCACTTCGGCATAGTCCAACACTTCGTTTTCGTCCAAACCGTAAGTAATGGCGTTGTACAGCTTGCCAGAAATATTCACAGACGCACCGTGGGTCAGGTGTCCGCCGTGCGCCAAACTCATGCCGAGAATGGTGTCGCCCGGTTTCAACACAGCAGCATACACGGCTTGATTGGCTTGGCTGCCTGAATGCGGCTGCACATTGGCGTATTCTGCGCCAAACAGTTTTTTCACGCGGTCAATGGCAAGCTGTTCCGCCACATCAACGTGTTCACAACCGCCGTAATAACGTTTGGCAGGATAGCCTTCGGCGTATTTATTGGTTAATTGGCTGCCTTGGGCTTCCATCACGGCGCAGCTGACATAGTTTTCAGAGGCAATCAGTTCAATGTGGTCTTGCTGGCGCACCACTTCGGCGGCGATGGCGGCGGCGAGTTCGAGGTCGTATTTTTCAATGGTAACGCTTTTGGAGAACATAAGCACAAATCCTAAACAGGTTCAGAAAAAAACCGCAGCGGCACAACGCGCGGCAGCGGCATTTTAACCTAATCTGACAACAAATCCGAAACACTTTACCCGTTTTGTGCGCAATTTTACTGAAAACAGCTGGACAGCCGCGCAGGGCTTTGGCAATAATCAAAATCCGTTTAACCGCCATCAAGGACCAATCCGATGAAACGCTTTTTGTGTCTCACTTTTACCTTGTTTGCTGCTGCTTGCGGTAATGCAGCGCAAACTCAACCCCCAGCTTCTACACCTGTCACACCAGCCGCATCATCGGCTTCCGCACCCGCCGCATCTGCTGCGGTAAGCGATGCCGCATCTGCTGTTGCCCCCAAACAGGTTTTACTGATTGACGTGCGCTCGCCCGAAGAATTCGCCGCAGGGCATTTGGACGGCGCAGTCAATATCCCCCACGACCAAATCGCCGAGCAAATCGCCCGTTTTACTAAAGACCCAAATGCCGAAATCCAACTTTACTGCCGCAGCGGTCGCCGTTCGGGTGTGGCTTTGGAAACCCTGCAAGGAATGGGTTATAAAAACTTAAGCAATTTGGGCGCGTATGACGACCTGAAGAAAAAATAAATCCGATTAAGGACAATGTGTTATGGCTATCATTATCTTGATGCTGATATTGGGGCTATGTTACCTGTTGTTTGACGTTAGCCAGATGCGCCAGCGTTTAGAAGCGGTGGAAAAACGCTTGCGCCATGTGGAAAAATTATTGCATCGGCAGGGCGTGCCGTCTGTGTCCGCGCCAACAGCCGAAACGCTTACGCCCAAACCGCCTGAAACGGCGGTTGCGCCCGCTGCGGTAGAAGCTGCACCGCCGAAAACGGTTAAAGCAGAAATCGCGCCACCGCTGCCTGAAACGGTCGCCGCCGCCACACCAGCAAACAGCAGTAACGATGCCCCGCGCTTCCGCATCAAACGGACAGAACCCGCCATTGCCCCGCCGCCGCCACCACCGGAAGCCCCCAAGCGCGTACCGTCTTCCGTTCCCCGCACTACCGCGTCAGAACCTGCCCCCAATCTTGTTTGGGCATGGTTTTGGCGCGGTAATCCTTTGTTAAAAACAGGTATGGCGTTGTTGTTTTTGGGTTTGGCGTTTTTATTGCGGTTGGCGGCGGAACACGTTCATTTTCCGATTGAAATGCGTTATTTGGGCGTGGCTGCCACGGGCATGGCAGCGGTGTGGTTGGGCGGAAAGCTGGCGCACAAACGCCGTGCCTACGGTTTGGCGGTGCAGGGTTTCGGTATGGCGGTGCTGTATTTAACCGTGTTGGCAGCATTAAAACTGCATCAGCTGCTGCCTGCGCCTGTCGCTTTAATGCTGATGAGTATTACCGTGATGGCAATGGCGGCTTTGGCGGTGCGCCGTGATGCTTTGGCGTTGGCGCATATTGCGGTGGCGGGCGGTATGGCTGCGCCCGTATTGGTATCAGACGGCAGCGGCAACCATATACTTTTGTTTGCCTATTTGGCTTTGCTCAACACAGGCATTGCGCTGATTGCTTGGTTTAAATCGTGGCGTTCGCTCAACCTGATGGGTTTTGCGGGTACGTTTTTAATTGGCGCGGTATGGGGCGCACAGGCTTATACACGCGAACATTTCGCCACCACCGAACCGTTTTTGCTGTATCACACACTGCTTTATACGCTGGTGGTGTGGCGTTTTGCCCTGCACAACCAACACGATGATATTCCTGCGCCCGACAACGATGCGGATTGGCAGACTTTGTGGCAACACGCTGCCCGCTACGGTATGCAAATCGGTAAAGTAGATGTTGCCTTGCTGTGCGCCACTGCCTTAACCGCGTTTTCACTGCAATACCGTATGGTGGCGGATATGCCTTACGGAGCAGCGGTGTCAGCATTCGGCTTTGCTGTGGCGTATGCGTTGGCGGCATGGTTTGCCCAACGGCAATCCCACAGCCTGCAAACGGCGTTTTCCCTGTTGGCAGCGGGTTTTGCCACGCTCAGTATTCCTTTGGCGTTTGATGGAGAATGGACAACGGCATTGTGGACCATAGAAGCCGCGCTGGTGTACGGCAGCGGCACACGTCTGCGCCAACCGTGGCTGCGTATGGGCGCATTGGCGGTAGGCATGATGGCAACCTTAATGCAGTTCGGCAGCTACAACAGCAGCAATGTTAGCGAACACACCGATATTCTGCTGATGGGCGACAGCTGGGGCGTATTGTGGATTTTGGCAAGCGCTGCCGCCGTGTGGGCATGGCGGCGCCATGATACCCCTGCCGATTGGGAACGGCGCGGACGTACTGCGTGGTTCGGGCTGGCAGGCATACACTTGATGTTGCTGCCCTTGATGTTGTTGCCTGTAACTTGGGCTTTGCCCGTATCGGCATGCTTGCCCCTACTGTGGGCAGTGCTGCGCCGCAGATTGGGCGTGATGGCAGAAGTGCTGACTGCCATCGGTTTGCTGTTGTGTCTGCTGCTGTGCCTGATTATGGCTGCACGTTTTGGCGATTTAACGGCATGGATGATGCTGACGGCTGCCGTTCCGCTTGCTGCCACTGCCTTTGTCCTGCATAAACAATACCGTTCAGAATTCGGCGCAGGCGTGGCATGGTGGGCATTACTGATGTCTTTTGCCTTTGGCTGGTATGCCCTGATACGTTTGTTGCCCGATGTGTGGGCAACGGTGCTGTGGTTTGCCGTTTGGTTGGCGGCAGCCGTGTACCTGAAATGGCGGCAAGGCATGAAAATTACCCTTGTTTTCCCCATTGTCTTTACGGTTTTATGGCTGATGTATCAACACAGCGTCCTGCCCCTGCTGGCAGCCACCATGTTACACGGCTGGATTTTACACGCCCAAAAACAACGCGCTGCCACCGAAATCCACGGCTTGGGTTTGGTGTTGTTTGTTTGGCTGTGGGGGATGTTTATTGCCGAAACCACCGCCAATAGCGATTGGCAAATCAGTGCAATGGGGCTATATGCCGCTGCGGGATTGTACTTATCCGCAGGTTACGGCACGGATTTGGCACGTTGGCTGCGCCACAACGGCGAAATCTACAGCCAAGTGGGTACGCTGATATTCACCGCTTTATCCGCCATGTGGCTGTTTTATGCCAACACCGCTACCCCCACTGCGCCCGTGCCGTATTTGCCGCTGCTTAATCCCGTGTTTGTATTGAGTGCGCTGATGTGCTGGATTGCGCTGCGCCACACGCGCCTGCCACAATGGTGCATGGGCGTGGCAATGTGGTACGCACTCAGTGCCGAAGTGTTACGCAACGGACACTTTTTCGGCGGCGTGGTATGGAATTTGCCCGACTTGCTGGCATCGTTTGCCCTGCAAGCGGCGTTGTCGGTGGCGTGGACAACAATGGGTATCGCCCTGATGGTGTGGGGCAACCGTAGCGCCCACCGCTTGCGCTGGCAGGCAGGCGCAGTTTTGTTGGGCGTGGTGGTGGCAAAACTGTTTTTTGTGGAACTCGCCGACAGCGGCGGCATCGCCCGCATTGTTTCGTTTATCGTGGTGGGACTGATGATGGTGGCTGTGGGCTGGTTCGCGCCCGTACCGCCGCCGCATTCCACCGAAGACGAAGACTAAATCACATCAACCAACAGGGCAGTTTGAACCCCTTTCAAACTGCCCTTTGTGTTATCCCCGCCTAAAATGTTATACAATAACCCCCTTTCATTTTTACCCAACGCCAAATGCCTTATTCCCTGCTGCTGGCGGGCGTGTGGCAACGTCTGCTGCTTGCCCTGTGTGCCATTGCCCTGATTTGGGGCGTTTATTTTTGGGCGTCCGCCGCATGAATACCCCCGCCATCCAAGTTGAAAACCTAACCGTCAGCTACCGCAGCCGTCCCGCCGTGCATCATGTGGATATGCGTTTTGACGCAGGCTGTATGTATGCCGTGTTCGGACCCAACGGCGCAGGCAAATCCACCCTGCTCAAAGCCATGATGCGCCTGCTGCGCTGCAATACAGGTGCCGTACACTGGCACGGGCTTTCCCGCGCCGACATCGCCTATCTGCCCCAACAGTCCGATATAGACCGCAGCCAGCCCATGAGCGTATTTGAACTGGCAGCATTGGGCTTATGGTATGAAACAGGCTTTTTCGGCAGCATTACCCCCACACAGCGCGAGCGTGTTCACGCTGCCTTAACACGGGTAAACATGAACGATTTTGCCCAACGCATGATAGGCGATTTGTCTAACGGACAATTCCAACGCGTGCTGTTAGCGCGTATGCTGGTACAAAACGCCCAATTTTTGCTGTTAGACGAACCGTTTAACGCCGTAGATGCCAAAACCACCTATGCCCTGTTAGACGTATTGCAGCAGGAACACCAAAACGGACGTGCCATTATTGCCGTTTTGCACGATTACGAACAAGTCCGCGCCTATTTTCCGCATACCTTCCTGATTGCCCGCGAAAAAGTGGCAGCGGGGCAAACCGATGACATCCTTTGTGAAGATTTGTTGCGCCGTGCCAATGCCTTGGCACAGGCAAGCGAAACGGAAGAATGGTGCGCCTTATGACCCGAATCAACCTTGTGCCACCGTCCGAACTGTGCGACCAACACCTGTTGGCAGAACACCGTGAATTAACGCGCATTCCCAATGCCGTTGCCAAAGGGCGTTTTCATTTAAACGGGCAGCCCGAAGACTACAAGCTGGGCGAAGGGCATGTACGTTTTTTCTTTAACCGACTGTTGTTTCTAAAAAACCGTTATGCTTTGCTGCATCAGGAATGTTTGGCGCGTGGTTTTAATGTGCAAAACCGTTGGCCCGACACGCTGCCTGAAGATGCCGCGCTGTGGCAGGACTACGTCCCCACTGTCGCCGCATTAGCCGCTAACCGCGCCCGTATTGCCGAGCGTATGCCGCAGAAAGCACGTTTTACCGCCCATCAAAACCAACAAGCAAGCCATACCGCATAACCGCACAATCAGAAAGCCAAACAACTGATGGGTAAAATAAATTTTGATTTTAAATTGTGGACGGCATTTGTACTGCTGTTGCTGATTCCGTCTGTTTTAAACTTGGTACGCCTGCACTTTATCGGCAATCTGCCTAATGAATGGGGTTTTAATATTGCCAGCCAAATCCAATGGCTGAATATTGTTTATGAAATCCTGCAAGAAGCCTTTTTAATTCCCCTGTTTTTTATGCTTGCCACTGCCCGCCAAACGGGACGGGAAACATTTTTAAATACCGCTGCCAACGGTTTGATGGTGGTGTTTGCCGTTTATTTGCTGTTGGCAGCGGGGGTGTGGACGTTTGCAGATGCCCTGCTGCCGCACACCGGTATCAGTCCGCAGCTTATCGGGCAGACAAGCGAGTACATCCGTTTGGAATCATTGGCATTAATGGGTGCAGTGGCAGGCGAATACCTGATTGTGTATTTGGCGGTAACGGGGCAATATCGGCAAATGATGGTTTTTTCCGTATGCAAAACGGCTTTATTGCTGTTGGCAGACGTATTTTTGATTGCCGATAACCGTTTTTCCCTGCAATTGGGCGTAAACGGCATTGCCCTGTCCAATCTCGCCGTCAATACGCTGCTGACCGTATGGCTGGCATACCGTATCCGCCTGTTGGATTGGATACGCCGACACGGTATCCGCTGGGACGGCGCATGGTTAAAACATTGGTTTGCCTTGGGCGCATTTTCAGGTTTGGAATCCCTGATACGCAATGTGGTTTTTGCCGTGATGATTTTGGCAATGGTCAACCAAATCGGTAATCAGGGCGTGTATTGGGTGGCAAACAGCGTGATTTGGGGCGTATTACTGGTGCCTGCCTTGGCATTATCGGAAGTGGTTAAACGCGATGTGGCTGCCGATGCCGACAATATCCGCCTCCGCACCCGCAGTTATTTGGGTTTGGCAACCGTATTTGTTTTGCTGTGGCTGTTGTCCATTCCCCTGTGGCAGCCGTTTTTAAGCCATGCTTTGCAGGTGCGCGAAGCCGATACCGTATTGTCGGTCATGCTGCTGCAAACGGGATTTTATTGTGTGTTTATTTTTAATTATGCGGTGTTGGATGCCACGCTGAAGGGCTTGGGTTTGACACGCTATATGCTGTATCAGTCTGTTTGTATTGATGTGGTGTATTACGGGGTGGTATTTGTGCTGTATCAGGCAGGAATGGTGTCCATGTCTTTGCAGACCATCAGTTTGATATTCGGCATCGGTATGGTGCTGGATATGCTGCCTACGATGTACCTGTATGCCAAAGCATTACGCCAACGCGGTATGCGTTGGCAGGAAGTGTGTTTTGCGCCTAAAGTTTAATTTTGGTTTCCGCCTTAACAAAATTCATAATAAATAAACTTTTAAACGTGCGAACTCGGTTGTCTGCCCCCAATACACGGCGGGTAAAACGGTGGTAGGCGTGCATGTCGCGGCAATGCACCAGCAGCATAAAATCATAATCGCCCGATATTTCATAACAACCTGCCACTTCGGGTTCGCGGCGCACCGCTGCTTCAAACGCACCTTGAATCAGATGGTCTTGATGTTCCAACTGAATTTGCACAAACACGCTGATTTCGCAGCCTGCTGCTTGCGGCGACACCAAGGCAACCGATTTCACCATACCATTTTGTTTCAAACGCGCCAAACGGCGTTGGCAGGTGGCAGCGGAAGCATGGCATTGTTCCGCCAAATCTTTTAAGGGCATATCGGCATTGTCTTGCAGCAGGTTTAATATGCGGCGGTCAAGCGCGTCTAAAGGGTAAAGGTTCATAGGGAAGAAAAAGAGAAGAAAATCGGAACAGCGTGAAACGGTATTATTTTGCACGAAGCCTAATATTTTGCAAAATATTTGCATCTTGTGCCGAAAAGCGGAAAAACCGTTCAGGTAGCCTGCGTACAATTTGGTTTTTTATCAGGAACAAACCCATGTGGTACGGTATGGCGTTGGCGGTTTTTGCCAATATTTTATTCGGTGTGATTTTTTTATACGGCGTGTGGCTGCAACCGTTAAACGGCACAGATGTTTTTGCGTGGCGGATGGTGGCGATGGCAGCGGTGATGCTGCTGTGGCTGACGGTAACGGGACAAAGACCCATGCTGTTGCGTCAATTGGCTAAAATACGCGGATGGAAAGTATGGCTGCTGCTGGTGTTGCCCACACCGATTTTAGCCAGCCAGTTTTGGCTGTTTATGTGGGCGCCTGCCAACGGACACGGACTGAATGTGGCAATGGGGTATTTTCTGTTTCCCCTAATAATGATTGTGGCGGGCAGGTTGTTTTTGGGCGAACGCTGGGACAGTTGGCAGGCAGCGGCGGTGGCGTGTGCCACGGCAGGCGTGCTGTGGGAATTGCTGCGGACAGGCGCGTTTGCGTGGAGTACCGCGTGGATTGCGTTCACTTATCCTGCTTACTACCTGATACGGCGGCAGCAGCGTGTGCCTGCGGTGGTGGGTTTGACGGTGGATTTGCTGTTGATTGCGCCCTGTGTCGGCTGGTATCTGCTTACCGCATCCGACAGCTTGGCACTGATAACGGCGCGTCCCGTATTGGCGGCAGCGGTGCTGTCTTTGGGCGTGTTCAGCGTATGGGCGATGCAGTGCAATTTACAGGCAGGTTTGCAGTTGCCTGTGGCATTATTTGGTATGATGAATTATTTGAAACCTGTGTTGCTGCTGGTGTTGGCGGTGCTGTATTTGCAGGAAGCGGTACAGGCGCAGATGCTGCCTGCTTACGGTTTAATTTGGCTGGGCGTGTGTTTGGCGGTATGGGGGGCGTGGCGGCGCGGATACCAGCCTGTTTGTAAAAATTCTTAATATATTTAATGTGATATGACGAGTAAATTAAACATTCTTTCCTTGTCTTCCCTGCTGATGCTGTTGGGTGCTTGTGCCGCGCCTTCTACACCTGCCGTTTCGTCCTGCCAAACTTTGTTGGACGATGCTTCTTTTTTAAGTGCCTACCGCAGCGCCTGTGTCGCGGAAAACCATGCCGATGCGGCGCGTTACGACAGCGAAAGCTATTTTGCGGGCGAAACTTTATTTAAACGGCAAAGCTGCCTGAAACATATTCCCGATGCACATATAGAAGTCAGCGTGGCAGCCGCCCAAGCCCAAACGGAAAACCAAGGTTATTGCGCTGCCAACCGCCACCGCGCCGAATCGCTGCTGCAACATTACGAATCACAAAAGCCTTAAACCATGTACGAACTGCTTATCCAACCTTTTTCCGAATTCGCTTTTATGCGTACCGCCTTGGCTTCGGTACTGATTTTGGCATTGTCTGCCGCGCCTGTAGGCGTATTTTTGGTGATGCGGCGCATGAGCCTGATTGGCGATGCACTCAGTCATGCCGTGCTGCCGGGGGCGGCTGCGGGCTATATGGTGGCGGGTTTGAGTTTGCCTGCGATGGGCATCGGCGGCTTTGTGGCGGGCATGCTGATGGCATTGTTGGCAGGATTAGCCAGCCGTTTTACCGAAGTGAAAGAAGATGCCAATTTTGCTGCGTTTTATTTAAGCAGCTTGGCGGTGGGTGTAACTTTGGTCAGTATTGGCGGCAACAGCGTAGAACTGCTGCATTTGCTGTTTGGTTCGGTGCTGGCGGTAGATGAAACCTCACTGTTGCTGATGGCATCGGTATCCACTGCCACACTGCTGGCATTGGCGGTAATGTACCGTCCCTTACTGCTGGAAAGCATAGACCCCACTTTTTTACGCGCGGTAAACGGACACGGCGGCGCGTGGCATGTGGCGTTTTTGGTGCTGGTGGTAATGAATTTGGTAGCAGGCTTTCAGGCTTTGGGTACGCTGATGTCGGTGGGATTGATGATGCTGCCGGCGGTAACGGCGCGTTTGTGGGTGCGCCGCATCGGGGCAATGATGGCAGTTGCCGCAGCCATTGCCTTGGTATGCGGTGCAGCGGGATTATTGTTTTCCTATTACGTCAATATCCCGTCAGGACCTGCCATTATTTTATTCTGCGGTGGATTTTATTTGTTTTCGGTGCTGTTTGGCGCACAAAGCGGCGTATTGGTCAAACTGCTGCGCCGCAAACACCGCAAGCCCTAAATCCCGCTGCAGCTATTTCCCCACAGAACGCGGCTGTCCGCCTGCTTCCGCCCCCATCAAAGCCATCATTTGCGCCAAACTGCCCGCATCGGACAAACGTACAGAAGGCTCTTTTGCCGCCGCAGCCGCCAAAACCGCCGCTTCGGTTTGGCTTTTAACACGGCTGCATTCGTCCGCATACGCCCTGCCCCACGCGTGCATCGCCGCCACCACCGGCATCAGCGTTTCGCCAAACGCCGTCAGCGAATATTCCACTTTCGGCGGCACTTGCGCATACACCTTGCGCAACACAATCCCATCGTTTTCCAATTCGCGCAACTGCATGGTCAGCACCCGCTGGGTTACGGCGGGAATCAAACGGTTCAATTCGTTAAAACGGCGCGTATTTCCGTTTAAATAATACAAAATCAACGGTTTCCATTTTCCACCCATTACCGCCAAAGTGGTATTAACGGGGCAAAGGTGTTCCTGATTCTCAACGGGTTCGCTCATGCTTTCGTCCTTTACAGTATCAAAAATGTATGTACTTGCAAAAATAATTATACACCATATAATAGCGGTAACGATTCACACAAGGAAAAAATATGCGTATCGCCGAACTTGACCGTATTAACCAATTGGCACAAAAAGCCAAAACCACCCCTTTAAGCACCGCAGAGCAGCACGAACGCGAGCAATTGCGCCAAAGCTATCTGGCACAAATCCGCGCCCAATTTCGTGGCACCTTATCCGTGCTTACCGTTATAGACAGCGAAGGCAACGACGTTACCCCTGCCAAGCTGCGTTATGCACAAGCCAATAATCTAATTTAAATTAAGGAAATAAACATGAGAAACGTACAACAGATTTACCGCGCCAACAGCCAGCACTGGGTAGGCAACGGCTTTTTGGTACAACCCCTGTTTTCCCATATGGATGAAGACCGCGGCAGCGACCCGTTTTTGATGCTGGATTACGCAGCCCCCAAAGATTTTCCCGCTGACGGACTGGAACGCGGCGTGGGCGCACACCCACACAAAGGCTTTGAAGCCGTTACCATCGCCTATCAAGGCGAAGTGGAACACCGCGATTCCACAGGCGGCGGTGGCGTTATCGGCACAGGCGATGTACAGTGGA
The DNA here is from genome assembly GCF_014054725.1 of Conchiformibius steedae. Classification (NCBI taxonomy): domain Bacteria; kingdom Pseudomonadati; phylum Pseudomonadota; class Betaproteobacteria; order Neisseriales; family Neisseriaceae; genus Conchiformibius; species Conchiformibius steedae. Next base: position 420,438 of record NZ_CP059563.1, on the reverse strand, counting down.
TGACCGCAGGCAACGGCATTATTCACCAAGAATTCCATTCCGAGCATTTTTCGCGTAACGGCGGCACATTTGAAATGGTGCAGCTGTGGGTAAACCTGCCTGCCAAACACAAATCCGCGCCTGCCCGTTACCAGCATCTGGCAAAAGAAAACATTCCCGTTATCGCCCTGCCCGCGCAAGCAGGCACAATACGCCTGATTGCCGGCGAATACCAAAATACCCAAGGCGCAGCGGAAACCTTTACCGAAATGAACGTATGGGACATGGATTTGAACGCCACCCAGCAAGCCGAATTATCCATTCCCGTCAGCCACAATTTGCTGTTGGTGGTATTGCGCGGCGAAGTCAGCATCAACAGCGAACAAAAAGCCCGTGCAGGTGAATTGGTACGTTTTGAGCAACAAGGCGAAGCCTTTACCCTGCAAGCAGGCGCAGAAAACGCCAAAATCCTGCTGCTGTCAGGCGTACCGATTAACGAGCCTGTCGCCGCTTACGGACCGTTTGTGATGAACACCGAAACAGAAATCCTGCAAGCGATGGATGATTTCCGTTCTGAACGTTTTGGCGCGATTGCTTAAACCACAATAAAGCCGTTTTTCCTTAAATATTTTGGAAAAACGGCTTTTTATCATTTGGCTGATTTTATAATTGATAAAAATAAAAACGAGACAAAGCGACAACGCCCGCCGTGTACCAACAGTCCATAAGGGCGTTAACAACGCCTTATCGTTGCGATTTTAATCAACTATATACACGTCCCGCATTTGCTTCCGCCAATACCGCCAACAATTTTTCGGTATCGTCCCAACCAATACAGGCATCGGTAATGCTCTTACCATACACTTCAGGCTTATCTTGCCGCCCAGCCTGCAAATGGCTTTCCACCATCACACCCATAATATTGTCTTCGCCGCTGCGCAGCTGTTGCGCCACATCTTCTGCGACAATCATCTGACGGGTATGGTCTTTATTACTGTTGGCATGGCTGCAATCCACCATCAGTTTAGGCGTTACGCCTGCTTTATTCAAAGCCGCTGCCGCTGCTTGCACATGCTCACTGCTGTAATTGGGCTCTTTGCCGCCACGCAAAATCACATGGCAATCAGGATTGCCCGCTGTATGCACAATGGCAGAATGCCCTGTTTTGGTTACCGATAAAAAGTGATGCGGATGCGAAGCCGCACCAATGGCATCAATGGCGATTTTCAAATTGCCGTCCGTACCGTTTTTAAAGCCCACGGGGCAAGACAAACCACTTGCCAACTCACGGTGAACTTGGCTTTCGGTTGTCCGCGCCCCAATCGCCCCCCACGAAATCAAATCCGCATAATACTGCGGCGTAATCATGTCCAAAAACTCGGTAGAAGCAGGCATACCCAGATTATTCAAATCCAATAATAATTTACGCGCCTGACGCAAACCAAAATTAATATCAAACGAACCATCTAAATGCGGGTCGTTAATCAAACCTTTCCAACCTACAGTGGTACGCGGTTTTTCAAAATATACCCGCATCACAATCAACAGCTCTTTGGCATATTTTTCGCGCAATACCAATAACTTCTGTGCATATTCCAATGCTGCTTTGGGGTCGTGAATGGAACACGGTCCGATAATCACCAATAAGCGTTTATCTTCGCCTTTTAATAATTTGGCAATTTCCGCACGGGTTTTTAACACCAAATCGGTTGCCTGTTCGCTAATCGGCAATTCGTATAAGTGGGCAATCGGCGGCAACAGTTCTGCCAATGCGTGAATGCGTACATCATCTGTCGTATGTAAGTGGTTCATTATTGTGTCCTTATCAAAAACTCAAGATTAACCTTTCCCCACATTCTTGACAAGGATTTTTTGACATAAATTGAAATATAATTGCGTTTATTTCACTTTAACTTAATTTTATAGCATATAAATGAGCATTATTGACTAAAAATTAAAATATTATTTCAATTCATTTTAAATTAAAATATTATAAAAAATCCCCCGCTATTAAGCGGGGGATTTGAGTATAGGTAGTTTGGCGGTGCCCTACTTTCGCACGGGGATCCGTACTATCATCGGCGCAGCTGCGTTTCACGGTCCTGTTCGGGAAGGGAAGGGGTGGTACCGCAGCGCTGTTGCCGCCAAACATAAAAGGATAAATCGGAAGCCGCTGTTGGGTAATGATGTATTTCAGTAAACTGATTAAGTACTTCAAATGATAGAGTCAAGCCTTACGGGCAATTAGTACAGGTTAGCTCCACACATTGCTGTGCTTCCACACCCTGCCTATCGACGTTCTGGTCTCGAACGACCCTTTAATGTGGTCAAGCCACAAGGGAAGTCTCATCTTCAGGCGGGTTTCGCGCTTAGATGCTTTCAGCGCTTATCCCTTCCGAACTTAGCTACCCGGCGATGCGACTGGCGTCACAACCGGTACACCAGAGGTTCGTCCACTCCGGTCCTCTCGTACTAGGAGCAGCCCCCGTCAAACTTCCAACGCCCACTGCAGATAGGGACCAAACTGTCTCACGACGTTTTAAACCCAGCTCACGTACCACTTTAAATGGCGAACAGCCATACCCTTGGGACCGACTACAGCCCCAGGATGTGATGAGCCGACATCGAGGTGCCAAACTCCGCCGTCGATATGAACTCTTGGGCGGAATCAGCCTGTTATCCCCGGAGTACCTTTTATCCGTTGAGCGATGGCCCTTCCATACAGAACCACCGGATCACTATGTCCTGCTTTCGCACCTGCTCGACTTGTGGGTCTTGCAGTTAAGCTACCTTATGCCATTGCACTATGAGTCCGATTTCCGACCGGACCTAGGTAACCTTCGAACTCCTCCGTTACACTTTGGGAGGAGACCGCCCCAGTCAAACTGCCTACCATGCACGGTCCCCGATCCGGATGACGGATCTGGGTTAGAACCTCAAAGCCACCAGGGTGGTATTTCAAGGGCGGCTCCGCAGAAACTGGCGTTTCTGTTTCATAGCCTCCCACCTATCCTACACAAGTGACTTCAAAGTCCAATGCAAAGCTGCAGTAAAGGTTCACGGGGTCTTTCCGTCTAGCAGCGGGGAGATTGCATCTTCACAACCATTTCAACTTCGCTGAGTCTCGGGAGGAGACAGTGTGGCCATCGTTACGCCATTCGTGCGGGTCGGAACTTACCCGACAAGGAATTTCGCTACCTTAGGACCGTTATAGTTACGGCCGCCGTTTACTGGGGCTTCGATCCGATGCTTGCACATCTTCAATTAACCTTCCAGCACCGGGCAGGCGTCACACCCTATACGTCCACTTTCGTGTTAGCAGAGTGCTGTGTTTTTAATAAACAGTCGCAGCCACCTATTCTCTGCGGCCCTCTTTGGCTTACGGAGCGAGTCCTTCACCTAAAAGGGCATACCTTCTCCCGAAGTTACGGTATCAATTTGCCGAGTTCCTTCTCCCGAGTTCTCTCAAGCGCCTTAGAATTCTCATCCTGCCCACCTGTGTCGGTTTGCGGTACGGTTCTGATTCAACTGAAGCTTAGTGGCTTTTCCTGGAAGCGTGGTATTTGCTGCTTCGCAACCGTGGTTGCTCGTCATCACGTCTCGGCATTAAGGAAGCGGATTTGCCTACTTCCTCTGCCTACCAGCTTAAACAGACTATTCCAACAGTCTGCCAGCATAACCTTCTCCGTCCCCACATCGCATTGAATCAAAGTACGGGAATATTAACCCGTTTCCCATCGGCTACGCATTTCTGCCTCGCCTTAGGGGCCGACTCACCCTACGCCGATGAACGTTGCGTAGGAAACCTTGGGCTTTCGGCGAGCGGGCTTTTCACCCGCTTTATCGCTACTCATGTCAACATTCGCACTTCTGATACCTCCAGCAGCCTTTACAAGCTGCCTTCACAGGCTTACAGAACGCTCCCCTACCATGCTAGTAAACTAGCATCCGCGGCTTCGGTTACAGATTTGAGCCCCGTTACATCTTCCGCGCAGGAAGACTCGACCAGTGAGCTATTACGCTTTCTTTAAATGATGGCTGCTTCTAAGCCAACATCCTGGCTGTCTGTGCCTTCCCACTTCGTTTACCACTTAATCTGTCATTTGGGACCTTAGCCGGCGGTCTGGGTTGTTTCCCTCTTGACAACGGACGTTAGCACCCGCTGTCTGTCTCCCATGATTGCACTTTCCGGTATTCTTAGTTTGCCATGGGTTGGTAAGTCGCAATGACCCCCTAGCCATAACAGTGCTTTACCCCCGGAAGTGATACATGAGGCACTACCTAAATAGTTTTCGGGGAGAACCAGCTATCTCCGAGTTTGTTTAGCCTTTCACCCCTATCCACAGCTCATCCCCGCATTTTGCAACATGCGTGGGTTCGGACCTCCAGTGCGTGTTACCGCACCTTCATCCTGGCCATGGATAGATCACTCGGTTTCGGGTCTACACCCAGCAACTGTTCGCCCTATTAAGACTCGGTTTCCCTGCGCCTCCCCTACTCGGTTAAGCTCGCTACTGAATGTAAGTCGTTGACCCATTATACAAAAGGTACGCAGTCACCCTATACAGGGCTCCCACTGTTTGTATGCATCAGGTTTCAGGTTCTATTTCACTCCCCTCCCGGGGTTCTTTTCGCCTTTCCCTCACGGTACTGGTTCACTATCGGTCGATGATGAGTATTTAGCCTTGGAGGATGGTCCCCCCGTCTTCGGACAGGATTTCACGTGTCCCGCCTTACTTTTCGTGCGCTTAGTACCATGATAGTGTTTTCGGATACGGGGCTATCACCCACTATGGCGGACGTTTCCAAGTCCTTTTCCTAACACTGCCATTATTACGCACAGGCTTTTCCGTGTTCGCTCGCCACTACTTACGGAATCTCGGTTGATTTCTTTTCCTCCGGGTACTTAGATGGTTCAGTTCTCCGGGTTCGCTTCAGCAGAGCTATGTATTCACTCTGTGATACACACTAAAGTGTGTGGGTTTCCCCATTCGGACATCGCGGTATCATTGCTTTATTGCCAGCTTCTCCGCGCTTTTCGCAGGCTTACACGTCCTTCATCGCCTATCATCGCCAAGGCATCCACCTGATGCACTTATTTACTTGACTCTATCATTTGAAGTACCTGTTGACTTCGTTTGTTTGGCGTTGACGACCAGAACAAACTTCAGATACCTTACTTTGATACAGTTTACTGCTTTGTTGTGAATTGTTCCTGCCTTTTGTGTTCAGGAACAATTGATACAATCATCACCCAAATTACTGTGGTTGAAATATATTTATATTTACAACCAACATTGTCTTTGTTTGTTGATTTCGGCTTCCGATTTGTTAAAGAGCGATGCAATTATTTTTGCAAATAAAAACAGACTATTTTACCTTAATCCGCTTTTATTTGCAAAAGCTTTATTTAATATCTGATGAAATACCTGATATTTGGTGGAGGCAAACGGGATCGAACCGATGACCCCCTGCTTGCAAAGCAGGTGCTCTACCAACTGAGCTATGCCCCCAGTATTCTTCAGTTTGGGTCTTTCAAACGGCTTTAAGCAGTTTGGTGGGTCTGGGAGGACTTGAACCTCCGACCCCACGCTTATCAAGCGTGTGCTCTAACCAGCTGAGCTACAAACCCAAGGTCTTTTTCTTGCATCTAACATGATTACCGATAAGTGCGGATACTTGACCGCTTTCTCTAGAAAGGAGGTGATCCAGCCGCAGGTTCCCCTACGGCTACCTTGTTACGACTTCACCCCAGTCATGAAGCATACCGTGTTAAGCGGGCTCCTTTCGGTTACCCTACCCAATTCTGGTATCCCCCACTCCCATGGTGTGACGGGCGGTGTGTACAAGACCCGGGAACGTATTCACCGCAGTATGCTGACCTGCGATTACTAGCGATTCCGACTTCATGCACTCGAGTTGCAGAGTGCAATCCGGACTACGATCGGTTTTCTGGGATTGGCTCCGCCTCGCGGCTTGGCTACCCTCTGTACCGACCATTGTATGACGTGTGAAGCCCTGGTCATAAGGGCCATGAGGACTTGACGTCATCCCCACCTTCCTCCGGTTTGTCACCGGCAGTCTCATCAGAGTGCCCAACTTAATGATGGCAACTGATGACAAGGGTTGCGCTCGTTGCGGGACTTAACCCAACATCTCACGACACGAGCTGACGACAGCCATGCAGCACCTGTGTTACGGTTCCCGAAGGCACAAGCATATCTCTACGCTCTTCCGTACATGTCAAGACCAGGTAAGGTTCTTCGCGTTGCATCGAATTAATCCACATCATCCACCGCTTGTGCGGGTCCCCGTCAATTCCTTTGAGTTTTAATCTTGCGACCGTACTCCCCAGGCGGTCAATTTCACGCGTTAGCTACGCTACTAAGGTGTCAAGCACCCCAACAGCTAATTGACATCGTTTAGGGCGTGGACTACCAGGGTATCTAATCCTGTTTGCTACCCACGCTTTCGGGCATGAACGTCAGTGTTATCCCAGGGGGCTGCCTTCGCCATCGGTATTCCTCCACATCTCTACGCATTTCACTGCTACACGTGGAATTCTACCCCCCTCTGACACACTCTAGCTATCCAGTTCAGAACGCAGTTCCCAGGTTGAGCCCGGGGATTTCACATCCTGCTTAAATAACCGTCTGCGCCCGCTTTACGCCCAGTAATTCCGATTAACGCTCGCACCCTACGTATTACCGCGGCTGCTGGCACGTAGTTAGCCGGTGCTTATTCTTCGGGTACCGTCATCAGTCATGGGTATTAGCCACAACTTTTTCTTCCCCGACAAAAGTCCTTTACAACCCGAAGGCCTTCTTCAGACACGCGGCATGGCTGGATCAGGCTTGCGCCCATTGTCCAAAATTCCCCACTGCTGCCTCCCGTAGGAGTCTGGGCCGTGTCTCAGTCCCAGTGTGGCGGATCATCCTCTCAGACCCGCTACTGATCGTCGGCTTGGTAGGCTTTTACCCCACCAACTACCTAATCAGACATTGGCCGCTCGGATAACGCGAGGTCAAACGATCCCCCGCTTTCCTTCTTAAAGCGTATGCGGTATTAGCTTACCTTTCGGCAAGTTATCCCCCATTACCCGGTACGTTCCAATGCATTACTCACCCGTTCGCCACTCGCCGGCAGAAGTGCAAGCACTTCCCCGCTGCCGTTCGACTTGCATGTGTAAAGCATGCCGCCAGCGTTCAATCTGAGCCAGGATCAAACTCTTATGTTCAATCTCTAACTTAATAACTTCTGGTCTGCTCAAAAAAACCAACAAGAAACACAACAAACAAACGTTACTGTGTACTCGTCAATCTTGGCAGTGCGGACAAATATCCGCACTTATCGGTAATCAACTGTTAAAGAGCAATAAAAATCACCGCCACAACTTAAAAACCAGTGCTGCAGCAGCGAAAAACCGAACTATACGCACTTTGCTAAATCTTGGCAAGCATCAGAACACAAAAAATTGCAGGAAATTTTATACACCATTATTTATTAACAGTATTTTGTTGCAAAAAATTGTGGCGGGAAAGATACGTTTGGGCGGTTTGCGGGGACAAACCGCCTGTTTTTTTATTTGTGGTTGTCCAGTTCACACACAAAATGGTAGGCGTTGATTTCAAATCCGTGCTGAAAATAGATGCGGTGAGCGGTAGTACGCTCGCCGCCAACATTGCTGTCAATGTGGATTTGGGTAACGCCGTGGGCGCGGGCAATGCGTTGGACTTCTTCCAACAGGCGGGTGCCGTAGCCGTGTTTGCGGTATTGGGGGACGGTAACGAGGTCGTCAATATGAATGTGCGTGCCGCTGACGAGATTGGTTTCTTCGTGAAAACCGCATACGGCAACGGCATTGCTGCGCCCGTCTTCAAAAATACCAAGCAGACGGTAGCCTTGCGGACGCTGAATCTTGTTGATTTGCTCAACAAAGCCGTTAATGTCTTTTAATTTGGGACGCAATACGCTGAGTGCGGCGAATGCGGCGGCGGTTTCATGTGGGGGGATTTCGCGCAATACGGCGGAAACCACGCCTTCGGGTGCGGCGGCTTTTTCGTTTTCGGTGAGCACGGTGGCAACACACGCCACATCGGCAGGCACATGGGCTGCGGGGGTTTCGGGTGTGATACCTGCTTCTGCCAGCAGTTCGCTGTAACGCAAAACGCGCAGGTTGTTGTCGGCAGCAAAGTCCATCAGAAAACGGTACATGCTCGGATTGATTTCTTCCAGCTTGGGCGCGATGGCAACGCAGCGGATTTTGTCCAGCAGCACGGGACGCACCCATTCATGGTAGGACAGGCGGTTGTCTTTATTAAAGGACGACAGAATACCGCACAAACGTTCGGCCCAATCGCTGGGGCGGAATACTTTGCCTTTGCCCGTGGTGCCGTGGATGATGATTTCTTCTGGATTGCAGACCAACATAGCCGAATACCGAAATACAATGAATAACAACCGAATTATAACCGATGCGCCAATCGGCTTGAAAGCCCCGTTTGGGCGGGGTATAGTTAGGGCGTGTCCCTATTTTACTTATGCGGCGGTATTTTTGATATAAACCCGCGTCTGCCGCGTTAAAAATCCTTGCAAGGTGTCCAACCTTGCGCGGATTTTTGCCTTGTACACGCAGATTTCTACTCAAAAAACCGCTTGGCAAAGCAAATAGAGACACGCCCTAAACTTGATTAACACAGCCGCCCGCACGGGGCGAAGGATTTTGCCATGCACCGCCGACAATTTTTACAACTGGGCGCATTGGGGCTTGCCGCCTTGCATTTTCCCGCTTTTGCCCGTACGGGTACACACACGGGTTTAACGCTGCCCGCCGCGCTCAAAAATAATCCGCTGTTGGATTTTTCTGGTTTGCCGCGTTTTGCCGATATTCGTCCGCAACACATCAATCCTGCTGTCGATTTTTTACTGGCGCACAACCGCCGCACCGTTGCCACACTAACCGCCATCAAACAACCGAATTGGCAAAACTTTTACCTGCCCTTGGCAGATGCGGGCGACTTGCTCGGACGGGCATGGGGTGCAGTTTCGCATTTAATGTCGGTCAATAATTCCGAAGCCCTGCGCCGCGCCCACGCCACCGCCCAAGGCAAAATCAGCGCGTTTCAAACATGGTACGGGCTGCACCAAGGACTGTACAATAGTTTCCGCGCCCTGCACGCCCATCCCGAATCCGCCCGCTACACACAGGCGCAGAAAAAAGCCCTTGACGATGCCTTGCTGGATTTCAAACTGTCAGGCATTGCCCTCAATCCCACCCAACAAAAACGTTACGCCGACATCAACACCCGCTTGGACAAACTGCGTACCCAATTTTCCAATAATGTATTAGACGCCGTTGCCGCATGGGAAAAAATCATTACCGATGAAGCGCAATTGTCAGGTTTGAGCGACACCGCCCGTCAAGCCGCGCGCGCTTCCGCCCAAAGCAAAGGTCAAGAAGGCTGGCGTTTTACCTTGGATTACCCCAGCTATTCCGCCATCGCCCTGTACAGCGACCGTCCCGAACTGCGCCGCGAATGCTACCAAGCCTACGCTACCCGCGCTTCCGACCAAGGACCACACGCCCGCAAATGGGACAACGGCAGCGTGATGCGCGACATACTCAACCTGCGCCTGCAAAAAGCCAAACTGCTCGGCTTTAAAACCTATGCCGATTACGCCCTCGCCACCCGCATGGCAGACAACCCCAAACAAGTCATGGATTTTTTACAAGACTTGTTGGCAAAATCACGCCCGCAGGCACAACGCGAAATCCAAGCCCTGCAAGATTACGCCGCCAAACAGCACGGCATCACTCAATTAGAAGCATGGGACGCCGCCTATTACGCCGAAAAACTCAAAACCGAACGTTACGCCGTCAATAGCGAAGCCCTGCGCCCCTATTTCCCAGCCGACAAAGTATTGGCAGGCTTGTTTGAAACCGCCAAACGCCTATTCGGAATCAGCGTCATTGAACGCCAAGACGTTCAAGTTTGGCATCCCACTGTCCGCTTTTTTCATGTTTTAGACGAAAACAAACAACATATTGCCTCGTTTTATTTGGATTTATACGCCCGCGAAGGCAAACGCGGCGGCGCGTGGATGAACGGACTGATTGACCGTCGCCGCGACAGCCACGGCACACTGCATCTGCCCGTAGCCGTTTTGGTGCTCAATTGCAGCGCCCCCGCCGACCACACCAGCCCCGCCCTGCTCACCCACGACGAAGCCACCACCCTGTTTCACGAATTCGGACACGCCCTGCATCACATGCTTACCGTGATTGAAGTCGCTGCCGTATCGGGCATTAACGGCGTACCGTGGGACGCAGTAGAATTCCCCAGCCAAATGCTGGAAGGCTGGACATGGGACAAACAAGCATTAAAACTGATTTCCGCCCACCATCAAACAGGCGAACCGCTGCCCGAAGCCATGTTAGACAAAATGCTTGCCTCCAAAAACTTCCAAGCCGCACGTGCCTTGGTGCGTCAGATTGAGTTTGCCCTGTTTGACTTTATCCTGCACACGCGCACCACCCCCGTATCGGTGGGCGACATTCTTGCCGTTGCCGCACAGGTGCGCCGTCAAGCCGCCGTGTTGCCCGAACCCGAATGGGTCAGACGCGGACATTCATTTTCGCATATTTTTGCGGGTGGTTATGCAGCGGGTTACTACGGCTATTTGTGGTCAGAAGTATTGGCTGCCGATGCCTTCGGACGTTTTGAACAAAGCGGCTTATTCAACCGCACCATCGGGCGCGAATTTGTGGACAAATTATTGTCGCAAGGCGGTTCGCAAGCCCCGATGCGCCTGTTTGAACACTTTATGGGACGCGCCCCGCAAAGTGAAGCCCTACTGCAGCAGCGCGGTATCAAGCCTTGATACAAAATGGAAAAAAAGACAGATTTTTTGTAAAATAGACGGTGAGGCACACGGTTTTCCGCTGATTGTACGCCCGTGTGCCTTTACCCCGACAATAAAGTTTACATAGGAAAAAATAATGGAAAACCTGTTCCGCCTTGTGCAAACATGGGAAGGCAATCCCGATGAATACGCTGCCAATTTTCTGTACAAACGCATGCTTGAAGACGGCTGTGTCAATGCAGACGGCAAAGTTGAGCTGATTCAGCGCACAGGAATGTTTTGTCCCGCGCCCGCGCCCCATTCCAAACAAGATTTGGAACGCCGCATCCGCGCCCGCATCATCAACATCAACCGCATTTCCGAAATTTACTGCCAGCTTCACTGCCTGACCTGCATCAATTTCCGCAAAGAAGAAGCCGTGGCACAGCGCAAACAGGCACGCCAGCAGGATTTGCTTGCCAACCAAAGCATTTTAAGCGACCGCGAACGTGAAGAACTGCTGTATTTAAACCGTTGGCTGCACGATAAAAAAGAACGTTCCTACTTTACCCAATACGATGAGTATATTCAGGAATACTGCATTAAAATGTACCGCGTGGTCTTGTCCGATTCCGAATCGTTTTTAGTGCCCAAAGACGATGTGCGTAAAATTGTGGGCGACGAACTGCTGCTGCAATTGTCGGAAAAACCGCTGAATACCACGTCTTAAGCTCTTTTTTGACATGCCAAACGGCTTTGCATCAAGCAAAGCCGTTTTTCCGTTCTCAAGCAGGTTTTTACAAACCGTCTAGCGCGATATATTTGGTTTCCAAGTATTCTTCCATGCCCTGCGCCGCGCCTTCGCGCCCGATGCCCGATTGTTTCATGCCGCCAAAAGGCGCAGCTTCATTGGAAATCACGCCTGTATTCACACCCACCATGCCGTATTCCAAAGCTTCGGATACGCGAAACACCCGTGCTAAATCGCGGCTGTACAGATATGCTGCCAAACCATATTCGGTGGCGTTGGCACGGCGGATGACTTCGTCTTCGTCCGCAAAAACAAATAAGGGCGCCACAGGGGCAAAAATTTCTTCGTGCGCCAAACGCATATCATCGTTGGCTGCAGCGATAACGGTGGGTGCAAAAAACACGCTCTGATGTGTACCGCCACATAATACTTCCCCACCGTGGGCGCGGGCATCATCCAATAATTCAAGGGTGCGCTGTAAGGCGCGTTGGTCGATTAACGGTCCGATTTCGTTGTGGGCTTCCATGCCGTTTCCCACGCGCAGTTTGGCAACGGCAGCGGTAAAACGCTCGGCAAAGCGGGTGTAAATGCCTTGTTGCACATAAATGCGGTTGGCACAAACACAGGTTTGTCCTGCGTTGCGGAATTTGGCAGCCAACGCACCTGCTACCGCCGCTTCCAAATCGGCATCATCAAACACAATAAACGGTGCGTTGCCACCCAATTCCAAGGACACTTTTTTGATGGTAGAAGCACATTGTGACATCAGTTTGCGCCCTACTTCGGTAGAACCGGTAAAGCTGAATTTGCGTACTGCGGGGTTTTCGGTTAATTCGCGCCCAATGGCTTCCGCCGCGCCCGTTACCACATTAAACACGCCTGCGGGAATGCCTGCTTGTTCTGCCAGCTCTGCCAATGCCAGCGCCGAAAACGGCGTTTGTGAAGCGGGTCGCGCCACAAACGTACAACCTGCCGCCAAAGCAGGGGCAACTTTGCGGGCAATCATGGCATTGGGAAAGTTCCAAGGCGTAACCGCTGCACACACGCCCACGGGCTGTTTGGACACCAGCACGCGCTGTCCGCTTACGGGCGCGGGCAAAATCTGCCCTGCTACACGTCTGGCTTCTTCGGCATACCAGTCAATATATGCAGCGCCATAGGCAATTTCGCCTTTGGCTTCTGATAAAGGCTTGCCTTGTTCTAAAGTCAGCAACACGGCTAAATCGTGCTGGCGGGCGGTAATCAGGTCAAACCAGCGTTTCAGCAGGCGACTGCGGACTTTAGCAGGGAAAGCACGCCATGCGGGCAAGGCGTTTTGTGCAGCGGTAATGGCGCGACGGGCTTCTTCTACACCCATATCGGGTATCGTGCCTAATATTTCGCCTGTGGCGGGATTGTGTACCGCCAGCACCTTACCCGAATCGGCATCGCACCACTTACCGCCGATATAAGCCTGTTGGCGGAACAAATCAGGATGGGGAATATTCACAAACGACATCCTTAAAACAGTCTAAAACACTAACCCTGCTACTTTACCCCATTTTGCCCGTTTTTCACACAGGCATTGTCGGAACGGCAAACAATCGGTAAAGTGCGTACCTTTTACCCGTGAAGGAAAAGAACATGCAAGGCGACATCGGTGTCATCGGCTTGGCGGTAATGGGGCAAAACCTGATTTTAAATATGAACGACAAGGGGTTTAAGGTGGTGGCGTACAACCGCAGCCCCGACAAAACCGAAGCATTTTTGCGCGGCGCGGCGGCGGGAACAGCGATTGAAGGCGCGTTTTCGCCCGAAGAGCTTGTAAGCAAACTACAGCGTCCGCGCAAAATCCTGCTGATGGTACGCGCAGGCGCAGCGGTGGACGGCATTATTGAACAACTGCTGCCTCTTTTGGAAAAAGGCGACATTATTATCGATGGCGGCAACGCCAATTACCCCGATACCAACCGCCGTGTGGCACAATTGCGCGAACTGGGCATTAACTTTATCGGCGCAGGGATTTCGGGCGGAGAAGAAGGGGCGCGTAACGGACCATCTATTATGCCAGGGGGCAATCGTGATGGTTGGGAAGCAGTCAAACCCATTTTTCAAGCCATTGCCGCGAAAACCCCCGATGGCGAACCCTGCTGCAATTGGGTAGGCGAAGACGGCGCAGGACATTTCGTCAAAATGGTGCACAACGGCATTGAATACGGCGATATGCAGCTGATTTGCGAAGCCTACCAATTTATGAAAGAAGGCTTGGGCATGAGCAGCGACGAAATGCACCAAACCTTTGCCGCGTGGCAACAAACCGAATTAAATTCCTATTTGATTGGCATTACCGCCGATATTTTGGCGTTTAAAGACACAGACGGCACGCCCTTGGTGGAAAACATCCTTGATACCGCAGGACAAAAAGGCACAGGCAAATGGACGGGCATCAACGCCCTCGATATGGGCGTACCGCTGACACTGATTTCCGAAGCCGTGTTTGCCCGCTGCGTATCCGCCCTGAAAGACCAACGCGTACAAGGTGCCAAACTGTTCCCCCACGGCGTGTCTGCCGTAGAAGGCGACCGCAGCGAATGGCTGGAATGCCTGCGCCTGTCGCTGTTGGCATCTAAAATCATTTCGTATGCCCAAGGCTTTATGCTGATGCGCGAAGCAGGCAAACAATTTGGTTGGCATTTAAACCACGGACGCATCGCCCTGCTGTGGCGCGAAGGCTGTATTATCCGCAGCGTGTTTTTAAACAATATCCGCGATGCCTTTGATGCCGATGCCGATTTGGTGTTTTTAGGGGCAGACCCTTATTTCCGCCAAATTTTGCAACACGCTTTGCCCGCGTGGCGCAAAGTGGTTGCCAAATCCATTGAAAACGGCATTCCCATGCCCTGTATGGCTTCTGCGATTGCCTTTTTAGACGGCTACACCAGCGAACGCCTGCCCGCTAACCTGTTGCAGGCACAGCGCGACTATTTCGGTGCGCACACTTACGAACGCACCGACCAGCCGCGCGGCGAATTTTTCCACACCAATTGGACGGGCAGCGGCGGCGACACCGTTTCCAGCAGCTATCACGTTTAAACGGCGCAGCGCATCTGTCCGCACACAGTTTCAACACACAGGGCTTCAAACACAGCCCTGTGTGTTGCCCTGATTGGGACGGGCTTACGCCCTGCCCGAATAAAACCAAAGAAAAGGAAGCTTGATGAAAGCCATGATTCTTGCCGCAGGACGCGGCGAACGGATGCGCCCGCTTACCGACCACACCCCCAAACCGTTGTTGCCCGTATGTGGCAAACCACTGATTGTGTGGCATATCCTGCGTTTGCGGGCAGCGGGATTTCAGGATATTGTGATTAACCATGCTTGGTTGGGACATCAAATTGAGCAGGCTTTAGGCACGGGCAGCGATTTAGGCGTGCAAATTGCCTACTCGCCCGAAGGCGAAACGGGTTTGGAAACCGCAGGCGGGATTGCCAATGCCTTGCCCTTATTGGGTAATGCGCCTTTTGCTGTGGTAAACGGCGATGTGCTGACCGACGTGGATTTCCACGCCGTGCACCAACGCGCAGAACAGTTGGGCGACGATTGGGCGCATTTATGGCTGACCGATAATCCGCCCCATCATCCGCAAGGCGATTTTGCCCTAGACGGACAGCGCGTCAATGCAGACGGCAGCAACAAACTGACCTTTAGCGGCATCGGCGTGTACCGTCCCGAACTGTTTGCCGATGTGGTGCGCGGCACACCCGCCAAACTCGCACCGTTGTTGGTGCAAGCCATGCAGCAGCAGCGTGTAGGCGGACAGCATCATCAGGGTTTGTGGCTGGACGTGGGTACGCCCGAACGTTTGGCACACGCCGAAACGGTGTGGCAGCCGCACGCGCAAGCCCTTTCCGCCCTTTAAACCCAAGGCGACATCATGAAAAAAATCCCCTATATCTGTCTGCTGCTGCCTGCTGCTGCATGGGCAGACGGCAATCCCTATCCGCTTAACCCACCCAGCGAACCCGAACCGCGTTTTGACGTTGCCCCCGAACCGCGCCGCGACAGCGAGCCTATTCCCCCCGCAACACCTGCACCCACCGAGCCAAAAAAACTGAAAGTGTCGCCCGAAGAGCTGCTGCAACAGCCCGAATTGCTGCATCGCGCCCTTACTTCCGCCGTTTTGCTGAAAAATATTGAAGGCATCAAAGTTCTGCTGCCGCTGTATCAGCAATTGCCCGAAGCCCAACGCCGCGACACCATTTTAATTGAGCTGGCGCAAGCCGCGCTTGCCGAAGCCGAACAGCGTCCCGACCGCGCTGTTCGCCATTACCGCGAAGCACTCAAACACGAAGCCGATATGCCCTCGGTGCGCCTGAATCTGGCGGGTGCATTGGTGCGCGACCAGCAAAACCGCGAAGCCCAAGCCCTGTTGGACGACATCGCTCAAGACCCACAACTGCCCGAACCCGCCGCCGCTGCGGTAAACGCCTACCGTCGGGTGCTGAAACAGCGCAGCCGTTGGCAATTGAGCGCGGGCGCACACTATATCCGCGACCCCAATATCAACAACACCCCAAAACAACGCATTATTAAACGAGGCAGAGGCACGTTTGAACTGCCCCCGCCCGAAACCGCGCACGGTTTGTCCTACCGCGCCAGTGCTGAAAAAGATTGGATGTTGCCCCAATACTACCGCATCCGCACAGGCATCGATTTAAACGGCAAAGACTATTGGGACCATTCCAAATACGACGATTTAAGCGTCCGCGCCCAAGCAGGTGTGGCACGACAGAGCGCCCGCAGCGAAAGTGCCTTACTGCCCTATTACGAACGGCGTTGGTACAGCGGCAGCCGCTATTCTGCCGAAAAAGGCATTCGTGCCGAACACAGCCGTCCCGTCAGCCACTCACTGCGTGTGTCGCTGGCAGGCGAAGCCGCCCGTGTGCGCCACGACCGCCGCCGTTTTTTAGACGGCGCCAGCTTCAACGCTTCCGCCACCGTATTGTGGACACCCAACGCCCGCAGTTATTTTACCCTCGGCACCGATTTTTCCCGCAAACGCGCCCTTGACCCGTCTGATGCCTATCACCGCCGCGGTATGCGCGGCAGTTGGGGACAGGCTTGGGGCAAAGGTTTCCAAACCGTGCTGCACGCAGGCATCGGCAGACGCAGCTACGATGCGGCGGATTTTTTCCGCATCACCCGCCGCGACACCGAATACAACCTTTCCTTAAGCGTGTGGAACAACAAACTCAAACTTTGGGGTGTTACCCCGCGCTTGGTGGGCGTGTATCAAAAAACCCGCAGCAACCATTTTGTTTACAACTACCGCAAAGCCTATGCCTTTATCCAATTGAGCAAATCCATTTAAACCCCGTTCCGCGCCGCCGTCCCATGCGGCGCGGTTTGCGTTACAATACTGTTTTTATTTAATCTTACCTATCCCATGTATCTTCCCAATCCCAAAAAACCGTGGCTGCCGTGGCTGGCGGCGGGGGTGGTGCTGCTGGTTTCCGTCAGCCTGTTCCGCCTGTTAGAAAGTATTTTGATGCCGTTTATTACCGCTGCGGTGCTGGCGTATATTCTTAACCCTTTGGTGGGGCGTTTGCAAAAACTGGGCATTCACCGCAGCCGCGCCGCCATGTGGGTAATGATGTTTACCTTTATGCTGCTGATTGCGCTGCTGCTGGTGATTGTGCCGATGCTGCTCAAGCAGTTGCAAAGCATTATTGCGCGGATTCCGCAATTAGTGGATTACGTTCAACACACGGTGTTGCCGTGGCTGAATATGCGTTTTGGCGAACATTTGGCATTGGACAATGCTTCCATTACGCAATGGCTACGCAATAACGCGCACAATATTCAGCAAACCTTACAAAAAACCATGCCTGTGCTGATGCAGCAAGGCACATCGTTGGCAGGCTGGTTGGGCAATATCGCGCTGCTGCCCTTGCTGCTGTATTATTTTTTGCTGGATTGGGCGCGTTGGGAAGACGGGGTTCGGCTGATGGTGCCGCGCCGTTATTTGGGTGTGTATAACCGTGTGGCAGGCAATATGGATACGGTGTTGGGCGAGTTTTTGCGCGGACAATTAACGGTTATGGTGGTGATGGGCTTGCTCTACGGTTTGGGGCTGATGGCTACGGGCTTGGAATCGGGCTTTGCCATCGGTATGGTGGCGGGGATTTTGGTGTTTGTGCCGTATTTGGGGGCGTTTACGGGTTTGCTGTTGGCAACTTTGGCGGCGTTGCTGCAATTTGGTTCGTGGCAAGGGGTGTTGTCGGTGTGGGCAGTGTTCGCCGTGGGGCAAACGCTGGAAAGTTTTTTTATCACGCCCAAAATCGTGGGCGACCGCATCGGGCTGTCGCCGTTTTGGGTAATTTTTTCACTGATGGCATTCGGCAGCTTGTTGGGCTTTGTGGGGATGCTGGTGGCGCTGCCTTTGGCGGCAGTATGTTTGGTGCTGTTGCGCGAAGGCAAAACGCTGTATTTGCAAAGCGGGTTTTACCGCCGCCGTTTTTAAAGCTAAAATTATCGGTTTTTTATTGAGTCAGCGGGCATGTTCCGCAGAAAGAAAACCGTATGCTGTATGCTGCTTTGGCAATTGTGATGGGTTTGGTGGTGCTGGTGTGGAGTGCCGACCGTTTTATTGACGGGGCGGCGGCGGTGGCGCGACATTTCGGCATGCCTGCCCTGCTAGTGGGCATGGTGATTGTCGGCTTTGGCACGTCTGCGCCCGAAATGGTGGTATCGGTGCTGTCGGCGGTAGAAGGCAATCCAGGCATTGCCTTGGGTAATGCTTATGGTTCCAACATCACCAATATTGCCCTGATTTTGGGGATTACCGCGCTGATTAGTCCCATTGCCGTGCAAACACAGGTTTTGCGTTTTGAGATGCCTGTGCTAATCGGCGTAACCTTATTAACCGCCGCGCTGCTGTGGGACGGTGCTTTATCGTGGCTGGACGGCGCTATGATGTTGGTGGTGCTGGCAATTTATATGGCATACACAGTATGGCAGGGGTTGCGGCACAAAACCGCTGCCGATACTTCTGCCGATGACGACTTACCCCCGCTCAAACAAGGCATTATTTGGTTGTTTTTAGGTTTGCTGCTGCTGATTGGCAGTTCGCGGTTGCTGGTGTGGGGTGCGGTCAGCATTGCCCAAAGCTTGGGGGTGAGCGATTTGTTTATCGGGCTGACGGTGGTAGCAGTTGGTACATCCCTGCCCGAACTGGCGTCTTCGGTGCTGGCAGCGCGTAAGGGCGAACACGATATTGCCGTGGGCAACGTTATCGGTTCTAATTTATTCAATACTTTGGCAGTGGTGGGCTTGGCAGCCGCCATTCATCCCATGCCGATTTCCCCCGAAATCCTGTACCGCGATTTGCCCGTAATGGGCGCATTAACGCTGCTGTTGCCCTTGCTGTGCTTCAACAAACGCATCGGGCGCGTTAAAGGGGCGTTGCTGCTGGCAAGCTATATCGGCTATACCGCTTATCTGCTGTTGGGGGTGTTATCGTAAGGCGCACAGTCGTATAATGGTTTTTATTTCCGATTGTCCCAATTAAACGCCATGGCAGAGCAACCCGCATCGTCCGCCAAACCCAAACCGCCGCCCGCCGCACCTTTAGCACCTGACGGTCGCGCTTCGCTGTGCGTGTTTACCAACCGTGCCATGCCGTTTAAAACCTTGCTGGCATACTGCACCAAATTTTATCCCGAAAGCTGGCTGGCAGAGCGACAGCAAAAAGGCGTACCCCTACCCCACCCCTATGTTTTACAATATGAAATCATTATTCGCCCCAGTGATTGGGAAACCATACGCGGCGAACTGAAAAACGCACTTGGGCATTTGGAAGTGCCAACACAGTATTTTGGCGGCGACAAAGACACCGTGTGGCTGCGTTGCCGTCAAGGATACGCCATCCGCACCCTCAAGCGCACAGTAGGCTGGCGGCGGCGCGGGCAACGTTACTTTAATCACGCCAAACAATGGCGCGGCTTCGTGTGGGGAGTGTGCTGTGCGCCCGTGTTATGGCTTGGGCTGTATTGGCTTTTTTACCGTTGATTTTCCGTCAGGCAAGGAAAAACCGTGAAACGACATCCGACATTGATTCCGCTTTCACACCAGCATCACCACACTTTGGCATGGTGTTTGCGGGTAGAACGCCAACCCGAACACACAGACCCTGCTGCTTGGCAGGCACACCGTGCCGAACTGCCCGCGCATTTTGCCGAAGAAGAAGCCCTGTTTGCACCTTGGTGGGACAAACTGGCGCGTGATGATTGGCGCAAACGCTTTGAGCAGGAACACGCCCATATTCTTGATTTATTGGCACAAGCGTGTTCGCCTGCACAACAAACTGCCTTGGCACAGGCATTGCGGGCGCATATCCGTTTTGAAGAACGCGAATTGTTCCCCGCCATGCAAGCCTTTTTACCGCAGGAAAACGCATAATGTGGCGCAGCACCCACCCTGTTTGGGCAATGGCATTCCGTCCGTTTTACCTGCTGGCGGCGCTGTGGGGCGCAGTTGCCATATTATTATGGGGATTTGGTTTCCAAGGTACGCCTTCACTGTCCGGACTCTATTGGCACGCTCACGAAATGATTTGGGGCTATGCGGCAGCGGTGGTGGTAGGTTTTTTGCTGACCGCTGTTGCCACTTGGACGAAACAGCCCCCTGTGCGCGGACGGCTGCTGATGGCATTGGCAGGCTGCTGGCTGTTGGCACGGACAGCGGCATTACTGCCGCAGGGCGCACCGTGGGCAGGCGCAGCGGGAACGGTATTTTTTCTTTTGGCATTATGGGGTTTGGGCAGTGCCGTCTGGCGCAGCCGCAATGTGCGTAACTATCCGACCGTATTGGCATTGGCGGGTTTTGCGCTGTCTCATACGGCGTTTCATTTGGGTTCACCGCCGCAAAGCGCATTAACGGCAGGACTGATGACGGTGGCGGGCTTTATCGGACTCATCGGTTCGCGCGTAATTCCCTTTTTTACCGCCAAACGTTTGAATACGCCGTCACCGCCTGCTGCTGCATGGCTCAATCATGCTGCTTTGATTTTACCGCTAACGGCAAGTGTGCTGATGCTGCGGCAAAACACATCCATTGCAGCAGCAGCGGCAGGAATGGGTTGTGCGGGCGTGGCAGCCGTGCAGTTATGGCGTTGGCATCGGCGTGGTATTTGGCGCGAACCCCTATTGTGGACTTTATTTGTCGGCTACGCCTTTACCTCTGCAGGCGTGGCAGTAACCGCTGCCACCGCTTACCGCAGCGCGGGCATTCATCTGATTGCCGTGGGCGGAATCGGACTATTAACACTCAGCATGATGACGCGCACCGCTTTGGGACACACGGGCAGACCGCTCTATCCCGCCCCATCAGGACTGACCGCTGCCTTTTGGCTGATGACGGCAGCCGCTGTTTTGCGTGTTGTGGCAACCGCTTTCGCAGGCACTGCCTATCTGCACGGCATCCGTTTATCTGCCGTGCTGTTTGCCCTTGCATTGCTGCTGTATGGATGGCGTTATCTGCCGTGCTGTTTGCCCTTGCATTGCTGCTGTATGGATGGCGTTATCTGCCGTGGCTGCTGCGCCCGCGTTGTGACGGCAAAACCGGTTAATTTTAAAAAGGAAGAATCATGTGGCAGGATTTACTCAAAAAAGACATTAAAATTTTAGAAAACCCACTGCTGTGGAAAAATATGTGGCGGGCGTTGGCGTTTGTGTTGCTGCCTAACTTGTTGTTGTGGTGTGCCTGTTATTTTATGAACTTGGCGCGTCCCATTGTCAATTTGGATTATCTGTTGGTATCCGCACTGATGGTGATGCCGTGGCGCAGTGCCAAAATTTTTGGTGGTGTACTGTTTGCCGTGTGTGTGTTTGTGGACTGCGCGATGCTGCTGATGCAGTTGTTTCCGTTTTTGGATTTGGCGGCAACGGTGTATCTGATTCCGTTTTTACCGCAAGCCCCGTTGCGCTTTATCGTGCTGGTGGCACTGGTGGTGGCGTATGTGGCGGCAATGCCGTGGCTGTTGGCGCGTATCGGGCGTTATGTACCGCGCAAAAGTGTGTGGTTTTACTGTATTTTATTGGGATTGTGCGGCTGGTCCATCCGTTCTGCCACTTACCGCACCGTTCCCGCCGAATACTTTGCCCGCGACAATTATTTTATTTCCCACAGCCAAACCGCACTGTATGCCGAACACTACGGCAACGGTTTTCTGACCGCCATGCGCCAGTTGCCCGAACTCATTCCCATTGATAAAACACAAGATTATGCGTCCAAACAGCTTGTCCGTCCCATTGGCGACAAAGTGTTGATGATTGTGGCAGAATCTTGGGGCGTGGCGCGGGAAGCCTCGGTACAACGTGCTATTTTGCAGAAAATTTACGACCGCCAAGACAAATTGGCGTTTATTAAAGAAGGTTATTTTGACTTTGCGGGTGCCACCGTGCAGGGCGAATTGCGCGAATTGTGCCAATTAAACACCACAGGCGGTTATGCCTTCCACAAAACCGACCCCGCCCAATTTGCCCGCTGCTTGCCCAATATTTTAAAACAGCAAGGTTATCAAACCATTGCCATGCACGGTGCCAGCAGCCGTTTATACGACCGCCACAGCTGGTATGCCAAAGCAGGCTTTGGCAAAACCCTATTTGCTGAAGATTTACCCGACAAACCACGCTGCTATGCCTTTCACGGTGCTTGCGACCGTGCACTGTATGACGAAGTTGCCAAAGCATTCCGCCAAAACGCGCAAGGCAAAACCTTTTTTTACTGGCTGACTTTAACTTCACATTCCCCCTATGCCCAATCCGATATGCACCAACCCCGTTTGGACTGTAAACAGCACCAATTATTTGAAGGAGATATTTGCAACAATATGCGTTTGAACGCACAATTTTTTGACGGTTTGGCAGAGCTGATTGACCGTCCTGAAATGCGCGGCACGGAAGTAATTGTGGTGGGCGACCACATGCCGCCGATTTTCAGCAATGCGCCGATTCACAAAAACCTACGTTGGAACGATGTAAGCTGGCTACACTTCAAAATCCAATAAGCTACATCGTGGCTTTACACGCCACCGGTACATGTTTGGGCTTCCACGAAGTGGCATTATTGGCTTTGGCTTCGCACTGCCAACGTCCGTCACCCAAACGGGTCAGGGTAATGGTGGCACCCTGAATGCCTTTAAAAGCATCTTTGCCGAAAGTGGCGGTGATGCTTTTAAAGCGGGTGCCGTTTTCATAGGCAATTACAGCGTTAAATATGAGATTGGATTCGGGGTCGCTGCCGTCCATGCCAATGTATTCGTATAACTCGCCGTTAATCAGCTTACCATCTTGGGCTTTTTGAACGGTGGGTACGCCTCCTTGCGAAATAATGGTATCCACAATGGTGCGGGCGCTGTTGACTTCGTAAAACACACGGCTTACTTGGGTGCGGGTTACATAGTCCTGATACATCGGCAGGGCAATGGCTGCCAATACGCCGATAATCGCCAACACAATCATCAGTTCAATCAGCGTAAAACCACCTTGTTTGTTTGGTTTCATGTTCCATTCCTCTAAGCTGTTGGGTTTGAAACCCCGCGGGCGGGGACGGTATAATATCGTTAAAATGTTTGATTTCCCATACGGTGCTGCACTGTTTGGGTATGCCAATTGGGGCATGTGCAGCGGCAGTATGCGGAAAGTGATTTTAACCTTATCATTTCAATATAGTTTATTTTTCTGCCGTTTGGATACGGGTAGGAAAAATCGGGCTTATTGATTGCTGGTCGGCTGCTGCCAAAGGGTATTTTACAAGGCAACACGGTTTAGAATATGGTGCTTCTATTCTATAATCTGATAAATATTCAATGTCTTCTGTAAAACAGGGTGGGTAAGCACAAGCAAATTGTATGCTAGTTTGGCAGTTTGATAAGCAAAATCTGCCGATTACGGGCATGATAAACGGCGATATTGTTGTTTTTGTGCCGAAATGCCTTATACCCTTAAGGGTTTCATCCGTTCTCATTCAAAAATTTTACAAGCTCAACCAAAAAGGCTGTGTAATGAATCCAAAAAATCCTTTTCCACTACAAGCCAAATTCAAGGCTGCAGGCGTGCATTTGCTGCTTTCGCTGCTGATTTTTGCAGGGGTGGCGGTGTGGCTGGTATTCGGGCTGTATCCCGAATTTTATTTTCACATGAGCGGCGGCATTCAGGGCATGATGCTGATGTTCGGTGTGGACGTGGTTTTAGGACCACTGCTGACGTTTTTGGTATTTAACCCCTATAAAAAGCTGCGCGAAATTGTGTCGGATTGTGTCATTATTGGTGCGGTGCAGTTTGCGGCATTGGGCTATGGTTTGCACACTGTGTATCAGGAACACCCTACTTTAACGGTGTTGTACGAATACGGTACGGCAACTGCCCTAACCCATCGTGAAGTGCAGGCAGATAAAAATTGGGCGAATCTGCCCGATTCCGAACAACACAGCCAGCGCGTGGCTGGCGTGGCGTGGACGGTATTTTCCCAGCAGCAGGGCAAAGACAGCTACAGCCCGCCGCCTGCCGCGCCCGCCCTACTCGCCAAAGCCGACGCTGCTGCCCGACAATATATGTCGCCTGAAGAAAAAGCACAATTGGCACAATGGGAACGCTCGCACGGTCCTGTGTATGTGTTTGCCGTAATCGGCAAATATACCGGCGCATACATTGTGCTGGACCGCCGCTTTCATTATTTAACCAAAATCGGCGAAAAAGAAGCCGGTTTGTAATTACAGATATTGGATTATGGACATAAAAACCAACGCCTTTACCGCTCTGGGTTTGGGGCGAGAATTAAGCGATGCCCTTAACGAACGGGGCTACCACACCCCCACCCCCATACAAGAAGCCGCCATTCCCAAAGTATTGGCAGGACACGATTTACTTGCCGCCGCCCAAACCGGCACAGGCAAAACCGCCGCTTTTATGCTGCCCGCATTAGAACGCCTCAAACGCTATGCCAATACCAGCACCTCGCCCGCCATGCACCCCGTACGTATGCTGGTGCTGACCCCCACCCGCGAGCTTGCCGACCAAATTGACCAAAACGTTGTCAATTATATTAAATACTTACCGCTCAAACACACCGTATTGTTCGGCGGCATGAATATGGACGCACAAACCCACGCCCTACGCGCAGGCAGCGAAATCGTTATCGCCACCGTAGGACGTCTGCTTGACCACGTCAAACAAAAAAATATCCAATTAAATAAAGTAGAAATTTTGGTGCTGGACGAAGCCGACCGCATGTTGGACATGGGCTTTATTGACGACATCCGCACCATTATGAACCTGCTGCCCAAGCAGCGGCAAACCCTGCTGTTTTCCGCCACCTTTGCCCCAGCCATCCGCAAGCTGGCGCAAGACTTTATGAACCGTCCCGAAACCGTACAAACCGCCGCGCAAAACACCACCAATGCCAATGTAGAACAACACATTATCGCCGTTGATGCCGCACGCAAACGCGAACTGCTTGAACGTTTGATAGTAGATTTAGAAATGAATCAAGTAATCGTGTTTTGCAAAACCAAACACAGCGCCGAACAGGTATCACGCGATTTGCAGCGGCGCGGTTTGCAGGCACGCGCCATTCACGGCGACAAAACCCAGCAAAACCGTTTGGAAACGCTGACCCAATTTAAAGAAGGACAAGTGCGCGTGTTGGTGGCAACCGATGTCGCCGCGCGGGGTTTGGACATTGCCGAACTACCGTTTGTGATTAATTACGAACTGCCCACCCAGCCCGAAGACTACGTTCACCGCATCGGGCGCACAGGACGCGCAGGTGCAGACGGCGTTGCCATTTCACTGATGGACGGCGACGAACAAAAAATGTATGAAGCCATTCAAAACCTGATTGGCAGCGAATTAAGCGTTTCGCGGATTGAAGGGTTTGAACCGCAATGGCAGCAGTCAAACCACAGCCCCGAAATTTCCCACACACGCCGCGCACCCGACAACAGCACCAACCGCACACCGCAACCCGCAGTCCACCCCAAAAAAGACACCGCTCCCCCGCGCCCCACCCGCCGCCGCGGACGCGAGCGCCGTTCCTGCGCCTTACTGCAAGCCAATTTTGGTGTGGAAAAATAGCTATTGCTTGTTTAATTAATCCACAACCCAACAATAAAATACAATATTGTTGGGTTTGCGTTTCATTTTCACACCAAACGACTGACCCATCTTTGAATAGTCAAAACAAGCTATGGAAAATTAAATACTTGTCTCAATTTGTTATTTACGGAATAAGCAAACATGAGCAATAAATCATATGAAGAAAATATTTTAAACTCAATAAATATTGCCATTAAATATCAAAATAGGATGAAAATTCCCAAATATTTTTTTATATCTGTTGGAATTGTTGGTTTGATTGGTGCATTACAAAAAATCTTTACAGGTCAAATCTTTATGAACAATGATCTATATTATTTAATTTATACAATATATTGGGCATTCGGCGGGCTGTTATCAATTATTTACATTCTCATTGCTGGAATATGCCCATATTGTCATCAATTTCAAATTAACAATGGAAAATCTCACAGTATAAGTGATAATGGAATTACCTATACCAAAGGCATTTCACCCTTTATTGATTATTGTGTTCATTGCAATGCGCCTTTATCAAAAAAAGCTGTAATGAAACAGTATAATAAGAAAAGTTAGTTTAGGTTAGGCAACACCATTACACAATATATTGAATAGTCAAAACAAGCTATGGAAAATTTAATTCAAACACTTGCCTCAATTCGTTCAGAAAAAAACAACTTTATTGAACGATTGGATTTAATTGCAGGTTATTCAGCCAGCGAACTTCGGGAAATTGAAACCCGCTACAATTTATCCATATACGGACAATTCCAAACATTGCTAATGACCATGGGCAAATGTTCAGGCAGATTACTGCTGGGTGGAGAAATACGTATTTTCAACAAATTAAATCAGCCAAACGGCAGTTTCTTTGGAAGAGAATATCAAAATGCCTGGCAAACCTCATACGATTTACAAGACTTTATTCAAGAACACAATTTTATAGTTGATTAAAATCGCAACAACACAGCGTTGCCAACGCCCTGATGTACTGTTCGTACACAGCGGGCGTTGTCGCCTTGTCTCGTTTTTATTTTTATCAACTATAGTTTTTTAGAACAAAAATTCTTTCATTTTGCCAGCAGAAACGAATCTTGCATACATTATTTCTTATTAACTCAAAACAAAGATAATACGGTACATAAATTTAATGAGTGTATTCAGGAAATTAAGTTTGAACGTTTTGGAACATTAACGGATTTTTTAGTATTTTATCGGGAAGAATTGGGAATGGACTATAGCAGTGGCACGGTTACAGGGCAAGAAACGCCTGAACTGTTTTATCAATTGACTACTGTCAGGTTACTCTAAACAATCATAAACTTATATCGTTAATGCAACTTAAGTCAGGCATAATTTGCCACCCAATAACAGACTGATACTTTATCCCAAACCCTATCCCATTCCACCCGACAGCAGCTTAAATGGTAAAAGCTGCTGTCGGGTTTTTAAGATACAGATTATTTTGCAGTGGTGCGTTCTGATACGCCAAATGCGCCGTTCAAACCTTTATGTTTGCCATCGGTAGCAAAAAACACGCCTGCTGCCGATGCCGCACCACCACCGTAGAAACCACCTTTGCTGACAATGCCGTTTTCATTGCCTGAAAAGGTATTGCCTTTAATGGTTGCACCAAATTCCAGCGCATCACGGGTTGCCTGCCCTTCGCGGCTGGGCGGGGTCAGGCTCACATCAATGCGTTTGGTGGCAAAATCCGCCACTGCTTTCACACCATGCACTTGATTGTACTCGCCGTTTTCGCCAATCACAGCACGCCCTGAATAACGGAATTTGCCGCTGCTAGGCACATAGCTGCTGGCATTACCCTGTACAAACAAGGTACTTACGCCTTTATCGGTATAAACGCCCCAACGGAAATCGGCAAAATCGGGGCTGTAGCCATAACCACGGCTACCCACAAAGCCCTTGCCTGTTTTACCGCCATCGGGGAAATCGCTGTCGTTAATCGGGCGCGATACTTTGCCTTCATCAGCATAACGTGCCAACAACAGCATTTTTTGTCCGTTGATGTTGATGGATTCCAATTCTGTTGAATCGGGCTGTTTGGCAGATACTGCGCCTGTGCTGTTATTGATGCTGATTACTGCACCGTTAATCGGACGGTACGCCATAAAATCGGCTTTTTCTTTGTGATTGGCAACAAAGGTTTTATCCAGTTGTGCAACCACATCGGCGGTGGTAGGGGCTTGTTTATCTGAAGCAGCAGCAGCTTCTTGCTTTTTGCGCTCTTCTTCAGCTTTAGCAGCTTCTTGCTTTTTACGCTCTTCTTCAGCTTTAGCAGCTTCTTGCTTTTTGCGCTCTTCTTCGGCTTTAGCTGCTTCTTGCTTTTTACGCTCTTCTTCAGCTTTGGCTGCTTCTTGGGCTTTGGCGATTTCCTCTGCCTTTTGTCTGTCGTTATTTGCCTGTTCTAAAACAGGTTTGTTGGCAACAGCAGAACCACCACCTGATGAGCCGCAAGCTGTTAAAGCCAACATACTGCAAAGCAGTAAAACATTAAAATTGGATTTTTTCATAGAATTTTTCCTTTGTGTACAAGACATACACACTGATTATGCGGTGTATGCTGTGGCTCAAACACACGGTATAAAACCATGCTTGATAATTATAACCATAATAAAAATTATTATCAATTAAATTGAGCGGACATAAAAAACTTTCGCCTGCGTCTCAATCAGAATTAGAAACATAGGCGAAAGTAAATCAATAATCAGTTAATTAACGCTTAATGGCTTTATCGGCAATATCGCGGCGGTACTGCATGCCGTTAAACGTGATTTTTTCTACAGCCTGATAAGTGCGGGCTTGCGCTTGGGTAACGTCATCGCCCAAAGCCACCACACACAATACGCGCCCGCCATCGGTCAGAATCTTGTCCCCGTCAGCGCGTGTGCCTGCGTGGAAGACTTTTGCGCCTGTGGCTTCGGCAGCCTGCAAACCGTGAATCACATCGCCTTTGCGCGGGCTGTGCGGATAGCCTTCGGCAGCCAACACCACGCCTACGGCGGTTTGTGCGTTCCATTGTGCGCTGGCTTGGTTTAGATTGCCGTTTAAGGCGGTTTCAATCAGTTCTGCCAAATCGCTGTCTAAACGGCTCATTACGGGCTGGGTTTCGGGGTCGCCGAAACGGCAGTTAAATTCAATGGTACGCGGTGCGCCTTGTGCGTCTATCATCAGCCCTGCATACAGAAATCCGGTAAAGGGATAACCTTCGCTTTTCATGCCTTGCACGGTGGGTAAGATGATTTCGTCCATAACGCGGCGGTGTACTTCGGGGGTAACCACAGGCGCGGGGCTGTATGCGCCCATGCCGCCTGTGTTGGGTCCGAGGTCGCCGTCTGACAGGCGTTTGTGGTCTTGGCTGGATGCCATCGGTAAAACGTGTTCGCCATCGCACATCACGATAAAGCTGGCTTCTTCGCCCAACAGGAAATCTTCAATCACCACCCGCGCACCCGCGCTGCCCATGCTGTTGCCCAACAGCATATCGTCAATGGCGGCGCAGGCTTCGGCTTCGGTTTGTGCCACCACTACGCCTTTGCCTGCTGCCAATCCGTCTGCTTTAATCACAATCGGCGCACCGCGTTCACGCACATAGGCGCGCGCAGCTTCGGCGTTATCAAAGGTTTGATAAGCAGCGGTGGGAATGCCGTAACGTTGCATAAAGGCTTTGGCAAAATCTTTGGAACTTTCCAATTGTGCGGCGGCGCGTGTCGGTCCGAAAATCGCCAAACCTGCGGCACGGAAATCGTCCACCATACCTGCTGCCAAGGGTGCTTCAGGTCCGACTACAGTAAAGGCGATGTTTTCGCGGCGGCAAAAATCCATTAAATCGGCATGGCTGCTTAAGGGCAGGTTGTGCAATTTGTTTTCCTGCGCCGTACCCGCATTGCCCGGTGCCACATACACGGCAGACACTTTGGGCGACTGCGCCAATTTCCATGCCAAGGCGTGTTCGCGTCCGCCACCGCCGATTAACAAAATTTTCATAAATCTTTTTCCTTAATTTATTTCAAAACGGTTTTGGTCCAGCGCGACACCCATGCTTTGCGGTTGTCGGCAATGCGTTTGTCGTTGGGCGACCAGTGTTGTTTGGGCAGGGAGGCGTGTTTCATTACCGCAGGCAGGGACGTACCGCGTACCGCAGGATAAACCCACATGGCAGTCGGTACAGCAGCTTGTACGGCGGGGCTTTGCAGGTATTGCACCAACTTGGCTGCCAACACGGGCTGTTGTGCCTTGTTTAACACCGCCGCGCCTTCAATCTGACGGTACACACCGCCGTTTAAAAACAAATTACCCATATCGGGAACGGTTTTTTTGTTTTTGCTGTAAAACACTTCGGCAGCAGGACTGCTGGCATAGCCCACCATAATCGGGCGCGCGCCGCCGTTTAAACTGAATTCGGTATTATAGGCTTCTGACCAACCTTTGGTAATTTTTACGCCGTTCTGACGCATTTTTGCCCACCACGCAAAGGCTTGGTTTTCGCCCAAACCACCGATATTCGCCAGCAAAAACGCCATACCGGGGGTAGAAGTAGCGGGATTGGGCATCACGGTTAGGTCTTTGTATTGCGGTTGCGCCAAATCGTGCAGGCTTTTGGGCAGTGGCAGTTTTTTCTCGGCAAACCATTTTTTGTCGTAATTGAGCGCAACAAAGCCGTAATCCACCGCCAGCATGCCCGACAGGGCAATCACGGTAGGCGCACTTTCGGGCTGCTGTGCCGCCAACACGCCCGCGCTGCGGGCTTTTTCGGCATTGCCGTTGTCCAAACCGTACACAGCATCGGCAATCGGTTGGTTTTTACTGATAATCAAACGGTTCAGCAATTCATTGCCATCACCTGCCTTAATCAGCACCACTTTGGCATCGTGCTGTTGTTCAAACTTTGCCAACAAGGGTTTAGGCAAATCAAAGCTGTCGTGTACCGCCAAACGCACTTCGGTGGCAGCGACGACAGTGTGTGCCAGCAAAACGGCGACACACGCCAGCAGTTTTTTTACAATCGTCATGTTTTTACCTTCACAATATGGAAAACGGGGCAGGCGCAATCATATCGGCGATTGCAGCGGCTTTCAACCACCTTATTTACCGATGCAAAAACGGCTGAAAATCACGCCCAGCAAATCATCGGCGGTAAATTCGCCCGTGATTTCGTTGCAGGCATTTTGCGCCAAACGCAGGTGTTCTGCCAATAATTCTGCCTGATTCACGCAAACAGCGGCGTGTTGCAGCTCAACGGCGGCGCGTGCCAATGCGTCCAAGTGGCGGCTACGCGCCAAAAACAAGCCTTCACTTTCGCCGCGCCAACCGATTTGTGCCAACAGGGCATTTTTAAGTAAATCCAAGCCTGCGCCTGTTTTGGCGGACAGCCCGATAATGCTGTCTGCACCGCACAGGCTGCCGCTGCTGCGGGTAAACGCTGCTTCATTGCGCAAATCAATTTTATTATGAATTTCAATGCGTTTTAAATCAGGCGGAAGCTGCGACAGGGCTTCACGCACGCTGTCGTTTAAGCCTTCCTGCGGGTCAATCAACACCAGCGCGACATCGGCTTGTGCCAAGGCACGGCGGCTGCGCTCGATGCCGATTTGTTCTACGGTATCGGCGGTGTGGCGCAAACCTGCGGTATCGGTAATGTGTACGGGTACGCCGTCTAAAACGATTTGTTCGCGCACGGTGTCGCGGGTGGTGCCGGCAATATCGGTTACAATGGCGATGTCGTCACCCGCCAAGGCATTAAGCAGGCTGGATTTACCGACATTGGGCGCACCTGCCAGCACCACCTGCATCCCTTCACGCAAAATCGCGCCCTGTGCGGCTTGGGCGTTAATTGCCTGCAACTGCACCTGTAATGCGTCCACACGGGCAGGAATATTTAATTCTGCTAGAAAATCAATATCTTCTTCGGGAAAATCCAAAGCGGCTTCTATCAGCATACGCAGGTGGATTAAGTCGTCCACCAAGGCGTGGATGCGCTGTGAAAACGCGCCTTTCAACGAACGTACCGCCATACGCGCGGCGGTGCGGCTGTCGGCATCAATCAAGTCGGCAACGCTTTCTGCTTGTGCCAAATCCATTTTGCCATTTAAAAAAGCACGTTGGCTAAATTCACCGGGGCGCGCTTGTCTTGCGCCCAATTCCACACAACGCGCCAGCAGCATCTGCATCACCACCATGCCGCCGTGTCCGTGCAGTTCCAGCACGTCTTCACCCGTAAAGCTGGCAGGTGCGGGAAAATACAGCAGCAGTCCGCTGTCTATGGTTTCGCCGTTTTCGTCTAAAAAATCGCCATAATGGGCGGTGCGTGGGCGGGGGGTTTTACCGCACAGGCGTTCGGCAAACGCTGCCAAATGTTTGCCCGATACGCGCACAATGCCTACGCCGCCGCGCCCTGCGGCGGTGGCAATGGCGGCAATGGTTTGGGAAGAAGCCATCTGTCCGAATCCCTTGGAAAAACGGCAGATTATAGTCCAATCCATGGCGCAGAAATAGTTTTCATACTCCAAACCTGCTGTTCAAGCAGGGGCGTTTGCATTAGAATAGACGGGTTTTTATTTGAAAACATTAAAGGAATTCTGATGAAAATTCTGGTTGCCGTAAAACGGGTTACCGATTTTAATGTGAAAGTGCGCGTGAAGCCCGACGGCTCGGATGTGGATATTGGCAATGTGAAAATGTCGATGAATCCGTTTGACGAAATTGCGGTGGAAGAAGCGGTGCGTTTAAAAGAAGCGGGCAAGGCAAGCGAAATTGTGGCGGTATCGGTGGGCGCAAAAAAATGTGAAGACACGCTGCGTACCGCTTTGGCAATGGGCGCAGACCGTGCTTTGCATATTGAAAGCGACACCGCGCCCGAACCTTTAGCCGTTGCCAAACTGTTGGCAAAAGTGGCGCAGCAGGAACAAGTAGATTTGCTGTTATTGGGTAAACAGGCAATTGATGACGATGCCAACCAAACGGCACAAATGCTCGCCGCGCTGTTAAACGCCCCACAAGCCACTTGCGCCTGTGAAATTGAATGCGGCGACGGCGAAATTACCGTTACCCGCGAAATTGACGGCGGTACGGAAACGCTGGCATTGCGCCTGCCTGCGGTGGTCAGCGCCGATTTGCGTTTGAACGAACCGCGCTTTGTCAAACTGCCCAATCTGATGCAGGCAAAGAAAAAACCTTTGGAAAAAAGTACGCCTGCCGATTGGGGCGTGGATATTGCCCCGCGTTTGCAAACGGTCGCTTATGCTGAACCGCCCGCACGCGGCGCAGCCCGTAAAGTGGCAGACGTTACCGAACTGATTGCCGCGCTTCAAGCCGCCAAAGCCCTGTAAACCGAAAGGAAAGCCCCTTATGACTACGCTTGTTTTTGCTGAACACGACGGCAAACAGCTTGCCCCTGCCACCCGCCACGCCGTTACCGCCGCCGCCCGTTTGGGGGAAGTGCATATTTTGGTGGCAGGCAAAGCCGTCCGCCACATCGCCGAAGCTGCCGCGCGTATCAGCGGCGTATCGCGTGTGCTGCTGGCAGAAGCCGAACATTACGAACATCTACTTGCCGAAGAAACCGCACCGTTGCTGGTGTCGCTTGCCGAGCCTTACCGTTATCTTGCCGCTGCCGCCTCAGGTTTTGGCAAAAACACCATGCCCCGCGCCGCCGCGCTGCTGGATTGCCCGCAAGTTTCCGATTTAACCGATATTGTGGATGCAAATACCTTTGTCCGTCCCATTTACGCAGGCAATGTGTTGGCAACCGTCCGCAGCGATGCCGACAAATTGGTGCTGACCGTCCGCGCCAGCGCCTTTGATGCCGCCGCCGACCACAACGACACCCCTGCTGAAATCCACACCGTTCCCGCTGCCCCCGCACAACAATTAAGCCGTTTCGTGCGCCGCGAACTCACCGTATCTGAACGCCCCGAACTCACCCAAGCGCGTGTGGTGGTATCGGGCGGACGCGGATTGGGCAGCGCCGAACAGTTTGACGCCCTAATCACCCCTTTGGCAGACAGCTTGGGCGCAGCCATTGGTGCATCACGCGCCGCCGTCGATGCCGAATACGCCCCCAACGACTACCAAGTCGGACAAACAGGCAAAATTGTTGCCCCCGATTTGTATATCGCCGTAGGTATTTCAGGCGCAATCCAACATCTGGCAGGTATGCAGGGCAGTAAAACCGTGGTTGCCATCAACAAAGACCCCGATGCCCCCATTTTTGCCGCCGCCGATTATGCACTGGTGGGCGATTTATTTGAAATCGTACCGCAGCTTACCGCCGCCATTAAGCAAATTTCCTAGGGACACGCCCTACACACCCTAATAACCCAAGGGGTGACACGTCCACCCCTGTTTTTATATTCCATTTCATTATGCAAACCGAAAAAATCATTACCCACATCACCCAATGGCTGCACGATTACGCCGTGCAAGCCCATGCAAAAGGCTTTGTTGTTGGCATTTCAGGCGGCGTAGATTCCGCCGTGGTTTCTGCCCTGTGCGCCCGTACAGGTTTAGATACCCTCTGCCTTGACCTACCCATCCGCCAACACCCCGACCAGCTCGCCCGCGCCCGCGCCCACATCGCCGCTTTGCAACAACAATTTACCAACGTCCGCGCCCACAGCGTAGATTTAACCCCACCGTTTGAAGCCTTTGAGCGCGACAACGCCGTTCCCGATAACCCCCACAACCTATTAGCCCTCGCCAACGCCCGTTCGCGCCTACGCATGACCGCACTGTATTTCCACGCCCAAATCAATGGGCTGCTGGTAGCAGGCACAGGCAACAAAGTAGAAGATTTTGGTGTCGGCTTTTTTACCAAATACGGCGACGGCGGTGTGGACATCAGCCCCATTGCCGATTTACTCAAAACCCAAGTCTATGCCCTAGCTCAAGCCCTAGGCGTATCCGAAGCCATCCGCCGCGCCGCGCCTACTGATGGGCTATGGGACAGCGAACGCACAGACGAAGCCCAATTAGGTGCCAGCTATCCCGAATTGGAATGGGCAATGGAACAGCACCAAGCAGGCAAAACCCCTGCCGATTTTAATGGGCGTGAACGCCAAGTATTAGAAACCTATCTGCGTCTCAACCGCGCCGCCCAACACAAAATCCAGCCCATTCCCGTGTGCCACATTCCCCCGCAGTTTTTCCAAAATAATCCATAAAAAAGCAGCTTGGGTTATGGATTTACCTAACCCAAGCAAGCTGCTGCCATTTGTTTGACCAGCAAAGTGTGTAGGATTAAAAACATTGCAAGAAAAAAGCAATGATTATGATTGCAAGAATTGCAAGGGTATATTAATATCATGATTAATTTAAGGTAAATTAACGGAGATATCCATGAATGAACAATGGATGAATGAACAATGGGCTAAATGGTTTTTTTGGTATAAAACCCATATCATTGTTACGGTAGTTAATTTTCTTGTGGTATCTTTACTGATAGAAATATATCAACCATTTGAGCGTACATTTGGTCATTATTTCTATAACGGCGTGATATTTTTAGTAAATATTGAGTGCTATAATGGTTGGAAAGAAGAAACTTTTGATTATTTTCTAGATGGAATGAGAGAAAGTAAGGGATGGCAATATAATCATCCCCTTGTCGGTAACTATATGCTTCCCCCTATATTGCTTATCTTTATGGGTGCTTATAATGATTGGATGCAATGCGTATTTTTAATCTATGTGGTCAATTATTTTATTCTCTATGTTCCACCTACTTATTGGTTAATGAAAAAGAGTTATCGTATTCTGAAATTTGATTTTGTTAAATCAGATAGATATTAAAGTAAGCAGGTAGTTAGGGTTAGGGTTAGCCGTAACCCAACGTTTCCATTTAGGTGATTGTTTTGGCAGTAAAGATGATTTAATTTAGTTGGGTTTACGCTAACGCTTCAACCCAACCTACTTGCTTTCTATCAAAAGGTAGCAAGTGGCTTGGGATAAGCGCAGCACAAACCCAACATAAACAACATTATAAATTGAAAATAAAATCATATTAGGTTTCCAACCCAACTACTCTTACAGCGGATTCATAATGAAAAATAACCTTCTTTTTTTTCAAGAGAACCATCCAATTACAACTAAATTATGCTTCTTTAAGATGGAATTCAATAAAATATTGGCAATGTTTGAGAAGAGACAAAAAGATTTAATCAATATATGGGGTGGGAAATATTATTGTAATTTATTGGATAGTAATTTAAATCTCAAGAATAAAATAGAACTTTTAAACCCATTGAGCAGTTTACCCAATCAATATCTGATAAGTGAAACCCAGTCTGATTGGTGTCTGTATATAGAAAATGGTTTATATGGAACAGATGTGTTTAGTCAGCCAAGTTATTTGGCGGAAGAGTGGAAAGTAGAGTATTTAGCTTTGTATTTAGACTGTAATTTAGATAAAGGTCAGTATGGTGCACTTATGTTTCATTGGGGAGATGGAGCGGTAAAGGAATCAGAATATCAAATTAAATCAAGAACTGTTCTATTGCATAAAGAAACAGAACAACTAAACTTTTTACACGAAGGCACACCGTTTCCATTTGAGAAATTAGAATCCTATAAGAAAAGAACAAAAAAAGAACGATTAACTATTGAAATGATTGCTGATTATTGCAATTATTTTGGAGTTAGATTATTTGACTTAGATTTTTATATTGGGGAATCAGCTTTAATAAATGCAAACAACCAGAAAACGTAATTTTGGTTGAAGCGCAGCCCAACTCCAACAAAAACAACATAATATATTGAAAATAAAATCATGTTGGGTTTTCACCCAACCTACTGCTACTTAAAATTAAGCCTGTAAAGCATTAACTGCTTTACAGGCATTTTTTAATCACCTTAATCGGCAATACGGCTTAATTTGGTGGCGCAGGCTTCAAATTCTGCTATGTGCTTGTCTTGCAAATAGGGGCGCAACAGGCTGAGGGTTTGATATACGCCGCGTTTTTTGGCAGCAGCGGTAATTTTGGCGCGTCCTTGCATGGAGCTGTCAAAATCAAACCAGTATTTGGTCAGCAGCCACATATTTACTGCCAAATCCTGCTTGGCGCGTTCATCAATGGCAATCATGCCCGATTCTTGCATTTGGGTCAGCAGCTTAAGCAGCAGCGGCGAAATACGCTCGCGGGTAAAATCGTTGTGTTGCCCTAACAGTTCGCTGCTGCGTATCAATAGGGTATTGACATCGCTAAACAAAAAGCGGTAATCCCACATGATGTCGTACACGCCTTTCATGTAGTCGATGGCTTGAGGAATGCTTTCAGGCAAGGCGGCTTGATTCAGGTATTCTAACAATGTCTGACTGTAACGCTGAAACAGCTGGACGATGATTTCGTCTTTATTGGCAAAGTGGTAGTAGAGGTTGCCAGGGCTGATGCCTAGATGGGTGGCAATGTGGTTGGTACTGGTATTGCGCTCGCCGTGCTCGTTAAACAGTTGCAGGCTGGCATCGATAATCCGCATATAGGTATTGGTGCGGCGTTGCTCTTTCATGAAATGTTTCCTTTCGGGTTTGCACCCCTTGGGTGCGGGGTAAACAGGGTAAAACAGAAAAGCCCGACTGAATCATCAGCCAAAAAATTGAATTATCTAAAATTATCTTGACAAACCACCGCAGACAGGTTCTTTGCTGTTCAGGCGCGTTATTTTATCAGTATTTGTTTTGGGTTTGAAAGACCACTCTAGCTAAATTACATAAAGGGAGGGAATCTTTACACCTGCTGTCTATATGTTTTCATTTTGGGGCGTGTCTGCATTGTTATGGTGTAAAAAAACAGCTTTCCATCGGGAAAGCTGTACACAGGGCTAACGGATAATGCCTCGCTCGGACACGGCAAAAAAATCGGCAAATACGTTTAATTCGGGTGCGGTGCCTGCCAGTTCGCACACGCGGGCTTTGGCTTCTTCATAGTTTAAACCTTGTCGGTAAAGGATTTTGTAGATGTTTTTGACATTGGCGATTTGTTCTGGGCTGAAGCCACGCCGTTTCATGCCTTCGCTGTTTAAGCCTGCGGGTTCAGCGCGGTAGCCTGCTGCCATCACATAGGGGGGAACGTCTTTGTGTACGCCTGCGGCAAAGGCTGTCATGGCGTGGTCGCCGATAATGCAAAATTGATGCACCAGCGAAAACCCGCCCAAAATCACATAGTCGCCAATGGTAACGTGTCCTGCTAAAGAGGCGTTGTTGGCAAAAATGGTGTGGTCGCCTACTACGCAATCATGCGCCAAATGCACATACGCCATAATCCAGTTGTCGTTGCCGATGCGGGTTTCGCCGATACCCGTTACCGTGCCGAGATTAAAGGTGGTAAATTCGCGGATGGTGTTGCCGTTGCCGATAATCAGGCGCGTGGGTTCGCCACGGTATTTTTTATCCTGCGGTATCGCGCCCAAGCTGGCAAATTGAAAAATGTGGTTGTCGCTGCCGATGGTGGTGTGACCTTCAATCACCACATGTGTGCCAATTTGGGTGTTCGCGCCAATGCGGACGTGTTCGCCAATCACGCTGTATGCGCCAACGCTGACGCTACTGTCTAATTCGGCGCGGGGATGAATAATGGCAGTGGGGTGAATCAGGGACATGGGGTTTCCTTTCTGCTTGCCTGAAGGCAAGGTGCTATCATAGCGGGGCGCGGGGCGCATGGAAAGGTTTTTAAACGGCAAATACGCCCTCTTCTGCCAAAAAATCCAGCAAACGGAATAGGGGCAGTCCAATCAGGGCATTGGGGTCGGTGCTGTCAATGCGTTGAATCAGGGCTGCGCCCAAGGCTTCGCTTTTTGCGCCACCCGCGCAATACACGGCATCGGGTTCGCGCTGCAAATAACGGGCAATGGTGTCTGACGACAGGGAACGCATGGTAACGGTGGTGGTATCGGTGTGCTGCTGTACACGCCCTGTGGCGCTGTTAAGCAGGCAAACGGCGCTGTAAAACTGAATGGTCTGCCCCGACAGTTCTGCCAGCATTCGCTGTGCTTTGGCAGTGGTCATGGGTTTGCCTAGCTGTTTGCCGTGACACCATGCTACTTGGTCTGCGCCGATAATCAGGTGGGCTTGCCACGTTGATGCCAATGAACGGGCTTTTGCCACCGCCAAACGCTGTGCCGTGGCAGCAGGGCTTTCGCCTGCCAAAGGGGTTTCGTCACAATCGGGTGCGGCGCAAACAAAATCCAAGCCCAGATTGTGCAATTGTTGCTGGCGGAACACAGAGCTTGAAGCCAAAACCAAGGGGAAATGCGGGTTACCGGCGGGCATGATTCTGAAACCTATTGACGTTGAAAGTATAAAATTATATCATGTCGGGTTTATGTCTAACCGTATTTTGATTGACCCGCAAGCGTTTGCGCGGCAAAAAGAAAGTTTGAGCGGCACGGTTGTCCTCGCCGATTTACACGAGCGGGTACATTCGCCCGATATGTTGGATTTGTCCGCAGCCGTCAGTTATACCCTGCACGGCGGTACAGACGAACTACAACGCCCGTTTTTGCAATTGCACCTGCACGGTGTGTTGCCGCTGCAATGCCAACGCTGTATGAAAGCGGTGGATTTTGCTGTGGATGAAAATGTGCGTATCGTGCTGTTTGCCGATGAAGCGGCACTTGACCGCGCCATGCTCGCCGATGATGCGCTTGAAGGTATGGTAAGCGACAAAGAAACCGATGTGTACACGCTGCTGGAAGACCAAATTCTGATGGCGTTGCCCCTTTCGCCCAAACACGATGACTGCCCAAGCGATACGGATGCTTACCGTCCGCAACGTACCAATCCTTTCGCGGTGCTGGCCGGTTTACAAAAAACGGATTAATTTTTCATTTTTCAGGAGCTTGAAATGGCTGTTCAACAAAACAAAAAATCCCCTTCCCGCCGCGGTATGCACCGTTCGCACGATGCTTTGAGCGCACCTGCGCTGTCGGTAGACCAAGCCACTGGTGAAGTACACCGCCCGCACCACATTTCGCCCAACGGCATGTATCGCGGTCGTAAAGTCGCCAAAGCCAAAGGCGAATAATCTGTGTGCGCCCCATAGCGGCGCAAGCTTGCCCAAGCCGACGCTTTATGCTGTCGGCTTTGTTTTTTAAGGAGTAATCATGAGTAAAAAGGTTTGGTACACTTATGACGACATTCACCGCTTAATCGCCAAAATGGCTGCCGAAATTCAGGCGGCGGGTGTGCGCTACGATGCGATGGTTGCCATTGGCGGCGGCGGTTTTATTCCCGCACGGATGTTGCGCTGTTATTTGGACGTGCCGATTTATGCGGTTACCACCGAATATTACGCCAACGAAAGCGATGCCCAAACATTGGACACCATCCGCACGGTGCAATGGCTGGACCCTGTACCCGACAGTTTGGCGGGTAAAAATATTTTGGTGGTAGATGAGGTGGACGACAGCCGCGTTACCTTGGGTTTTGTGCTGCGCCGTTTGCAGCAGCAGGGCTTCGGGCGCATCGGTGTGGCGGTGGTTCACAATAAAATCAAAGAAAAAAGCGACAGTTTGCCGCCTAATATCGATTATTTTGCGGGGGTGGAAGTGGCGGATTGGTGGATTAATTATCCGTGGGACGCAAACGATATTGACGAACACAACCGTTTGGCAGCGCAAAACCAAAACGGTTAATACGCAAAAGGTTGGCAATATGCCAACCTTTTTTTGATTTTATGCTGCTGCCATTTCAGCAAACACTTCTTGCGCGGCGGCGATGGTGTTGTCAATCAGTTCGGGCGTGTGCGCGGCGGACATAAAGCAGGCTTCATAGGCAGAAGGTCCAAAAGCGATACCGCGTGCCAGCATACCATGGAAAAAGCGTTTAAAGGCTTCGGTGTCGGAAGCAGTCATATCGGCATAGCTGTGTGGAATGTTTTCGGCAAAATACAAACCAAACATTCCCCCTACCCAATCGGCACAAAACGGTACGCCCGCTGCTTTTGCCGCTGCGCTCAAGCCTTGGCACAGACGTTGACTCAATGTGGATAAGTTCTCGTAAAAGTTTGGGCGTTGGATGATTTCCAATGTTTTCAAACCTGCGGCAACGGCAACGGGATTGCCCGACAAAGTGCCTGCCTGATACACGCCACCCAAGGGGGAAATACAATCCATGATTTCTTTTTTACCACCAAACGCTGCCAAAGGCATACCGCCACCAATCACTTTGCCCATAGTGGTCAAATCGGGACGGATACCGTGCAGGGATTGTGCGCCACCCAATGCCACGCGAAATCCCGTCATCACTTCATCGTAAATCAGCACCACACCGTGTTCTTCGGTTAGGCGGCGCAAGGTGTGGATAAATTCGGCAGACGGCTGTACCAAGTTCATATTGCCTGCAATCGGTTCAAGAATCACACAGGCGGTTTCCGTGCCTTGCTCGGCGAAATACTGTGCCAAAGCTGCGGTGTCGTTATAGGGCAAAACGGCGGTATGGCGGATAAAATCAGACGGTACGCCTGCGGAACTGGGGTTGCCGAAAGTGAGTAAACCGCTGCCTGCTTTGACCAACAGGCTGTCGGAATGCCCGTGATAGCAGCCTTCAAATTTGACGATTTTGTCGCGCCCGGTGTAACCACGCGCCAAGCGAATGGCAGACATGGTGGCTTCTGTGCCTGAACTGACCAAACGCAGCCGTTCTACGCTGGGAAGCAGTTTGGTAACGGTTTCAGCAATGATGATTTCGCCTTCGGTGGGTGCGCCAAACGATAAACCACCCGCTGCGGCTTCCTGTACGGCAGCAATCACTTCAGGATGGGCGTGTCCGACAATGGCAGGTCCCCACGAGCCGACATAGTCGGTGTAGCGTATGCCGTCTTCGTCCCACACAAACGCGCCCTCGGCACGGCGGATAAAACGCGGTGTGCCGCCTACGCTGCCAAAGGCACGCACAGGCGAATTGACCCCGCCCGGAATAATGTTTTTGGCGCGTTCAAAAAGTTGTTCGTTGCGTGCCATCAGGCTTCCTTTACACGTTTATGCGGTTTCTTTGCCGATGGCGGCAAAATATTCTTGTTCCAAAGCGTCAATCAGCTGTTCGGCGGTTAAATCGCGGCACAAACCGACACCGCGCCCCGCCCACAATGCCATGTATTCGGCATCGCCATGTTCTTCGGCATCGCGGCGCAAGGGCAGCGTGTAGGCGTTTTGCAGGGGATAGGCGGCGACATGCTGCTCGTACATCATGTTTTCGCGTACAAAGCGGTTAATCAACACCCGTCCCGTGCGCCCTGTAAACAGCTTGGTGTGTCCCGTTACGGCGCGGCGGGTATCAAACAGCATATTGCGGTAATGACGGGGAATGCCCGCTTCGCGGGTGCTTAAAAACGCTGTCCCCATTTGCGCGGCTTCTGCACCAAGGTTTTGCACGGTGGCGATGGCTTGCCCTGTCATCAAGCCGCCCGCTGCCCACAGGGGAATACGCACGCTTTGGCGGCATTGGGTCATCAGGGGCTGCAAACCCATGGGTTGGGCGACATATTGCTCGGTAAAACCACCACGGTGTCCGCCTGCATCGCTGCCTTGTACGCAAACAGCATCTGCGCCGATGTCTTCCCAATGCTTGGCTTCGTCCACATGGTTAGCAGTGCCGACAATGGCAATATTGCGCTGACGCAGGGCGCGGATATGTTCGGGTTTCAGCAAGCCAAATGCAAACGATGCCACCGCAGGGGATACCGACAGCACGGCTTCCAGCTGGTCTTCAAACACGGGCATGGGCATCTGCTGCTTGGGCAGGGGCTGACCGCGTTTGTGGTAAATATCTGCCAGCCAGCGCGGAATCGGGTCAGCAATTTGGTTGGGCTGCTCACGGAAATTATGCACAAACAGATTGATGCCGAATGGTTTGTCGCTACGCTGGCGCACGGCGGCGGCGT
Organism: Conchiformibius steedae; assembly: GCF_014054725.1. NCBI lineage: Bacteria > Pseudomonadati > Pseudomonadota > Betaproteobacteria > Neisseriales > Neisseriaceae > Conchiformibius > Conchiformibius steedae. The sequence goes on along the minus strand of NZ_CP059563.1, from coordinate 377,860 downwards.
GTTCAAAAATCACATCGGGCGACATTTCCCCCGCACCGATAAACCCCAGCGCACCGGCCTTGCCCACCGCCGCCACCAGTTCGGGCGTGGTAATCCCGCCCGCCATCGGGGCTTGTACCACAGGCAAACGCAGATTGAATTTTTCGATCAAAGACGGGGCGGTCATGAGATGATTTCTCCGAAAGATGATTTAATGGGCGCATTTTAATGTAAAACCGCCACAATGTGTGCATTCACGGGCGCAAACGTCCGCCGCGCAATGCCAAGCCGCCCATTTTACCAGCTAAACCGTGAAAGCGCAGCCCATGACTGATAGCAACCGCCAAACCATCTGCCGCATCTGCCTGTGGCGTACCCGACAAACCCAACATCTGTACCACCATGTGCTGTACCTGCTCTTTGGCAGCTTTGCCCTTGCCTACCACTGACTGTTTAACCTGTAAAGCCGTGTATTCATACACAGGCAAACCGCGCAATACCAAAGCCGCTACCGCTGCGCCCCTAGCCTGTCCCAACATCAGCGTTGCCGCAGGATTCACATTTACAAACACCTTTTCCACCGCTGCTTCATTGGGACGATAGGTTTCAATAATTTCGCCAATATGTTCCACAATAATGCCCACCCTGCCTGCCAACTCATCCCCCGCAATGGTGGTAATGCAGCCTGAAGCCACATACACAGGTTCACGTCCATGCCAATCCACCACGCCAAAGCCCGTGCTGCGGCTACCGGGGTCTATGCCCAAAATACGCACGATTTGGTTAGCCATGATGCCTTTCCCCACAAATACTGCGCCGCCATCTGCATCCACAACAGACAGCGGCGACCACTTAGCCTAATTATCGGGCTGGGAACTTAATTAAATTTTGCCTGCGAAATAGGCAACGGTACGCACCAGCTGGCAAACGTAAGACATCTCGTTGTCATACCACGCCACAGTTTTAACCAACTGTTTGCCATCCACATCCAATACACGGGTTTGTGTTGCATCAAACAGCGAACCAAACTCAATACCGACGATGTCAGACGATACCAGCTCTTCATCGGTGTAAGCAAACGATTCGTTGGCGGCAGCTTTCATGGCAGCGTTTACTTCGTCCACGCTAACCGCTTTTTCCAAAGTACATACCAATTCGGTCAATGAACCCGTGGCTACGGGTACACGTTGGGCAGCACCGTCCAGTTTGCCTTTCAGTTCAGGAATTACCAAACCGATGGCTTTGGCTGCACCTGTGCTGTTGGGGATAATATTTTCTGCAGCAGCACGCGCACGGCGTTTGTCGCCTTTACGATGCGGGGCATCCAAAGTGTTTTGGTCACCAGTGTAAGCGTGTACAGTGGTCATCAAGCCCTGTACCACACCAAATTGCTTGTGCAGTACCGATACCATCGGTGCCAAACAGTTGGTTGTGCAAGAAGCCGCAGAAATCACGCTTTCACTGCCATCCAATACATCGTGGTTAACGTTGAACACCACAGTTTTCACATCATTGCCACCAGGAGCAGAAATCACCACTTTGCGTGCACCTGCGCGAATATGTGCTTCTGATTTTTCCTTGCTAGCAAAAAAACCTGTGCATTCCAGCACCACATCCACACCCAATTCACCCCAAGGCAGGTTTTCAGGATTGGCATCTGCCAGCACTTTTACGTTCTTGCCGTTTACCAGCATGCCGTTGTCGGTCATCTCTGCCGTACCGCGAAAACGTCCTTGTGTGGTGTCATACTTCAGCAGATGCACCAACATATCAGGCGGGGTCAAATCATTCACGGCGACCACCTCAATGCCTTCAGTTTCCAACAAACGGCGGAACGCCAAACGACCAATACGGCCAAAACCGTTGATGGCTACTTTCACACTCATGCTTTGCTCCATGGTTCAGTCAGGTAGAAAAACGTATTTTCCCACAAATCGGGCGTTTTGACTAAATCTTGTTTTCAACTTGCCCCTATTTGCCCCCAAGCCAATTTTTTTCGCGAACACCAATAAATAATAAAAATATATATGATGATACTGGTGTTTTGAATTTCTGTGGATAAGTCCGTTTTTTTTATTTTTTTTAAAAAGATATCCTGTGGATAAGTCTGTGGATAACCTGTGGATAAAATGTGGATAACTTATCCACAACCCGACAGCCTGTGGATAACTCATGACTTATCCACATTTTATCCACAGACTTATCCACAGGCTGTCAACCTGTGGATAACTTTGGTTTTTGCTGTATAATAATGGGTGTTTATCTATGATTTAAAAGGATTTTAATTATGAAACAGCGTACTTTGGCACAAAAAATAGAGATGACAGGCGTCGGACTGCATTCCGGCGAGCGTGTGGCAATGACTTTGCATCCTGCGGTGGATAATCACGGTATTGTGTTTCGCCGTTGCGATTTAGGGGAAGCAGTGATTCCCTTACACCCCGATTTAATTAACGACACCCGTTTGTCTTCTACGGTGGTAACGGCAGACGGCGTGCGTGTGGGGACGATAGAACACATTATGTCTGCGTTGGCAGCGTGTGGTGTGGATAATGTACTGATTGAACTGAATGCGCCCGAAGTCCCGATTATGGACGGTTCCAGCCTGCCCTTTGTGTATCTGTTAAAAGAAGCAGGTATTGTGGAACAACTGGCAAAAAAACGCTTTTTGCGGATTATGCGCGAAGTATCGGTACAACAGCCTGATAAATGGGTGCGTTTTGTGCCTTATGATGGTTTTAAACTGAAACTGACCATTGAATTTGACCATCCCGTATTCAATACCAGCGAGCCGGTTTTTGAAATTGATTTTGCCAAGCAAAACTATATTGAAGAAATTGCCCGCGCCCGCACTTTTGGCTTTATGCAGGAAGTAGAAATGATGCGTACCCACAATTTGGGTTTGGGGGGAAATTTGGGCAATGCCATTGTAATTGACGAAACCGATGTACTGAATCCTGACGGATTGCGCTATCCCGATGAATTTGTGCGCCATAAAATTTTAGATGCGATTGGCGATTTGTATATTGTCGGGCATTCGATTATTGGGGCATTTGAAGGTTATAAATCAGGACACGCCATCAATAATGCCCTATTAAGAAGTATTTTGGCGGATAAAGACAATTATGAATGGGTAGAGTTTGACGATTCTGAACAGATGCCTGAAGCCTTTGCGGGTGTAGAAACCCTGCAATAAGCCATTCTGTAAACAAACGCTTCCCGCCCGATAAAATTTCAGGCGGGAAGCGTTTTTATGGATTAGAGATTAGAAGCGGTAAGCGACACCAGTGCTGACGCTGTTGCCGCGAATTTTTACACGGTCGCCATCAGAATCTTTTTTGCTGCGCAAACGGCTGTGCATGTATTCTGCACCCACTTCCACATTCGGGGCAACTTGGTATTTAGCACCCACACCTACGCCTACACCATTGGCAGACAGTTTGCTATCGTCTTTAAAACGGCTGTGGATATAGTCCACTTTGGCATAAGGCATTAAATCGTTGGTAACACGGTAGCCTTGGCTGTAGCCAACGCTCAAGCGTTGTTGCTCTTTCACTTTACGCTCTTCGCCGTTTTCATTGTAAGTAAAGGCTTTAGATGCGGGCAGTTTGGCTTTTGCACCTACTTCACCAATCAGTTGGCTGTCGCCGTATTCAAAGGCGTAGCCACCAGTCAGGGTCAAGTCTTTGGTGCTTTTACCGGAAAGACCGCTGTCTTTCACTTTGTATTTAGTGGTACCCACTTCCACACCTACCGAACCGCCGGTAAAGCTTTTACCGGTAGGGGCAGCCAAAACCGATACGCTCATCAAAGCGCCCAATACCAATGCAGTAACTTTTTTCATAATGTCGTTTCCTTTCATAAAGGGGAGTTGAACGCATGTCTTGCGTGATGAGATGTATTATGACAGGTTTTGATGTGAAAAACCGTTGTGCCTGTGTAAAAAAATGTCCCGAAAATTGCCCTAAACAGGCGCAAAATAGGGGTTTCGGTAATTTTTAATAGCTAATTTACAGCTTTGGCAAAATTACATCAAAACAGCCATAGTGTTGCGTATTGTTTACACTTTGCCATGGTTTGGGCTGTGGATAACAAATAGCGTAGGACGTTTTTTTAGGTTGGGCAATTCGCCCATCTTGCGCCACTGCTTAACGGGTTGGCTGATAATGGTTTGCTGAGAGGTGGTTAAATCGGTGGCAATACACAGCAAGGTATTATCGTCAAGCAATGTAACGGCATCATTTAATAAGGCTTGATTGCGGTAAGGGGTTTCAATAAACAATTGGGTTTCGTTTTCTTGGCGGGAACGCTGTTGCAATTGTTTTAAACGTGTTGCCCTGCCCTGCGGGTCGGCAGGCAGATAGCCTTTAAAGGCAAAACATTGCCCATTAGCACCCGATGCCATCAGCGCCAATAAAATGCTGGAAGGTCCAACCAAGGGGCGTACTTCAAACCCTTTGGCGTGTGCCAAGGCAACCAAATCGGCACCGGGGTCGGCAACGGCGGGACAACCCGCTTCGCTTACCAAACCCAAATCACGTCCTTCATATAAAGGCTGTAACAATTCGGGCAAGCTGTCTGTTGGTGTGTGTTCATTTAGGGTGCGTAGTTTCAGTTCGCGCACAGGGGTGCGGATACCCAAATGCCGCAAACAGGCACGCGCCGTTTTTTCGGCTTCTACCACAAAATCGCTTAAGTGGGCGATTTGGGCAGATTCTTGTGGAAGCAGACAAGGCGTATCTGGCGTAGACAGCGGGGTAGGAATTAAATATAAAATAGGCATAGTTTTACCTGTTGATTTTTAATAATAAAAAAATCACATGAAACGTAAAATACCGTTTGGGTAAACTTGTTTTACGTTTCACGTGAAACTGAAAAATTCAATTAAAAGGTTTTTTGAATAAAAATATAAGCGTCCCGCGTATCGTATGATTGCGTGGTTAAATTGCTTTTGGTTTTTTGATAGTTAAAAACCAATCTTGGCATAAATCCTTTAAACTGCCATGTGGGGTTAAATACTTGGGCATTTACCGAATAGCTGTGGTTTTTTCTTTGTAAACCAAACCAGTAGGGCTTTTGATTGCGTGTGCGGGAAGCACCCACAGTAAAATCGGTATAAAAATTCTTGGGCCATTCTTGCCGCCAACCCAAATTAACCCCTACCGTTTTATTGGCATTGGTTTTGTCTTTGGTATTTAAACGGCTCCAATACATGCCCAATTGCCAGCTTTGTTTGTCGTTTTGCTGATAAGAAAGCGATGAATGAACAAAATGGCGTACGCCGTCTGATGTACGTGCCACCAAGGGATTATTGTATTTGATATAAGAGGGCTGGTACATTAAATCGTATTGAAAACGGCTGTTTAACCAACGCCAAACGCGGAAACGTGCGCCATATTCGTCTGAATAACGTGCCAAGTGTCCTTCTTCCCGTCTGCCTTCGCCGCGCGCATTCCAATTGCTGCGTAAAAACGGTTGGAATTCGGCATGATAGCGCGGGGTTTCATACAGCCAGCCCAAACCGATATTGGTGTTGATTTGGCTGTATTTCTTGGCATTAAAATAGTGGTCCCAATCTATGCCTGTATTGAGGCGCAAGGCATTACGTCGCCACGGTAAATGCCAACGTTTTTGCGCATTAAAGCCCACGCGGAAGCCGTAGCCGCGTTTGGCGGTTTCGGAGTTGGAAAAAGTAGCACCACCGGGAAGCTGATAATAAACGGTGTGGCGGGGTGCCTGATTGACATTGCTGTTGTTCAGAAATTGAAAGGTAAAACCAAACTGCCATTTTTGCCGTTGCTGGATTTGCATAATCCAACGGTCGGCAGCTTTTTCATAGTTTACGGTTAAATCGGGCGTGGCGCGGAATTTTTCAAATTCGTTTTGTGCGGCATCGGGTTCGCCGTTGTACAACAGGGCTTGTGCCAATTGAAAGCGCAGCAGTTCCTGTTTGGGGAATTTTGCCAGCAGTTTGCGGTATTGCTGTACGGTTTTTTGCCAGTCTTCTCCTGCATCCATAATGATATCTGCCCAATCCAGCAGGGAATCATCGCGTTTTTCGGCAGGAACGCGGGTGCGGTAGGCATAGCTGAGGGAGCGCACGGCATTGCGGTTGGCTTGGGTGATGTCGTAAGGATTAATGGCAACAGCTAATGCTTGTTCCAATTGTTGTTGTTCGTTTGCGGATAAGGTTTGAGTATCGGGTGTGGAAACAGCAGAACCCAAGGGTTTACCCGGAACGGTGGTATTTTCGGCGAATGCTGTGGTACACAAAATAAAAGTGCCGATAAGGGACAGAATGATGCGTTTCATTCCAAATCCTTTTGAAAGTGTGGAGATGTAAAGAAAAAGCCCGATAACGGCAGGAAGCCGATATCGGGCAGAAAAAGGCATTAACCTGATAGGGTTGACCTTTTAGCGGTTATTGGCTTTAGGAAGGCAGCTTATTTAACCAAGTTAGTTAAACCTTGTTGGTCGCTACCATCCAATACACCCGTTACACCACCGCCAATGGGCTTAACAGGAGGAGGCGCTAAAGGCTTAACTGCAGGAGGCGTAGTGGTATTTTTTGCACCAAACGACAAGCCCCATTGCAATTTTTCAGGATTGGCACTTACGATGGTTCCACCCATTTCTTCACCTTTTGCACCAAAGATGGTGGCATTGAATACGCCTGGTGCATAATTTTTGGTGTAGTTTTGAGCAGTACCTGCAATATTACCGTTGTCTGCCAAAGTGCCGTTAAAGCCTACCAAGGGTGCTTCTACTTTGGTCAGGGTGTCCATATTGTTGTCTTTTACCAAGCCCCAAACATTGTACACATTGCCATCTACCAGTTTGGTAGCCAAATCCACATTAGCTTGGATATGGGTACCGCTAATCAGGTATGCTTTGGCACTGCCACCCAAAGCGGTGGGTACTTTGCCGTTGTTTTGACCTTGGCGGAAGCTATGGTCCAGACCGTAAGGTACAACGTGACCTTTATAAGTCAGCTTGTTGGTGCCGTAGTGTGCAGGCAACGCAGCCAATTGGTCAGCAGTAGTGTTATTCACACCACGGGCGAAGTAGTGGTTTTCAGTACCATCTGCACCATATTCACCAAAAGCAACAATATAGGTGGGATAGTTTTGGTGCAAACCTTCAACAAAATTATCAAGATTGCGACCGCTTAACTGGGAAGTAACACGACCATATTGTACATGATGCAGAACTTGGTCTTCCAAAGGCAGGTTTTTGGCGTTTTTGTATTCACCTTTTTTGGAGAGGTCATCGCCATTATCACCGTATGCTACAGGAGTGTTTTTAGCATCATCTTTTTTAGCAAAAGTGGTTTTATTACCGTACAATTCAAACACAGTGTCTGCGCGTTTCGTACCTTCAAACTTGCTTAATTTTGGTTTTCCTTTATTATCAAAGGATAATACTTTAACATCTTTCAAACCACTGTCTTTAATTTTGGCTTCATCCATACCAGCATGGATATAGATTTTTTTATCTAAAGCATAAACTAAGGCTTTTTTATCTTTTTCAGTACCTTGTTTTTCTACTTTAGTAACATCAACCAAATGTGTACCTGTGATGCGTTTACCCAATTTAGGATAGTCTACCCCTTTTTTAGCTACCCATGCTTGTTTTAAGGTAATTTGGTTGTCATCTTTTAAGGGTAAGGCTTCCATTGCACGGGTATCAACATCTTGCAAATACAAGACATTTTCTTTGCCGTTGCTATCGCGGTAGTGACCAATCACAAAGTTATCCAAGTGTTTGTTCGGGTCTTGTTCCTGCATCAGCAAACCGGTATTGGATTCGCTATTAGCGGATTTTTTCACGCCGTTCAAAATAAAATCGGATTTGGTTTTGATAACGTGTTTGTAACCCACGTTGGATGCTTTGTTGTTTACCGGTACGGTAGAAACGCTGATGCTCTTGTTGGCATTGTCTTGAGCCAGTTTTTGTTCGGCTACTTTTTGGGCATCTGCCACAGTGGTTGCCAAAGTTTTCAAGGCTTCAACAGCCTGCTGTGCCGATAATGCGGCAGCAGGTGCGTTGGGGTCTTTGTCGTTGCCGGCTTTTACGGCAGCTTCTTGTGCTGCTTGTGCAGCAGCTTGGGCTTTATTAACCGCAGCTTGTGCAGCAGCGACATCGCCTGCCGCTGCCGCTTTTTCTGCTTCGGCTTTGGCAGCTTGTGCTTCTTTTAAGGCATTGGCTGCTTTAAGTGCGTAGTCTTCTTTGCTGGGTGTGGTAGAAGTGGACGCACCGTTATTGGGTGTGGTTTGACTTTTGGTGCTGGGCGCATCGTCACCGCCGCTGCTGCCGCAGGCAGACAGGATAAGCGCGGTAAAGGTACTTACGCCCATTTTTACACCCATTTTGAACAAATTGGATTTCATTTGGTTTACCCCATAAGTTTGAGAACGGAAAGACAACCAGATGTCTGGTTGTTTGTTTAGGCACTGCTTGCTGTTTTACGTGTTTTGCCGGCCAAAAACGCAACCGCAGCGGCAGTTTGGATATCCTGTTGCGGATTGTAATTGTGCTTAGTGTATAAAGTCAAGGCTTGTCAAGATAATTTTGCGAAATGTCAAGTATTCGCCAAAATGTATGGGGAGTGTTTTTAGGGGTAAAAACAGGTAAATGGAAGGGGGTAAATATGTTACTTTTGTTACGGAAAAAAGGAAAAGCGGGACGTTTGTCCCGCTTGATGAAAGGGTTTACACAATGTGCCAACCGTGTTCGGCACAAATCTGCTGCCATTGTTTGACGCTGTCGCCGCCGTTGCCAATCAAACGAATCGCCAATCCGCCGCGTGCGTGGTGGGCGAGAACGCTTAAACGGCGCACGGTGCCGCGGTCGGGGGTGGCGCGGGCGCGGATGCCGATTAACAGCATAATGTTTTGGTTTTGGCGGGCAAGCTGTTCGGTAAAGTGATGAAAATCATCGCGTTCGCACACAATGCCTTTGTCGCGCCAAATGCGGTTGTAGGCGTTTTGAAACCATGTGGCGGGGGCATCGGGGGCATCGAGGGCAACGGCCCAATATTGGTCGGCGGGGGTGTGCGGGGGCGTGCGGTGGTGAACGGCATCGGCACGGAAATCGCTGCTGTGGTCGGTAATGCGGCGTTGCCATTGTCCGATGATGTTTTGGTAGTAAGGCAGGGTTAAATCGAGTGAGATGCAGCTGCGGCGTTGTTGCCAAAAACAGACACCCCATGCCAGCAGGCGCGGTAAAATGCCGTAACAGGCAATGCTGCCGAGCAGCAGTCCGCCCCAACGGGCAGCGTGAACGGCATCGGCGCGGTTGCGGTTGGCGAAAACGGCATCGGCATCGGGTACGGGCAAGCCGAGTGCGGAAGGCAGCCAGCCCAAAACATCCACCGCACGGCTGAAAGCGCGGCTGTCTAACAGCGTGCTTTCCCAGTTAAACGTATATTGGCGCACAGTTAACAGCAGCAGCGCGGCGGCGAACATTCCGCACAGGGCAGACAGCGACAAACGGTGGCTGACGGCACTGGCACGCCAAAAAAAGACGGGGCTTTGTGTGGTTTGCGCGTAAAGTTCCGCCAAGGCGGCAGGAACGGCATCGGGTTTGCGTCCGAACAGCAAGGTGGGATACAGCCAACCGCCGTGGTAGGGTCGCTGCCGCCAAACGCTTGCCAGCCACCACAGCAGCATCAGGGTATTGATGCCCAAAATCCCCGCCAATACAAACAGAAAATTTAAATTATGCTGGCGCATTAGGCTGTAAGTACCGATAAAGCCAAGCACAAACCATGCAGCGGTAGCGGCAGACAGCAGCCAAACAGCGCGTTGGCGATGAGTGTAGAGCTGGTGTATTAATGCCCCGTCGGCATCAATTTGGGCGGCGCGGCGGTGCAGGCGTTCGGCAAAACCGCTAGGGTCGCTGCGCAGGCGTTCGGTAATTAACAAAGGGTCGGCGGCAAAAGTGTGGCCTCGCGTTTCCAGCAGGCGCACCAGTTCGGTAAGCAGGTACATGGGCGTGTGCAAAAAATTATGTTCAACCGCGCTATTTTACCGCCAAACGGCAGATGATGCCGCATAGAATATTGACAAGGGCAGATAAGTGATGTATAGTTACGTCTTTCGGGTCGTTAGCTCAGTCGGTAGAGCAGCGGACTTTTAATCCGTTGGTCGAGCGTTCGAATCGCTCACGACCCACCAAATTTAAACCGTCCAGCAGATTGTTGGACGGTTTTTCCTTATCTATCAAAGTAGTAAAGGCGCAATCCCAATGGTGTGGATTGCGCCTTTATCCCTTAAACAAAGCCAAACGTGCCTTTTGCCCCTTCTTTTAACGCACATTCGCGTTTTAAAGCCGCTGCAAACGCCGCCGCATCTGCCACAGGCACAATCCGCGCCTGTTTGACCACCACGGCAAAATCGCCCAAAGCCAGCTGCGGCATGCTCCACAATTCCGCTTTTAACACAGGGTCGTTGTCGGCTACAGCCAAACCCAATTGGACGCAATGGTTTTGGAATGCAGACCAAGCCTGTTCGGGCTTGAGCCAGCCAAATTCAATTTTAAAATCAAAACGGCGCAGTGCAGCTTGGTCGAGATTGCGCATTAAATTGGTGCTGGCAGCGAAAATACCGTCAAACGCTTCCATTTGCGTGAGCATTTCGTTGACTTGGGTGACTTCCCAATTTTGACGGGCATTGCGGCGGTCTTGTAAAAAACTGTCCACTTCATCAAACACCAGCACAGCATCGTTTTCTTTGGCTTCTTCAAAGGCTGCGGCAATCAGCTGTTCGGTTTCACCGACATATTTGGACAATAAATCCGAACTGCGTTTATATAACAAAGGCTTGCCCGCGCGTTCTGCCAGCCACGCCGCAAACGCGCTTTTGCCTGTTCCAGGGGCGCCGTATAAGCACAATGTGCCGCGCCCTGTGGCAACGATACCGTCTGCCAGTGCCTGTAAATCCTGTTTGCAGTTAATCCACGCGGGATTATAGGTTTCGGGCAGTTTGGCACGGGTGTTGAGGGCGTGAAAATGTCCTTGTGCTTTTAAGGTATTGTGCAAAAGTTTTTGAAATAAATCGCTTTTGGGTTCGGCTTGCCAGTCTTTGCCTGCGGATTCGGTAACGCGGTGCGCCTGTTTGAGCAAGGCAGGCACCAAAACATCGCTTTCCGCCAAGGCGCGGATTTGCGGCGCGGGCAGGTAATCCCCAGCCAAATCGCGAATCATTTGGGCGCGAACGGGAACGGGCGGAACTTTCATTTCAATCACCATATCAAAACGGCGCACCGCTGAAGGGTCAATCAAATGGACGTTGTTACACACCCATACGGTAGGCACGGGATTGTTTTCCAACATACGGTTGAGCCAAGCTTTGTTGAGGCTGAAATCGGATTGCCCGCGGTCAAACAAATCTTCCACTTCGTCAAACATCAGCATCACTTTTTGCGCGGAAAAAATATTTTGTGCCATACGCAGGGCATTGATGCGGCTGTTGCGGTTGTGGGGGCGGTTGTCTTCGTCTGACCATGCAATTTCATACAGTTCCACACCTGCCTGCTGTGCCAATACGCGGGTGAACTCGGTTTTGCCTGTGCCTGCCGCGCCGTGAATCAAAATATTGCAGCCGTTTTGTTTGTCGGCAAACACGGTTTGCAAATGGGAAACGGCAGCAGGGGTAAGCACACCCAAATGAGCGAAATTTTCGGGGCTTAATTGGGTTTGCGGGGGCGTGGTAATGTGTTCTTTCAATACCTGCGCGGGGCTGAGCGGTTCTGCTGCCATCTGAACGGCAAACTGGCGCGAGAGCAGGTCAATTTTGCTGCGCAGGGTATAGTCTTCGTTGCGGTCAAGGCTGAGTACGCCGGTGCTGCTTAAACGTCCGTGTGACTGCAGGGCTTGGGTGATGTGGTTTTCGGGCAGGTGCAGCAGTTTGGACAGGACGTGGCAGGTGTCGTTGTCGTCCAATTCGTTCAACAGCGCACACAGGCGCATCAGTTCGGGTTTGGTGTGCAGTAAAATCGCAAAAGTCAGCAGGCGCGATTCGGTTTCGTCAAAACCGAACATTTCCGTCCATTGGGCAACATTGCTTTTTAATACGGCTGGCACGCCTTCCTGCCACAGCTGGTTAAAGTCGTCCTGCGTGGAAACCTGATGATGGCGGCGGATGTGGCGGCGGGCGACTGTCGGGTCAAAATCTTCTTGGTCAAACCAACTGTCTGCGCCGATAAATTCGGCAATTTGGGTGCCGTGGAAGCCGTCGCTCTCAATAAATTGGTTTTGCCCGTCAAGGGTGTATAAAATTTCCCATGCCCAATGCAGCATCAGGGTTTTGAGGGCATCGGCTTCTACGGCAAGCGGTGCATCGGCGGCATCGGGCTGGGGGGAAATCAGGTTTTTGATTTTTTCAGATAAACTCATTTTTTTCCTTAATTTTCAATAGGTATGGGGTAAGAACCGCTGCCACGGTACTGTCTGACGGCGTTGCCGCGTTCCAAATCATGACGCTGGCGGTGGTTTTGCTGTTCGGTATGGCGTTGGTTTTGTTGTTGCCGATGCAATAGTTTTTCTGCCAGCAGCAAACGTGCTTGTTTTTTGTTGGCGTGCTGGCTGCGGCGGTTTTCTACGCGCACGCTTAATCCACTGGGCAGATGTACGGCACGGACGGCACTTTCGGTTTTGTTCAGGTGCTGTCCGCCGTTGCCACGGGCGCGACAGGTGCTGAAACGGATATTGTCTGCTGCGTGGTCAGCGTATTCAGGGGAATGTGCTGCCAACGATACGGCTACAAACCAGTTTTTACGCGGATGCTGCGGACGCAGCGGGCTGGGACAAATCCATTGCCATGTACCCAACCATCGCGCGGCGGCGGTGGCAGCGTGTGTGCCTGTCAGTTGCAACAGGGCGGAACGCAAACCGTATTGGTCGCTTTGCGATTGCAGGACTTGGCAGCGCAAACCTTGTGCGGCGGCTTCGCGGCAAACGGTGTTGGCAATAAAGCGGGCAAACAAACGGCATTCGGCAGGACCTTGTGCGGTGGAAATCAGTAAACAAACGTTGTTCATGCTTCGCACCCTCCCGCAGTTTTGTAGGTCAGCACGGGTTTAAGCCTTGCCACCACGCGCACCAAGCCTGCATCACACAAAGCCTGTACCACACTGTCGATGTTTTTGTAGGCTTGCGGGGCTTCTTCGTACAGTAAGTGTTTGTCGGCGCAGACCACAGTGCTGCCCAAAGCGGTTTTACGCAGGCTGTCAGCAGGATATTTGTGCGACAAACGTCCTTTACATTCGCTGCGCTGCCATTTGCGACCTGCGCCGTGTGCCAGCGAATACAGCGACAAAGCGGTATCGGCTGCGGGCATCACCAAATAGCTGTAATCGCCACGCGACCCCGGAATCACCGCCAAACCTTGATTGGCGGGTGTCGCGCCTTTGCGGTGCACCCAGCCGTGTTCGCCGTTTAGTTGGCAGGCTTCTACAAAATTATGGCTTAAATCCAGCAGGCATTGCCCGCTGCTGCGCCAGCGTTCCAGCATGCGTTGGGCGATGGCGGCGCGGTTGCGGACGGCGAACGCTACGGCGGCATCGTGTTCTGCCAGATAATCGGCGGCTTCGGCATCGGGCAGACCGCGGTGTCCGTGCTGGTCAATGTGGCGGCGCAGGATTTCCCCGCCCAAACCGCGCGAACCGCTGTGTACCAACAACAGCAGTTTGTCAGGTGCAAGGGCTGCGGGCAGATATTCGGGCAGGTAAACCGCATCTACAGTTTGCAATTCGGCAAAATGGTTGCCGCCGCCAATGGTGGCGGGAACATCGCCCGCCAAAGGCGCATCAATACTGCCCAATTGTTTGGCGAGTTTGTCGGCTTTGGCGCGGCGGGCAGGCAGTTCGGTTTGCCACAACGCCATGCCGCAACCGATGTCGCCGCCAATCAGCGCCGGATACAGTACGCCACTGCTGAAAAATGCCGCGCCCACGGGATAACCGCGTCCGGGGTGCAAATCAGGCATGCCCGCCACGCGGCGCATACCCGCCAAAGCAGCAGTCGTCTTTAATTGCTGCTCGGCAGCACCTTCAATCCAAGTATTTTGATTGCGAATGATAACAACAGGATAAGAATTGCCCATATAGAGTTGCTTTCCATATGCCGTATAAACGGCACAACAAAATACCAATCCGCATCAAGCGGTTTGGCAAAATTGGGGAAAAGCAGCCCGATACGGCGTTGGGAAAGAACCGTATTAAGGATTCGGGCTGCAAAGAAAGAAACAGGCAAACATTGTCATGATAAAAATCCTTTCTTTGCAGTGAATGGGAAACGAAAACGCCATTATGCCGAAAATAAAGCGGTTCAACAAGGCAGTTTACACCAGCACGGGCAAAGTCATGGCAAATCCGCCACAGCCCGCGTCAAAATCCCGCTTCCAAGCCGATACCGAACGAACGCTTGCGCCGTTGCGCCCACGGCATATTGCTGCGGATGCGACTGTGTTGGTAAAACAAAACGGGTTGCCAGCCGCGCCATTGCAGTTGCCGCTGACTGACGGCAATACCCGCGCCGTATTCGCGGTTGCGCTGTGCCTGCGTGCCGAATGCCGCGATGCCGCGATATTGTCTGATGCCGTAATGCGCCGACAAGCGCGTGTCTGTACCTGTGCCTTGCCAATGTTGCGACCACACGCCCGATAATCCATGAAACTGAAACGCAGCATTGTTTTCAAATGCGCCGATATGCTGGTGTTTGGGGCGGAATAATTCATAACGGTAAGCAGCAGACAGCGAAGCTTGCGGCGTGATTTGTTTGGCAAACGATATGGCTGACGACCATTGATTACCGTCTTGACGTTGTGCGTAGGCAGCGTCGCGGTAGCGGTGGCGTTGCGCTTCCAATTGAATGCGGAACAAGCTGTATCTGTCGGGGCGGTATGCCCAAGCCAAGCGCGTTCCCAAAGTGTGTCGGTGTGCGTAAGGCAAAGCACGCGCCGCACGGTTGCCACTAAACGATTCTGCCCCTTCTAAACGGATTTGGTAAAACGGCAGCAGCGACCATTCATGTCGGGCATCGCGGTATTGCCAGCCCAAAGCAGCACGCGCCGATGCTTCATTGTAACCGTTTTGCCCAAAATAAAATGTGCCATCATGTTGAAGCTGTACTGCCAGATTGTGTTTGCCATGCAGGGGCTGTGTTTTGGCAAGCTGTATGGCGTAACTGCCACCGTATGCGCTTTGCGCGGTGGTGCGGGTGCAGTACACGCCGTTTAAACAATGCGGCGGCGGGGCGTTGTTGATGTTGTCGTTATAAACGGGTTGCAGCGCAAAACCCCACTGCCATTGTTGGCGGCGGGCGATGGCGTGACGGAAACGGGCGATATTGGCGTGAACGGCGGCAGGCAGGGTTTCTTCGGCGAGTGCGGCGAATGCAGCATCGGCTTCACGGGTTTTGCCGTTTTCAAATAAAACAGCGGCTTCGTCCAAACGGTCGCGCAAATGGTTGGAGTGGTCGTGCGGCAAACGGCGATACAGGTCTTCGGCTTCGTCCAAACGTCCATTTAAACGCAGCAATACGGCTTGCGCCCGCATTTTTAACAACTCATCGGCTTGTGGCAGTTGGGCATAGGCTTCGTTTAAAGATGCCAACAGCTTGGCATCGCTGCCGTCCATGGCATCAATAAGCAGCCGTTCCAATAATTCGGGTTGCTGCTGCAAACGCTGATTGTCCCAAACAGTGTCGGACGGGATTTGTGCGTGGGCTTGCCAGCAGGCGCATAAAAAAATAATGTGCAGCCAATTGCTTCTTAACATCGGAGACGGTACGCTGGGGATTTTGATTGATAATAATAATCATATCATTTATTATTTGCCGCTGATAGGTTTGCTGCGAAATCATGGCGTACATGGTCAGGCAAATCTGTGTATTGCCCTGTTGCAACGGGGATTTGCCCCGTGCCAAACGATTTTGAGGAAAACCGATGAAAACCATTTGTATTGCCGTGAGCTTGGTCTGTGTATTGGGCGGGTGCGCGGGCAGCAGCATCACCGAACCAAAAGGACCTGTGGATATCCCCACTTTACCCTCTGCCAACAATAATCAATCGTTTAAACCCAATGAAACCCTGCCTGCACGGATGCAAACCCTCAGCACTGCCGATACACCCAGCGGACAACTGGAAGCAGTGGATGTCCCTGCACGCTTTACCGGCACGCCCGAACCCGAATTGATGTACCGCACCAAAGACGGCACGCTGTACCGCTTCAGCGAGTTTACCAATCCGATTGTACCCAGTTCGTTTAGCCCGTCTTGGAAAATGGAAACCCGACATCAGGGGCAAAATACCGAAAAACACGGCAAAATGATGGTGTGTTGCAGCGGCGGCGGCGTGTTCCGTTATGCAGCGGCAACCGATTTGAAACACGTCCGTTTTGGCGCGTGGGGCAACGGCGAATTGTTTGTGGGCGGCATGGTGTCCGACCCTGCCTTGATGCCAGGCGGAAGCCACGAAAAAGTACGCGACATTAAAGGCAAAGCCACTTACGAAGTGTGGGCATTGCGCGTGAAAGACGGACAGTTTGTCAGTTCGTCCTACACACCCAAATCCTATACCAATTCCAAAGGCGAACCTGTAGTGTCGCTGTTTACCGCCAACTTCAATACAGGAAAAATGGGCGGAACAATTGTTGGCAACAGCGATTTTGGCGCAGACGTAGAATTAAAGAATGTGGATATTCAAGGCAATGCCTTTTCGGGTACGGCACAATCAGCAGGCAAAATCGGACAGGTGGACGGACGCTTTTTCGGCGAACCGCGCACTTACGGTTATGGTAAATACGTTGAAATTACCGGACCTGCCACCGAAGAAATTGGCGGCAAAATCGTGTTTGACGGCAACCGCAGTTTGGATACCGTATTTGGCGGCAAACGTGTTAATGAGCAATACAAAGATGATTCATCGGATTTGAATCCGCTTCAGTAAGATTGGGGATTGAGCATGTCTTCCGTTCATCAAAAGAAAAAACGCCATCCGAACCGCCGCGCCGTAGGTAAAACCCCCGGTGGTGTCGCCGCCCGCAGCCGCAGCAAAGCCGATTACAAAATGCACGGACGTTTGTCGCATCGCCCTGTGCCGACCGTATTGGCGACTTACCGCAATCTTGCCCCCGCACCGATTAGCCCCTATCCCTGCACCGTGTTGTCCGAACAGCCCAAAACTTCTTTATGGCGTGCCGTACTGCCTGCCTTATTGCTCGTTCCCGCCACTGCGCCTGCCTTGGCTGCCGACAACAACGCAGACGAAGGCAAAACACTCAAGCAGCTTGAAGCCGTTGGCAAACGCCGCAGTAGCGACAAACTTGGCGAAACCCGCACCAAGCGCAAAGCCCTTGATGAACAGATGGTACATGACGAACACGACCTCACCCGTTACGAAACAGGGGTAAGCGTGGTGGAAGGCGGACGCACAGGCTCAAATGGTTTTGCCATTCGTGGCGTGGATAAAGACCGCGTTGCCATCAATGTAGATGGTTTGGCACAAGCCGAAAGCCGTTCTTCCGAAGCCTTCCAAGAACTGTTTGGCGCATACGGCAACTACAACGCCAACCGCAATACCGCCGAAATTGAAAACTTTTCCGAAGTCACCATCAGTAAGGGTGCAGATTCGTTGAAATCAGGCAGTGGCGCACTCGGCGGCGCGGTAAATTACAAAACCAAATCCGCCGAAGATTACGTTCACGAAGACAAGCCCTATTATTTGGGCGCGAAAGCAGGTTATTTAAGCCGCAACAAACAACGTTTTTCCAGCATTACTTTTGCGGGTAAACTGGGCGGTTGGGAAACCCTGCTGGTACACACCCGTCGTCAGGGCGCAGAAACCGCCAATCGCGCAGACGAAAAAGAAACCAAACTCACCAGCGACACCCCTATTTCTTCCGTGTTTAACAACAGCGGCAGCACCCGCAGCGAAAAAGCCTACGGCGTATCGCGCGGCAAACCCGACCCGCAAACATGGGAAAACCAAACCACCCTGTTTAAAACAGGCTACCGTCTCAATTACAACCACTATTTAGGCGGCGTGTTTGAAGAATCCCGTTTAGAACGCCAAACCAAAGAACTTTCTAATTTGTGGACACCCAAAAATCTCGGTTCGGAAGACCCCAGCGGCGATGTGCGTCACCGCAACGATGTCAGCTACCGCCGCCGCATCGGTTTTGAATATCAAGGCACTTTAGAAAAAGGACCTTGGGACAAACTCAAACTGACTTGGGACAAACAAAAAATCACCATGGCAACATGGACATGGGATTTGCCTGCCAACTATTTGGACAAAGGCTTTAATTCCGAAGCCCTGCACATGTACCGTCAAATCCACCAAACCACCCGCCGCGCCGCACTGCAAGCAGACAAACACCTGCCGTTTGAGCGTGCCGATTGGCAAATCCAATACGGCGGCGGTTTGCAAACCAACGACAACGACAACGATAACGTAACCTATTGGGTAAAACTGTTTGCCCCGCACATCGCCACCGCCAACCGCAACGACGATATTTTCCTGTTGAAAACCCGTTCCAAAAGCCGTTACATTTACTGGAACAATGCCTTGAGCTTGGGCGAACGCCGTCAATGGCGTTTGAATATGGGCGTGCGTTACGACCGCAGTGTCAGCAACGCCAAAAACGATGGCAACTACACTGGCACGGTTGCCAAAGTTCTTCCTGAATTAGGCAGCAGCCTGAAGCACGGCGGTACCAGCTATTCGCTGGGCGTGGATTGGCGACCCAACAACCACCTTTCCTTGATGGCAAAAGCCTCTAACGGTTTCCGCGCCCCCACCACAGACGAACTGTGGTTAATGTTCCCACACCCCGATTTTTACCTGAAAGCCAATCCCAAACTCAAAAGCGAAACCGCCCGCAATCTGGAATTGGGTATCAGTGCCAACGGGAAAGCAGGTTCGTTTACCTTATCGGGCTTTAACACCCGTTATCGCAACTTTATTGAACTGGCGTATTTGGGCTTGGGCGTGATGCCGTTTGCCCGCGACAGCTTCCCTGCTGTGGTGTGGCAAAACCAAAACCGTTCCTCTGCCTATGTGCGCGGATTGGAATGGAAAAGCCGTTGGCAGTTAGACAGCATCGGTTTACCTAAAGGTATGTACACAGGCTTAACCGCCACCTATATCAAAGGCAAAGCCAAAGCCGCAGACGGAAAATCCTATCCCATCAATGCCCTGTCGCCGTGGTCTGCCGTGTGGAATATCGGCTACGATGCCCCGTCTAAAAAATGGGGCGCAGCCTTGCATTTAAGCCACACTGCGCGTAAAAAGCCCCAAGACACCATTCACAGCAACGACGATTTAAGCAATCCGTGGCCCTTTGCCAAGCACAGTAAATCCTACACCATAGCCGATGCCAGTGTGTACCGTCATTTTGGCAGACACTTTACCTTACGCGCAGGCGTGAATAACCTGACCAACAAAAAATACTATACTTGGGATGCCTTACGCAGCATCCGCGAATTTGGCACGGTAAACCGTGTGGACAACAAAACCCACGCCGGTATTGACCGATTCACTTCCCCCGGACGCAATTTTAATGTAACCGTGGAAGCCCGTTTCTAAACCCACTTTGGATTGATGAGGAAAAAACCATGTCTGAACAAATGACTTTTGCCGAATACCTGAAAACCAACAGTCGTGCCACCCACGATAGCGTGGATAATATGGTGATGTCGTGCAAACCGTTTGATAATGCCGAAAACTATGCCCGTTTTTTGCAGCTGCAAGCCGTGTTTCATAAAATTGTGGACGATGTGTACCGTGATGAAGCCTTGAATCGTCAAATCCCCAATTTGGCAACATTGGCGCGTTATGATGCCGTGATGCAGGATTTGCAGGACTTGGGTGCACAAGAAGCCAAATTGGACGTAACTTTGCCCAAGCCTGAAGGTGCGGAAGCCATTGGTTGGTTGTATTGTGCTGAAGGTTCTAATATTGGCGCAGCGTTTTTGTTTAAAGACGCACAAGAAAAATTGGGTTTTGGTGCAGAACACGGCGCACGCCATTTGGCACCTCATGCCGATGGTCGCGGTAAGCACTGGCGCGAATTTGTGGGCTATTTGAACGGTTTGAACTTGAATGATGAAGACCGTGAAACGGCTTTGCGCGGCGCATTAAATGCCTTTGCTTTTTATAAAGTTTTGCTGAAAAATATTTTTCATTAAATTTTAAATACTTGCATTTAAACATTTTTGCACTAAAAACGTTTCACGTGAAACAAAAAACGGTTTACCATCATCAGTAAACCGTTTTTTAATTTTTATTTTTTTAAAACCATTGAATATAAAGGATTTATTTCCAGCTAATCACTGCTTGTGCTGACTGGCGGGTTTTGGGGCGCGGGGCATCGGCACGGTAGCCAAACGCGCACATCACTGCCAGCTTATACACTTCGCTATCAAACACGCCTTGTTCTGCCAATAAACGGTTTAAGGTTTCCAAAGGAAAGCCTTCCACCGCAGTAGCATCAATATTGAGTGCAGCGGCAGTGGTCAGCATATTGCCCAAGGCAATATAACATTGTTTGCACGCCCAATCGTAAAAACTGCGTGGATTTTCAGGAGTTAGGGCGAAATCCTGCTCGCAAAATTCGCGGTAACGCTCGCGGCGGAGGGCAGCAGCTTCAGGGGCAATACCATGCACTTGTTCCATCATCTGCATAATATAGGGCGAATCGGCGTGCAAGGTATTGGCTTGACGTGCCAAAATCAGCACAAAGTGGCTGCATTCGCCGATTTTGTCTTTCGCACCCCAAGCGTGTTGCCCGATTAATTGTCGCAGTTCGGGATTTTGTACCACCACAAAATGCCACGGCTCAAAGCCAAACGAGCTGGGCGACAGGCGCGCGCTTTCCAAAATCACTTGGAAGTCGTCTGCGCTGATTTGGCGGTCGGGATTGTATTGCTTGCAGGTGGAACGGGTTTGGTAAAGGTGCAGTAAGTCTTGCGGGGAAATCATGTGTTGACCTTTCGTAAAGTTAGTGGGCGGATTCCCAATTGCTGCCGCTGCCCACTTCGGCAGGCAGGGGGACGTTTAATACCTGTTCGCCTGCTTGTGCCATCAATACAGGCAAGGCTTGGCAAACTTGTGCGCGTTCGTTTTCAGGCACTTGCAATACCAACTCATCGTGTACCTGCATCACCAGCTTGGCAGACAGTTGTTCGTTTTGCAGCCATTGTTGCACCTGAATCATGGCGCGTTTGATTAAATCGGAAGCCGTGCCTTGCATGGGTGCATTGATGGCAGCGCGTTCGGCGGCGGCGCGGGCGTTGGCGTTGCGGCTGTGAATATCGGGCAGATACAAACGTCTGCCAAACAGGGTTTCCACATAACCTTGCGCGTTGGCTTGTTCTTTGGTGCGCTGCATGTATTCGGCAACCCCGGGATAACGGGCAAAATAGCGGTCAATAAAACTCTTGGCGGACAGATTATCAATGCCCAGTGCTTTTGCCAAACCGTATTGACCCATGCCGTAAATCAAACCGAAATTAATGGTTTTGGCATAACGGCGTTGTTCCGCGCCCACTTGTTCGGGGGTAAGCCCGAAAACTTCTGCAGCGGTGCGGCGGTGAATGTCTTCGCCGTTTTGAAATGCTTCAATCAATGTGGTGTCGCCGCTTAAGTGCGCCATAATACGCAATTCAATTTGCGAATAGTCTGCCGACACCATTGCAAAACCTTCAGGCGCAGTAAACGCACGGCGCACGCGCCGTCCTGCTTCGGTACGAATCGGAATATTTTGTAAATTGGGATTGCTGCTTGCCAAACGCCCCGTAACGGTAACGGCTTGGGCGTAAGTGGTATGTACGCGCCCCGTATGCGGCGAAATCATTTCGGGCAGTTTGTCGGTATAGGTGGATTTGAGTTTTGCCAAGCTGCGGTGTTGCAAAATCAACTGCGGCAATTCGTGTTCGCCGGCGAGTTGTTCCAAAACCGCTTCATTGGTGGAAATACCACCTGAAGTGGTTTTTTTCAGCCCTTTGGTGGCAATACCCATTTTATCAAACAGAATTTCCTGCAATTGCTTGGGCGAATTTAGATTAAACGGTTGTCCTGCAATGGTATAAGCGCGTTGTTCTAAATCCAGCAATTCATGTCCCAATTCGTGGCTTTGGCGTGCCAACTCGTGTTGGTCAATGTGTACGCCTGCGCGTTCCATCGCAAACAGCACATCTGACACAGGCAATTCCATGTCTTGATACAAGGACAATTGGCGTTCGTCCATTTGCGTGCGTAAATGCGCTTCAATGCGTAGGGCAAAATCAGCATCCTGACAGGCATAATCGCAGGCTTGCGCCAAAGGCACATCGGCAAAGGGAATTTGTTTTGCGCCTTTTTTACCGCATAAATCTTCATAAGTAATCGTGCTTAAACCCAACCAGCGTAATGCTAGTTCGTCCAAACCGTGTCCGAGATGGCTTTCTACAATATACGATGCCAGCATGGCATCGCCCGCAATGCCCTGTAAATCAATGTGGTGATTGGCGAAAACATGACGGTCGTATTTGAGGTTTTGTCCGATTTTTTTCAGCGCGGGATTTTCCAAATGGGGCTTGAGCGCGGGTAAAACGATATTGCTGTCGAGCTGTTCGAGGGTAAGCGCGGGATTGTGCGCCAAAGGCAGGTAAACGGCATCGCCCGCAGCAAAGGCAATGCTGATGCCGACCAATTGGGCGTTCATGGCATCTAAAGAAGTGGTTTCGGTGTCAATGCCGATGCTGTCGCTTTCGTTGAGACGGGCAAGCAGGGCTTGGAAATCGGATTCGGTGGTGATGCTGCGGTAGTGTACGGCGGCGGGGGCAGTGGCTTGGGTGGTTTCGGCAGCTTGTGAAACAGGCGCAGGGGCAAACAGTTCGGGGGAAGCGTTGCCGTTTTGCTGCTGCTCGGCTTCTTTCAGCCAAGTTTTAAAACCCAAACGGCGGAAGTGTTCCACCAATGCCGTCCAATCGGGTTCGCGCCGCTGTAAATCATGCAAACCTGCGGGCAATTCGTTTTGCAAATCCACATCGGTTTTTAGGGTAACCAGTTGTTTGCTTAAAGGCAGCTGCGGCAAAGCAAGACGCAGGTGTTCGCCTACTTTACCGCCGATTTGTTCGGCGTTTGCGCTCAAGTTTTCCAAAGAACTGTATTGCGCCAGCCATTTGGCAGCGGTTTTGGGACCACATTTTTCTACCCCTGGCACATTATCCACTTTATCGCCCATCAAACTCAAATAATCGGTAATCTGATGGGGTGCAACGCCAAATTTTTCCAACACGCCCGCGCTGTCCAAGGTTTCGCCGCTCATGGTATTGACCAGCGTGATGTGTTCATTAACCAATTGCGCCATGTCTTTATCGCCTGTGGAAATGACCACGCGCCATGCTTGGGCTTCAGCTTGTTTGGCAAGGGTGGCAATCACATCATCGGCTTCCACGCCTGCGGTTTTGAGTACCGTCCAACCCATCAGGCGCACCAGTTCGGGCAATAGGTCGGCTTGCGGGCGCAAATCATCGGGCATGGGCGGGCGTGTGGCTTTGTAATCGGCAAACAGGGTGTGGCGGAAGTTCTGACCTTTGGCATCAAATACGCAGGCACAATAATCGTGGGGGATTTCGGCACGGGCGCGGCGCAACATATTTAATACGCCGTAAACGGCATTGGTGGGTGTACCGTCAGGCGCAGAAAGATGGGTCATGGCATAAAAGGCGCGGTACAGATAAGATGAACCGTCAACCAAAAGCAAAGTAGGCATGGACATCACAATCGCTTAAAACAAAAACGCATGGATTATACTGGATTCCACCGCAGGGATTGTGTCGGCTGATGTGGTGCATCACAAAAACCAAAGCCGCTGGCAGGGGCGTTCAAAACACCTTAATATCAAACTTCCCTTACACCCCCGTCAGGAGCGAGTCATTATGAAATACGCAGTCCCCAATACCCCCGACAGCATTGTGCAATTCAAAAGCCGTTATGAAAACTATATCGGCGGACAATGGGTAGCGCCCGTCGACGGCGAGTATTTTGATGATATCAGCCCGATTACCGGCAAGCCTTTTGCCCAAGTGCCGCGTTCGCAGGCAGCCGATGTGGAAAAAGCCCTTGATGCTGCCCATGCCGCCAAAGATGCTTGGGGCAAAACATCGGTAAGCGAGCGCAGCCGCATTCTGTTGCAGATTGCCGACCGCATGGAACAGAATCTGGAAAAAATCGCCGTTGCCGAAACATGGGAAAACGGCAAACCCGTGCGCGAAACTTTAGCGGCTGATATTCCCTTGGCGGTGGACCATTTCCGTTATTTTGCCGGCGTGATTCGCGCCCAAGAAGGCGGTATTTCCGAAATTGACCACGACACCGTTGCCTATCATTTTCACGAACCTTTGGGCGTAGTCGGACAAATTATTCCGTGGAACTTCCCCATTTTGATGGCAGCGTGGAAAATCGCCCCTGCGCTGGCAGCGGGCAACTGCATCGTCTTGAAACCTGCCGAGCAAACCCCCGTATCCATTTTGTATTTATTGGAAATTATTGGCGATTTACTGCCTGCGGGCGTGTTAAACGTAGTAAACGGTTTCGGCATTGAATGCGGCAAACCCTTGGCACAAAGCCCGCGTATTGCCAAAGTAGCCTTTACCGGCGAAACCGGCACGGGCAAGCTGATTATGGGCTATGCCAGCGAAAACATCATTCCCGTTACCTTGGAATTGGGCG
Organism: Conchiformibius steedae; assembly: GCF_014054725.1. NCBI lineage: Bacteria > Pseudomonadati > Pseudomonadota > Betaproteobacteria > Neisseriales > Neisseriaceae > Conchiformibius > Conchiformibius steedae. The sequence goes on along the minus strand of NZ_CP059563.1, from coordinate 353,162 downwards.
GAAAAAGCCCCAGCATTTTCTTTGAAGACGTGATGGACGCAGACGATGCCTTTTTAGACAAATGTTTGGAAGGTTTTGCCATGTTTGCCCTTAATCAGGGCGAAGTGTGTACCTGTCCTTCCCGTGTGCTGGTGCAAGAATCCATTTACGAAAAATTTATGGAAAAAGCCGTTGCCCGCGTGAAAGCCATTAAAGCAGGTGACCCCTTGGACACCGATACCATGGTAGGCGCACAAGCCAGCCAAGAACAGTTTGACAAAATTGAAAGCTATTTGAAGCTGGGTAAAGAAGAAGGTGCAGAAGTGTTGGCAGGCGGTACGGCACGTCAGGAAGCAGGCGAATTGGCAGGCGGTTTTTATATTGAACCCACCATCTTTAAAGGCAACAACAGCATGCGTATTTTCCAAGAAGAAATTTTTGGACCTGTGGTTGCCGTTACCACCTTTAAAACCGCCGAAGAAGCGCTTGCCATTGCCAACGACACCCAATTTGGTTTGGGCGCAGCCGTGTGGAGCCGCGACATGAACACCGCTTACCGCATCGGACGCGGCATTCAGGCAGGGCGCGTATGGACCAATTGCTACCATCTGTATCCCGCCCATGCTGCATTTGGCGGCTACAAAAAATCAGGCATCGGACGCGAAACCCACAAAATGATGCTGGAACACTATCAGCAAACCAAATGCCTGCTGGTGAGCTACTCGCCCGATAAATTGGGCTTCTTCTAAATCCGCAGCACACGTTTGATTTGAATCCGCGCAATTACTTTATATTGCGCGGATTTTTATTAAAAAACATTGGTTTGATCAATTTCAATAAAAGGAAAAAATAATCTGTATCTATCCAGTATATGCGGATTTTCCTCTAATGCTTTGAGTGCCTCTGCTTTTGTCATATCTGGTTCATACAGATTGATGTTTCTTGCAAATGCGATGCCAGTTAAAGCATTTTTTTCGGCTTCCGACAAATCACTATTCGGTGCAAACCCGATGATTTTATAGATATGGCATAAACCTTGATTAAAATCAATCAGGTCAAATACATAATGAGGCGTTTCATCTATGGGCATCTGCAAAATAACCCTATCAATCCACAGATTAAACTCTCTAATATCAATAGATTGAGAGAATAAATTTGCCAGCACGAAACCCAAATCATGGCTGTTTTCCCTGTATATTTTCCACATATTACATTGGCTTATTGATGTTTAAACAGCAGCAGCTTGGGTTGGGCAAATCCATAACCCAATGTTTTTTATGCAATGAATCAACCCAAGCTACTGTTTTCAGGCTGCCTGAAACATCAGTCAAACTGCTTTTTGCCGTTACGCACAAACGGCAGTTTCAACACGCGCACATCGGTCAGCGTGCCGCGAATATCCACTTGTGCGGTATCGCCTGTTTCTTTCGGCACGCGGGCAATGGCGATGGACTGCTTCAGGCTGGGCGAAAACGTACCGCTGGTAATCACGCCTTTGCCGTGTGCGGTCACGACTTCCATGCCTTCGCGCAAAACGCCGCGCGTTTCCAGCAGCAAACCAACCTGTTTGACATCCACACCTGCGTTTTTCAATGCCAGCAAAGCGGTTTTGCCGATAAAGTCGCGGTTTTCGTCTTTTAAATCCACTGTCCAGCCCATGCCTGCGCGTAAAGGGCTGGTTTCTTCGTCCATATCGTGTCCGTACAAATTCATGCCTGCTTCCATGCGCAGGGTGTCGCGCGCGCCCAAGCCGCAGGGTTGTACGCCAGCTTCGCGCAGAGCGGCAAAAAAGCCGTTGGCTTCGGTGGCAGGCAAAATCACTTCTACGCCTTCTTCGCCTGTGTAGCCTGTGCGGGCAACAAACCAGTCATTGCCCAAATCCGCGCCTTGGAACACCGCCAAGCCGTTTACGGTATCCGCCCATTCGGGTTTGACGGACAACAGTTTTTCTACGGCTTTCGGACCTTGTACGGCAAGCATCGCCAAATCATAACGGGGGGTGATTTCTACGCCGAATGCTGCGCCGATTTGGTTAAACTGCGCCAAATCTTTTTCGCGGGTGGCGGCGTTGGATACAATGCGGTATTGGGTTTCGGCTTCGTTGGCGCGGTAAACAATCAGGTCGTCCATCACGCCGCCTTGTTCGTTCAACATGGCGGAATACAGGGCTTTACCGACAAAAGACAGTTTCGCCACATCGTTTGCCAGCAGTTTGCGGAAAAAGTCGCGGGCGCGTTCGCCACGCACGTCCGACACCAGCATATGCGATACGTCAAACATGCCTGCATCGGTACGCACGGCTTCGTGTTCTTGAATTTGCGAACCGTAATTAACGGGCAATTCCCAGCCGGCAAAATCAACGAGTTTGCCGCCTGCGTCTTTGTGGGCTTGGTTAAAGGGGGTGGTTTTGACAGACATGGGGTTCTCCAAACAATAAACAAAACAAGGTTGCCAACAAAGTTTGATTTTGTCGGCAACCCTATCTGTCCGTTTACCTGAGAGTTTTGCCCCTTCGGTGGGCGCGTGTGCGCCGCTCTCCAGATGTGAGTGATGCTGTGCAGTCCGTTTACCTGAGCGATTTAAGGGTGTCTGCGCCTTCGGTGCCGCGTGTTGGCGGGCTCTCCTGCCTAGCTGGGCGATTGTTGCAGAAAGGCAGGGTTTTGGCAAACTTATTCAATTTGTTCGGGCAAAAAACCGCCGCTTTGGTGCGCCCACAGCTTGGCATACAAACCGTTCTGTTCCAACAATTGCGCGTGTGTGCCTTCTTCGACAATGCGCCCTTCGTCCAAAACCACCAGCCTGTCCATGGCTGCTACGGTAGATAAACGGTGGGCGATGGCAATCACGGTTTTACCGTCCATCATTTTGTCCAAGCTGCTTTGAATGGCGTTTTCCACTTCGGAATCTAGCGCGCTGGTGGCTTCGTCCAACACCAAAATCGGGGCGTTTTTCAGCATCACGCGGGCAATGGCAATGCGTTGGCGTTGTCCGCCGGACAGCTTCACACCACGGTCGCCCACTTGAGCATCATAGCCAATGCGCCCTTGCGGGTCAGACAAACGGGCGATAAATTCGGCGGCTTCGGCTTGTTCGGCGGCGCGGCGCATATCGTCTTCATCGGCATCGGGGCGACCGTAAACAATATTGTCGCGCACGGAACGGTGCAGTAATCCCGTGTCCTGTGTGACCAAACCAATGTGTTCGCGCAGGCTTTCTTGACGCACGGCGGCGATGTTTTGACCATCAATGGTAATGCGCCCGTTTTGGGCATCGTAAAAACGCAGCAGCAGATTGACCAAAGTGGATTTGCCTGCGCCGCTGCGCCCGATTAAACCAACTTTTTCGCCACTTTTTACCGTTAAATTAAAGTTTTCCAATAGGGGACGGGCAGCATCGTAATGAAACGAGACGTTTTCAAAACGGATTTCGCCTTGTTTAACCTGCAAGGGCGGCGCATCGGGCGCGTCTAATACCGTGTGCGGGCGCGATAGGGTTGCCATACCGTCTGCCACCGTGCCGATGTGTTCAAACAAATGCGCCGATTCCCACATAATGTGGTTGGAAAAATCGCGCACACGCAATGCCACGGCAATCGCGGTTGCCACCGTACCCGCGCCCACCGCGCCTTGTTGCCACAACACCAGCCCCAAAGCAGTGGTTAAGGTAATCAGTCCGATGCCTGCGGCTGCCGATGCCGTACCCATCAGCGTTGCCAAGCGCATCTGACGGTGAACGGTATGCATAAATTCCTGCATAGAATCTTTAGCATAATCGGCTTCGCGCGTGCCGTGTGAAAACAGTTTCACAATGGCGATATTGGAATAGGCATCGGTAATGCGCCCCGTCATCATGCTGCGGGCATCGGCTTGGGCTTTGGCGGCGCGTCCCACGCGCGGAATGGACACTTTCATCAGCGTACCGAACACCAGCACCCACAGGATAAACGGCAGCACCAAACGCCAGTCCAAAGCCGCCAAAATCGCCCCTGCTGTCAGCAGATACACGCCCGTATGCACCAGCATTTCAATCAGAATCATCACCGTATCGCGCACCGACAAAGCCGTTTGCATCACTTTGGCGGCGATACGTCCCGCAAATTCATTGTGATAAAACGCCAAGGACTGATTGAGCATGTGTCGGTGAAACTGCCAGCGCAAACGCATGGGAAACACACCCTGCAAGGTTTGCAGGCGCACGGTGTTGGCAGAGAAGCGCACCAGCACCAGCAGTCCCATCAGCAAGGCCATGCCCGCCAAGCTGCTGCCTTTTTCCTGCCACAACGCATCGGGGGCGTATTGTCCCAACCAATCCACAATCATGCCCATAAAACGGAACATCATGGCTTCCAACAAACCTGCCGTTGCCGTGAGCAGCACCAACAGCAACAGCCAGCCGCGCAGTCCTTGGGTAGATGTCCAAACAAATGCAGCAATCCCGCCTTGCGGGGGCGGGGAAACGGAATCGGGGTAGGTTTCAATGCGGGTTTCAAACCAGCGGAACAAAGGTCGCAGCATACGGACTCGCAGGGCAAAAACCGTTTATTATAACGCAAAGCCCGCTGTTTGACGGACTCTTGCAGAAACGATATAGTTGATTTTAACTGAAATGATTCAAGGAAAAGGTGTGAGCCGTATCGTTACCCTGCCTGTGGCACTGTATCTATTGGGGCATTTGCTGTTTGGGGTGCTAGACAACGCCGCTGATGCTTTTGCCGCGCCCGCTGATGATAAGCTGTCGGCTTGGCTGCAACTGTTTGCCAATGGCGGTATGTGGCTGTTGCTGGCGTTTGGCACAGCGGCGCTGCTGCAATTGCAAACCCACAATAAACGCGGACAAATCCGTTCGTGGAACGCAGCGCGTGTCTTGGGTATGCTGCTGATCTTCGCGTTTACCCTGCCTTCGTTGCCCTTGTGGGCGCGCGCAGCTTGGCAGTGGTTTACAGTGGGGCAAAGCCATATCGCGTTTGCACCGTTTTCGTATTTATTGGCAGCTTTGTGCCAACCTTTATTGTTAGCTGCCTGTGTGGGCGCATTGTGGCGACAATGGCATTTAATCCGCCGTTTGCGCCACGCCCGCGCCACTGCTTTTGCCCCCAACACCGTTTACATTCCCCCCACCCGCACTTGGAAACCTTGGAAACTGCGCCGATGATGAATCCCGAACAGCTGCGCCACTGCTTTCAGCACGCCACCGATGACGAATTAGCCGAATTTATTCAACAACACGGTACTTTACTGGCTTTATTCAACGAAACATGGACACAGTTTCAAAACGAACGCCGACAACGCTCGTCTGAACCTGTGCGCGAATACGCTGCCGATATTTCGCCCGAACAATTAAGCCATCATGCTATTGATGAAGACGAAACCCTGCGTTTTTTTGAGCATTTTGAGCGTGAACGGCTGCACAACGACAGTCCTTACCGCCGTTAAACCAAGCATAAAAAAGCGAATAATCTTACTATGGAACAATAAAATGGCATGGTCAAAGAGTGACAGATTCAAAATAACGGCTTATTTTTTGATGGTTATCCTGACCTTATTTGCCGTTTTGATTATGCTTGACAGGTTTTTCATCAAACAGCGGATAGCGTTTATCACCGCACAAATTAACCAATATCAATTAACACACCACACCTTACCTGCCAATATTGATTTTATCCCGCATAAAAAGAAATTGGAAAAAAAGGACTTGGAAAGAGAGTCTTGGTGTGCATTTTCAGATTCTGCCCTACCTGGTTGGGGGTATTGCTATTATGGGCTATTTCAAAACGACTATGTTTTTGTCGTTAAGGGATATTACTCAAGCATACTCTATGAACCGTGCACAAAGGGTTTTGTTTACAATTCCCCCAAATATACGATGTGACAAGCGATGGCGACAACCTGTCCCGTTATGGGAATCCAACCTAGTTTTTATGTTCTTTTAATAGTTGTTTGAGCAGTGCCAGCGTCATCGGCTTGCCCGAATGAATGGAATAATTTGCCAAATCGTCAAACATTTGCAGCAGGCTGTTCATGTCTTGTTTCCAGTTGGCAAGCAGATAGGGATAAATGCGTGGGTCAATATTGAGACGGCGGGTGTCCGCCATATTGGTTAGGGCGTCTATTTTTTCTTGAACGCTCAGCGGTTTGACTTCGTAAGGCAGGCAGTAGGCAACGCGGGTACGCAAATCTTCGCGCAAATTGAGACGGCTGGGGTGCAAATCGGAACTGAGCAGCAGATAGCCCTGACGGGAATTGCGGAAGCGGTTGAAAACATTAAATAATGCAGTTTGTTCGCGGCTGCGCAGTTTTTCAATCTGGTCAATGGCAACATAGCAGGCATCGCCAATCAGCTGCTCGCTCAAGGTGTGCGCAGCAGCATCAATATACACTGCCTGATGTCCGTTTTGCAGCGCCTGACCCACCCACGATTGCAGAATGTGGCTTTTGCCCGAACCACGCTCGCCCCACAAATAAATGAATTGGTCGTGTTCTTGCTGCAAAATATAAATCAGTTCGGCATTTTCGTTGCCGAGCAGTTTGTCGAAGCGCGGATAAAGCGGTTCGGCGAAATCCAGACTCAGTTGGTTCACGGCTGCGCTAATCACCAAGGGTTAGAAAATATGGGCGCAGATTGTAATGCTTGCGCCATCATCTGTATAGGGCAGGCGCGGTATTTCGTGCCAAAATGTCTTTACGCGCCATGCGTCAATTTTACCCGTGCCAACGGCGGTTTACACACAAACAGGCTATGATTCGGTTTTTGCGATATGTATGGATTGAAAGGATTGAAAAATGAAAAAAATTACCACTTTGGCACTGGCTTTATTGATTGGTGCGAATTTTGCCACTGCCGCCGACCCTGTGGCACGCAACTATCAGGGTGCACCTGCCCAAAATCATCATCAACAGGGTAAACGTGATGGTTTGCCGCGTGGTTTTGAGCAATTGAATTTGTCGGAAGAACAAAAAGCCAAAATCCGTGCCATCGCGCAATCTGACCGCGCAGCCCGTCCCGCCACAGATAAATCTGCCCGCCGCGATGCCGCAAAACAAAAAATGCAACACCGCCGCGAACAGGAACGCCGTTTGTTAGATGCCCGTCATTTTGACGAACAGGCAGCGCAAAAGCTGATTAACGAACGCCAACAGGAACGTTTGGCGATGCAGCAGCAGCACGCGGAACGCGAATTGCAGATGTTGAAAAAACGCCACGCGATTTTTCAGGTGCTGACCCCCGAACAGCAACGCCAGTACCGTCAGATGCAAAATGAAAAAGCAGGCAAACGCAGCCGCCCATAAGCCTTTTGCCCCAAATATGCGCCCGCAGCTCAAACGCTTGCGGGCGCATTGGCGTGTGTGTCTGCCGCAACGGACAGGCTTTCGCGGTGTCGGTTTGCAAACAGTTGTATCGGTTTGCTATATAATGGCGTCTTTATTCTTTTTGCGAAAGATTTGCCGATGGCCGCCAGCAGCACCCAAACCATTCTCGAACACCGCGATACGCCGCGCCATGTGGCCGTGATTATGGACGGTAACGGTCGTTGGGCGAAAAAACGCTTTTTGCCACGGGTGATGGGACACCGTCAGGGCTTGGAAGCCTTGGAAGAAATGTGTCGTGTGTGTGCGAGTACGGGCGTGGAATATTTGACCGTGTTTGCCTTTTCCACCGAAAACTGGCGGCGTCCGCAAGATGAAGTCTCGTTTTTGATGGATTTGTTTTTAAACGCTTTAAACAAGCGGGTTGGCAAAATGCACGAAAACGGTTTGCGCCTGAAAATCATCGGCGACCGCAGCCGCTTCAGTGATGCCATCCGCCAAGGTATTGAACATGCCGAAACGCTGACCGCCGCCAATACGGGGCTAACGCTGACCATTGCGGCGGATTACGGCGGACGTTGGGATATTTTGCAAGCGGCGAATGCGCTGTTGCGCGAAGGCAAAACCGAAATCAGCGAGCAGGATTTAACCGCCAAACTGATGTTGGGTGATGCACCCGAACCCGATTTGTTTATCCGCACGGGTGGCGAAACGCGCATCAGCAATTTTATGTTGTGGCAAATGGCGTACGCCGAATTTTATTTTACCGATGCGCTGTGGCCTGATTTCAACGAAGCGGAGATTTTACAGGCGTTTGCTTCGTTTAAGCAGCGCGAACGGCGTTTCGGGCGCACGTCTGAACAATTACCGCCCGAACAGCAGCGTCCTTGATTTTCCCATCTGCACCGTTTATTTTTCCTTGACAGAATAACTGCCTATGTCCTACCGCTCCGACCCGCGCCGCCGTTCTGCCGCGCCGCCGCCCGCCGAACCTGCTCAATGCAACCGTCCTTTGCAAAAGATGCTGTTGGGTTCTGCTGTGGGTTTTTTCGGCGCATCTATGGTTTTGCCGTTTCAAGACGACAAACCAGGGCTGTGGGCGGTGTTTACCGTGTTGGGGCATCCGTTTGAGCTGCTGTATTGGCTGTTTCCGATTTGTACGCTGGCGTTTGTGCCCGTTTTGTTCCGTTTGCACGAAACCCGTCTGCCGATTTTTAAAGCCCTACTGGTGGGCGTTTTGATGCTGTTGGCGGTAATTAACCTGTATTTTGACCGCAACGGTATCGCGGTAGGCATAGGCGTGGCGTTTTGGCTGGCATCGGGCTATATGCTGTTTGCCGCTGCCATGCGCTGGCGTTATCCGCGTGGCGGTTTAAAAACGAGTTTGTCTTCGCTGGTGTTGGCGATTGTATTAAGTATTTGGATGCAGGGAGTGTTTCAAGGCGGCAACGGCGGACATATCTGGAATTCACGCGGACAAACCCCCGATGATTCCATGCTGCCATCTGCCAAAACCGCGCCCGAAGCCCCCGCGCCTGCCCGTCAAAACGTCCCCGCTGCCAGCTTGGGCGCACTGAATCGTCAAACCCTGATTGCGGTAAACCGCGACCGTAATCTGTACAACCCTTGGGCAGAAAAAGACGCTGAAGCCACCTGCGAAACCGCCATCCGCCGCGACTATCCCGTTTTGCTGCCGCCGCGTTTTAGCGAAGACGGCTATGAATGGCGCAACTACCAGCACAGCGATGCCGCGTGCAATACCCTGTTATATGTCGGCACCCCCGGTTTATCGAAAAAACCCGATTTGGATTACCGCATCGCCCAAGACCACCGCAACAACACCTATCTGCTGCTGGTCAATCAAAAAGGCAATGAACTCTACACACACACCTTTACCCCCGACAGCGGCGGTGTAACCGATACCGCCTATATTGAAACATTAAATCAAGGCTTTGCCAAAATGGTGGACAATCCCACCCCCAATCAGCTGTTAGACGGCGAATACGTCTTTTCCAAAGCCGCCATGCCTGCTCAGGCAGATATCCTGATGCGCGGCTGCGCGTGGAAGCCTGTAAACGGTCGTCCCAATACCTACCAATGGGGAACGGGACGCATCAACTGGCGCGGACAAGCCCTGTTACGCCCTGAAAATTTCTGTTCCAAAACCCATGTCGGCGTTGCTCACTTATCGCCGCATCCGCAAGCCCATCTGGCAGGCAATGCCGTGGATAACCGACTGTATGTGAAACTGTTTCGCGGCGAAGATTTAAAACCTGTTGAATGCGGCGCTGTTTCCCTGCCTTTAGACAGCAACGATGTGGAAGCATGGCAATCAGGGCAACTGCAAGCCGAAAGCATCCGCATTGAAACCGCCGCTGCAGGCAGCTGTATCAATGTAAAAGTCAAATTAAGTGACGGACGGGTGCTGGGCAGCAGTTGAATAGGTCTGATTTTATTGGCTCGCCTTGCGTAAAAAAGCGCAGCTTAAACAGAAACGCTGTGTTTGATGTCAAGCTGCGCAAATGGTTTAAATATTAGGATTTTTTCGGTTTTTCGGGGCGAACCCAGTGTTCTACCGTGTGCTGACGCGCCCGTCCCAGCGTGAGTTTGTTGGCAGGGCAGGTTTTGGTAATCACGCTGCCTGCGCCTGTGGTGGCACGGTCTTCCACAGTTACGGGCGCAACAATCATCGTTCCCGAACCAATGCGGACATCGTTGCCAATCTGGGTATGATGTTTGTTTACGCCGTCATAATTGCAGGTAATCGTGCCTGCACCAATATTGCTGCTTTCGCCAATGGTGGCATCGCCGATATAGCTTAAGTGGTTGGCTTTGCTGCCACGCCCGATGCTGCTGTTTTTCACTTCCACAAAATTGCCAATGTGTACGCCGTCTGCCAGCACGGCATTCGGGCGCAAACGGGCATACGGTCCGATGCGAGCATCTGCGCCTACCGTGCAGTTTTCCAAATGGCTGAACGGGGCAATCACTGTGCCTGCGCCGATACGGGCGTTAATCAAGACACAGTTTGCGCCGATAATCACGTTGTCGCCCAATTGGCATTCGCCTTCAAAAATGCAGTTGGCATGAATGTGTACGTCGCGCCCGTGGCTAAGCGTGCCGCGCAGGTCAAAACGGGCGGGGTCGGCAAGGGTGACACCTGCGGTTAAGAGGGCGTGTGCTTGTTCTTGTTGGTAAATGCGTTCCAGTTCTGCCAATTGGACTTTATTGTTTACGCCTGCTGCCAAATGGGAAGCACGCACGGGCAAGGGACGTACGGGAATATTGTCCTGTTTGGCAAGGGCAACGACATCGGTCAGATAATATTCGCCTTGGGCGTTGTTGCTTTGCAGGGCGTTCAGCCATGCGGCTAAAGGTTTGTTGGGCAACACAAACATACCCGTGTTGATTTCTTTGATGCGTTTTTGTTCGGCATCGGCATCTTTTTCTTCCACAATGGCGGAAACTGCGCCTTGGGCATCGCGGATAATGCGCCCGTAGCCTGTGGGGTTGTCGGCGGTATCGGTGAGCAGGGCAACGTCTTCACCTGCAGTGTCAAGCAGTTGGCGCAGGGTGTCGCTGTCGGTTAAAGGGACGTCGCCGTACAGCACCAAGGTGCGCCCGTGTGCGGGCAGGTGCGGCAGCGCGGTTTTAAGGGCGTGTCCTGTGCCAAGCTGTTCGGTTTGTTCCACCCAATTGACATCATACTGCGCCAACTGTGCCAAAACGGTGTCTTTACCGTGTCCCACCACCACATGAATGCCTTGCGGATTCAGGCTTTGTGCGGTTTCAATGACCCGTGCCAGCATGCTTTTGCCGCCGATGCGGTGCAACACTTTGGGCAGTGCCGAATACATGCGCGTGCCTTTGCCCGCTGCCAAAATCACAATATTCAAATCCATTGCCGTGCCTTTCGTTTATTTTTGATTGGGGGTTAAAACATGGGGTTCGGGGCGCAAACCGTGGTAATGCGGATTTTGCGAGGCTGCGCCTTGGGTGTAAACAATGCCGCTGCCTGCGGGGTATTTTTGGCGCAAACGAGTTTGCCCCTGCGCGTTTTGGTAGGTTTCCCAAGTGCATGCGCCCAACGCCAGCACGCACAGCAGAGCCAAGGTGGTTTTCATCGGTATTCCTTTTTCGGTATGGTTGATTAAAATTGCAACGATACGGCGTTATCGCCTTGTCTTGTTTTTATCAACCATACAACCAGCTGTTGAAAAAATAAAAAAAGCGAAACGGTGGTTTTCCGCCCGCTTCGCCATGCGGTATTGTAATGGGTTTCTCCCTGCTTTAACAGCGGTGTATTTAGCGTTCGCGCCCTTGCAAGCACAAATACATCACGGCTGCGTGTACCGCATCGTTTAAGGCATTGTGGCGTGTGGTAACGGGCAGGCGCAGTTTTTTATTGATGGCTTCTAAACGCAAATCCACAAAACCGTCTTGCAGCGTTTTCATTTCCTGACGGTAATAAATAGAGGAAATTTCGATTTGGCGGTTGGGCAGTTTGACCCCAATCAGCGGTTTTAAGAATTTGTTTAACATCGCCACGTCAAATTCCAAATAATAACCCACCAAGGGTCTGCCACCGATAAAGTCCAGCAGTTGCAACAAGGCTTCCTGAATCGGCAAACCACCCGACAAATCCTGCGGGCGCAAACCGTGTACGCTGATGTTTTCCGCTGCCATTTCGCCTTCGGGCTTAATTAGCACATAAAACGGCTCGCCCGCCAAGACGCGGTTTTCGCGGATTTTCACCGCGCCGATGGAAATAATTTCCGCCGTTTTCACGTCCAAACCTGTGGTTTCGCAATCAATGCTCACCATTTCGCCGCCGCCAGCCGCTTCGTCATACAAAAAAGCAAATTTCGGGTCGGCGAGTTTTTTCTGTTCCCAATGCAGGCGCAGTTTTCTCAACATCTTCTTTCCTCATCAGGCATTTAAATGAAAATGATGGCGAATCACACCCTTAAAGCGTTTGACCACTGCCAGCGCATCTTTTAACAAATCGCGTTCCAAAGTGGATAAATCTTTAAAATCCAATTGGTTGGGCTGGTGTTGGGTTTGCCCTGAAAAAATCGCCAAATTCGCTTTCAGGCGCAAATCCATCAAATAGCCCAAGGCTTCGGCAATGTCGCGCCCCAAACTTTCATTTAAAACATTTAATTGCACTAACTTGTGAATGCGCTCAAAGGTATTGGTTTCTTCCAAACGCGCTTCCAAGCTCAAAGCACGGATGCCGTGAACAATCGGGAACTGTCCCATTTTTTTGATGTCCAAACGTTCGGGCTGACGGTGCAACAGTTGTGCGAAAAAACCGTGGCTGTGGCTGTCAAATTGCTCAACAGCACGCGCAAAGCCCATCAACATACCCGCATCATTAACCATATGGCGGTACAGGTGGTCTTTGACTTCGCTTAATAGTGTGGCATCGCCTGCCACCACTTTGGCATCAATAAAAATCGCCAAGTTCATCATGGCAGCGGGCGAGGGCGAACGACACCAGCCCAATACGGTGTCTTTAAATTCGGGCAGGGGTTTGCGCCAATCGGGATTGCTGACCATGATGTTGCCCGCGCAAGGCGGATAGCCCAAACGGGCAAGGGTGGCGGAAAACTGCTCGGCGGCGGCTTGTGCCATTTCGGCATCTTCGGCGCGGCGGATAATCAGGGCGTTGTCTTGGTCGGTTTTTAAAATTTGTTCGCCGCGCCCTTCCGAACCCATCACAATCAGGCAGGATTCGCGGTAGAGGGCTTCAGGGGCGATAATGCGCCACACTTTTTCAAATAAACCTGTGTTTAACACTTGCATCAGTTGTGCCAATTGTGGGGCGCGTACGCCGTTGTTGCGCAATAATTGAATGGAACGGGTCATCTGATTGGCCAGTTCCACCAGTTCGTCAATATCGGAAGCGCGGTCAAGGCGTTGGGCGATTAAATGGCTGTGATTGGAAAAATACGCCAATACATCAATCTGTTCCAATGTGCCGACAGGCTTGCCCTGCTCGGTAACGACCACGCGCTGAATGCGGTGGCGCATCATTTGTAGCAGTGCGGTAAACACAAAATCGTCAATATCGGTGCTGATGAGTGCGTAAGTCGCCACGTCGCCAACACGGGTATCGGCAGGTGTGCCGTTAATCAGCATATCGCGGAAAAACGATTCGGTCAGTACGCCCACTTTGTCCTGATGGCGCACCAGCAGGGATTTGGTTTTGCGGGTTTTCATGGTTTGGGCGGCGTCTAAAACGCTGGCATCGCCGTCTAACCATGCGGGGTCGGGGTGGTAGGCATCGCGCACTTTGGCGGTAAACAGGCTTTCAAATTCGCTTTCGTTTTTGATTTGTGCCAAGCTGGCGAATTTGTCGGCAACGCTGGCATAGCAGTAAGCAGCAAAACGGGGATTGGCAGCGATGATTTCCTGTATCACGGCTTTGGGAATGGTGTAAACCAGTGTTTGTTCTTCGGCGATAAAGGGGTATTCGCACGAACCCTCCAGCAATCCGCGTGCTTCAAAGGTGTCGTGGGGGTGGTACAGCGACAAAACTTCGCCGTCGTTGCCTGTTTCGCGAACCAGCCCTTTCAGTACCACATACAGAAATTCTATCGGGGCTTTGGCGGCAATAATGGTTTCGTGGTTGTTGTAATAGGCGATGTTGATGGACTGTTGCACGCGCAGGCGCTCTTGCGGGCTGAGGTAGCTGAAAGGGGCGCACGAGAAATCAAATGCTTGCATGATGGGCTTTGCGTTAGGGAAAAAGGGGATTGTGGGGCAAGGCGGCGGCGCGGACTAATCGGTTTTTTGTATGGCGGACATCAGTTTGACTGAAGTGTTTGGCAGCTTTCGATGATAACGGTGTGTTCGGCGATGCGGAAGGTGGTTTCCCATTGTGCCATCACGGCACGATAGCGGCGTTGGGGGTCGTGGTGGTAGGCGGGGCGGGGGTCTTGCGACAGGCTTTGTTCAATCAGGGCGCGGACGGGTTCGGGTGGGGGCGTATCCAGCCAACACACCGCCAAACGCGGCGGCGGTGCGGGGGCAAAACCGGCAGCGGCATCGGCACGGGCTTCCACAAAAGGGATATAGGGTTTCACATCTAACACGGGCGTACCATCCAATAAATCTGCGCCACTGCAATGCAGCACTATGCGCCCGTTTTCGTTGCCGATGCTGTCCAACACCAGCAGCGACAAACCCAAATGATTGGGACGGTGCGGGCTGCGCGTGGCAAACACGCCCATTTTGGCTTTTCCGCCCAAACGCGGCGGACGCACGGTGGTCTGCCAGCCTTCATTCAGGGCATCGTGGAACACAAATTGCACCCACACGCAGCCAAACTGTTCCAAACCGCGTACGCAGTCGGCAGGAAAATCGGCTTCAAACACAATATCGGCACGGGCGGCAGGCACCAACTGCGGCTGGCGCGGAATGCCGAATTTTTGCGTGTAGGGCGAACGGACATAAGCAATGGGACGGACGGTATAAGCAGTCATGCGTTGTACTTTGGCTAAATAATGGCAGATTATAGCCAAGTTATTGACCGAACCACGCCAATCGCGGTTAAAATAAACACTTTATTTACCCGTTTAGGATAAATTGCGGTTTACGGTTGCGGTGGATTCCGTATGCAGCAAGCCGTTATCTATGAAAAGAATATTTAATTTTTGTTTGGGAATAAGCCTGCTGCTGGTGTTGGCGGCGGTGTTGTTGGGCTGCGTGAGTATGTGGCAGGTGCGCCGCGATGCCTATTCTGCTGCCCGTGTCAAAGCCGATGCTGCGGTGATTTTGGGCGCGGCAGCGTGGGGCAACAAACCTTCCCCCGTGTTCCGCGAACGCATTGTTCACGGCATAGACCTGTACCGCAACGGCACGGTACGCAAGCTGGTGTTTACGGGTGGCACGCCCAAAGCAGGTTATCCCACCGAAGCCGAAGTAGGCAAACGTTTTGCCCAAAAACAAGGCGTACCCGAGCGCGATATTTTAATCGAGCCGTTGTCGCGCAATACCTATGAAAATCTGAAAAACACCCGTCAGCTGATGCGCCGCCACAAAATCGGCAGCATTATCATTATCAGCGACCCCGCCCACATGGCGCGTGCCCGTGCCATGGCAGAAGATTTGGGCATCACCGCCGCTTATTCCGCTACCCCCAGCAGCCGTTATGCTGAAAGCAGCCAAGCCGATGATTTTTTTATCCGCGAAACCCTGTATTTAAGCCTGTTTCGGCTGTGGCAGTTAGGCAAATGGCTGGGCGTGGCGGCTTAATATCATATAAGCGCAAAAACAAAACCATCGGAAAGATTTTGTTTTTGCGCTTTTCTCTGCCTGTTTTCCCATGTTGCGCCATTAGGCGTGTAGAAAATTGTTATAATCCGATTTTGTAGCTTTGTTTCGGATTTGTTATGGAAGCACCCCAGCCACTTGTCGAACGCCTGTTTCGGCTGTCTGAACATCACACCAGCATCCGCACCGAACTGCTGGCGGGATTAACCACTTTTTTAACGATGTGTTACATCGTGATTGTCAATCCGCTGATTTTGTCTAATACAGGTATGGATTTTGGCGCGGTATTTGTGGCAACCTGTATTTCTGCTGCCATTGGCTGTTTTGTGATGGGCTTGCTGGCAAACTATCCGATTGCGCTTGCCCCCGGTATGGGTTTGAATGCGTATTTCACCTATTCGGTGGTATTGGGCATGGGCGTATCGTGGCAGGTGGCGTTGGCGGCGGTGTTTGTGTCGGGCGTGATTTTTATCCTGTTCAGCTTTTTTAAAATACGCGAAATGCTGGTTAATGCGCTGCCTATGGGTTTGAAAATGGCCATTGCGGCGGGCATTGGTTTGTTTTTGGCGTTGATTGCGCTGAAAAACGCAGGCTTGATTGTGGCAAGCGAAACCACTTTTGTGAAAATGGGTCAGCTGTATAGTGTGGGTGATAATGGTGTCAAAAGCCCGAATTGGACGGTGTGGCTGGTGTTGTTGGGTTTGTTTGTTACGGTGGCGCTGGATTATTTTAAAGTGCGCGGGGCAATGATTATCGGCATCGCGGCGGTTACGCTGCTGTCGCTGCCTTTGGGTTTGGCAAAATTTGAAGGCATTGTTGCGCCGCCGCCGTCGCTTGCCCCTACGCTGATGCAGATGGATTTTTCGGGTTTGCTCAACGGAAGCCTGATTGCGGTGGTGTTTGTGTTTTTTCTGGTGGATTTGTTTGACAGCACGGGCACGCTGGTGGGCGTGTCGCACCGTGCGGGCTTGTTGGAAAACGGCAAACTGCCGCGTTTGAAAAAAGCCTTGTTTGCCGATTCCACTGCGATTGTGGCAGGCGCGGCATTGGGTACGTCTTCCACCACGCCCTATATTGAAAGCGCGACAGGCGTGGCGGCGGGCGGGCGCACGGGTTTGACTGCCGTTACCGTGGGCGTGCTGATGCTGGCGTGTTTGTGGTTTTCGCCTTTGGCAAAATTGGTGCCTGCGTTTGCCACTGCGCCCGCGCTGCTGTATATCGGCGTGCAGATGATGCGTTCTGCTACTGAAATCGATTGGGACGACCTAACCGAAGCCGCGCCTGCCTTTTTAACCATGGCGTTTATGCCGTTTACCTATTCTATTGCTGACGGTATTGCCATGGGCTTTATCAGCTATGCAGCAATCAAACTGCTGTGTGCGCGTCATCGCGAAGTACCCGTGATGGTGTGGGTAGTGGCACTGTGCTGGCTGGCAAAATTTTGGTTTTTGGGCGCGTAATGCCGTTTAATTTTATTTTTGGGAACACACTATTATGAGTAACAATCAGCAAGTCAATCTGTACGAATCGCCCTTTCCCATGCGCGGCAACCTTGCCAAGCGCGAACCCGCATGGGTGGCGCAGTGGCAACAACAGCAGCGTTATCACAAGCTGCGCGAAAAAGCCGCAGGGCGTCCCAAATTTATTTTGCACGATGGTCCGCCCTATGCCAATGGCGACATCCACATCGGACACGCCGTCAATAAAATCTTAAAAGACATTATTATCCGCAGTAAAACCTTGGCGGGTTTTGACGCGCCCTATGTACCGGGTTGGGACTGCCACGGCTTGCCGATTGAAGTAATGGTGGAAAAACTGCACAGCAAAGACATGCCCGATGCCAAGTTCCGCGAACTGTGCCGCGAATACGCCGCCGAACAAATCGCCCGTCAGAAAAAAGACTTTATCCGTTTGGGCGTGATTGGCGATTGGGATAAGCCTTATCTGACGATGGATTACCGCACCGAAGCTGACACCGTGCGTACTCTGGGCGAAATCTACAAAGCAGGTTATCTGTACCGTGGCGAAAAGCCTGTGCAATACTGTTTAAACTGCGCCTCTTCCCTCGCTGAAGCCGAAGTGGAATACAAAGACAAGGTGTCCCACGCCATTGATGTGATGTATCCTGCTCAAGACAGCGCAGCACTGGCAAAAGCCTTTGGTTTGAATCAGGACATCGGCGCTGCCTTTGCCGTGATTTGGACGACCACACCGTGGACTTTGCCCGCCAGCCAAGCCGTTTCCGCCGGTGCGGACATTGTTTACCAACTGATTGACACCCCCAAAGGCAAGCTGGTACTGGCAAAAGATTTGGCAGAAGCCGCGTTGGCGCGTTACGGATTTGCCGAAAGCCCTGTTTTGGCGGAAACCACAGGCGCGAAACTGGAAAACCTGTTGTTCGCCCACCCCTTCTTAAAACGCGATATTCCCGTTTTAAACGGTGAGCATGTGACCACCGATGCGGGTACGGGTTTGGTACATACTGCACCCGCACATGGTTTGGAAGACTATTTTGTCTGCTTGAAATATGGTATTACCCTGTATAACCCTGTGGACGCGCAAGGGCGTTATTTTCCGTCTGTGGAACGCGTGGGCGGATTAAGCGTGTGGGAAGCCAATCCCGTGATTATTGATTGGTTGGCAGAAAATCAAGTGTTGCTGTCCAATGCCAAGATTGAACACAGCTACGCCCACTGTTGGCGGCACAAAACCCCGCTGATTTACCGCGCGACCCCGCAATGGTTTATCGGCATGGACAAGGCAGGCGTGGCAGGTAAAACCTTGCGCAATACCGCCTTAAAAGCGGTGGACGATACCGAATTTTTCCCCGCATGGGGACGTGCCCGTTTGCAGGCGATGATTGAAGACCGCCCCGACTGGGTGGTGTCGCGCCAGCGTTATTGGGGTACGCCGATGACCTTTTTCGCCCACAAAGAAACGGGCGAGTTGCACCCCGATTCCGCCGATTTATTGGAAAAAGTCGCGCAAAAAATCGAGCAAAAAGGGATTAACGCTTGGTTTGAATTGGATAAAGCCGAGCTGTTGTCGCCCGAAGATTGCGAACAATACGACAAACTGCCCGATACCATGGACGTGTGGTTTGATTCAGGCAGCACCCATTTTTCCGTATTAAAACAACGTGAAGAACTGGCTTGGCCCGCCGATTTGTATTTGGAAGGCAGCGACCAGCACCGTGGTTGGTTTCAATCGTCCATGCTGACAGGCTGTGCCACTTTAGGGCGTGCGCCGTACAAACAGCTGTTAACGCATGGTTTTGTGGTGGACCAAAACGGACGCAAAATGTCCAAATCCATCGGCAATGTGGTTGCGCCGCAAGAAGTGTATAACGAATTTGGCGCGGATATTTTGCGCCTGTGGACGGCGGCAACCGATTATTCGGGCGAATTGGCAATTTCCAAAGAAATCTTGAAGCGCGTTACCGAATCCTACCGCCGTATCCGCAATACTTTGAGCTTTCTGTTTGCCAACTTAACCGATTTTAGCCCCATTGAACACGCCGTTCCGCAAGCCGATATGGTGGAAATGGACCGTTATGCGCTGGTGTTGGCGCGTAAGCTGCAAGAAAAAGTGGCGGGCGAACACTATCCGCGTTATGCCTTCCATTTGGCGGTTAAGGACATTGTGCATTTCTGTTCGGAAGACTTGGGTGCGTTTTATTTGGACGTGTTGAAAGACCGTCTGTACACCACCAAAGCGGACGGACATGCCCGCCGTTCCGCACAAACTGCGCTGTATCACATTACCCGCAGCTTGGTGCTGCTGCTGTCGCCGATTTTATGCTTTACCGCCGAAGAAGCATGGGAACTGATTGGCGGCGGCGAAGACGACAGCGTGCTGTATCATACTTTGCATGATTTTCCGTCTATGCCCGCAGCCAGCGAAATGGAATTGTTGAACAAATGGACTGCCGTGCGTGAAGCCCGTGCTGCTGTCAATGCGGCGATTGAGCCTTTGCGTGCCGACAAAACCATCGGTTCGTCTTTGCAGGCGGAAGTGGTGCTGACTGCGCCCGAGCCGTATTTCGCCGCATTGGAAGCCTTGGGAGAAGAACTGCGTTTTGTGTTGCTGGTGTCGCAAGTAAGTTTGCAGGAAGGAACAGAGCTGACAGCGCAGGTATCGCCCAGCCATGCCGAAAAATGCCCGCGTTGTTGGCATTATGTAGCGGATATCGGTGAAAACGCCGATTATCCCGAACTGTGCGGACGTTGCGCCGATAATTTGGGCGGACAGGGCGAACAGCGCGATTATGCCTAAAGCTTGATTGGATAAACAAACCCCGTATGATGAAACACATACGGGGTTTTGGCTATTCTGAAATTACGCAGCTTCGGCGCAACTGATGTGATTGACGTTTTGTCCTGCACCATTGGCAGCATTTAAAAACGAGCTTGCCAAATCGGCGCAACAGCCACAACAGCTTGCCACGCCTAGGCTGTCTTGCAAATCGTTTAACGAAGACGCGCCCGCAGCAACGGTATCTTGAATTTGGCGGTCGGTAACCGCATTGCAAATGCAAACATACATAGCGTTTTCCTTTCCCCGATGGTGTGTCGGTTTAGAGATTTGGTGTGTGCGTAATGATAATACTGTTTATTTGTAATCGCAAGCAGGTGGCGGATTTTTGTTGTGGCAAGTAATGCTGGTACAATCACATTTTTTGTTTAGGAAGACAGAATATGCAGCACCGCGCCATTAAAAAAGCCGTATTTCCCGTAGCCGGAATGGGAACCCGTTTTTTGCCAGCTACCAAAGCCAGTCCCAAAGAAATGTTGCCAATTGTGGACAAACCCCTGATTCAATACGCCGTAGAAGAAGCCGTGGCAGCAGGTTGTGATGAAATTATTTTTGTGACGGGGCGCAGCAAGCGCAGCATTGAAGACCACTTTGACAAGGCTTACGAGCTGGAAACCGAATTGGCATTGCGCGAAAAACACGCTTTGCTGAATACCGTGCAAAACGTCTTGCCCGCAGGCATTACCTGTCTGTATATCCGTCAGGCAGAAGCTTTAGGCTTGGGGCATGCGGTATTGTGTGCCAAAGCAGCGGTGAATAACGAACCCTTTGCCGTGATTTTGGCAGATGATTTGATTGATGCGCCACAGGGTGCATTAAAACAGATGGTGGACGTGTATCAGGCAACGGGCGCAAGCGTGTTGGGTGTGGAAACGGTTGAACCCAGCCAAACCGCGTCTTACGGTATTGTGGAAACCCATGATTGGCAGGATTTTCAACGCATCCGCAGCATTGTGGAAAAACCCAAGCCCGAAGATGCGCCGTCTAATTTGGCGGTGGTGGGGCGTTATATTTTAACCCCGCGTATTTTTGAACTGTTGGCAAACTTGGAGCGCGGCGCAGGCAACGAAATCCAATTAACGGACGGTATTGCCAAATTATTGGAATACGAACCTGTGTTGGCGCATGCTTTTAACGGCACGCGTTACGACTGCGGCAGCAAAATCGGTTATTTGGAAGCCACCTTGGCGTATGGTTTGAAACACCCCGAAACGGGCGCAGCTTTCCGCGAACTGCTGCAACGTTACGCACAGCAGTAAACGCTGTTGCGCCGCAAACGCAACAACCCTGCCCGTTTGCGGTGCAGCGTGTGCAAAAAATGCTTTACAACAAACCAGCTGTGTTAGAATCGGCAACATTTCGCAAGGCCGTTACAGCGGCTTCCCAAACAAAAACTTTAAGGAGTGTGCAGTATGGATAAAAAATTGACCGCCGTATTGGTAACGGCAGTATTCGGATTGGCAGCCTGCGGCAGCGGTGGTGGCGGCAGCGGTACGATTGTTACCGGTAGCGGTGGCGGAACAGGCAGCGGAGGTGCTTCATCAGGCGGTTCGGGCAGTAGCAGCAGTAGCAGTGGCGGTTCTTCATCAGGTGGTTCTTCTGCAGCCAACAATACCGTTACATCAGAAACTCTATTTGGTTTGTACGGTTCGCTGGATGTGAATCCCACTTCCAAAGACAGCGGTAAATTTGTCTCTGAACAAACCGATTGGAAAATGAAAGACATCAGCACATTGGAGATTGATGGACGTTCCATTTTGCTGATTCCCACAGGCAAAAATGATGCGTCAGATGGTAAAGAAGATGGATTTTATTCGGGCAGCAACGAAAAAATCTATACGGGTACCAGTACTGCACCCTACCATCAAAACCCCAGTAACTCATGGCGCATGATTGGCACGCATCTGAAGCATGCCCGTTATGGCGAGGTATATGACGAATACGAAAAACGCCATGTGTTTACCGTAGGTAAGGCAACACCTGTAGAAAAAATTGAAGCGCTTGGTAAAGATGCGCACGATAAAGAAATTAAATATAAAGGTAAAGGCTTACATTTTGAAGCACTTCCGTATTTTAATGCCGCTGCGGTTGCCGGTGTGGCGAATACCAATCTGACTGCTGCCGAAGCAAAATTAAAAACCGCTACTGAAAACCGTGAAAAAGCCCGTACGGAATTGGCGAATTCAGGTGGCAGCAGCGAAGCACAAGCCAAATACGATGAAGCACAAAGTGCGGTACGGACTGCCGTCAGTGATTTGTCGGATGCCCGCCGTCATGTGAAGCTGGCGCAAGAAGGGGTAAAAGCTACTTTGGCAGAAAAACCCATTCCCGTGCAATCTGAATTTGTGGTAAGTTTTGGCAATAGAACAGTGGTGGGAAGCATTACGGATGAGAATAATCCTGATTTTAAAATTAATCTGAAAGGTACATTTGGTAAAAAACCCGATGGAAGCGATACGGAACTGTACCGTTTTGGTGGATTGGATTCGGCAGCAACAGCAGCAGGTAAAGTGGCTGCAACAATGGAAGGCACGTTCCACGGCGATAATGCTGAAGAGATGACAGGTGCTTATATTTACGGCAGCAGCTACGGCACATTTGGCGCAGCCCAAGAAAAATAAACCCCTGCTGTAAAACGCATTAAACTGTAAATGATTATCCCGTCTGTACCGTATCGGGTGCAGATGGGATAATCTGTTTTTGTTTGTCCGTAGGGGGATTTATGGTTGCCGTTTTTTCTGATTATGATTTATCGGGCTGTTCTACTTTTCATCTGCCTGCCCGCGCTGCGTATTTTTGCGTGTTAAACCATGCTTCAGAATTGCCTGAAATTTGTGTTTTGCCACAGTTTCGGCGCGACACGGTGCTGTGGTTGGGTGGGGGCAGCAATATTTTATTTAGCCGCGACCATCAGGGCTTGGTGGTGCAGATGGCAAATAAAGGTATTCGCGAATACGCCCGCGATGGCGCACAGGTGCGTTTGGCAGTGCAGGCAGGCGAAGTGTGGCATGATTTTGTGCAATATACGGTAAACGCGGGTTTAAGCGGTTTGGAAAACTTAAGCCTGATTCCAGGGACGGTGGGCGCTGCGCCTGTGCAAAATATCGGTGCGTATGGCGTGGAAGTAAAAGACCGCATTGATTATGTGGATTGTTTTGATTTAGACAGCCGCGAATTTGTGCGTTTGCAGCGGGACGAGTGTGCGTTTGCCTACCGCGAAAGCCTGTTTAAACAGGCTGGTAAAGGGCGTTATGTGATTGTGGCGGTGGGTTTTGTGCTGGATACAGTGTTTCAGGCGCGGGTAGGTTATGGCGATTTGGCGGCGGTGTTGGCGCAAAACTGCGGGGAACGCGAAGCCACCGCAGCAGATGTATCGGCAGCGGTGTGCCAAATCCGCCGCAGTAAATTGCCTAATCCCGATGCAACGGGCAATGTAGGCAGTTTTTATAAAAATCCTGTGGTAGATGCGGCGCACGCCCAGCGTTTGCGCGAACAATATGGCGATATGCCCGTTTATCCGCAGCCCGATGGAACGGTAAAACTGGCAGCGGGTTGGCTGATTGAGCGTTGTGGATTAAAAGGCAAGCAGATTGGCGGTGCAGCGGTACACGACAAACAGGCATTGGTGTTGATTAACCGTGATGGCAAGGCAAGTGCAGCAGACGTTTTGGCATTGTCGCAAATGGTCTGCGAAGAAGTTTTGCAGCGTTTTGGGGTGGTGTTGGTGCCTGAACCGAATATTCTATAAATGCTTTGCCCTTGCATTATGGCGTTTCGGCATTATTTTGCGGTGATGTTTAAAATTGAAAGAAAGGATTTCACAGCATGAATGCCGATTCCGATTACCGTAGCCGTTTTTTATTTGACGAACACCCTGCACGCGGTTTGTATGTGCGTTTAAGCGAAGTGTGGCAACACATTCTGCAACGCAAAAACTATCCGCCAGCCATCCGCCGCGCTTTGGGGGAAGTGTTGGCTGCTGCAGCCTTGTTGTCCGAAGATTTAAAATCTGACCACACTTTAACCATTCAGGTGCAGGGCAAAGGCGTGTTGAAAATGCTGGTGGCAGAGGCTGTGAGTGGAACGTGTCGCGCCACGGCACGTTGGGACGAAAGTGTCGCCGTTGCCGATGATGCGGATTTGCATCAATTATTGGGTGGGGAAGGGATATTTGCCATTACCGTGCAACCGCGCAACGGCGAGCCGTGGCAGGGCATTGTGCCTTTGCACAGTGGTGGTATTGCGGCGATGTTGGCAGACTATATGCAGCGTTCCCAACAAATTCAAACCCATATCGTATTGAGTGCCGATGAACAACAGGCATGCGGATTTTTGCTGCAACGTTTGCCCGAAAGCGAAGCCGATGATGAAGCGTGGGCGCAAGTGGCGTTGCCCGCACAAACTTTATCGGCGGAAGAATTGAGCGGTTTGCCTGCCGATGCTTTGCTGTACCGTTTGTTTCATGAACATCCGCCGCGTGTGTTTCCTGCCGAAGCCTTGGAATTTGCCTGTAGCTGTTCGCGTGGAAAAGTGGCGGATATGCTGTTGCTGCTGGGCTGTAAAGAAGTGGGCGAAGTGGTGGCTGAAGAAGGCAGCATTAGCGTGGATTGCGATTTTTGTAATGAACGCTATACCTTTGATGAAGCCGATGCCGATGCGCTGTTCGGTACGGGTGTAGTGGCAGCGGCGCAGGCGATGCGTCAGGCAGCGTGATATTCTGTTACAATTCCCGACATCCTATTTTAATGGGGCGACTGCGCCCCTGTTTCGCTTATTGTAAGGAATAGCATTATGTGCGGAATTGTCGGTGCGGTACGCGCACCCGAAAATAATGTGGTTGATTTTTTAACAGACGGACTGCAACGCTTGGAATACCGCGGTTACGATTCATCGGGTATTGCCGTGCATACCGCCAACGGCATTGAGCGTGTGCGCCGTGTCGGGCGTGTTGCCAATATGCGCCAAGCCGCACAGGAACAAAACTTGCGCGGACAAACAGGCATTGGACACACCCGTTGGGCAACGCATGGCGGTGTTACCGAACCCAACGCCCACCCGCATATTTCCGACCAACTGATTGCTGTGGTGCATAACGGCATTATCGAAAACTTTGAGTCCGAGCGCAGCCGTTTGCAAGCATTGGGCTATGTGTTTGAATCGCAAACCGATACCGAAGTTATCGCCCACAGCGTGCATTATGAATACATCCATAATGGCAGAGATTTGTTTGCTGCCGTGCAAGCCGCTTGTGCGCGCTTTCACGGCGCGTATGCCATTGGCGTGATTGCCGCCGACCAGCCCGAATACATGGCAGTTGCCCGCATGGGGTGTCCGCTGCTGGTGGCATTTGGCGAAAACGAAACCTTTATCGCTTCCGATGTGTCTGCCGTGATTGCCTTTACCCGCCACATCGCCTATTTGGAAGACGGCGACATCGGATTATTAAACGCCACAGGCATCGTAAAATTGGCAGACAAAAACGGCAATGCCGTTGAACGCCCCGTGAAAACTTCTGCCTTATCCTTGGCATCGCTGGAGTTGGGACCGTACAGCCACTTTATGCAAAAAGAAATCCACGAGCAGCCCCAAGCCGTTGCCAGCACCGCCGAAGTGTTTTTAGACGGCGGATTTGAGCCTGAAAACTTTGGCGAAACTGCCCGCGAAGTGTTCCAAAACATCAACAGCATTAAAATTCTGGCGTGTGGTACGTCTCACTATGCCGCGCTGACCGCCAAATACTGGCTGGAATCCATTGCCAAAATCCCTACCGATGTAGAAATTGCCAGCGAATACCGTTACCGCGACGTGATTGCTGACCCGCAACAATTGGTGGTAACCATTTCCCAATCGGGAGAAACGCTTGACACCATGGAAGCGCTTAAATACGCCCAATCTTTAGGCAACCGCCATTCACTGTCCATTTGCAACGTAATGGAATCTGCCCTGCCCCGTGCCAGCAGTTTGGTGCTTTATACCCGTGCAGGTGCGGAAATCGGCGTGGCTTCCACTAAAGCCTTTACCACACAATTGGTTGTTTTGTTTGGATTAGCCGTTACTTTGGGGAAACTGCGCGGCAGCGTTTCCACAGAGCAGGAACACACCTACACCGAAGAACTGCGCCAACTTCCGGGCAGTATTCAACACGCTTTAAACCTTGAACCGCAAATCGCCGCATGGGCGCAAAAATTTGCCAAAAAAAGCAGTGCCTTGTTTTTAGGGCGTGGGATTCATTACCCGATTGCCTTGGAAGGCGCGCTCAAACTCAAAGAAATCACCTATATTCACGCCGAAGCCTATCCTGCCGGTGAATTAAAACACGGACCTTTGGCATTGGTAGATGAAAATATGCCTGTTGTCGTGATTGCCCCCAACGATGCCCTGTTGGACAAAGTCAAAGCCAATATGCAGGAAGTAGGCGCACGCGGTGGCGAATTGTTTGTGTTTACCGATTTGGACAGCCATTTTGAAGCCACAGACGAAATCCATCTGATTCGCACCCCGCGCCATACAGGGGCGTTATCGCCGATTATCCATACCGTTCCCGTGCAGTTGCTGTCTTATCATGCTGCATTGGCACGCGGTACGGATGTTGATAAACCGCGCAATCTGGCAAAATCCGTTACCGTAGAATAAACGCAAGCCGTCAAAACCAAACAGCACCTTATTGAAACAAGGTGCTGTTTTTTTTATTGATTAAAATCTATATGTTAACGGAAGGTGTAGCGCACACCTGCTGTGACTTCATGTGCCTTGATTTCCGAACCCATGTGGTTGTAGCGGTAGCCCACATCGGTAGAAATATTCGGGCTGATTTCGTAGCTGGCACCCAGTAATACGCCCATGCCTACTTTGGTTTTGCTGTCAGACGAGCTTTGGGTATTGCCGCCGTTTTGCAAACGTGCCTGCAATTTGGTTTTGTTCAAACCCACCCGAGCACCCGCATAAGGCTTGATTGCCGTGCCTTCAATCGGAAAATCGTAAACGGCAGAAACCCCCATGCTGCGGGCTTGGGTTTTAACGTGCAGGCTGGTGTCGCCTTCCCGTGCCGAATTGTCGGCATCTTTGTAATGGGTGTAATCGCCTGCCACGCGCAAATTGTTGCCAAAATCGTAGCCTGCGCTGATGCGGGGCATAAAACCCGACTCTTTATAAGAGTTTTTCAGGCTTTTAAAGGTGTTTTTGACCTTAAATTTTTCGGTGTTGGTGTTCAGGTTTGCCAAGCCCACATCGCCTTGAACATAAAAACCCGCGCCGTTTTCGGCGGCTACCGTGCCTGCCATCAGCATACCCGCTGCGGCAATCATCACTTTATGTAATTGCTTCATGGTATTCCATTCAAAAAAAACAGTTCTCAAAATCGGTCTGCCGCGCCTGATGGCATCGGACAGTTCCTGATAAAGACTATACCATGAAAATGATGGCAGGGTGCGTTGTCCGTCAAGCCATAACGGGACAAAACCCCTGTTTTGTTGTATTTGTGTCCGCGCAGCGTTTTACCAATGGGCTGTTTGTTTGTAAAAAATAATTATACTCAATATCTTAACTAAAAACTTTCCATGCAGACGTATCGGTAAAACATGCTATAATAATGCGTTTTTATTTTGAGTTTGACTGCTATGTCTTTGTTTATTACCGACGAATGCATTAATTGCGATGTCTGCGAACCCGAATGCCCCAACGATGCCATTTACCAAGGCGAAGAAATTTACGAAATCAATCCAAATTTGTGCACACAGTGTGTCGGACACTATGACGAACCGCAATGCCAGCAGGTTTGCCCTGTGGATTGCATTCTGATTGATGAAGAAAACCCCGAAACGCCCGAACAGCTGCAGGCAAAATACGAAAAAATTATTGCGGAAAAGTAAAAATAAAAATCCGAAAAATAATTGACTTGGAAAAAACACACACACCAAGCACCAATTTTGTTTGACAAGCCTATGCGGGAAGCGTTATAGTTTCGTTTCTCTTTTCGGTGGGATTCCCGAGCGGTCAAAGGGAGCAGACTGTAAATCTGCCGCGTAAGCTTCGAAGGTTCGAATCCTTCTCCCACCACCAGATTTCCCCAGTTGGAGTGTAGAGATTAAGTTGCGGGTGTAGCTCAATGGTAGAGCAGAAGCCTTCCAAGCTTACGGTGAGGGTTCGATTCCCTTCACCCGCTCCACAAACTTTTAGGCCCATGTAGCTCAGGGGTAGAGCACTCCCTTGGTAAGGGAGAGGTCGGCAGTTCAATTCTGCCCATGGGCACCATATCTCTTTTTTCCGATTTTACTGTTTTTACAAGGATATTTTGCCATGGCAAAGGAAAAGTTTGAACGTAGCAAACCGCACGTAAACGTTGGCACCATCGGTCACGTTGACCATGGTAAAACCACCCTCACCGCCGCACTGACCACCATCTTGGCCGAAAAATTCGGCGGTCAGGCGCGCGCATACGACCAAATCGACAACGCCCCCGAAGAAAAAGCCCGCGGTATTACCATTAACACCGCCCACGTTGAATACGAAACCGAAGGTCGTCACTACGCCCACGTTGACTGCCCCGGTCACGCCGACTATGTGAAAAACATGATTACCGGTGCTGCCCAAATGGACGGCGCGATTTTGGTATGTTCCGCTGCTGACGGTCCCATGCCGCAAACCCGCGAACACATCCTGTTGGCGCGTCAGGTAGGTGTACCCTACATCATCGTATTTATGAACAAATGCGATATGGTGGACGATGCCGAGCTGCTGGAATTGGTGGAAATGGAAATCCGTGACCTGTTGTCCAGCTACGACTTCCCCGGTGACGATGTGCCCATCGTTCAAGGTTCTGCCCTGAAAGCCTTGGAAGGCGATGCCGCTTACAAAGAAAAAATCTTTGAATTGGCTGCCGCTTTGGACAGCTACATCCCCACTCCCGAGCGTGCAGTGGACAAACCCTTCCTGCTGCCGATTGAAGACGTATTCTCCATCTCTGGTCGCGGTACTGTGGTAACCGGTCGTGTAGAGCGCGGCATCATCAAAGTAGGCGAAGAGATTGAAATCGTCGGTTTGAAAGAAACCCAAAAAACCACTTGTACCGGTGTGGAAATGTTCCGCAAACTGCTGGACGAAGGTCAAGCAGGCGACAACGTAGGCGTATTGCTGCGCGGTACCAAACGTGAAGACGTAGAGCGCGGTCAAGTATTGGCTAAACCCGGTTCCATTACCCCGCACACCAAGTTCAAAGCCGAAGTATACGTTTTGAGCAAAGAAGAGGGTGGTCGCCACACTCCGTTCTTCGCCAACTACCGTCCGCAATTCTACTTCCGTACTACTGACGTAACTGGTGCAGTGACTTTGGAAGAAGGCGTGGAAATGGTAATGCCGGGTGAAAACGTTGCCATTACCGTAGAACTGATTGCCCCCATCGCCATGGAAGAAGGCTTGCGTTTCGCGATTCGCGAAGGCGGTCGTACCGTGGGTGCAGGCGTGGTTTCTTCAGTTATTGCTTAAGTTTTAGAGGCCAGTAGCTCAATTGGTAGAGTATCGGTCTCCAAAACCGAGGGTTGGGGGTTCGAGACCCTCCTGGCCTGCCAAATAGAAAAAACTAACCGGTCTAACAACCGGTTAGTTTTTTATCGTATGGTATTGAAAGGAATTCAAATGAATCATGAAATGCCGCAACAAAACACCAATAAAGGCGCAGATACGTTTAAATTATTGATTGCTGCCGCATTTGTAGGCGGGGGCGTGTGGGCGTATGACGGCGTAAAAGGTTTGCCTCCTTATACCAATTTGGTTTTTCCGATTGGCGGGGTGCTGATTGCGCTGCTGATTGTGTTTTTTTGGTGTGATATGGGGCGCAATCTGTTGCGCTATATTAAAGAATCCACTGCCGAAGTCAAAAAAGTAGTTTGGCCCAAACGCCCCGATGCGGTACGCATGACCATGTTTGTGGTGTTGTTTGTGGCGGTATTTGCCGTGTTTATTTATGGTGTGGACACTTTAATCAGTCTGCTGTTTAACGCCGTTTTGTTGAAAGGTTAAGAATGTCGAAACGTTGGTATGTGGTACAGGCTTATTCTGGTTTTGAAAAAAATGTACAAAAAACCTTGAAAGAGCGCATTGCCCGTGAAGGCATGGAAGATTATTTCGGGCAGATTTTGGTGCCTGTTGAAGAAGTGGTGGATATTAAAAACGGACGTAAAACCGTTGCCGAGCGCAAGTTTTTTCCGGGTTATGTGCTGATTGAAATGGAAATGACCGACAGTTCGTGGCATCTGGTAAAAAGTACCCCGCGCATCAACGGCTTTATCGGCGGTACTGCGCACCGTCCTTTGCCGATTTCGCAACGCGAAGTGGACAATATTATGGCACAGGTGGGTGGCGGTGCAAGTGGCGAGAAAAAACCCAAACCGCGTGTAGAATTTGAAGTGGGACAGCAAGTCCGTGTAAACGAAGGACCTTTTGCCGATTTCAACGGTGCGGTGGAGTTTGTGGATTACGAGCGCAACAAACTGCGTGTTACCGTGCAAATTTTTGGGCGCGAAACTCCTGTTGAGTTGGAATTTGGGCAGGTGGAAAAACTGTGATTGTGCAGATGAAAAAATAATTTGCAAAATCAAGCAGCGGGATTTATAATTGCCCGTTTTATTTTGAGAGCGGCGTTTCGCTCTAATCCGTTTTGAAATCTGGGGAGCAGAATTATTCTGCGTATGACCCGTTTTGGAGTTTAATTCATGGCAAAAAAAGTTGTCGGCTACATCAAACTGCAGATTCCTGCAGGTAAAGCCAATCCCTCGCCGCCTGTAGGTCCTGCATTGGGTCAGCGCGGTTTGAACATTATGGAATTTTGTAAAGCGTTTAACGCGGCCACTCAAAGCATGGAACCGGGCTTGCCCATTCCTGTTGTGATTACCGCTTACGCTGATAAATCCTTCACTTTTGTGATGAAAACGCCGCCTGCTACCATTCTGCTGAAAAAAGCAGTTGGTTTGCAAAAAGGCAGCGCCAATCCCTTGACCAACAAAGTCGGCACGGTTACCCGTGCCCAGTTGGAAGAAATCGCCAAAACCAAACAGCCTGATTTGACTGCTGCGGATTTGGATGCGGCTGTGCGTACCATCGCGGGTTCTGCCCGTTCTATGGGCTTGAATGTGGAGGGCGTGTAACATGGCAAAAGTATCCAAACGTTTGAAAGCCTTGCGTGCTTCTGTTGAAGCCAACAAGCTGTATGCGGTAGAAGAAGCGATTGCTTTGGTTAAAAAAGCCGCGACTGCCAAATTTGACGAGTCTGTAGACGTGTCTTTCAACTTGGGCGTAGACCCGCGTAAATCCGACCAAGTGATTCGCGGTTCTGTGGTTCTGCCCAAAGGTACAGGTAAAACCACCCGTGTGGCTGTGTTTACGCAAGGCGCGAATGCCGAAGCCGCTAAAGCTGCTGGTGCAGACGTAGTTGGTTTTGAAGATTTAGCCGAAGAAGTGAAAAAAGGCAATCTGGATTTTGACGTGGTAATTGCTTCTCCCGATGCAATGCGTATCGTGGGTCAGTTGGGTACGATTTTGGGTCCGCGCGGTTTGATGCCGAATCCGAAAGTCGGCACCGTTACCCCGAATGTTGCCGAAGCGGTGAAAAACGCTAAAGCGGGTCAGGTTCAATACCGTACCGACAAAGCAGGTATTATTCACGCCACCATCGGTCGCGCATCTTTTTCCGAAGCCGATTTGAAAGAAAACTTTGACGCGCTGTTGGATGCTTTGGTAAAAGCCAAACCCGCCGCCGCCAAAGGTCAGTATCTGAAAAAGATTGCGGTATCCAGCACCATGGGTTTGGGTGTACGCGTTGACGTTGCCAGCGTAACCGCAAAATAAGTGCTGAAAAATTTTTCAGGCAGCCTGAAAAGCTGTTTTGGCTGCCTGAAATGGGACTGCTTGATAACAATAAGCAGATGTCCAAGACCGTAGGGAGCGCAAGCTTTAATCTTTCAACCCTACGCAGACGGTGGTCCACAAGGTATGCGCAAGCTAACTGCTTGCAAAATGTCTTTTCGGGTTGCCGCGCTGGTGGAATACCGCTTGGCGGTGTTCTTTTGACAAACAGTGGGAGGTAGACCTTGAGTCTCAATATTGAAACCAAGAAAGCAGCCGTAGAAGAGATTGTGGCCGGTATTAACGGTGCGCAAACTATGGTGATTGCCGAATATCGCGGTATCAGTGTTGCCAGCATGACCGAACTGCGTGCCAATGCGCGTAAAGAAGGCGTTTACTTGCGCGTTCTGAAAAACACTTTGGCTCGTCGTGCGGTTGAAGGAACTTCTTTTGCCGGTTTGGCTGACCAAATGGTTGGTCCTTTGGTATATGCCGCATCTGAAGATGCCGTTGCCGCCGCAAAAGTGCTGCACCAATTCGCGAAAAAAGACGACAAAATTATTATCAAAGCCGGTTCTTACAATGGCGATGTGTTGAATGCTGCTCAAGTTACTGAGTTGGCATCCATTCCGAGCCGCGAAGAATTGCTGTCCAAACTGCTTTTCGTTATGCAAGCGCCCGTATCAGGCTTTGCACGCGGTTTGGCTGCTTTGGCAGAGAAAAAAGAAAGCGAAGCGGCTTAATCCGCACGGTTTCGTATTTTGTCCGATTTAAACCAACATTTTATTATTTCACTCAATATTTAGGAGCTTAATAGCATGGCTATTACTAAAGAAGACATTTTGGAAGCGGTAAGCAACCTGACCGTTATGGAATTGAACGAGCTGGTTAAAGCTTTTGAAGAAAAATTTGGCGTTTCTGCTGCTGCGGTTGCCGTATCTGCTGGTCCTGCTACTGGTGTTGCTGAAGAAGCGAAAACCGAGTTTGACGTGGTTCTGGCTTCTGCCGGCGACCAAAAAGTAGGCGTGATTAAAGTGGTTCGTGCCATTACCGGTTTGGGCTTGAAAGAAGCCAAAGACTTGGTTGACGGCGCTCCCAAAACCCTGAAAGAGGGCGTATCTCAAGCTGAAGCCGACGACATCAAGAAACAATTGGAAGAAGCCGGCGCGAAAGTGGAAATCAAATAATCTGCTTTTGACAATTTGAGGCAAAAGGCTGGCAGTTTTACTGCCAGCCTTGTTGCGCTTTCAATCTGTTTAAAATGTAAATTTACAAAATTTTACTGTTTTTCTGTTAAAAATTAGAAAAATTTTATAAATTTATATAAAATTCATTCCGATAAGTTTTCAGCTTGCCTGAAAACAGCGGCAGGAGTATCCCATGATGATGTTGCCTCTTTCTTTTGCGCCCCTACGCGTCTTATATTGCACGTCTTGCCGCCGCTTTGCCGTCAGTCTTTGATTGTCGCATTGTTTTCCATTTTTCTACAAATCTTTTCTGCACGCTGCCTGCATTTTGGTGTCAGCCTGTACCGTTTTTACAAATAACCGTTGCCCCTCAGGAGTATTGACCATGAGTTACACCTTTACCGAGAAAAAACGCATCCGTAAGAGTTTTGCCAAGCGCGATACCGTATTGGATGTGCCGTATCTGCTGACCACGCAGTTGGAATCTTACGGTAAATTCCTGCAGCAAAACCGCGCGTTTAATGAGCGCAAAGACGAAGAAGGGCTGCAAGCTGCGTTTACCTCGATTTTTCCGATTCTGAGCAACAACGGCTATGCCGAGCTGGATTTTGTCCATTATATTTTGGGCGAGCCTTTGTTTGATATTCCTGAGTGCCAATTGCGCGGTATTACCTACGCAGCCCCTTTGCGTGCGCGTATCCGTTTGAAAATTTACGATAAAGATTCTGCTGCTTCTGCCAAAGTGATTAAAGAAGTACGCGAAAACGAAGTGTATATGGGCGAAATTCCGCTGATGACCCCCAGCGGTTCGTTTGTGATTAACGGTACCGAACGCGTGATTGTGTCGCAGTTGCACCGTTCGCCCGGTGTATTCTTTGAGCACGACCGCGGCAAAACCCATTCTTCAGGCAAATTATTGTTTTCGGCGCGGATTATTCCCTACCGCGGTTCGTGGTTGGACTTTGAGTTTGACCCGAAAGACCTGCTGTATTTCCGTATTGACCGCCGCCGCAAAATGCCCGTTACCATTCTGTTACGCGCTTTGGGCTTCAGCGATGAACAAATGCTGGATATGTTCTACGAGCGCGAGAGCTATTATTTGAGCAAAGACGGCGTGGAAACCGATTTGGTGCTGTCGCGCTTAAAAGGCGAAACCGCTAAAGCCGATATTACCGACCAAGAAGGCAATGTTTTGGTGGCTGCGGGCAAACGTGTGAATGCCAAAGACATCCGCACCATTGAAAAAGCAGGCTTAACCCGTTTGAAAATTGATGCCGAAGCCTTGGTAGGCAAAACTTTGGCAAAAGCCGTGTTGGATACCGCCACAGGCGAAGTGATTGCCGCTGCCAACAGCGAAATCACCGAAGAACTGCTGGCACAATTTGACATCAGCGGCATCACCCAAATTGAAACCCTGTTTACCAACGAAACAGACCACGGCAGCTATATTTCCGCTACTTTGCGTACCGATGAAACCGCCGACCAATACGCGGCGCGTGTTGCCATTTACCGCATGATGCGCCCCGGTGAACCGCCTACCGATGAAGCGGTAGAAGCTTTATTTAACCGTTTGTTCTTTCAAGAAGAAAGCTATGATTTGTCGCGTGTGGGACGCATGAAGTTCAATACCCGCACTTATCAGCAAAAACTGTTGCCCGAACAAAGCGGCGGCTGGTATGAGCGTTTGTTGAATGAAACTTTGGCAGATGCGGTAGAAAAAGGCAAATATATTCTGACGGTTGATGATATTGTTGTCACCATTGCCACGCTGGTGGAACTGCGTAACGGTCATGGCGAAGTAGATGATATTGACCACTTGGGCAACCGCCGTGTGCGTTCTGTAGGCGAATTGGTGGAAAACCAATTCCGCAGTGGCTTGGCGCGTGTGGAACGCGCGGTAAAAGAGCGTTTGAATCAGGCAGAATCGGAAAACCTGATGCCTACCGATTTGATTAACGCCAAACCCGTTTCTGCGGCGATTAAAGAATTTTTCGGTTCTAGCCAGCTGTCGCAGTTTATGGACCAGACCAATCCGCTGTCGGAAATTACCCACAAACGTCGTGTATCGGCATTGGGTCCGGGCGGTTTGACCCGCGAACGCGCAGGCTTTGAGGTGCGCGACGTACACCCCACTCACTACGGTCGTGTTTGCCCGATTGAAACGCCTGAAGGTCCGAACATTGGTTTGATTAACTCGCTGTCCGTATTTGCCCGCACCAATGAATACGGCTTTTTGGAAACGCCCTACCGCCGTGTGGTGGACGGTAAAGTTACCGATGAAGTGGAATACTTGTCTGCCATTGAAGAAGGTCGTTATGTGATTGCACAGGCGAACTCGGATTTGGACGAACAAGGCTGCTTGAAAGGCGATTTGATTACCTGCCGCGAAAAAGGCGAAACCATTTTGGCAACGCCCGACCGCGTGCAATACATGGATATTGCCACCGGTCAGATTGTTTCCGTTGCCGCTTCACTGATTCCCTTCTTGGAACACGATGATGCCAACCGCGCCTTGATGGGTGCTAACATGCAACGTCAGGCTGTGCCTTGCCTGCGCCCCGAAAAACCAATGGTCGGCACGGGCATTGAACGTTCCGTAGCCGTGGACAGCGCGACTGCGATTGTGGCACGTCGCGGCGGCGTGGTGGAATATGTGGACGCCAACCGCGTGGTGGTGCGCGTACACGACGACGAAGCCACCGCAGGCGAAGTGGGTGTAGATATTTACAATTTGGTGAAATTTACCCGTTCCAACCAATCCACCAACATCAACCAACGCCCTGCCGTGAAAGCGGGCGACGTGTTGCAGCGCGGCGATTTGATTGCCGACGGCGCATCCACCGATTTGGGCGAGTTGGCGCTCGGTCAAAACATGACCATCGCCTTTATGCCGTGGAACGGTTACAACTATGAAGACTCCATTTTGATTTCCGAGCGTGTCGCCGCAGAAGACCGCTACACCTCCATTCACATTGAAGAGCTGAATGTGGTGGCGCGTGATACCAAGCTGGGCGCGGAAGACATTACCCGCGATATTCCTAACTTGTCCGAGCGCATGCAAAACCGTTTGGACGAATCGGGCATTGTTTATATCGGTGCGGAAGTGGAAGCAGGCGACGTGTTGGTGGGTAAAGTGACCCCCAAAGGCGAAACCCAGCTGACCCCCGAAGAAAAACTGCTGCGTGCCATCTTCGGTGAAAAAGCCTCTGATGTAAAAGACACTTCTTTGCGTATGCCCACAGGCATGAGCGGTACCGTGATTGACGTGCAAGTGTTTACCCGCGAAGGCATTCAACGCGACAAACGCGCCCAATCCATTATTGAAGCCGAGCTGAAACGCTACCGCCAAGACTTGAACGACCAAATCCGTATTTTTGACAACGACGCATTTGACCGTTTGGAACGCATGATGGTGGGTCAAAAAGCCAACGGCGGACCCTTGAAGCTGGCAAAAGGCAAGGAAATTACCACCGAATACCTGCATTCGCTGCCCAGCCGCCACGACTGGTTTGACGTGCGTTTGGCAGACGAAGATTTGGCGAAACAACTGGAACTGACCAAGCTGTCGCTGCAACAAAAACGCGAAGAAGCCGAAGAGCTGTATGAAGTCAAAAAGAAAAAAATGACTCAAGGCGACGAACTGCCTCCCGGTGTACAAAAAATGGTGAAAGTGTTTATCGCCATCAAACGCCGTTTGCAGGCAGGCGACAAAATGGCGGGTCGCCATGGTAATAAAGGTGTGGTATCGCGCATTCTGCCTGTGGAAGACATGCCCTATATGGCAGACGGTCGTACTGTAGATATCGTGCTGAATCCCTTGGGTGTACCGTCGCGGATGAATATCGGACAGATTTTGGAAGTGCATTTGGGCTGGGCTGCAAAAGGCATCGGTCAGCGCATTGAAAAAATGCTGGAAGAACAACGTAAAGTCAAAGAAATCCGCGCCTTCTTGGAAGAGCTGTATAACGGCAGCGGCAAGAAAGAAGACCTGAAGTCTTTGAGCGACGATGAAATTCTGGCATTGGCGCACAATCTGAAACGCGGTGCCACCTTTGCTTCGCCCGTATTTGACGGCGCGAAAGAAGCGGAAATCTATCAAATGCTGGATTTGGCTTACCCCAGCGATGACCCCGAAGTACAGAAATTGGGCTTTAACGACACCAAAACCCAAATCACGCTGTATGACGGACGTTCGGGCGAAGCATTTGACCGCCGCGTAACCGTGGGCGTGATGCATTATCTGAAGCTGCACCACTTGGTTGATGAAAAAATGCACGCCCGTTCTACCGGTCCGTACAGCTTGGTAACGCAGCAGCCTTTGGGCGGTAAAGCGCAGTTCGGTGGTCAGCGTTTCGGTGAGATGGAGGTGTGGGCGCTGGAAGCCTACGGCGCGGCCTACACCTTGCAGGAAATGCTGACGGTGAAATCGGACGATGTAACCGGCCGTACCAAAATGTATGAAAACATTGTGAAAGGCGAACACAAAATTGATGCGGGCATGCCCGAATCGTTTAATGTGATTGTGAAAGAAATCCGTTCGCTGGGCTTGGATATTGATTTGGAACAGAATTAATATCTAGAGACTTCCTGAAAGCTGTTATCAGCTTTCAGGAGATACAAGTAATGTACTTATTTGAAGAGGTGTCTATATTATGAGTAATAAAAAATAAATTGTTTTATTGGAAATCACATCGGATGTAACAGGTTATACAATTCAGGCATTAAAAACGCGTGATGATTTTAAACATAACTTTTTGTTTTCTGATCCAGCAGTTGTTGTTCCTACTTTTAGTGCCTACCCAAAAACATCTTGATGGTACAGAGATAGCTGGTGCTAGAATAAATCAAAATTTAGCTAAAGATATTATGATTCATATTGGTGGTACTTATAGTATTCTTTCTTTTGATCATTTGGGAGGATCATTTGGTTGTTTTGGTTTTATTCCGAAAGGAAATGTTCATAAAACACAATACTCCGCAGAAAGGGCTTCTGTGTCAGATAGCTATGATGATAATTTGTCTAATGAGCCATGGAAAAAAGTCTGCCAAGATATTGTTAATTTAGCTTTTGGTAGTAGTAAGAGAGAAATTCAAATTCTATTAAGACCAAGGTTATCAAATACTCAGTATATACCTACCAAAATTTTAGAGGAATGATTTTATTTATGCTAGCTGATAAGATTTATGGCTATTTAAAAATCATCTGTCCGCTATTGGTCATAGCGTTATTTATCTTTTTGCAATTTGTTAGATATACAGATACCGTTAGCCATCATATTTTGTTGCAAAATGATTATAGCTGGCAGGCGCATTGGGATTTTTTTGTCAATTGGGACAATTTTTATGTGCTGTTGGCTTGTATTGTTATCGGATATTTGCCCTTGCTGCTGTTGGGTTTAGGCGGTTGGCTGTATCGGCTGGTTTGTAGTAACCGTAGCTTGGATTGAAGCGCAGCGAAAACCCAACATCGCTGCTATGCCGTAATCACTGAAAAGGAATCCAAAATACCGTAATGCACTATTTACTACTTGCCGCCTTTTTATGGGGAACGTCTTTTATTGCAGGAAAAATCGCTTATCAAAGCGCCGAACCCGCGTTGGTGGTGCTGTTGCGACTGCTGTTGGCGGCGGTATTGCTGCTGCCGCTTACCCTGCGTTTTTTCAGGCAGCATCGTTTGGATAAGCAACAGTTTTTACAATTGGCAGGCTTGGGGGTTTTAACCTATCCGCTCACGTTTTTATTACAGTTTGAGGGCTTGAAACATACGTCTGCTGCCAGCGCGGCGGCGATGCTGGGTTTTGAACCTGTGATGGTGGTATTGGCAGGATATTTCTTTTTTAAAGAGAAAGTGAGTGCCAAAACATGGTTGTTGTCGCTGATGGCATTGTGCGGTGTGGTATTGGTGGCGGGCGTGTCGCAAAACGAGCAGATTTCTTTATTCGGCTGTTTGTTGGTGCTGGCTTCTACGGTGTTGGTGGCGTTTTGGTTGCGCTGGTCAAAAAGTGTCATGCAAAACATGGACACGCAAAGTTATACGGCGTTGTCTTTGCAGTTGGGGACTTTATTTGGCATGCCCTTGATGGCGGCTTTGGTGCAAGATTGGCAGATACGCTTTACATGGCAGGGCGTGGCGGCGTTGGTGTATTTGGGGATTGCTTGTAGTTTGGGTGCGGCTTGGTTGTGGAATAAAGGCTTGGTGCAAACAGGTGCGGCAACTAGCGGTATCTTTTTGGCATTAGAGCCTGTGTTTGGTGTGGTGCTGGCGATGGGTTTGTTGGGCGAACAATTGGATATGACGACTGCGTTGGGCATTGTATTGGTGGTGTTGGCGGCGGGTCTGTCTATGCTGCCTGAAAAGGCAAAATCTTCATAACGGCAGATTTTTAGGCTGCTTGAAATTATTTTTTAACTTACTTTTTTATTTAAAGGAAACAAAATGTTGAACATTAAAAAATTACTGGGTATTTCTGCATTGGCTGCTGTGTTGGCTGCTTGTGGCGGCGGTGAATCTGCTGCGCCCGCACCGTCTGTGCCTGAAGCTGCATCCGCTGCCGCTTCGCAAGTGTTGCCGAACGAACAGCCCGAAAGCGGATCAATGGCTTCAGGGCATTTTGAGGGCGACGGACACGACCACAGCCACGATAAAGACCACAGTGCCATGAATGCTTTGGATTGGGCGGGCAAATATGTGGGTCAATTGCCCTGTGGCGATTGCGACCATATTTTGGCTACTGTTGAGCTGAAACAAGACGGCACTTACCACTATATTGCCGATTATCAAGGCGGCAAACAGCCTTTGAAAGTAGAAAAACAGGGCAAATTTGAGTGGGAAGACAAGGGCAGTATTGTGGAGCTGGACTTGGACAATGAAGAAGATTTGCGCTTTTTTGTGGCGGAAGGACATTTGCAGCAGTTGGCAAAAGACCAAAACCAATACCAAAAAGACAGCCACTATAATTTGAAAAAGCAATAATTGATGTTGAAAAAATATCTGTTTGTGTTGTGTTTGGGTGTATCGCTGACAGCACAGGCGCAGCCGTCTGATGCGGAGCGCATTGCGGCTTTGGAACGCCAAGTGGCGCGTTTAACCGAGCAGGTAAACCTTTTGCTGGCAGAACGGGCGCAGTTTACGCCGCGTCAAAATACGGTGTATGTGTGCCGTTTAAAAGCGTTTACCGATACTTTCCGCAGTGAAAACAGCCATCGCGGACAGGCAAAGCTGGATGTGTTAAAACAATGCCGCACCAAACACAGTGAAATGTTTTGCAAAGCCGAACAAGTAAGCTGCGAAGCCTACTGATGTGCTTGGTCAAATAAGATTTTTGCGCCCTTGTGTCGCACACACGGGCGCGTGTACCCCATCACGGGCTTGACCCGAAGGAGCCATTATGAACTTGACAGACTTATTCAGCCCCCTGCAGCAGGCAGGGTCGGAAGAATTTGATGCCATTAAAATCGGCATTGCCTCGCCCGACACGATTCGTTCGTGGTCGTATGGCGAAGTGAAAAAACCCGAAACCATTAACTACCGCACCTTCAAGCCCGAGCGCGACGGCTTGTTTTGCGCCAAAATCTTCGGACCGGTAAAAGACTACGAATGTTTGTGTGGTAAATACAAACGCCTGAAATTTAAAGGTGTAACCTGCGAAAAATGCGGTGTGGAAGTGACACTGACCAAAGTGCGCCGCGAGCGCATGGGTCACTTGGAACTGGCTGCGCCTGTTGCCCATATTTGGTTTTTGAAATCGCTGCCTTCACGCTTGGGCATGGTATTGGACATGACCCTGCGCGATATTGAGCGCGTGCTGTATTTTGAAGCCTTTGTCGTTACCGACCCCGGTTTGACCACTTTGCAACGCCGCCAATTGTTGAGCGAAGAAGACTATTACGCCAAAATTGAAGAGTTTGGCGAAGAGTTTGACGCACACATGGGCGCGGAAGGCGTACGCGAGCTGTTGCGTACCATGGACATCGAGAAAGAAATCGAGATGTTGCGCCAAGAGCTGCAAAGCACGGGTTCGGACACCAAAATCAAAAAACTTGCCAAGCGTTTGAAAGTATTGGAAGCCTTCCAGCGTTCGGGTATGAAGCTGGAATGGATGATTATGGACGTGCTGCCCGTGCTGCCGCCTGATTTGCGTCCCCTCGTGCCTTTGGACGGCGGACGTTTTGCCACTTCCGATTTGAACGATTTGTACCGCCGCGTGATTAACCGTAACAACCGTTTAAAACGCCTGCTGGAACTGCGCGCGCCCGATATTATCGTGCGTAATGAAAAACGTATGTTGCAAGAAGCAGTGGATTCGCTGCTGGACAACGGTCGTCGCGGTAAGGCGATGACGGGTGCGAACAAACGTCCCTTAAAATCCCTGTCCGATATGATTAAGGGTAAAAGCGGTCGTTTCCGCCAAAACCTGCTGGGTAAACGGGTGGACTACTCTGGTCGTTCCGTGATTACCGTAGGTCCTTACCTGCGCCTGCATCAATGCGGTTTGCCGAAAAAAATGGCTCTGGAATTGTTCAAACCGTTTATTTTCCACAAGCTGGAACAGCGCGAGTTGGCAACCACCGTTAAAGCGGCGAAAAAATTGGTTGA
The DNA here is from genome assembly GCF_014054725.1 of Conchiformibius steedae. Taxonomy (NCBI): domain Bacteria; kingdom Pseudomonadati; phylum Pseudomonadota; class Betaproteobacteria; order Neisseriales; family Neisseriaceae; genus Conchiformibius; species Conchiformibius steedae. Next base: position 311,667 of record NZ_CP059563.1, on the reverse strand, counting down.
GCAGGAAGTGGCGGAAGTTTGGGATATTTTGGAAGAAGTTATCCGCGAACACCCGATTTTGCTGAACCGTGCGCCTACCTTGCACCGTCTGGGTATTCAAGCGTTTGAGCCGATTTTGATTGAAGGTAAAGCCATTCAGCTGCACCCCTTGGTGTGTGCTGCGTTTAACGCCGACTTTGACGGCGACCAAATGGCAGTACACGTTCCCTTGAGCTTGGAAGCGCAAATGGAAGCGCGTACGCTGATGCTGGCGTCTAACAACGTGTTAGCCCCTGCCAACGGCGAGCCGATTATCGTACCGTCTCAAGACATCGTATTGGGTTTGTACTACATGACCCGCGAGCGCATCAACGGCAAGGGCGAAGGCACTTTGTTTGCCGATGTCAAAGAAGTGCACCGCGCCTACCACACCAAACAGGTGGAGTTAGGCAGCAAAATCACCGTGCGTCTGCGCGAATGGGTGAAAAACGAATCAGGCGAGTTTGAAGCGGTGTTGAACCGTTATGAAACCACGGTTGGTCGTGCGCTGCTGTCTGAAATCCTGCCTAAAGGTTTGCCGTTTGAATATGTAAACAAAGCACTGAAGAAAAAAGAAATCTCCAAGCTGATTAATGCTTCGTTCCGCTTGTGCGGTTTGCGCGATACCGTGATTTTTGCCGACCACCTGATGTACACGGGCTTTGCTTTGGCAGCCAAAGGCGGTATTTCCATTTGCGTGGACGATATGGAAGTGCCTAAAGAAAAACCCGCGCTGCTGGCTGCTGCCAATGCTGAAGTGAAAGAAATTGAAGAGCAATACCAAAAAGGCTTGGTAACCAACGGCGAGCGTTACAATAAAGTGGTGGATATTTGGGGCGCGGCAGGCGATAAAATCGCCAAAGCGATGATGGACAATCTGTCTAAAGAACCTGTGATTGACCGTGAAGGCAATGAAGTGTTCCAAGAATCGTTTAACTCTATCTACATGATGGCGGATTCGGGGGCGCGTGGTTCGGCAGCGCAGATTAAACAGCTTTCCGGTATGCGCGGTTTGATGGCGAAACCTGACGGCTCCATTATTGAAACGCCGATTACTGCCAACTTCCGTGAAGGTTTGACAGTATTGCAATACTTTATTGCGACACACGGTGCGCGTAAAGGTTTGGCGGATACCGCTTTGAAAACCGCGAACTCTGGTTACCTGACCCGCCGTTTGGTGGACGTGACCCAAGATTTGGTGGTGGTGGAAGACGATTGCGGTACCGATGAAGGCTTCTCCATGAAAGCCGTGGTACAAGGTGGCGATATTATCGAATCCTTGCGTGAGCGTATTTTGGGACGTGTGGCGGCTGCTGATGTGGTGGACCCGTCCAGCGGCGCGACTTTGGTAGAAGCAGGCACTTTGTTAGACGAGCGTTTGGTGGATTTGATTGATGCTTCAGGTGTCGATGAAGTAAAAGTACGCACCCCGATTACCTGTCAAACCCGTTACGGCTTGTGTGCCAAATGTTACGGGCGCGACTTGGCGCGTGGTAAATTGGTGAATTCGGGCGAAGCCGTGGGCGTGATTGCCGCGCAATCCATCGGCGAACCGGGTACACAGCTGACCATGCGTACCTTCCACATCGGTGGTGCGGCATCGCGTGCGGCGGCTGCCAGCCAAGTAGAAGCCAAATCCAACGGTACGGTGCGTTTCTCTAGCCAAATGCGTTACATCGCCAATCCCAAAGGCGAGCTGATTGTGATTACCCGTTCTGCCGAAATCGTGATTCACGACCAGATGGGACGTGAGCGCGAACGCCACAAAGTGCCTTACGGTGCGACTTTGAAAGTGTATGACGGCGAAGAATTGCAGGCAGGCGCACTGTTGGCGACTTGGGACCCGCATACCCACCCGATTATCACCGAATACGCAGGGCGTGTGGAATTTGAAAACGTAGAAGAAGGCGTAACCGTTACCAAGCAAACCGATGAAAACACAGGTTTGTCTACCTTGGTGGTGATTGACGGTAAACGTCGTGCTTCTTCATCTTCCACCAGCAAGCTGCTGCGCCCCACCGTGCGCCTGTTGGACGAAAACGGCGAATATGTGGTGATTCCCGGAACCAGCACGCCCGTATCGGTGGCGTTCCAAACGGGTGCAGTGATTGCCGTGCGTGAAGGTCAGGAAGTGGGCAAAGGCGTGGTGATTGCGCGTATGCCGCAGGCTTCTACCAAAACCCGCGATATTACGGGTGGTCTGCCGCGTGTGGCGGAACTGTTTGAGGCACGCATTCCCAAAGATGCGGGCATGCTGGCAGAAGTAACGGGTACAGTATCGTTCGGTAAGGAAACCAAGGGCAAACAACGCCTGATTATTACCGATTTGGACGGTGTTGCCACCGAAACGCTGGTGTCTAAAGAGAAACAGCTGCTGGTGCATGACGGTCAGGTGGTGAATAAGGGCGAAACCGTAGTTGATGGCGCGGTAGATCCGCATGATATTCTGCGTTTGCAAGGTATTGAAGCCTTGGCGCGTTATATTGTGCAGGAAGTTCAGGAAGTTTACCGCTTACAGGGCGTGAAGATTTCTGACAAGCACATTGAAGTGATTATCCGCCAGATGCTGCGCCGCGTAACCATTACCGACCCCGGTGATACAGGCTTTATTACGGGCGAACAGGTAGAGCGTGCCGAAGTGATGATTGCCAACGAACACGCCGAAGCCGAAGGCAAAGAGCCTGCGCGTTTTGAAAACGTGTTGTTGGGTATTACCAAAGCGTCTTTGTCTACCGACAGCTTTATTTCGGCGGCATCGTTCCAAGAAACCACACGCGTGTTGACCGAAGCGGCAATTATGGGCAAAAAAGACGATTTGCGCGGTTTGAAAGAAAACGTGATTGTGGGCCGTCTGATTCCTGCGGGTACGGGCTTGAGCTACCACCGCAGCCGCCGTGCCGCATGGCAGCAGCTGCAGCGTACGGCAGACACGTCCGATAGCGAAGCGGCAGAAGCTGCCGAATAAGTCTAAATGCTATTAAGCAACAGCCTGAAACGGTTTCTGTTTCAGGCTGTTTTGATTTTAAGGATTTAAAAAATCAGTATTTTATTGAAAATATAGGTTATTGTTGAGCTGATTATTGTCAGGATTGATATTTTGACGTTTTAAACTTCCTTCTTGAACCAGATTTTCACATTCTTGAAACATGGTTTGCTCATTGGTATTGCCGTGTTTTCGGTTGTAAATTTCAGCTAACTCAACGGGATTAACATAATTGGGCTGGGTTTGTGCGGCACTATTTGCCATCAGTAAAATGAAGTCTCTTACGTTCATGGTGTTTACTTCCTTTAAGTGAAAAAGATGTGGGTTAAATTCATACTATTGTATGAAGACATAATCATAACAGGCTGATGAAATTCATGCAAATGTATTCATTGGCTAGATTATGGAAACACTTACCCGTGCATTTGGTAAAGTCTTGCGTACAAGAAGAAAAAACCTGAAACTGACACAAGAACAGTTGGCATTTGAGGCGGATTTGCAGCGTGTGTATATCAGCTTGCTGGAATTAGGCAGGCAACAGCCATCATTGGTTACGGTGTTTAAACTGGCGGAAGGTTTGAATTGTTCGCCTGCCGTACTGATTGATGAAACAGAAAAAATGCTGCGGCAGTTTGAGAATACTTAAAACAACAGGCAGATGAAAAAATACATCTGCCTGTTTTGGGTTTTAGTGGGGCGTATGGTCGCTTTCTTTGCTTTCCTTGCCGTCTTTATTTTCTTTTACGGCAGCGGCGATGGCATCTTGGGGCAGTTGCCACGGGAAAAACAGACTCCACGGACGCTCTTTGGCAATTTGCCACACGCAGCGGAAAATGCGCCACCAGCTGTCAATGCGGGTTTCGCGCGAGCGTAGTGCCACCCACAGGGTAATGGAAAAGCTGACCCATAAATTGACACCGCCAATCAGCAGCACAAAAATCAGGTTTTTCAAAAATTCGCCCAAACCCGCCATGCCGCTGACGGAAGCATAACCGATATTGGCAGACGAAAACGCCACATGGCGGATATCCAAAGGCAAGCCGGTAACGTGTCCGACAAAGCCCGTCATCCCCAATAGCATACCGAAGCAGAGGTTGCCCATAATCGAGCCGTAGTGGTTATGCACATAATCGGCAAAACGGGCGCGGGTTTTTTCGGGCAGGGGGCTGAGCAGCGGATGATGGCGCAGGCGCATTCTTAAATTTAAGTAATCGCAGCGGTTGTCAAAAAAGCCCGAAATAATGCCCGAACAAAACAGCCACACACCCGCAATGGCGGCAAACCATAATGTTCCTGCCATCGGGTCAACGGCGTGAACCTGATAGGCAACTTGGGACGGGTCTAATAGCGGACTGAGGTTGGTCAGCCAATAGACACCGGCAATCACGGCAGCCAAACTGATGGCGGCAAACACGTTGCCAAACGCGGCGGCGGTTTGCGAACGCAGCACATCTACCAATAATTGCGCCAGCTTCATGTCCACGGCATGACCTTTATCGTTACGTTCTACTGCGGCGGCAAAACGTGATGCGGTCATGGCGGGCTGTTTGGTGGCAACGGTAAAGCCCAGCATATAAATCAGCGCAAAACCGATGCCGTAGTTTAAGCCTTCTGCTAAACTTAACCAAAATTGGTTTTGAATCACCATACCCAAGTGGATTTTAAACAGCGACATCAGCGCAATCACCACCCCGCCGCCCGCCGCCGAATAAAACATACTGCGGTATTCGGCGGTATTGCGGGTGATGTAGTGTTCGCCGTGGTCGCTGGAATTTTGGGTAATGCTGCGGGCAAGCATTTTAACGCTGCGTTTCCACAGCCACGACAGACTGTGTTGTTCAGCAGCGGCGCGTGCCAACGTGCCGGTCAGTGCCAAAACGCGGCGTGGGGCAATGGCAACGGGCGAGAAAACGTCCATCAGCATGGTCATGCGCCCAAGGGTTTGGTCAAGACGTTCCAACAGGTGTGCCACGCCCAAAGACGAACCTGCACCCGCCAAAGTGCCTTTTTTACGCAGGTTTTCTACCTGACGGCGGCATTGGTCAAGCATTACATACAAATGGCTGTCGTCAAACGGGGCATCGGCAAAACGGGCTTCTACCCAGCGTGCTACTTCCCGTTCCAATGCCACAAAGGGCGAATCGCGGTCCAGCAGCTTGGGGTCTAGGCGGATTAAGTCGGGTTCCAATTCTTCGGCTGCCACCCAAATCGCCAGCATTTCCACCGCATATAAACCTTCCTGACGCATATAGCGGCGGGCGGTTTCGCGGTTTTGTTCGGGCGTGTGGCGGCGCAACAGGTTGAGCAACACCAGCCATTCGCGCATCGGCACGGCTTCCAGCCACTCTACATCGCGTTCTTCTTTAAAAAGTTGCGAGAAAATATCGCGCAAATCGGAAAGGTCTTTGTAGGCGGGATTGAACTTTTCGTACCAACGCCCCATCAGTTCGCGGGCAAAGCCTTCGCGGGAAAAAATACCCGCACTGATAAACAGCGGATACAGGCGCAAATGGCACAGCCAACGGCTGAGTAAAACGGCGGTTTTGCCGCATAATTCGGCATCGGCTTCCAGTGTGCGGCGCAGCAGGCGCACGCGTTCGGCTGCGTGTTTGGCTTTGCCGTGGCGCAGCCAGCGGGTAAGGGCAAGCAGCAGTCCGAAAGGGGCGTTGTTTTCCACGCGTTCGCTAATCAGGGCGTGCAGGGTTTGTTCGTTCAAATGCTTGGGCATCTGGGCTCAATTCGGGTTGGAAAATCGGACGGAAATTATAGCATGGTGTTTTTTTCGCGTAACACAAGACGGGCTTTTACGGCGGCTTTTGCTTTTGCGGCGGTAAAATCGCGTATAATCGTAGCATTTGCAGGGGCAGTGTCTGCCGTGATATTGCCCTGTTTACCCCATACGAGTATTTTTACCACAGGCGCCAATATTTATGATACGTTTTGAATCGGTTTCCAAAATTTATCCGGGCGGATTTCGGGCTTTGAACAATGTCAGTTTCACCATCGAAAAAGGCGAAATGATTTTTGTTGCCGGCCATTCGGGCGCAGGCAAATCCACCATTCTCAAACTGATTGCGGGCATCACCAAGCCCACCACTGGCAAAGTATTCATCAACCAAAACGATTTGGGTTCGTTGTCTGACAACGAGCTGGGCTATCTGCGCCAGCACGTCGGCATTGTGTTTCAAGACCATAAGATCCTGTTTGACCGCAATGTGCTGCAAAATGTGCTGCTGCCCTTACGCATTATCGGTTACGACCGCAAAAACGCCGAACGCCGTGCGCGTATGGCGATTGAAAAAGTCGGTTTGGGCGGGCGCGAGCTGGCAGACCCCATGAGCTTATCAGGCGGCGAACAGCAGCGTTTGTGCATTGCCCGTGCCGTGGTACACCAGCCCAGCCTGCTGATTGCTGACGAACCGTCTGCCAACCTAGACCGTGCCTATGCTTTAGACATTATGGAACTGTTTAAAACATTTCACGAAGTCGGCACCACCGTGATTGTGGCGGCACACGACGAAACACTGATGCAAAATTACGGACATCGGATTTTGCGTTTTCAGGAAGGCAGGTTTTCAGCATGATTCAATACTTTTCCCACCACGCCGAAAGCGCACGCCGCGCCGCAGGCTATTTTCTCAAACAGCCCTTTGCTACCTTACTGATTTTGGCGATGCTGTCGATTGCCATGGCACTGCCGCTTACCCTGTATTTGGGCGTACAAAGCAGTCAAAACGTACTCGACAAACTCAGCGAAGTGCCACAAATTACCCTGTATTTTGAACAAGGCGCACAGCAAAACGACATTGAAGCCGTGCGTAAATTATTGTCAGACAACAAACAAGTTAAAGACTTTAAATTTGTTGGCAAAGAACAGGGCTTGGACGAATTAAAAGAAGCCATGGGCACACAAGATGCCGTTTCCATGCTCGATGAAAACCCCTTGCCCGATGTATTTGTGGTTACCCCCGACAATGCCAATCCCCAATCCGTGTTGGCAGTGCAACAGGCATTGGCGCAGTATCCGATGGTAGAACAAGCGCAAATGGACCAAGAGTGGATGCAGACACTTTACCAAATCAATGATTTGGTAAAAAAAGCCTTTTGGTTTTTGGCAGCTACATTAAGTGTGGCGTATGTGCTGGTGGCACACAATACCATCCGTTTGCAAATCCTCAGCCACAAAGAAGAAATTGAAATCACCAAATTATTGGGTGCGCCGTCTTCATTTGTGCGCCGTCCGTTTCTGTATCAGGCAGTATGGCAAAGTGTGGTATCGGTGGTATTAAGTCTGGTGTTGAGCGCGTGGGTGTTGCACGTGGCGCGTCCTTTGGTCAATCAGATTTTTCAGCCTTACGGCATTACTTTGCAATGGCGCAGCTTTTTGCCGTGGGAAATCGCGGCGGTGTTTGGCGGCGTGTGCCTGTTGGGGATTGTGGGGGCGTGGATGGCTTCTACCCAGCATTTGTTGGGCTTTAAGGCACGACGCAACTAAATCAGCATAAACAAAGCGCAACCTGATAAAAGGTTGCGCTTTTTTGTTTGTGTGGTTTAGCGGTAAATCTGCATGGCGAACAATGCGCCGTCAGACAAACGGCAACTGCCCCTTCCCGAATAGGCAGACACCATTTCGTAGCGGCAGGCAATATAGCGTCCGCTAATGGATGAGGCTTCGGCTTGTCCGTAACGCGCTGTGCCAATGCGTGTGGCACCACCTTGAAACAGTTCGTTACGCAAACCGACACGGAACAGGCTTTGTCCGTTTTGGGTGGTGATGATGTGTCCTTGTCCGCTGCTGTAATAGCGTTGGGAAACGGGATTGGCAGGGGTAATTTTGACGTTGAGCGACAGTAGCGGCGCACCTGCGGGCGGGGTAAGCACTGCAGGCGGCGGCGCGGGCAAATGGCAGGCACTTAATGCGGTACACAAAGTCAATGCGGCGACACCGCGCAAAACCGTTTTCATCATGGTGCGATTCCTTATTGTTAGTAGTGGAACGGGAAAGGCGGCGCTGCACTTGGGGCGCAGTCCGTAGTCAAATTATACCGCTGCGGCAAAGGCTTTGCCATATACGTCCTGTGGGGTAAAAAACGGGTATTTTGAACAGCCCGTGCGCTGTAAATGCCGCAAAACCCTGCCTTTCACACGCAAAACATTGACCAATGGCAGAAAAAACAAATATAATAGAAAGCTTGTCGGCATGGTGCTGACAAAATATTTTCACTCAACAGGACAAAGTAAAATATGCCAACGATTAACCAATTGGTACGCAAGGGTCGTCAAAAACCCGTGTACGTCAATAAAGTACCCGCACTGGAAGCCTGCCCGCAAAAACGCGGCGTATGCACCCGCGTGTACACCACCACTCCGAAAAAACCGAACTCTGCCTTGCGTAAAGTCTGCAAAGTACGTTTGACTAACGGCTTTGAAGTGATTTCATACATCGGCGGTGAAGGTCACAACCTGCAAGAACACAGCGTGGTACTGATTCGCGGCGGTCGTGTAAAAGACTTGCCGGGTGTACGTTACCACACCGTTCGCGGTTCTTTGGATACCGCAGGCGTGAAAGACCGCAAACAAGCACGTTCTAAATACGGTGCAAAACGCCCGAAAAAATAATCCATTGACACGGCATCGCCGACTGCCCGAAAACACAGTCGGAGTAAGTGAATGCCCCATTGGGTATTCATGGGATTGCCCCCAACTGAAGACACTAAGGAATTAACATGCCAAGACGTAGAGAAGTCCCCAAGCGCGACGTACTGCCCGATCCGAAATTCGGCAGCGTAGAACTGACCAAGTTCATGAACGTACTGATGATTGACGGCAAAAAAGCCGTTGCCGAACGCATCGTGTACGGCGCATTGGAACACATTGCCAAAAAAGTACAAGGCAAAGAAGCAATTGAAGTTTTCAACGAAGCCATTGCCAACGCCAAACCCGTAGTTGAAGTGAAAAGCCGCCGTGTGGGTGGTGCCAACTACCAAGTTCCTGTTGAGGTACGCGCTTCACGCCGTTTGGCGCTGGCGATGCGCTGGGTGCGCGACGCTGCCCGCAAACGTGGCGAAAAATCCATGGATTTGCGTTTGGCAGGCGAGCTGATTGATGCTTCCGAAGGCCGCGGCGGCGCGTTGAAAAAACGCGAAGAAGTACACCGCATGGCGGAAGCCAACAAAGCCTTCTCACATTTCCGTTTCTAATTTTTTGGAAAGGCTTAAAAAATGGCTCGCAAAACCCCGATTAACCTGTACCGCAATATCGGTATTTCCGCCCATATTGACGCAGGTAAAACCACCACCACCGAACGTATCCTGTTTTATACCGGTCTGACTCACAAGCTGGGCGAAGTGCACGACGGTGCCGCCACCACCGACTACATGGAACAGGAACAAGAACGCGGTATTACCATTACTTCCGCCGCCGTAACTTCCTACTGGAAAGGTATGGCGGGTCAGTTCCCCGAACACCGCTTCAACATCATCGACACCCCCGGACACGTGGACTTTACCGTAGAGGTAGAGCGTTCTATGCGCGTTTTGGACGGTGCGGTAATGGTTTACTGCGCAGTAGGCGGCGTACAGCCCCAGTCTGAAACCGTATGGCGTCAGGCAAACAAATACAAAGTGCCGCGTTTGGCGTTTGTAAATAAAATGGACCGTCAAGGTGCCAATTTCTTCCGCGTGGTTGAGCAAATGCGTACCCGTTTGCGCGCGAACCCCGTTCCCGTGGTGATTCCTGTGGGCGCGGAAGACGGCTTTGAAGGCGTGGTTGACCTGCTGAAAATGAAAGCGATTATTTGGAATGAAGCCGACAAAGGTACCACCTTTGAATACGGCGACATCCCCGCTGATTTGGTGGCCACTGCCGAAGAATGGCGTCAAAACATGATTGAAGCCGCTGCCGAAGCCAACGAAGAGCTGATGGACAAATATTTGGGCGGCGAAGAGCTGTCTGAAGACGAAATCATCTCTGCTTTGCGCCAACGTACTTTGGACGGCGAAATTCAACCGATGTTGTGCGGTTCTGCCTTTAAGAACAAGGGTGTACAACGTATGTTGGACGCGGTGGTAGAGTTCCTGCCCGCCCCGACCGACATTCCGCCCGTACAAGGCGAAACTCCTGATGGCGAAAAACAAAGCCGTCAGGCAGACGACAACGAGAAATTCTCGGCTTTGGCGTTCAAAATGTTGAACGACAAATACGTTGGTCAGCTGACCTTTATCCGCGTGTATTCAGGCGTGGTGAAATCAGGCGACAGCGTGATTAACTCCGTTAAAGGCACGCGCGAGCGTATTGGTCGTTTGGTACAAATGACTGCCGCCGACCGTACCGAAATTGAAGAAGTACGCGCAGGCGACATCGCTGCCGCCATCGGCTTGAAAGACGTAACCACAGGCGAAACCCTGTGCGCCGAAGACAGCCCGATTATCTTGGAACGCATGGAATTCCCCGAGCCCGTGATTCACGTTGCCGTTGAGCCGAAAACCAAAGCCGACCAAGAGAAAATGGGTATTGCCCTGAACCGCTTGGCAAAAGAAGACCCCTCTTTCCGCGTGCGTACCGATGAAGAATCCGGTCAAACCATTATTTCCGGTATGGGCGAATTGCACTTGGAAATTATTGTGGACCGTATGAAACGCGAATTTGGCGTAGAAGCCAATGTGGGAGCACCGCAGGTAGCCTACCGCGAAACCATCCGCAAAGAAGTGGAATCCGAAGCCAAACACGTTAAACAGTCTGGTGGTAAAGGTCAGTACGGTCATGTGGTCATCAAAATGGAACCTATGGAACCGGGCGGCGCAGGCTACGAGTTTATTGACGAGATTAAAGGCGGTGTGATTCCGCGCGAATTTATCCCGTCTTGTGACAAAGGTATCCGCGACACCCTGCCTAACGGTATCGTTGCCGGCTACCCCGTAGTAGACGTGCGTGTACGCCTGATTTTCGGTTCTTACCACGATGTGGACTCTTCGCAAATCGCGTTTGAGTTGGCTGCTTCCATGGCATTTAAAGAAGGCATGAAGAAAGCCAGCCCCGTATTGCTGGAGCCGATTATGGCGGTAGAAGTGGAAACCCCCGAAGAGTATATGGGCGATGTGATGGGCGACTTGAACCGTCGCCGCGGCATCGTGCTGGGTATGGACGATGACGGCATCGGCGGCAAAAAAGTCCGCGCCGAAGTGCCTTTGGCAGAAATGTTCGGTTACTCAACCGATTTGCGTTCTGCTACCCAAGGTCGCGCTACCTACTCTATGGAGTTTGCCAAATACGCTGAAGCACCGTCTCACGTTGCTGAAAAAGTAGTTGCTGACCGCAAAGGTTAATGGCTGCTGATTGAAACAGGCTGCCTGAAATGTTTTTCAGGCAGCCGCGAATAGAAAATACCGTTTGGGTTTGTGCCTAAACGGTATTTTTTAGTAATGTTGGGTTATAGATAATAGATATGCCTAATCTGAGCTGCTACTGTTTGATTTTTTATGTATATGAAACCTAATTCCCAAAATAGAGAATAGCATTCCCAATCCACTTAATATTATTGACCAATTCTTAATTAACTCATTCAAGGATTTACCTTTTCCAACGACATCCTTATCAGGGAGAGTGTAAACTCTATTTTCATTTGCATTGACTTGCTTAAAGCTACCGTTCAAAAAAGTAATATATAGGGAAGCTTTTCTATTCTTTCTTAAGCTTATACGCCGTTCTAAAACAAATATTTTTACATTAGAACCAATAAACTGATGACCTTTAAGATTGGGATCACATATATCGGTTTCATAAAATTTGCATACATCTGAACTATATAATTCACCATTATATTCAACAGTCAATGCCCCGCCAACGAATCTAGGTGCATCGAGATGTCTGGTATAAACCAAACCATCTGGTAGGGCTATCTCCTGTTCAACCACTTCTACCGTTAAATAAATGGGTAATGTCACAAAAAATATCAGTGACAAAGACAGAATTAATATCATTACATAAAAATCTATAGGCTTTCGATTAAAAATTGTTTTTTCAATATTTTTTAGAAAATTTAAAAGCATAATAAATACATAGCAAGTAAGTTGTATGAAGTTATGTTATTCACAATATAATACAAACCCAAGAATTCACAATTTTATTTGAACCATTGGGTTTGTTATATATTGAATCGGCTTAAAAATTAAATAATACCAAACTTAATGCCATTACCGACATACCGATACACAATCCATATACGGTTTCATGCCCTGTGGCATAGCGTTTGGCAGCAGGCAACAGCTCATCCAGCGCCAAAAACACCATTACCCCTGCAATGACACCAAATACGGCACCAAATACGGTGGGCGATAAAAACGGCTGTAATACGGCATAACCCAGCAATGCACCCAAAGGCTCTGCCAAACCCGATGCCAAACACGCTAAAATCGTCAGTCCTTTTTTGCGTGTGGCAAAATATACGGGTGCAGCAATGGAAATGCCTTCGGGAATATTGTGAATGGCAATCGCCAACGCTAAGGGCAAGCCTACAGTGGGGCTGTCGAGCGTGGCAAAAAAGGTTGCCAAGCCTTCAGGGAAATTGTGTGCGGTAATCGCCAATGCTGCTAAAATCCCCACACGCGCCACGGCATGACGGTTTTTTTCCTGAAACATGGGGTCGTTGGGATCAAGAGTTTCGTGGGGATTGGGGACGAGGTAGTCAATCAGCACGGTAAGCAGCAAACCGCCTAAAAACGCGAATGTGGCATACGCCATGCCCATTTTTTCGCCTGATACTTCGGCGAAGGCTTCGCTGGATTTGGTAAAAATCTCGGTAAGCGACACATAAACCATTGCCCCGCCTGCAAATGCCAAACCAAATGCCAAAATGCGCGGGTTGGGCGTTTTGGAAAAAAACACCAATGCACTGCCTAATACGGTTGCCAAACCTGCGGCAACCGTGATGCCGAATGCAACCAAAACGTTGTAGCTAAAAAAAGCATCCATTTATCCATACCTGTAAAACCTGATAAAATGTAAGGTTATCATATTTTCTCAGGCATAGGCAAATGATAATGGGAATCAAACGCGATTATTTGCTTAAGGTATGCCAAAACACCAGTAAAATGGCAACAGGTGCGAGCCAGCGCAATGCCAAATACCACAATCCAATCAGTTTGTCAGAAATATTGCTGCCTTCGCGCATGTGTGCCAATACGGTTTCGCGCGGTTGCGCCCAGCCGACAAATGCGGCGGTGGCGAGTGCGCCCAAGGGCATAATCCACGAGGTAATCAGGTAATCCCATAAATCAAATACAGTTTTACCCATAATTTTCCATTCGCCCAATACGCCAAACGATAAGGCAGACGGAATGCCTACCAATAAAATCACTGCGCCTGTGCTGATGGTGATGCTGCGGCGTTTGGCTTCGTTGCCGCGAATCAGGGCAGCGACCACGGTTTCCAGCATGGCAAAGGCTGATGTGAGCGTGGCAAAGGCAATCAATACCATAAACAGGGCAAACAATGCCGTACCGAAAGGGATTTTTTGAAAAACTTCGGGTAAAACGATAAAAATCAATCCCGGACCTGCATCGGGTTTCATACCAAAGGCAAATACGGCAGGAAAAATTACCAAACCCGCCAGCAGCGAAACCAGCATATTCAGCCACATCACGCTGTTTGCCGAGCGGAATAAATCTTGGTTTTTATCCAGATAAGCGGCGTAAGTGAGCATGGCAGACACACCCAAACTAAGCGCGAAAAAGGCTTGTCCCAAGGCAGTGAGCAGGGTTTCTCCGCCGATTTTGCTAAAATCGGGCGCAAGCAGAAAAGATACGCCTGCCATTGCCCCTGGCAAGGTGAGCGAGCGCACTGCCAATACCAAAAACATTAAGAACAATAAGGGCATCAGGTAACGGCTGGCGCGTTCAATGCCTTGTGAAATACCGTTTTGCACCACAGCTACGGTAATCAGCATAAACAGCATTTGCCAAAAGATTGCCGACCACGGATTAGAAATGGTGCTGCCGAATAATGCGCCAAAATCTGTTCCCGCGCCCACTGCGCCGCTAAAGGCGTGCCACACATAGGCAAGCACCCAACCGCCTACCACGCTGTAAAACGACAGCAGCAGAAAACAGGCAAGTACGCCTGCGATGCCTACGGCTTTCCATGCGGGGGTCTTGGGGGCGAGTTCGCCGAATGCGTCTAGGGCGTTGCGTTGGGATTTACGCCCAACATAAAATTCCGCCAATAACACAGGCAAACCAATCAGCAGGGTAAACACCAAAAAAATCAAAAAGAAAACCGCACCGCCGTTGTTGCCTGCTGTGTAAGGAAATTTCCAAATCGCGCCCAAACCGATTGCCGAGCCTGCCGCCGACAAAATAAAACCGATTTTGGACGACCAATGCGCTTGAGCCGCCATAAATTTTCTCCAAAAGGGCGGATTATAAATTATTGTTGCGCTAATATTGTTTCTGCGAGAGTGAAATGGATTTTTTCAGGAATAAAAGGTAGAAAATGGCAGATTTATGTCTATGTGAACCATAAGCGGGCTGGATATAGAGAATTGGCGCACGGGCAAAATAAGATAGCTAGGCAATCAGCAATAAAATTCCATACATCAAAAATCCCCTTAAACCATAAGATTTAAGGGGATGGTGCTTTAATTAAGCCAATGATTATTGAACTTTAATTTCCACATCTACACCAGCGGGCAAATCCAGCTTCATCAGCGCATCGGTGGTTTTGTCGGTCCAATCCACAATGTCCATCAGGCGCAAGTGGGTACGGATTTCCAACTGTTCGCGTGAAGTTTTGTTTACGTGCGGCGAACGCAGGATGTTGAAACGCTCGATTTTAGTCGGCAAAGGAATCGGACCTTTTACCACTGCGCCGGTGCGCTTGGCGGTTTCCACGATTTCTTGTGCAGATTTGTCAATCAGGCTGTAGTCGTAGGCTTTCAGGCGGATACGGATTTTTTGGTTAGCCATGTCGTCCTATCCTTATGCAATAACTGAAGAAACCACGCCTGCACCGACGGTACGACCGCCTTCGCGAATCGCGAAACGCAAGCCTTCTTCCATGGCGATGGGGGCAATCAGTTCTACGGTAATGGCAACGTTTTCACCCGGCATTACCATTTCTACGCCTTCTTCCAAAGTAACCGCGCCGGTTACGTCAGTGGTACGGAAGTAGAATTGCGGACGGTAGTTGGCGAAGAACGGGGTATGACGACCACCTTCTTCTTTGCTCAAAACGTACACTTCGGCTTTGAACTTGGTGTGCGGGGTAATGGAACCGGGTTTGGCCAATACTTGACCGCGTTCTACGTCTTCACGTTTGGTACCGCGCAGCAGCACGCCTACGTTGTCGCCTGCCTGACCTTCGTCCAGCAGTTTGCGGAACATTTCCACACCGGTACAAGTGGTTTTTTGGGTGTCTTTCAAACCGACGATTTCAATCTCTTCGCCTACTTTGATAATGCCGCGCTCTACACGACCAGTCACCACGGTACCGCGACCAGAGATGGAGAATACGTCTTCAATCGGCAGCAGGAAAGGTTTGTCCACAGCACGCTCAGGCGTGGGGATGTAGCTGTCCAAAGCGGCAGCCAGTTCAAAGATTTTTTCTTTGTAAGCGGCATCGCCTTCCAAGGCTTTTAGGGCAGAACCTTGAACGATGGGCACATCGTCGCCGGGGAAGTCGTAGCTAGACAACAGGTCACGGATTTCCATTTCCACCAATTCCAGCAGCTCGGCATCGTCCACCATATCGCATTTGTTCATAAATACGATGATGTAGGGTACACCTACCTGACGCGCCAACAGGATGTGTTCGCGGGTTTGCGGCATGGGACCGTCAGCAGCGGAACATACCAAAATCGCGCCGTCCATTTGGGCAGCACCGGTAATCATGTTTTTCACATAGTCGGCGTGACCGGGGCAGTCAACGTGGGCGTAGTGACGACCTTCGGTTTCGTATTCAACGTGGGCGGTGTTAATGGTAATACCGCGGGCTTTTTCTTCGGGGGCGTTGTCGATTTGGTCGTATGCGCGCGCCTGACCGCCGAATTTTTCGGCCAAGATGGTGGTCAGTGCGGCGGTGAGGGTGGTTTTACCATGGTCAACGTGACCGATGGTGCCAACGTTTACGTGCGGTTTGCTACGTTCAAACTTTTCTTTAGCCATGAGGCAATTCCTTCAATAAAAGAGCGAATGATAAAGAACAAAAAACAAGGCATCAGATGCCTTATCGCAAAAATACGGGCAGAAAGGGTATCCGCCCGCAACAAATAAATATCCGAGTATTTTACGGTTTTAGCTGCACAAAAGCAAGCAGGCAGGCAAATATTTTGCCTGCTGCCGATGTAAACTGCCGTTTTAACGCTGACGTGCCTTAAAGCGCGGATTGGATTTACAAATCACATACACCTTACCTTTGCGGCGCACCACTTGGCAATCGCGGTGGCGTTGTTTGGCAGCTTTTAAAGAAGACAATACTTGCATAATTATTTTCCTTTTTTCAATGCGCTCATCATACCCGCATAGCGTTGGTTAAACTGGCTGGCACGACCTTCTTTATTGTGTTCGCGCTGTTTGCCGGTATAAACGGGGTGGGATGCCGATGAAGTATCCAACATAAATACAGGATATTCCTCGCCGTCCGTCCACTTCATGGTGCGGTTGGTGGGCGCACACGAGCGAATCAGCCAGCCTGTTTCGGCGCTGCTGTCGTAAAACAAAACGGTGCGGTAATTTTCAGGGTGAATGCCTGCCTTCATAATCGCGATTCCTTTCCAAATTTAAGGGGTGTTGTTATGTTATAACACTGTGAAAAATTTGGCAAGGGACGAGTGGCGTCAGGCAGGCAGTTTTAAAAAATGTTCGCGGTAATATTTTAATTCTTCAATACTTTCCAAAATATCATCTAAAGCCTTGTGCGAACCTTTTTTCGTTACCCCGCGATAAACTTCGGGATGCCAGCGTTTTGCCAATTCTTTTAAAGTGGAAACATCTAAATTTCGGTAATGGAAATAGGCTTCCAACTCAGGCATGTGGCGTACCATAAAACGGCGGTCCTGATGAATGGTGTTACCGCACATGGGCGTACTGTTTTTCGGCAACCATTGTTCCATAAAGGCAATCAGTTCGCGCTCTACCTGTGCTTCGTTAAACGCAGATTGGCGCACACGTTCCACCAAACCTGTGCGGGTGTGGGTGTCGGTACACCATTTGTCCATCGCGTTTAAAATTTCATCGCTTTGGTGAACGGCATATACGGGCGATTGCGCCAATACGTTTAAGTTGCTGTCGGTAATAATCATGGCGATTTCAATGATTTTGTCGGTGTCGGGGTTTAAACCCGTCATTTCCATATCCAGCCAGCACAGATTATGGGGGGATTTCATGCGGTTTCCTTAAAAAAAAATAATAAAGGGGCAATTAATTATAGTGGAAGGCGCTGCAGCAAAACCACAGACAAACGTTGTGTTCAAAAATTTCCTTGAAACCCTTGCAAAAACTGTGCTATAGTGTCGGGCTTGGCATTGCGCCAAGTGTTTATTTTTGCCACAGGTCAGCCAATCGTAGCTGACCCCTTTGTTATACAAGGAAAAAATCATGACTTTAGGTCTGGTTGGACGCAAAGTGGGCATGACCCGCGTGTTTACGGATCAGGGTGCTTCCATCCCCGTAACCGTGCTGGAATTGTCTGCCAACCGCGTTACCCAAATCAAATCCGAAGCCACTGACGGTTATAACGCTGTTCAAGTGACTTTCGGTCAGAAAAAGGCAAACCGTGTAAATCAAGCCGAAGCTGGACACTTTGCGAAAGCAGGTGTGGAAGCAGGTCGTGGTTTGCATGAATTTGCGGTTTCTGCAGAAAAAGCCGCCGAACTCAAAGCGGGCGACGAAGTAACCGTTGCCATTTTTGAAGCAGGTCAGTTGGTGGATGTAACCGGCACTTCTAAAGGTAAAGGTTTCTCCGGTACCATCAAGCGCCACAACTTTGGCGCACAGCGCACTTCTCACGGTAACTCGCGTTCGCACCGCGTGCCGGGTTCTATCGGTATGGCGCAAGACCCCGGTCGCGTATTCCCCGGTAAACGCATGGCAGGACAATACGGTAATACCAAGTCCACCGTGCAAAATCTGGAAATCGTGCGTGTTGATACCGAACGCAATTTGCTGTTGGTAAAAGGTGCTGTTCCCGGTGCTGTAAACAGCAATGTGATTGTCCGTCATGCTGTGAAAGTAGGTGCGTAATGGAATTGAAATTGATTGATGCGAAGGGTCAGGTAGCCGGCAGCGTAAACGCTTCCGATGTCCTGTTCGCCCGCGAATACAACGAAGCCTTGGTGCACCAGCTGGTTACTGCCTATTTGGCAAATGCCCGTTCCGGCAACCGCGCTCAAAAAACCCGTGCGGAAGTAAAACACTCCACTAAAAAACCGTGGCGTCAAAAAGGTACAGGTCGTGCGCGTTCTGGTATGACTTCTTCTCCGCTGTGGCGTAAAGGTGGACGTGCGTTCCCGAACAAACCCGATGAAAACTTCAGCCATAAAGTAAATCGTAAAATGTACCGTGCCGGTATGGCGGCGATTTTGTCGCAACTGGTGCGCGATGAGCGTTTGTTTGTGATTGAAGATTTGTCTGCTGCTACACCCAAAACCAAAGAGTTTGCTGAACAGGTAAAAAATTTGGGTATGGAAAATGTACTGTTTGTTACCAAGCAGTTAGATGAAAACGTATACCTGTCTTCACGCAACCTGCCCAATGTATTGGTGCTGGAAGCCACGCAAGCCGACCCTTACAGCCTGCTGCGTTACAAAAAAGTCGTGCTGACTAAAGACGCGGTGGCACAATTGGAGGAACAATGGGTATGAACCAACAACGCCTGATGAAAGTAATTTTGGCTCCTATTGTTTCTGAAAAGAGCAATCTGCTGGCTGAAAAACGTAACCAAATGGCTTTCAAAGTGTTGCCCGATGCAACCAAGCCCGAAATCAAAGCGGCTGTGGAACTGCTGTTTGGTGTGGAAGTAGCTGCTGTTACCACCACCACCACCAAAGGCAAAACCAAGCGTTTCGGTCGTACTTTGGGTCGCCGCAGCGATGTGAAAAAAGCCTATGTCAGCTTGGCTGCCGGTCAGGAGCTGGATTTGGAAGCCGCAGCTGCTACTGCGGATAAGGAGTAAGCATGGCTATCGTAAAAATGAAACCGACTTCCGCCGGCCGTCGCGGCATGGTGCGTGTCGTTACCGAAGGTCTGCACAAGGGTGCGCCCTACGCGCCGCTGTTGGAAAAGAAAAATTCTACTGCTGGTCGCAACAACAATGGTCATATTACCACCCGTCATAAAGGCGGTGGTCATAAGCACCATTACCGTGTGATTGATTTCAAACGCAATAAAGACGGTATTCCCGCCAAAGTAGAGCGTATTGAATACGACCCCAACCGTACCGCACACATCGCTTTGCTGTGCTATGCTGACGGCGAACGCCGCTACATTATTGCCCCGCGCGGTATTAAAGCAGGTGCGGTGCTGGTTTCTGGCTCAGAAGCAGCGATTAAAGCAGGTAACACTTTGCCTATCCGCAATATCCCTGTGGGTACCACCATTCACTGTATTGAAATGAAACCCGGTAAAGGCGCACAAATCGCCCGTTCTGCCGGTGCTTCTGCAGTGTTGTTGGCAAAAGAAGGCTCTTATGCACAAGTTCGTCTGCGTTCTGGCGAGGTGCGTCGTATCCATGTAAATTGCCGTGCTACTGTCGGCGAAGTGGGTAACGAAGAGCAAAGCCTGAAAAAAATCGGTAAAGCGGGTGCCAATCGTTGGCGCGGTATTCGCCCGACTGTTCGAGGTGTGGTAATGAACCCTGTAGACCACCCGCACGGTGGTGGTGAAGGTCGTACTGGTGAGGCTCGCGAACCTGTTAGCCCATGGGGTACACCGTCTAAAGGTTACCGTACACGCAACAACAAACGTACGGATAATATGATTGTCCGCCGCCGTTATTCAAATAAAGGTTAATTGATATGGCTCGTTCACTGAAAAAAGGTCCATACGTAGACCTGCATTTGTTGAAAAAGGTTGATGCGGCTCGTGCGACCAATGACAAACGTCCGATTAAAACTTGGTCTCGCCGTTCTACCATTCTGCCCGATTTTATCGGCTTAACCATCGCTGTACACAACGGTCGCACCCATGTGCCCGTATTCATTAGCGACAACATGGTTGGTCACAAATTGGGCGAGTTCTCATTGACCCGTACCTTTAAAGGCCACTTGGCTGATAAAAAGGCTAAGAAAAAATAAGGGATAAAACATGAGAGTATCTGCATCGCATAAAAATGCCCGTATCTCTGCACAAAAAGCCCGTTTGGTTGCAGATTTGATTCGTGGCAAAGACGTTGCCCAAGCATTGAATATTTTGGCATTCAGCCCCAAAAAAGGTGCTGAATTGATTAAAAAAGTACTGGAGTCTGCTATTGCCAACGCAGAACACAACGAAGGTGCTGATATTGATGAGCTGAAAGTCGTTACCATTTATGTGGATAAAGCCGCATCGTTGAAACGCTTTCAAGCCCGTGCCAAAGGTCGTGGCAACCGTATTGAAAAACAAACTTGTCATATCAATGTGACGGTAGGCAACTAAGGAACAACAATGGGACAAAAAATTCATCCGGTTGGCTTCCGCTTGGCTGTAAATAAAGACTGGTCTTCTAAATGGTTTGCCAAAAGCACTGACTTTGCCGATGTTCTGAAACAAGACATTGACGTGCGTGAATATTTGAGCAAACGTTTGGCAAATGCTTCTGTAGGTCGTGTGGTTATTGAGCGTCCTGCCAAATCTGCCCGCATTACCATTCATTCTGCACGTCCGGGTGTGGTTATTGGTAAAAAAGGCGAAGACATTGAAATTCTGAAGCGTGATTTGGAAAAGCTGATGGGTGTTTCCGTTCACGTGAATATTGAAGAAATCCGCAAGCCTGAATTGGACGCGCAAATTATTGCTGATGGCATTGCTCAGCAATTGGAAAAACGCGTACAGTTCCGTCGTGCCATGAAACGTGCCATGCAAAATGCCATGCGTGCGGGTGCTAAAGGCATCAAAATCATGACTTCTGGTCGTTTGAATGGTGCGGACATCGCGCGTAGCGAGTGGTACCGCGAGGGTCGTGTGCCTTTGCACACTCTGCGTGCCGATGTGGATTATGCAACCAGCGAAGCCCACACCACTTATGGTGTGATTGGTTTGAAAGTTTGGGTGTATAAAGGCGAAGCGGGTCAGGTTCAAGCGAAACCTGAGCAGGAAAACCGTCGTAGAAAGGGTGGTCGTCATGCTGCAACCAACTAGAATGAAATACCGCAAACAGCACAAAGGCCGTAACACCGGTATCGCTACCCGTGGCAACACTGTTGCTTTTGGCGATTTTGGTCTGAAAGCTGTGGGTCGCGGTCGTTTGACTGCGCGTCAAATTGAAGCGGCACGTCGTGCCATGACCCGTCATATTAAACGTGGCGGCCGTATTTGGATTCGTGTATTCCCCGACAAACCGATTACTGAGAAACCCATTCAAGTGCGTATGGGTGGCGGTAAAGGTTCGGTAGAATACTATGTTGCCGAAATCCAACCCGGCAAAGTATTGTACGAAATGGACGGTGTCGCCGAGTCTCTGGCGCGTGAGGCATTTGCATTGGCAGCAGCCAAGCTGCCCATCGCAACCACATTTGTAATAAGACAGGTGGGTAAATAATGAAAGCCAAAGAATTGAAAGAAAAATCAGTCGAGCAGCTGAACCAAGACCTGCTGGCTCAACTGAAACAGCAATTCAGCCTGCGTATGCAGCATGCTACCGGCCAGTTGGGTAACAGCAGCGAACTGAAAAAAGTACGCCGCAACATTGCCCGCATCAAAACAGTTATTACTGAAAAAGGCAGCAAGCAATGAGTACTGAAAAAACTGTCCGCACCCTGCAAGGCAAAGTGGTAAGCGACAAAATGGACAAAACGGTAACCGTACTGGTAGAGCGCAAGGTAAAACACCCCTTGTATGGCAAAATCGTGCGCCGTTCCACCAAAATCCATGCCCACGACGAGCAAAACCAATATGGTATCGGCGATGTGGTGGTGATTCAGGAATCCCGTCCTTTGTCAAAAACCAAATCTTGGGTAGTAAAAGAGCTGGTTGAAAAAGCACGTACCGTATAATTAGTGGTAGGCTTTAACTGAAACAGAAGTGAAGAATTGTGTTATACGCAAAACTTCACTTCTTTTGCTTTATGACTGTGGTAGATTGTGCCACTAAAATAATTTCATTCAGTCAAAATGGCGCTTTAATTTTTTAATTCAAAAGTTTGTATATAAAGCACTAAAACGGAAAGATTTAAATTGAAAGGGGACAAAATGAACAAATGGTTTTGCATGCTTATGTGTGTGGTAATGTTGCTTGCTTGTATGCAGGAAGATGGTAGTCAGGGAAGTAAAAAAATAAATGAAAATAAGCAAATTGCATCGTTGAAAACCTATAAAGTGACTGCCTATCCTTATATGCCGTTTGTGATTCGTGATGGTAAGGGTGAAGTGGGTGGTTTTGAAATCGAAATTTTGCAGGCAATCGCCAAAAATCAAAATATTCGATTTGAATTTGTGCCAATGCTAACCAATTGGGAAATGCTATTTAAAAGTATTGAAAATCAACAAAATGATTTACTTTCGGCTGCGATGTATCCTAATCCTGAGCGTGCTGCTCGTTTTGAAATTAGCGAGCCGTATATGGATACCCGTTTTATGCTTTTAGCGGGTAAGGGGGTAATGGTAAATGGTTTGGCGGATTTGCGTGGGAAACGTTTGGCGGTCTTTGTGAATTCAATGGCAGAGCGAGAGATTTTGAGTTTGCCTTATGCCAAAGAAATCAGTTTAGTGCCTATTAAAAGTGTTTATGAGGGGGTAAAAGCTGTGTTGGCGGGTGAGGCGGATGTGGTCTATGGTGATGGGGTGGTATTGAAATATTATGCCAATCAGTTTCAGGCGCAAGGGGTGAGATTAAGTGTTGATGCACATGCAGAAAAACATCAATTTGTCTTTTTAATCAGCAAGGGTAACCGTGAGTTGTTGGCAACTGTGAATGCGGGTTTGGCGGCGATTCAGGCAGATGGTACATTGGATGGAATCAAACATAAATGGCTGGAAAAATAAAAATTGCGTTTGGATAAATTTTGTTGTAGAATTTCATTCTTCATTTTGACCTCGGCTTCATACGGGGTGTCTTCCCTTCGGGGCCAAGACTGGTTTACTCGAACCGTAAGGTTTCAGGCATGAGCCCTAGCAAATATGCTGGGAATTTGGCTGAAAATGGTAAATTAAGTTGGATTTTTTGTTTAAGGTTATACAGACATGATTCAAATGCAGACCATCTTGGATGTGGCTGACAACTCTGGTGCGCGTCGTGTGATGTGCATCAAAGTGTTGGGCGGGTCCAAGCGTCGCTACGCGAATGTGGGCGACATTATTAAGGTGGCGGTAAAAGACGCTGCGCCGCGCGGTCGTGTGAAAAAAGGCGATGTGTACAATGCCGTGGTGGTGCGTACTGCCAAGGGCATCCGTCGTCCGGACGGTGCGCTGATTAAGTTTGACAACAATGCTGCCGTATTGTTGAACAACAAACTTGAGCCGATGGGTACCCGTATTTTCGGCCCGGTAACCCGCGAACTGCGTGGCGAACGCTTTATGAAAATTGTTTCGCTGGCACCTGAAGTGTTGTAAGAAAGGCAAAGACTAATGAATAAAATCATTAAAGGCGACCGCGTGGTCGTGATTGCCGGTAAAGACAAAGGCAAACAGGGCGAAGTATTGCGTGTTTTGGGCGAAAAAGTGGTAGTAGAGGGTGTAAATGTTGCCAAACGCCATCAAAAACCCAATCAAATGCGCGGTATTGAAGGCGGTATTGTTTTGAAAAACATGCCTTTGGCCATTTCTAATGTGGCTTTGGTAAATCCTGCTACCGGTAAAGCCGACCGTGTCGGCATCAAACTGGTGGAAGGCGAAGGCAAAGTCAAACGTGTCCGCGTGTTCAAATCCAACGGCGCGGAAGTGCCCACCCCCCAGCGAGGTAAATAAACATGGCGCGTTTAAGTGAGCATTATAAAAACGTGGTAGTGCCTGAATTGATGAAACAATTCGGTTACAAATCCATTATGGAAGTACCCCGTATTGAAAAAATCACCCTGAATATGGGTGTGGGTGAAGCCGTTGCCGATAAAAAAGTAATGGAGCACGCTGTTGCCGATTTGCAAAAAATTGCCGGTCAAAAACCGGTAGTAACTGTGGCGCGTAAATCCATTGCGGGCTTTAAAATCCGCGACAACTACCCCGTAGGCTGCAAAGTAACCCTGCGCCGCGAGCGCATGTTTGAGTTTCTCGACCGTTTGGTAACCATCGCGCTGCCCCGTGTGCGCGACTTCCGTGGTGTAAGCGGCAAATCATTTGACGGACGCGGTAACTACAATATGGGTGTGCGCGAGCAAATTATTTTCCCTGAAATTGAGTACGATAAAATCGATGCTTTGCGCGGTTTGAATATTACTATTACCACCACCGCCAAAACCGATGAAGAAGCCAAGGCTTTGCTGTCTCTGTTCAAGTTTCCCTTTAAAGGTTAATCATGGCTAAAAAAGCACTTATTAATCGTGAAGCAAAGCGTGTTGCTTTGGCGAAAAAATACGCTGCCAAACGTGCTGCGATTTTTGCCGTCATCAATGACGCGAATGCAACTGACGAAGCGCGTTTCGAAGCCCGCCTGAAATTGCAGTCTATTCCCCGTAATGCCATGCCTGTGCGCCAGCGCCGCCGTTGTGCATTGACTGGTCGTCCGCGCGGCGTGTTCCGCAAATTCGGTTTGGGCCGCATCAAAATCCGTGAAATCGCTATGCGCGGCGGTATTCCGGGTGTTATCAAAGCCTCTTGGTAATGGGAGTATAAAAAATGAGTATGCATGATCCTATTTCCGATATGCTGACCCGTATCCGCAACGCACAACGTTCCAGCAAAGCGGCTGTGGCTATGCCTTCTTCAAAACTGAAATGTGCAATTGCCAAAGTTTTGAAAGAAGAAGGTTATATCGAAGATTTTTCCGTTTCCGCCGATGCTAAACCGGTGTTGTCGGTTGAGTTGAAATACTATGCCGGCCGTCCGGTAATCGAGCAAATCAAGCGTGTATCGCGTCCCGGTTTGCGCGTTTACAAGGGCGCGGACGAAATCCCCACTGTGATGAACGGTTTGGGTATTGCCGTTGTCAGCACGTCTAAAGGTGTGATGACTGACCGTAAAGCGCGCGCAGCCGGTATCGGCGGCGAGCTGCTGTGCATTGTTGCCTAAAGGAGCGTTTTCAGATGTCTCGCGTAGCGAAAAATCCAGTAACTGTTCCTGCTGGCGTAGAAGTAAACTTCGGAACAGATGCCTTGACCGTAAAAGGTAAAAACGGTGCTTTGTCGCTGCCTTTGACCGGTGCGGTAAAAGTTGAACTCGACAACGGCGTATTGACTTTTGCCGCTGCCGATGAGAGCAAACATGCCCGTGCCATGTCCGGCACCGTGCGTGCGCTGGTTGCCAATATGGTAAAAGGCGTATCGGAAGGCTTTGAGAAAAAGCTGCAATTAATCGGCGTGGGCTACCGTGCCCAAGCTCAAGGCAGCAAATTGAATCTTTCTTTGGGCTTTTCCCACCCCGTTGAGTATGAAATGCCTGCGGGTGTGAGCGTTCAAACCCCGTCCCAAACCGAGATTGTATTGAGCGGTGCGGACAAACAGGTTGTCGGTCAGGCAGCCGCCGAAATCCGTGCGTTCCGTCCGCCTGAGCCTTACAAAGGCAAAGGTGTCCGCTACGTCGGTGAGGTGGTGGTCATGAAAGAAGCTAAGAAGAAATAATTGAGGCTGTAATCATGAATAAAAAAGTTGCAAGACTGCGCCGTGCACGCAAAACCCGTGCGCGCATTGCAGGTTTGAATATGGTTCGTTTGTGCGTGTTCCGCAGCAACAGCCATATTTATGCCCAAGTTATCAGTGCCGAAGGCGATAAAGTATTGGCTTCTGCCTCTACTGTAGAAGCTGAAGTGCGCGGCAGCCTGAAATCAGGCGGTAATGTGGAAGCCGCTGCTTTGGTAGGCAAACGCATTGCTGAAAAAGCCAAAGCTGCCGGTATCGAGAAAGTTGCTTTTGACCGTTCTGGTTTTCAATACCACGGCCGCGTAAAAGCATTGGCCGAAGCCGCCCGTGAAAACGGCTTGAGCTTCTAATCAGATTGTGGAGACCAAAATGGCAAAACATGAAACAGAAGAACGCGGCGACGGCCTGATTGAAAAAATGGTTGCCGTAAACCGCGTAACCAAAGTGGTTAAAGGCGGTCGCATTATGGCGTTTTCCGCTTTGACCGTAGTGGGTGATGGTGATGGTCGTATCGGTATGGGCAAGGGTAAATCCCGCGAAGTGCCTGTTGCCGTACAAAAAGCCATGGATCAAGCCCGCCGTTCGATGATTAAAGTACCTTTGAAAAACGGTACGATTCATCACGAAGTGATTGGTAAACACGGTGCAACCCGCGTATTTATGCAGCCTGCCAAAGAAGGTAGTGGTGTAAAAGCAGGTGGTCCGATGCGTTTGGTATTTGATGCTTTGGGCGTACACAATATTTCTGCCAAAGTACACGGTTCAACCAACCCTTACAACATCGTGCGTGCTACTTTGGACGGTTTGTCTAAGTTGTACACGCCTGCCGAAATCGCTGCCAAACGCGGTTTGACGGTTGAAGAAATTTTCGGAGCAAACCATGAGTGAGCAAAAGAAAATCAAAGTAACACTGGTACGCAGCTTGATTGGTACGATTGAGTCGCACCGTGCTTGTGCCCGTGGCTTGGGCTTGCGCCGCCGCCAGCACACCGTTGAGGTGTTGGATACCCCGCAAAACCGCGGTATGATTAACAAAATCAGCTACCTGCTGAAAGTGGAGGCTTAGTCATGTTTTTGAATACGATTCAGCCTGCCGAAGGTGCGAAACACGCCCCCCGCCGCGTTGGTCGCGGTATCGGCAGCGGCTTGGGTAAAACTGGTGGTCGCGGTCATAAAGGTCAAAAAAGCCGTGCAGGCGGTTTCCACAAAGTGGGTTTTGAAGGCGGTCAAATGCCTTTGCAACGCCGTTTGCCCAAACGCGGTTTTAAATCTTTGACTGCTGCTTTCAATGCCGAAGTGCGTTTGTCTGCTTTGAATGCGGTTGCCGTGAATGAAATTGACGTATTGGTGCTGAAGCAGGCCGGTTTGGTAGCCGCAGATGCCCAAAACGTGAAAATTATTGCTTCTGGCGAACTGACCAAAGCCGTTACACTTAAAGGCATTAAAGCGACCAAAGGCGCGAAAGCCGCCATTGAAGCTGCCGGCGGCAAGGTAGAAGAATAAGGCGTCCGATAGTGGCTAAGCAACCTTCTTCATCGGCAGCCGGTCTGTTGAGTAATCCAGATTTGCGCAAACGTCTGATGTTTTTGCTTGGGGCGCTGATTGTGTTCCGCATCGGTGCACACGTTCCCGTGCCCGGTGTGGACGCTGCCAGTTTGGCGGAAAAACTGTCAAACGGCAGCGGTCAAGGCATTTTCGGTATGCTGAATATGTTTTCAGGCGGTTCGCTTGAACGCTTCAGCGTATTTGCCATTGGCATTATGCCGTATATTTCCGCCTCGATTGTGATGCAGTTGGCGGCAGAAATTGTGCCTTCGCTTAAGGCATTGAAGAAGGAAGGCGATGCCGGGCGTAAAACCATCACCAAATACACCCGTATGGGTACGGTGCTGCTGGCAACGCTGCAGAGTTTCGGTGTCGCCAATTTTGTGTACAGCCAAAATGTGGTGGTAATCGGTCAATTTGAATTTTTCCTGTCCACCATTACCTGTTTGGTAGGTGGAACCATGTTTTTGATGTGGTTGGGCGAACAAATTACCGAGCGCGGCATCGGCAACGGTATTTCACTGCTGATTACAGCGGGGATTGTGGCGGGTATTCCGTCAGGTATTATCCAGCTGTGGCAATTGACTTCCGAAGGTGCAATCAGCGCGATTACTGCCGTGGGCGTGGTAACGGGTGCATTGTTGCTGACTTACGGCGTGGTATTTTTTGAAAGCGCACTGCGTAAAGTACCCGTGCATTATGCCAAACGCCAAGTGATGTCGGGACAAGGCAACCACATGCCGTTCAAGCTGAATATGGCAGGCGTGATTCCGCCGATTTTTGCGTCCAGTATCATCATGTTCCCCGGAATGTTTGCCGGCTGGTTCGGCAGCAGCGACCCGACAGGTTGGTTAAACCGCGTGGCAGGATTTTTGCAACACGGTCAGCCCGCATACATTATTTTGTTTGCAGCCAGCATCATCTTTTTCTGCTATTTTTATACCGCATTGGCGTTCAGTCCCAAAGAAATGGCGGAAAACCTGAAAAAAAGCGGTGCGTTTGTGCCCAGCATCCGCCCAGGCGAGCAAACCTCGCGTTATTTGGAAAAAGTGGTTCTGCGACTGACATTCTACGGTGCGCTGTATATTACCGTGGTGTGTCTGATTCCCGAGTTTTTAACCACAGGTTTGGGCATTCCGTTTTATTTGGGCGGCACGTCGCTGCTGATTTTGGTGGTGGTAACCATGGATTTCAACAACCAATTGGCATCCTACCGCATGAGCCAGCAATATGACGACCTGATTCGGCGCCCCGATGTAAAATCATTGCGTAAATAATTATGGCTAAAGAAGATACCATACAAATGCAGGGCGAGATTCTGGAAACTCTGCCCAATGCAACATTTAAAGTCCAGTTGGAAAACGGACATGTCGTGCTGGGACATATTTCTGGCAAAATGCGGATGCACTATATCCGTATTTCCCCCGGCGACAAGGTTACCGTGGAGCTGACCCCTTATGATTTGTCACGGGCACGCATTGTGTTCCGTGCCCGCTAATCCCGTAGAAGGAAAATGTTATGCGAGTACAACCCTCCGTAAAACCCATTTGCCGCAACTGCAAAGTTATCCGCCGTAACCGTACAGTCCGCGTCATTTGTACCGACCCGCGCCACAAACAACGTCAAGGCTGATATTGCTCTGATTTTGTGATATAGTGCGCACTTTTTGCCCTTAAGGAAAAAATATGGCCCGTATTGCAGGGGTAAATATCCCCAACAATGCCCATATCGTTATTGGCTTGCAAGCCATTTACGGTATCGGCTCGACCCGTGCGAAAAATATTTGTGAAGCTGCAGGCGTTGTCGGCAGCACCAAAGTCAAAGATTTGGACGAGTCACAATTAGAAGCTTTGCGCGAACAAGTTGCCAAATATGAAGTGGAAGGCGATTTGCGTCGTGAAGTAACGATGAACATCAAACGCTTGATTGATATGGGCTGCTATCGCGGCTTCCGCCACCGTCGCGGATTGCCTTGCCGTGGTCAGCGCACCCGTACCAATGCCCGTACCCGTAAAGGTCCGCGCAAAGCGATTGCCGGTAAAAAATAATTTTTGAAGGATTAATTGATGGCTAAAGCAAACACAGCCTCACGTGTACGCAAAAAAGTACGCAAAACCGTGAGTGAAGGTATTGTGCATGTTCATGCTTCGTTTAACAATACCATCATTACCATTACCGACCGTCAAGGCAATGCGTTGTCTTGGGCTACCTCTGGCGGCGCCGGTTTTAAAGGTTCGCGTAAAAGTACACCGTTTGCTGCACAGGTTGCGGCAGAAGCAGCTGGTAAAGTTGCCCAAGAATATGGCGTGAAAAACCTCGAAGTACGCATTAAAGGTCCGGGTCCGGGTCGTGAGTCTTCCGTGCGCGCGCTCAATGCGCTGGGTTTCAAAATCACCAGCATTACCGACGTTACCCCGCTGCCGCACAACGGCTGCCGTCCGCCGAAAAAACGTCGTATTTAAGGAGTGATTGAGAATGGCACGTTATATTGGACCGAAATGTAAACTGTCCCGCCGTGAAGGTACTGATTTATATCTGAAAAGCGCACGCCGCTCTTTGGATTCCAAGTGCAAAATGGCATCTGCGCCCGGTCAGCATGGCGCGAAAAAACCGCGTTTGTCAGATTATGGTCTGCAATTGCGCGAAAAACAAAAAATCCGCCGTATTTACGGCGTGTTGGAACGTCAGTTCCGCCGTTATTTTGCCGAAGCCGACCGCCGTAAAGGCTCAACCGGCGAATTGCTGCTGCAATTGCTGGAGTCGCGCTTGGACAATGTGGTTTACCGCATGGGCTTTGCCTCTACCCGCGCCGAAGCACGCCAATTGGTGTCGCACAAAGCGATTGTTGTAAACGGTCAGGTAGTGAATATCCCTTCTTTCCAAGTGAAAGCGGGTGATGTGGTAGCCGTGCGCGAAAAAGCGAAAAAACAAGTCCGTATCCAAGAAGCCTTGGGCTTGGCCGGTCAAATCGGCTTTCCGGGCTGGGTAAGCGTGGATGCGGCGAAAATGGAAGGCGTATTCAAAAATATGCCCGACCGCGCTGAGTTGTACAGCGATATTAATGAACAGCTGGTGGTAGAGTTCTACTCTAAATAATGCCGGCGAAGTGAGGGACAGTTAAATGCAAAACAGCACTTCCGAATTTTTGAAACCCCGTCAGATTGACGTGGATACTTTGTCCGCTACCCGTGCCAAAGTGTCCATGCAGCCTTTTGAGCGCGGTTTCGGTCATACTTTAGGTAATGCTTTGCGTCGTATCTTACTGTCATCTATGAACGGCTTTGCCCCGACCGAAGTGAACATTGACGGCGTTTTGCACGAATATTCCACTTTGGAAGGCGTTCAGGAGGATGTGGTTGACATCCTTCTGAACATCAAGGGCGTGGTTTTCCGCTTGCACGGGCGCACTGATGTTACCGTGAGCCTGAACAAATCGGGCGCGGGCGTGGTGCGTGCAGGCGACATCGAGCTGCCGCACGATGTGGAAATCATCAATCCCGACCACGTTATCTGCCATTTGGCGGATAAAGGCAGCATTGCCATGGAAATCAAGGTGGAACAAGGAC
Organism: Conchiformibius steedae; assembly: GCF_014054725.1. NCBI lineage: Bacteria > Pseudomonadati > Pseudomonadota > Betaproteobacteria > Neisseriales > Neisseriaceae > Conchiformibius > Conchiformibius steedae. Next base: position 280,644 of record NZ_CP059563.1, on the reverse strand, counting down.
GTGGTTATCAGCCCGTTTCCGGTCGCCGCCAAGGTAAGGATCACACCAAAATCGGTGCTATTCAATTGGATGCGAGCTTTTCGCCCATCAGCCGTGTGAGCTTTGATGTAGAAGCAGCGCGTGTGGAACAGCGTACCGACTTGGACAGCCTGATTCTCGACATTGAAACCAATGGTGCGATTGACCCCGAAGAAGCCGTCCGCACGGCAGCACGGATTTTGATTGACCAAATGTCGATTTTTGCCGATTTGCAAGGCACACCAGTTGAGGTGGAAGAAGAAAAAGCACCGCCGATTGACCCTGTGCTGCTGCGTCCCGTTGATGATTTGGAACTGACGGTGCGTTCGGCAAACTGCCTGAAAGCCGAAGACATTTATTACATCGGCGATTTGATTCAGCGTACCGAAACCGAGTTGTTGAAAACCCCGAATTTGGGTCGCAAGTCTTTGAACGAAATCAAAGAAGTGTTGGCATCAAAAGGTTTGACACTGGGTTCGAAGCTGGAAGCATGGCCGCCCGCTGGTTTGGAAAAGCCGTAAGCGTTTGAAGATTAAAGGATAATGACATGCGTCATCGTAATGGTAACCGTAAACTGAACCGCACCAGCAGCCACCGTGCTGCCATGTTGCGTAATATGGCAAATTCTTTGCTCACTCATGAAACCATTGTTACTACTTTGCCTAAAGCCAAAGAGTTGCGTCGTGTGGTTGAGCCCTTGATTACCTTGGGTAAAAAACCGTCTTTGGCCAACCGCCGTTTGGCGTTTGACCGCACCCGCGACCGTGATGTGGTGGTAAAGCTGTTTGACGATTTGGGTGGACGTTTTGCCAACCGCAACGGCGGCTATGTGCGTATTTTGAAATACGGCTTCCGCAAAGGCGACAATGCGCCTTTGGCATTGGTGGAGCTGGTAGAGAAAAACGCACCTGCTGCTGAAGCTGCCGAATAATTAAGGCATAGAAAAATCGGAATTTGTAAAAATTCCGATTTTTTGTTGTAAAAAAACCGCTTGAAAATCTTTTTCAAGCGGTTTAGTAAATTATGATGTGGCGCGTTTGAACATATTGCCGTATTTTTGGTTGAATTTGTCCACACGACCTGCAGTATCTACGATTTTTTGCTTACCAGTGTAGAACGGGTGGCATTCGGAGCAAACCTCGATGGTAAAGTCGGTTTTTGCCATTACTGAAGAAGTGGTAAATTTGTTACCGCAAGAGCAGCTTACATTAACGGCGTGGTAGTCGGGGTGAGTGTCTTTTTTCATTGTGGGAGTCCTTAAACGGGCGCAGGGGTTGTGCCTGCGCTTCAAGTAAAACGGTATATTATCCCGATTTTTTTGCCAAGTGGCAAGCGTTTAGTTGCAGAAGCGGGAAATTTCCTCATCGTATTTTTGAATCAGCTGGTCGCGGTTGCGGGCGTTTTCTGCCAGACGGCGGCTGCTGCGGGCGTTGTTACATTGTTCCACTTTTTGATTGTGTTCCAAGGCTTTGGCATTGGATTCTTCAATTTGGCGGTTACGCATGGCGATTTCTTGGCTTAATTGTGCCTGACGGTCTGCCAGCGATTCGGGAACGGCGGGACGTGCGCTGCTTTGGGGTACAACGGTTTGGGTGCGCACGTTCATCACATTGGATTTGCCCAATTTCAAACCGCGAGGGGTGTCGGAATATTTGGTTACGCCGTTGCCTTCTTTCCAGTTGAACACGGGAGCAGCGGCGGTGGCAGTGGCAGACAATCCTGCCAGTAAAGCAATCAGTACGGATTTTTTCATCATAAATTCCTTATTGTTGATTGTTGGATTAAATCTTTTTATTCTAACCCATCATGCGGGCTTTGTCATGATGTATGCCCGTGTAGGCGCAAAAGCGGGCATTTTATGCTACAATACCGTGCATTTTCCAAACAGACTTTAGGTAAATGCATCATGAGAGTTGTTGAAAAAGCCTATACGTTTGACGACGTATTGCTGGTTCCCGCCCATTCTAAAATCCTTCCCCGCGATGTTTCTCTGCAAACGCCGCTCACTCGTTCCATTACCTTAAACCTGCCTTTGCTTTCGGCTGCGATGGACACCGTTACCGAAGCGCGTCTGGCGATTTCTATGGCACAAGAAGGTGGTATTGGCATTATCCATAAAAACATGACCCCCGAACAGCAGGCAACCGCTGTGCGTAAGGTAAAACGCCACGAAAGCGGGATTGTAAAAGACCCCGTTACCGTGTCGCCCGATAAAAAAATCGGCGATTTGCTGGCAGAACGCGCCCAGCGCAAACGCAAAATGTCGGGTTTGCCCGTGGTGGAAAACGGTAAAGTGATTGGTATTGTAACCAACCGCGATTTGCGTTTTGAAAACCGCCACGATTTGCCCGTATCGGCGATTATGACCCCGCGTGAGCGTTTGGTGAGCGTGCCTGAAGGCACGTCTATTGAGGAAGCGCGTGAGCTGATGCACAAACACAAAGTGGAACGGGTGCTGGTGCTGAACGCGCAGGACGAATTGCGCGGTTTGATTACGGTAAAAGACATTATCAAAAATACTGAGTTCCCCAATGCCAATAAAGATGGCGAAGGTCGTTTGCGCGTGGGCGCGGCGGTGGGTACGGGTGCGGATACCGAAGAGCGTGTTCGCGCCCTTGTTGCTGCGGGCGTGGATGTGATTGTGGTGGATACGGCGCACGGACACAGCCAAGGTGTGATTGACCGTGTGCGCTGGATTAAAGAGCATTTCCCCGAAGTGCAGGTCATCGGTGGCAATATTGCTACGGCTGCTGCGGCGCGTGATTTGGCTGCTGCGGGCGCGGATGCGGTTAAAGTGGGTATTGGTCCGGGGTCAATTTGTACCACGCGCATTGTGGCGGGTGTGGGCGTACCGCAATTAACGGCGGTGCATAATGTGTCGGAAGCTTTGAAAGGCACGGGCGTGTCGGTGATTGCCGATGGCGGTATCCGTTTTTCGGGCGATGTTGCCAAGGCATTGGCGGCGGGGGCGCATTGTGTGATGTTGGGCGGAATGTTTGCGGGTACGGACGAAGCCCCCGGCGAAATCGAGCTGTATCAAGGACGTTCTTATAAGTCTTATCGCGGCATGGGTTCACTGGGTGCGATGAGCCAAGGTTCAAACGACCGTTATTTCCAAGACAAGCAGGAAAGCGCGGATAAATATGTGCCTGAAGGCATTGAAGGACGTGTGCCTTATAAAGGTCCGATTGTGAAGATTATCCATCAATTAACGGGTGGTTTGCGTTCCAGCATGGGCTATTTGGGCTGTGCCAGCATTGCGGAAATGCACGAAAAAGCCGAATTTGTGGAAATCACGGCTGCGGGCATGAGCGAATCGCACGTTCACGATGTGCAGATTACCAAAGAAGCCCCGAATTATCACCGTTAAGAAACGGTTTTGAGGTTTAACCGCTTGCGCTTTGGCGTGCAAGCGGTTTTTTTGAACAAAGGGATGGGAATCATGCTTGAATTACGGCAAATCTGTAAACGTTTTGGCAGCAGAATAGTGGCGGAAAATATCTCGTTTACGGCGGCTGCGGGGGAAATTACGGCGGTATTGGGCGCAAGCGGCAGCGGTAAATCCACTTTGCTGAATATGGTGGCGGGTTTGGTGTTGCCCGACAGCGGCGAAGTGTGTTTAAACGGTGCGGTATTAAACGGCATCGCGCCCGAAAACAGGCGTGTGGCGATGATGTTTCAGGATTTTGCCCTGCTGCCGCATTTGGATGTGCGCGACAATGCAGCTTTGCCGCTGCGTTTGCGCGGTATGGGCAAACACGAAGCGCGACGACGTGCCGAAGCGGTGTTGGCAGAAGTGGGTTTGGTGGATTTGGCGCGGCGGCAGGTGCAATCGCTGTCGGGTGGGGAACAGCAGCGCACCGCTTTGGCACGGGCTTTGTTGGCAGAACCTGCGGTATTGCTGTTGGACGAGCCTTTTTCGGCATTAGACAGTGCTTTGCGCCAACGCATCCGCAGCCAAACCGCGCAATTGGTGCGCCGTTATGATTTACCTGCGCTGCTGGTAACGCACGACCCTGAAGAAGCGTGTTTGTTGGCAGGCAAAATTGCGGTATTGGACGGTGGGCGTTTGTTGCAATGCGGTACACCCGAGCAGTTGCTGGCGCGTCCGCAATCGGCGCAGGTGGCGCGTTTGCTGGGTTGTGCCAATGTCAATGAGCGGTTTTATATTCCGCAGCAGGCGATGGCGTTGCATGAAGATGGCGAAGTGTGCGAATTGTTGTCGTGTTACCGCGATGCAGACGGCTGGCGCGTGCGTGTGAAGCATCCGCATTGGGGCGAATTGGCGTGTTTGCACACGGGCGAAACGGCGCCTGCCGATGGCTGCCGTGTGCGTGTGCAGGCAGAACGGGCAGTTTGGTTTGCAGCGGCAGAATGCCAACATTTACCGTGATTTGCCGACAAAACCGTTTTCGGATTGCATGTGTTAGGCTACAATAGCCTGCTATTGTTCCCCACTTGACAGATTTAATAAAGAAAACCGCCATGTCCAGTTTTTTTAAACGTCTTTTCGGTTTCGGCAAAAGCACCGAACAGGCTGAAAAAGCCGTGCCGCCCGAATCCCAGCCCGCCCAAACCGCTGCTTCCGAACCGCAAGAGCCGGTAACGGTGGATTCGTTTGAGGTGGATGTGGGCGCAAAGCCCGCCGAAGCTGTGCCTGAAACGGCAGAAGAAACCCGTTCGGACAGCCAAACCGCCGCCGAAACCACCGATACTGCTGCCGTTTTATCCGACAGCCCAACCGATTCCGCCACCGCCCGTCTGCCTGATAACGGCAACACCGCCAATGAAGCAGCAACACCGACAACACCGTCTGCAGAGCCTGTCGGTGCACCTGCAGCAGCAGATACCCCAAGCACTGGCGAAATTGAGGTGGATGGGGGGGACGATGTGCGGGCAGAACACCCGCCCGAATCTGCCAATGATGCCGAAATTGTCAATGTTGATTTGGATTTGCAGGAAGAAAGCGCAGCAATACCGTCTGCCGATACCGAGCCTGTTGTGGAAGAAACGCTGGTTGAAGTGCCTGTGCCGACCAACGAAACTCCAAGCGAAGCAGAAGACGCACCGTTTGCACAGGCTGTGGATGTGGTAGATGAAGAGCTTACAGCAGCGCGTACGGAAGCAGCGGTAGATGAATTTGAAATCGGCGTGGATATGCTGGAAGAAACCCCCGCTGCCGCGCCTGCCGAAGCCTCGGAAGAAATGTTGGATGCCGATGCCATCAAAGCCGCCGTACAAGCCATGCAGCAGGAATCGGGCGAAACCATTTTTGAGTTTACCGAAGACGGCGATGCGGAACAAACAGCATCAGAGCAAACAAACGGCGAGGCAGCGTTTTCTATTGACGTAGTGGATTTGTATGCCGACGATGAGCAGCAGATGCAAGAACAGATTCCGCCGCTGTTACAAGCCGATACCGAAACCGTAGATGCGGGCGAAATTGAAGCCGAAATGCTGGCGATGGAAGAAGCAGCAAACGGTCCGCCGATTGAACCACCGCTGCCCGAAACCAAACAATCATCGCTTCAAGAAAAAACCAATGAACCAGCGGAAAGCACGCCTGTAGCGGAAGTTGAAGCCGCATCAGCGGAAGAGTCAAGCGCCGAAAGTGCAGAGCCGAAAGACTGTTCCGTTAGCCAAGAAGAAACCGTAACAGCAGAAGAAACCGCATCTGCCGAAACCAATGAAGCAGAAACCGCAACTACCGTTACCGAAGAAGAGACACCGCAAAAAACAGGGGGTTGGGCAGCGCGTTTGAAAGAAGGCTTAAGCAAATCGCGCAACCACATGGCAAAATCCTTGGCATCGGTGTTTGGCGGCGGACAAATTGACGAAGATTTGTATGAAGAATTGGAAACCGTGCTGCTGACCAGCGACATGGGCATTGAAGCCACCGAAAAACTGATGGACGAAGTGCGCCGCCGTGTGTCTTTAAGCGGATTAAAAGACGGCAACGAATTGCGTCAAACCTTAAAAGAAGCCGTGCGCGATTTGCTTTCGCCTTTGGAACAACCCCTTGCCATTCCCGAAGGGCAAGGACCGTTTGTGATTATGATGGCGGGCATTAACGGCGCGGGCAAAACCACGTCCATCGGCAAGCTGGCGAAATATTTTCAGGCACAAGGCAAATCGGTGCTGTTGGCGGCAGGCGATACCTTCCGCGCTGCTGCGCGTGAACAGTTGCAGGAGTGGGGACGGCGCAACGGCGTTACCGTGATTTCGCAAGAGTCCGCAGATTCCGCCGCCGTGTGTTTTGATGCCTTGGAAGCTGCCAAAGCGCGTAAAATTGATATTGTGCTGGCAGACACCGCAGGACGTTTGCCCACCCAATTGCATTTGATGGAAGAAATCAAAAAAGTCAAACGGGTATTGCAAAAAGCCATTCCCGATGCCCCGCATGAAGTGATGGTGGTATTGGATGCCAATATCGGACAAAACGCCGTGAATCAGGTGGCTGCGTTTGATGAAGCCTTGGGCGTAACGGGTTTGGTGGTCACCAAATTGGACGGGACGGCAAAAGGCGGCGTGTTGGCGGCATTGGCAGAACGCGGCATTCCTGTGCGCTTTATCGGTGTGGGCGAAAAAATTGACGATTTGCGCCCCTTTGATACCGAGGCTTTTGTAGAAGCTCTGTTTGAAGACGAACAGGCATAAACAAAAAACGGCAGAATTTTCTGCCGTTTTTTAGTTTTTAATCAAACATTTCTTTTAAGCGGTCTAAAAAGCTGCGCTGGCGCGGCGTTTGACTGCGGTCCAATCCCGTAGAAATCTGGTCAAATTCAGCCAACAGTTCTTTTTGACGGTCTGTCAAATTAACAGGCGTTTCCACAATCACATGGCAATACAAATCACCGATTTGGCTGCTGCGCAAGTGTTTTACCCCTTTGCCTTTTACCCGCAGTTGCTTGCCGTTTTGCGTGCCTGCGGGAATATTCATTTTTACGCGCCCGTTTAAGGTAGGCACTTCCACTTCGCCACCCAGAGCAGCGGTAGGAAAGCTGATGGGCAGTTCGCAATGCAAATCGGTGGGATTATTGGGGTCGCGCTGGAACACTTTGTGTTCTTTTACGCCCACATGAATATACAAATCCCCCGATGGCGCACCGTTGCTACCGGGTTCGCCTTCGCCGCTTAAACGGATGCGTTGTCCGTCATCAATACCTGCGGGAATATTGACTTCTACCGTTTTGGTGGCTTTCACACGCCCGTCGCCACGGCATTTGTGGCAGGGGTCTTTGATTTCTTTGCCCGAACCGTGGCAGGTGGGACAGGTCTGCTGAATCTGAAAAATGGCTTGGCGTACATGTACCGTACCCGAACCGTGACAGGTGCGGCAGGTGCTGGCGCTGGTACCGGGTTTCGCGCCCGAGCCGTGGCAGACATCGCATTCTTCGTAAGTGGGAATGGTGATTTGTTTTTTCAGACCCTGTGCGGCTTCTTCCAGCGAAATATCAATTTGATACTGCAAATCCGCACCCTGATGGCTTTGCTGACGACCGCCGCCGCCTGCACCAAACATCTGGCTGAAAATATCGCCAAAATCAAATCCGCTTGCACCGCCACCAAAGCCACCGAATCCACCAAAGCCGTCGCCGCCGCCCATATTGTTCGGGTCCACGCCCGCATGACCGAAACGGTCGTAAGCCGCTTTTTTCTGCGGGTTAGACAAAATATCGTATGCCTTTTGAATTTCTTTAAATTTTTCTTCGGCATCTTTATTGTCGGGATTGCGGTCGGGGTGATATTTCATCGCCAGCTTGCGATAGGCTTTTTTGATGTCGTCTTCGCTGGCGCTGCGGGCTATGCCCAGCGTTTCATAAAAATCTTGGTTGCTCATAGTCTGTGCCGTAATAAGAAAAAACAGTTTGGCGCAAATATGGGGGGATTGCGGTTAAACTCAATAGTGCGGGGCGAGAAATTTGGACGGTGGAAAACCCATCGCCATAAGACAAGGCGGCAAGCCAAGTTATTTGTTCTGCTTGGGTACAGCTTGCCATAAATGTATGCCTAATGTATTGTAAAAGTGTTTATCCACATAATCCATTATATAAAAGAAATGTTTTGGATTATTAAAATTAACATATATGCTGATATTATTCGGTGGCGATGAAAATATTTCCCCACTTTTACAGTTAAAATCAGGTAAGTTTTTACTGCAATAAAAACTAATGGCACTAAAATTTTTTAATTTTTTTTTCATAATCAAGACGTGGGATATAAGCATATTTATATGATAATCTGTCTTCTAAACATATTAAACCATCAATATTATTTTTTTCGCAAAGTTGATATGAATCACCCCTGAGTTTAATCAGTTCTTCTTTGGAAGTGATGGTATTAAGTAGGCTAGGTGTGGTGCGTATCCCATTTTGAATGTTAATTTTCCCCCAGATACCATCGGGTATGGTTTGTTTACCTAACGTCTTTCATGATGGTTTTTCCTGTTGGCTGGGTGTGGTTTATGGGCGAATCAGCCATATTTTGCTCTTGCATTCAATGGCTGTGCAATGCAGCATAAATTTTCTCTGCCAAGGCGCGGCTGATGCCTTCGGTTTGGGCGATTTCTTCTACGCCTGCCGCGCTTACCCCGCGCAGGCTGCCAAAACGGGTAAGCAGGGCTTTTTTGCGTTTGGCACCGATGCCCGCAATGTCGTCCAAGGACGATGCCAAACGGGCTTTGTCGCGCTTTTGGCGGTGTCCGGTAATGGCAAAACGGTGGGCTTCGTCGCGCACGGTTTGCAGCAGGTGTAGGGCAGGACGGTTGTCGGGCAGGCGGAAGCGTTGGTTTTGAAAGGGTAAAATCAGTTCTTCCAAACCTGCTTTGCGTTCTACGCCTTTGGCAATGCCAATAAGGGGCAGGTTTAAACCCAATTCTTCCCATACGTCTAAAGCGACGTTAATTTGTCCTGTGCCGCCGTCAATCAATACGGCATCGGGAAACACGGCGTTTTCGCCGTTGGCGTGCGCTTGCAAAAGTTTGCTGTAACGGCGGGTAAGGGCTTCGCGCATGGCGGTGTAGTCGTCACCGCAATCGGTGCTGCGGATGGTGTAACGGCGGTATTGGTCGGGGCGCATGGCAAAACGGTCGTACACCACACAGGCAGCAACAGTGGCTTCGCCTTGGGTGTGGCTGATGTCAAAGCATTCCAAACGCTGCAAACCGTCTATGCCTGTTAAATCCGCCAAATCTGCCACGCGCTGCGTTTGCAAATGCTGTTGCGACTGTCTTTGTCCAAGGGCGATGCGGGCATTGTGTTCGGCGCGTTCCAGCCATTTGCGCCGTTCGCCGCGTTCGGGACGGACGAAATGCAAACGTTTGCCGCCGTCTTGTTTGAGGGCGTTTAACAGGCTGTCGGGCAGATTAAAATTGCCAATTAGGGTATCGGGGCGGTCTTTGCCGAGATAATGTTGCGCGACAAAGGCTTCGGCGTAATCTTGCGGATTGGGCGCGGGGTCGTGGCGGGTGTCGGGAAAAATCTGCCGTTCGCCGATGTGTCGTCCGCCGCGTATGCCCGCCCAATGCAGACACACTGCGCCATCTGCCACTGCCACCGCCACAATATCGGCATTTTCGGCGCGGCGGCTGTCGATAAACTGACGGCTTTGTAACAGTCCCAATGCCTGAATTTGGTCGCGGTAACGCGCCGCCGTTTCAAAATCCAAGGCATCGGCAGCGTGTTGCATGGCTTGGTGCAGGTTTTGCGTGAGTTCAGCGGTGCGCCCATCTAAAAAATCTGCTGCCGCGTTTACCTGTTGCGCGTATTCTGCGGGAGAAATATTGCCCACGCAGGGCGCATGGCAACGCTGAATTTGTCCGAGCAGGCAAGGACGGCTGCGATGTGAGAACACGCTGTCTTCACAAGTACGCAAACGAAATACTTTTTGCAAAATATCCATGCTTTCGCGCACCGCTTGGCTGTTCGGGTAAGGTCCGAAACAACGGTCGCCTTGGCTGGGCGTGCCGCGATGATAGGCAAGCTGCGGAAAAGCGTGTCCGCTTAATTTGACATAAGGATAAGATTTGTCGTCCCGAAACAGAATATTGTATTTGGGCGATAAGGATTTAATCAGATTATTTTCTAAAATCAGGGCTTCCGCTTCGCTGCGGGTAACGCTGATTTCCACCTGCGCCACTTGCTTGAGCATCAAGGCAATGCGTGGGGAATGGTCGTTTTTGTGAAAATAACCCGATACACGCCGTTTTAGGTTTACCGCCTTGCCAACATACAGCACCGCGCCATCTGCCGCCAACATACGGTATACACCCGGTAGCACGGGCAGGGTAGATAAAAAATGGGATAGGTCAAAATCAGACATGAGCAGATTATAATCAGGTTTTGAACAATGGGTTTACAAAAAATGAGAACCTTGGCATTAGATGTTTTTTACCGCGAGGGCGAACCGCTGGACCATGCCCGCGCCGCCGCTGTCTTGTTTGATGGTCAGGGAAAAGAGTTGGCACATTATCATGCCGATATAGAAAATGTTGCGCCCTATCAGGCAGGGAAATTTTATCTGCGCGAACTGCCTTGTTTGCTGGCAGTGCTGGCGCAGGTTCATCTGCCGTTTGAGCAGATTGCGATTGACGGTTTTGTGTATTTGGACGATGCAGGCGCAGAAGGCTTGGGCGCACATTTGTACCACAGCTTAAATCAGCGTTATCCCGTTATCGGCATTGCCAAAAAACCGTTTCGCAATATGGGGGAGATGATATGTTGGCTGTCAAGCGTAATTTAACAAGTATGTGCAAATAATGCACTTGTTTTTCATGTTAAAAATCAGACTGGTGCTTGATAAAGCTTACAATCGAATGGTTTACCGTTCTTATAAATGCCGTAAGCAATCTTTGCCAGTTTTCGCATCAACGCGACCAGTGCCACCATTTTCTTTTTGCCTTTATCCAATAAACGCTTAATAAACCCTTTAAAGCATTCGTTACGAGCAGCAGCCAATGCGGGCATAAACAAAGCACGTTTCAAATGCCTGTGTCCCAACCTGCTTAATTTATCAGGTTTGCAGACACTCGTTCCTGAGCGGACAATCTGCGGATTTAAACCTGCGAAAGCCACAAATTGATTGGCTGTTGCAAAATTCCGACTGCTCAAATGCTGAATTAGCACTGCGGCAGTTTCCTTGCCAATGCCGGGAATCGTCATCAAATTGCGGTACTGACAATGCCAATCAGAGCAACAAATCACATGTTCAATCCGCTCTACCGTCAGCCGCATATGTCGCTCCAATTCCCGAATCAGCATACTATGCACATTCGCAACATAATCGTCCTTTGCTGAATGTAACTGATTGCGGTGTTGCTGAATCTGCTTTTTCAACTGATTTAACAGTGCATTTAGTTTACCCAATTCGTACTGCTCTGATTTGGGTGGCTGGTAATCATGCAACGTGTCATGATAACGGCGAGCATAATCTGCAATAAGTTTAGCGTCGGTCTTATCCGTTTTGGTGCGGGCAAACGTTTTTTTGGCATGTTCTTTAATTTTCAAAGGATTCACTACACACACGTTATAATAACGGCTGAAATACTTGGCAGACTGCTCATAATAAATGCCCGTTGCTTCCATACACACCAACAACTTTCGGATACGGTGTTGTTTGATTTTTTCATGCAAGAGCAAAAATCCCGCCATATCGTTACCGATTCGGCAATAATCTTCTCTGCCGTCTTTCTTCCTTAAATAACAGTCCACATGGTCTTTTGAAATGTCCAAACCGATTATATTCAAGGTGATTTTCCTTATAGTACAGCCTGCAAAGCGGCTCTGATGATATTCAATCTTTTAGACCAATAAAGCTGCCCGTTCAATCTCCCCCACAATATGACTATTCAGGGCTGTGTACGAACTGGGCAGCCTGATTCAGGTTTCGAGAAAGCCCGAATCCCAAAGCCATCTGTAGATACAAATGGCTTTAAGTCTAGGGCTTCATCTAAAAATCTATACATGCAAAAAACATTAACGCTGCTATTACTAAAGCATTTACTAAAGCAAAAGAGCGTGCTTGCAATGCAGCTTTTGTTTCACGATAGGGCAATGAAAAAATTACAAGTGCCACAATGAGAAACAAATTACCCCATAAATATAAAATGAAAGGCGGAATATCAGTAACCATTAAGTATACCCCAAAAAGCCCGCATCATACCCTTACAAAATACTTAACGCAAACCGCCAGCATGGTTAGCAAAGTCGCCGCTACAATAAGGCTAATTGCTTCATATTTCGGTTTTTTCCTTGCTACATAACTGAACAGCAAATAAGCTGCCAAGAGTGCCAATCCTGCGTATGCGGTCAGATACAAACCCGCCCACCCTGCATCTGCTGCCAGTTTGCGGCTAACCATTTCCGTTGTGCTGTAATTCATTGGATATCCTGTAAGCGTTTAGGGTAGTCTTGCGACTTCGGCATTTTAGGCTCGCCCGATGATAAGGTTAGCACTTGTTGCCCTGTTTGTACTGCTTCTGTTTGCGGCTCTGTTACCTGTTGCGGTGGTAATTCCTGCGGCGGTTCACGGTAAGGGTCAAACGGCAAGCCGTTTTTGACATACTGCAAGCATTGAGATTTGCTAATCTCTATGAGTGGGGTCGCTTGGTCGCTGTAACAGGTGCAGCCTGTTTGCCCGCCTTTCACACAAGCAGCAATACGCTCAAAAGTTCTTACCTGCCGCACACCGTCATATAATGGTTTGGATTCGGGCTTTTCAGGTATGGTTGGGGCAAACATTTCAGCGGTTAATGATTGCCCTGTGGTGGTAGCAGGTGTATCAACTAATCCCCCTGCATCGGTTACGGTATCACTTGCAACAACTGCTGATGCTGCCTGCTCTGTCGGTGTTTGTTCATTACCTGTATATTTATCTTTTAAACGTGAAAATGTGTAATATCCGTAAACCGTCAAAATTGGCAATAAAAAAATCAGAAATATTAGGCTTTTGGGAAGCCTGCGTTTAGGCTTTGTATGAACTTCTGCTGATTTATATTGTTCAAAAGCCTGTTTTGGCAACTTGAACTGCCGTTCAATCGCTCTTGCAATATTTACGGGGCTGTCAGGCTGGTCTACACATTCGTTCCATTCGTATAATTTCCTGCCAACGGCTTTGATGCTGATATGTATGTGCCGCTGTACCAATTTGCGGACAAAGGGGTCAAGAAAGCTTGGATGTTGCGTAATCAGGATAATATCCAAACCATGATGGCGGTGTGTGGCTAAAGCTTCAATATAAGGCGGTACTTTGCTTGCCGGTGAACGTGCACCCATTAACCGCTGCACTTCGTCAATGACAACCAGCGAGCCATAGGGCAAAAAATCCTGTAAAGGTTGTGCGCGGATTTGTTCATCGTCTAATTGTGTGTGCTCTAAAAGTAATTCGTTAATACCGTTTACGAATAAAGGGCGTTTCTTCTTAACGCCGTCTTTATCTGTAAAATGTGTGTAACTTTCGTCATTCATTAACATGGCGACCACACTCGCAGTTTTGCCGCTGCCCGGTACGCCCGTTTGCAAAATAATCATGATTGCCCCTTAAATCATCAAAAAACTTATTTTTTCAATACGCCTGTTGCCAGTTTGTTACTTGCCGTTAAAGCCACATTAAAGGCATATGCGCCAAATATAATCCCCAATGCCTGTCCGAATCCTGCCATCAGCATTAGATTGTAGGCATCGGCAGGTATGCCTGAAACTGTGCTTTGCACATAACCCTTAATGGCTTTAAGCGACAATTCCAAACCTTTGTAGGCAACAAAAGACACACCAAATGCCAACATTAATTTTGACACACCCCAAACCAGCAAGGATTGAAAGGCTTTGATTAAAAAATTCATGTTGAATCCTTTTCTTTCAGTTGCGGTAAAAACCCGTTCCGCTGTAGTAATCCATCGGTCTGTTATCGGCTCTGCTTCGGGGCTTATGGATTGGGCAACTCCGTCATCACAAAGTAAAGGGGGTATTCGTAAAGATTGCAAGCAATCTTTACAAAGCTTCCCCCTTTACTTTGCGCTGACTGCGTTGCTATCCAACCATGCCCCGAAGCGACGCCGATAACAGACCGATGGATTACAAGGCTACGCCACAGCTACACTGGACGTTGCTTGCCCGACAGGGGCATTTAGCCCCTGTCAGGCAAATGCCCCTCTCTCTGCCTCCTCCATCCCGATGGGGGATAGGTCGTTACGCTACTGACATAAATAAACATGGGTTGAAACCGTTTAGTCTTTTTTGCCCGCAAAAATAATATAAGCTGCCATCAGATAGGCAAGCCCGATAATCAGCATACGGATTTGTTGGGCGAATTGGCACAGCCAGTTGTAACTAATGGTGTAGGTGCGGCCCAACATAACAACGTGTTTGGGATTGGGACAGTAACCTGCGGTTGGTAAAAAGTTGTCGGCTTCAAATTTCTTATCAATGGTTGTGGTCGGCACTTCAAAAGACTGCTCTGTATCAACTTCGCCCATTTGGGCGCAAGCAAGGGTGTTACGATGCTCGCCTGAACAATCCAATCCGCCGCCATCTCCTTTTTTGCCACCACCGCCCGCTGCTCCGTCTCCCGAACTGCTGCCGCCTTGCTCCGTACCCTGTCCGTTGCTGCCGCTCCCTTTGGGATTGGTTCCGTTGGGGTTGTTATTTCCTGCTGTTACAGCTTCAGACTGTTTGTCGGGGCGGGGTGTGGTGGTTACACTTACGCTGTTTCCGCTGCCGCCGCCGTTATTGATGCCTGTATTACCGCTGCCGCCTGTGCCTGATGATGGGCTGCCACCCGCTCCGTTTCCTGCTCCGCCTGATGATGGCGGCGGCAAGTCGCCTTTTTTACTGGGTGTTGCGGTAATGCGTACATTGTCTTGAACGGATTTACCTGTTTTAGGGTCAAGATAAGGCGGGCTTGATGCGGTTACTGTTCCACCAGTACCGTCTTTCTTTTCAATGGTTGCCTTTGGTTTGATTGCTTTGCGTAAGTCTTTGCCTACCTGACCTTTGTCGTTCATGTAGGGCGTGGGGTTTTTCTTAAAGTCTTTTGATACCAAATTCACAACATCAACCATTTGGATTTTTTCTTTATAATTTTCCCTTAAAACCCTGACAATAAAACTCGGTCCGATAAAATCTTCGCCGTTATCATCTGTTGCTAATGTTGAACAGCCTAAAAGGTCTCCGTCTTTTTTCAGCTCTGCACTTTTTACTTTACCCGTTAATCCATAGTTATCATGATTGTTAGGGTCAATGCCTGTGTATGATGTACCCACCAATTTTTTACACATATCATTTGCAATGCTTCGGGCGTGTTCAGCACTGTTCGCACCAATCAATATTTGACGGTATTCGGGGGCGCACTCTTTTTCATGACCGGGTTCGCAATCGCTATGTCTGGTTTTACCCCAATGTCCTTTGAGTACATAAGGGTACTCTTTAACATACGTTTTGCCCTGCTTGCCTGTTTGGGGGTTGGTTATCTGTTCGGGTTTGTAGCCTTCTTCTTCGGCAGTCTTGCAAAAACTTTCAGGAAAGCCAATTTCTTGTAAAAATCCTTCCTTAAAATGCCCTATACCCCAATAATTGATAGCGCATAAATGAGGTATAACCACAGCTGCAACAGTTTTACATTTTGTACTTGCCAAACAATTAGTGATAATAGGTGGTAACACGCTGCGCGCCACCGTACCGCCTACCCGTACAATCCAGCCCACTGCTGGCAGCCATACCCGTACACGTTCGCCATCATTAACATTGGGACGATAGACAGGGCGCATCAACATTGCCCGATGTTGCTTCGGGTTATAAGTGGCAACTATGGCATAACCGCCGCCAGCTACCCGCTCATAAGCATGAAACTCTGACGAATGCAGAGTTTTAAGGGGCATATCTGCTACCGTAAATTGTGTGGTTGCGTTGTCGCTCGGCTCGTCAAAACCCCATGTGCGATTCTCAAATACAGATGGTTCAAAGTTAAAAATCAGCCGCTGATTTTGGGCATCGGCAAAGATATAGTTTCCGCCCGTGATTTGGGCAACATTTTCGGCGTGGCAGAGTGGAGCAGTAGTCAATAACGCAGCAAGCAAGAGTTTTTTCATAATTTCAAAAGGAATAGAGCGACCATAACCCAAAAGCCAAAGCCTAAATAAAAGTAAAAGTCCATCATGAGAACTTGTCCAATATGGTTTTAATGTTGAACACCGTCCATAGTCCGATGGCTGCGAGCAGAAACATAAAGCCGATTTGTGCGCCGTCTTTAAAGTTTTCGGCGGGGCTGCATTGTGGCAAACTAGCTGATACCGTCCGCCCGTTTAATGTCCAACCGCCGTCAATATGTTTGGGATTGCCGTTGTATTGCAGTTGCAGCAATCTGCCGTTTTGCTGAATCACAGGCGCAACTTGACTGAAATAGGCGTTTTCGGCTGCGCCTTTTGTCGCATAACAGGTATTTCCTACTTGGTATCCCATTTTGTTGCCCTTTATGTGGGCGGGTACACAGCAGAACCACTGCATACCCGCTTATTGATTAACGCAATACGCGGCGCATCATCATCAGGGCAAAGATGGCAACAATGATGCCGAGCACCATGCCGCCTACTTGTAAGGCATCTGTTTTGGCAGTGCCTAATGCTTGGGTTACTTCTTGCGGCACTTCAGCTTGTGCTGCGGCTGCCAACATAATCAGGCCGCCACCAACAGCAAGTTTGGCTTGGTTCATACGCGGGGCGTACTTTTTAGCAATATTCATGATTTTCATGATTCACTCCATAATGTAAGGCAGCTTTTAAAAAACATTAACGCGGCTGCCGTTCGCGTTAAAACACATCATCATCAGGTTCCAATCCTAACGATGTCAAAATATCCAAGTCTAAGTATGTATTATTTTCAAGCATCTCACATGCTTATTCATAACTTTCATCAAGAAAGCAAAAATCTTTATAACAAAATGGACCATAAACATCTTCCACAGGTTCCAATCCTAACGATGTCAAACTATCCAAGTCTAAATATGTATTATCTTCAAGCATCTCACATGCTTCTTCATAACTTTCAGCACCATAAATAGAAACATCGCCTTCGGGAAAGTAGTAGTATTTTTGTAAGTCATCATCTAAATAAACCGTGTGAAAATTATCATCAAGCGTAAAAATCCTTCTGTCCCAATCAAACGGTACGTCCAAATTATCT
Source organism: Conchiformibius steedae (assembly GCF_014054725.1). Taxonomy (NCBI): domain Bacteria; kingdom Pseudomonadati; phylum Pseudomonadota; class Betaproteobacteria; order Neisseriales; family Neisseriaceae; genus Conchiformibius; species Conchiformibius steedae. Next base: position 263,455 of record NZ_CP059563.1, on the reverse strand, counting down.
AAAAACTCTTTTGCTTCTTCAGCGGTTTCAAATTCCATGTATTCATAAACAGGCATATCGCCATGATAATACAATGGAAAATATGATTGAATTTTATACATGAAATCTATCCTTATTCATGGGCGGCTGGGTAAGGGGCTTTTTGCGCCGCCGCCCTTAACGCAAAACAGTTGCATCAATTCGGTTGTTGCAGTTTGGGTGTGGGTTTGTCGTGTATCACGTCCAAACGGCTGACGACATTGATTTCATCATTGCCTTTCTTGGCTGCATACCATTCCACATCAACAGCAACGGGCAATTTGCCGCGCAGGTGTTCCAGTTTTTTAAAGTCTTCATAAAGACCGTATTCCAATTCAAGCACATCAACGCCAAACTCTTTTTCCTGTTTGTCATAAACGGGGATTTCAATTTGAATGCGGGTATAGTCGTACTCGATGCCGTTATCGGTTACGCCTTTATTGCATTTGACTTTACGCAAAAACGTTCTCATTGAAGGTTTCCTTAAGGTTGGTTAATAAATCTACAACATTCGTCCAAATGATTGATAATCTGCACTCATGCGGTGCTGCATGGCATCTTGTTCCAAACGGTCAAAGTATGCTTGGCGTTTGCTCGCCTGCTCTTGGCGATATAAGCCGTCCATATAGTCTTTGACTGCGACATCGGGCTTGCCTAGCAGCTCATGCAGGTAGATAACATCGGCATGGTTGCAATCGTAACGGTCAGCCCTCAACCGTTTGGGGAGCTTTTTTTTACCGCCTTTAAGCAGTTTGACGATTTCATGGTCTGCCAGCCCGTATGCTTCAAGGGCATTTACCGTACCTGATGCCTGCATACTGGCATAACGGACACAATGCTCCAGCCCGATTTCAACGGACTTTTTTATATATTCAACTTTTTTAGGTGCATGGGTATATCGGGCAAATAATGCTGCCAATGCAGGATATGTACCCGTCAGGTACTCGCCTGGATAAAGCAGGATTTCATGGGGGATAATGATTTCGCGGTTACGGAGCTGCAATTCCACCCGTACCCATGGACTTGTATAATCGCCCTGTTCGCAGCCTTTTTCATACACACGCAAAAGTCGTGAACTTTGCGGTGTGCCGACATAAAAGGTTTTGCCTGTGCGTTGGTCATCTAACCAGTCGTAACCATGTTTACGGGCTCGCGGTCGGCGGTTATTGGCGGTATAACCACCACCCAGCCAATCTTGATAGGCTTGGTCGGGAGTGTAGCCGCCATCTAAAAAGTCGTGAGCAAGGTCGCAGCGGGTAATCGTGGCATACGGGGCAAATGCACTCAGCCAGTTATATAAACGGGTTTCCCAACCGTCTTTAGCGGCAGTCAGACCATCGCCGTAAAAGTAAATCATGACACTGCCTTTTTGATTGGTGCCGCCAAAGGCGACAATCCCGTAAGTGGCATTGTCCGTACCCATACGGTAGGAATATTTATAGCCGTTAATGCCGTTGCGTTCTTCGTAAATGCCAAAGCCCATTAGGGTATGCAAAGTTTGCGAAATACTTTTTGCAAGTGTGGCTTTAGTTTCGTCCGTATGCACTTGGACTTCTTCAGCAAATACGTCTTCGCGCATGGTTAAGGTTAAAGTGTCAATATGTGCTGCTGTACCGACACCCCGTCTTAAAGGAATGTGTTTGACCTTGCCACGCACCATAACGGTATGGCTGTAAGATTGGCTGACCTGACCCGCGCAATCCGTTCCCCCCGTGTTACTAGCGGGGGCGGGCTGCGCGACCGCACAAACTGCCGCCGCTGCGCGGCTGTCTGTTTGTGCGTCCGCTCCGCCACGCTCCTGCAATTGGCGGACACGGCGAACTGCATCACGGCGGCGGCTGTAATCGTGGATATGACAACCGTCTATGTAGAGCGTGTATTTACCGCTCTCGGTTTTTACGATTTCATAACCCATTATGCAGCCCCCTTATTCTTATCTTGCCAAATCGCATAGGCGTGTTCTTCATCAATTGCGCGAACAATCACGAAATCATCACTCATAAACGAAAATGGCTTTTCTTCATCAGCATTTTGTACTGTGCCATCTGCATATACGCGATATCGCCCCATGATTTGTTCTTCTAATAAAATTTGTTCAAAGCTCAAATCTTCATCAACAGGATTCAAAATTAAAACTTCAGACATAAACCAGCCCCTTTAAATTCAAAACGCCCGTGTTGATAAACACTTCCATTGCTTCTTGAGTTTCTTGCCAATCTTGTCGGCAATCGATTTCTACAAGTGCAACTGTCCCCAAATGGGGAGCTTCAAAGGAACGGAATTCAAGTAATAAGGTATTGGGTACAACATTTGGCAAAACGACTACAAACCGTTTTGGTAAAGAATCTTTTTGAACAGACATAACTAAAGCCCCTAAATTTAGTTAAACATAGGGGCTTTGATAAAATCAGATTGTTTTACAGCCCCTTAAATTTAGGGCTATCATATAAGGTCTATTGTGTGTACCGTGGGCGTAGCCAACGCCCTTTATATGTAACCGCTGCGGGCATGGCATTGGAAGATGCCAAACAATGGGTGCGGGATTTGTCGGGCAACGGGGGCATTCCCGAAATCCTTGCCCGTGTGGACCGTTTAAGCCGTCAGGTGGGCGCGTGTCCGTAAGCACCGCGTACCGCACAACCTTTTACCACCTTGCCGCGATAATACAGTTTGGCGGTAAATTCGTTCATGCGCCCGTTGTGGTCGCGGCAACGTTGGCTGTTGATGTTTAAGGTTACTTCGCCAAAACGGGTTTTGCCGGTAAATTCCACGCCTTTGGCATACGCCAGCCGTTTGACGGGAATGCGGCGGTGGTATTCATTGCCCTTAATGGTTTCCAATTCTATACGATTATTGCGAATAACTGCACGCCAGCCGTTTTCACCGTCGCTGCTAAAAGCGGTAAAGTGGCGTACCACCGTGTCTTTGGGCGCAGCCAAGGCGGGAAGGGTGGCGCACACCAGCAGCGCGGTCAGCAAATGTTTTTTCATCAAGTGTTTTCCTGTAAAAAACGGTTATTGTGGCACACGCCTGCATGGTTCACACGCCACTTTACCCGATTTGGCGGGGATTTACTTGCGTAATTCTTTGGGTAACACAAACACGATGCTTTCTTCCACATCGCCGCTTTGTCTGACTGTGTGCGCGCCCCAAGCCTGAATTTGGGCAATCACTTCCTGAACCAGCACTTCAGGTGCAGACGCGCCTGCGGTTACGCCCACGCACTGTTTGCCTGTAAACCAGCTTTCCTGCAAAAACGAGGCATTATCCACCATATAGGCATCTACCCCGCGCAATGCCGCCACTTCGCGCAAACGGTTGCTGTTAGACGAATTGGGTGAACCCACGACTACGACAACATCACATTGTTTTGCCAAATCTTTCACGGCTTCCTGACGGTTGGTGGTGGCGTAGCAGATGTCTTCTTTGTGGGGGCTTTTGATGTGGGGAAAACGGGTTTTTAAGGCGGCGATAATGTCGCGGGTTTCGTCAACCGATAAGGTGGTTTGGCTGACGTGGGCGAGTTTTTCGCTGTCGCGCACATTGAGCTTGGCAACATCATCAACGGTTTCCACTAGCAGCATCGCGCCTGCGGAAAGCTGTCCCATTGTGCCTTCTACTTCGGGGTGTCCTGCGTGTCCAATCATGATGATTTGATAGCCTTGTTCGTCTAGGCGGGCGACTTCTTTGTGGACTTTGGTCACCAGCGGGCAGGTGGCATCAAATACGCGGAAACCGCGTTCGGCGGCTTCTGCCTGTACGGCTTTGGATACGCCATGAGCAGAATAAATTAAGGTTGCACCTGCGGGGACGTCTGCCAAATCTTCAATAAAAACTGCGCCTTTTTCGCGTAGATTGTCCACCACAAATTTATTGTGGACAACTTCGTGGCGGACATAAATGGGTGCGCCGTATTCTTCTAGGGCGCGTTCAACAATGCTGATGGCGCGGTCCACGCCTGCACAAAAGCCGCGCGGGTTGGCGAGAATAATGGTTGCTTGGGACATGGTGTGTCTTTCAGGTATTTTTGGGGTTTTTTTGGGTAAAGCTTTCAATAATCAGTAAGGCTGCGCCCACGCAGATAAAGCTGTCGGCAATATTAAAAGCGGGGTAGTACCAGTTTTGCCAGTAAAACAGTAAAAAATCGACCACTTTGCCGTGAATAAAACGGTCTATCACATTGCCGAATGCGCCGCCGATAATCATGGCAGCCGCCCAGTTGCCCAGTCGTCCGAATTCGCCTTTAACGATGGAACGCGCCAGCCAGCCGCTAATCACAAACGCCAGCACGGTAAAAATATATTTTTGTGCGCCACCCATATCGGCCAAAAAGCTGAAAGCAGCACCAGGGTTATACACCAGCGTTAAATCAAAAAAATTGGGAATGATGTTGCGGCGTTCGTGGTCTTCAAAATTAATTAAAATAAGGTATTTGCTTAATTGGTCAAGAAAAATGGCGACAAAGGCGGTCAGCCAGTAGGGTAGGTATTTCATCCATATTCCTTTTGGGCAACACGCAAAGCGCATGGGCTTTGCGTGTGTTGTTCAAACAAGTTTATTGTTCAATCATGTGCAGTGCTTGCAGGGTAGTCAGGCGGTTGGCGGCGAATTCTTCTGCCAAGCGGTTTAATTCGGCAAGGTTGGCTTCTTCACCCTGCAGGGTTTCGCCGTCTTTAACCATTGCCTGACCGTAGCTTTGCAAAATACGCCATACCGATTCGGCCCATTGTACGGGTTGCTGCAGTCCTTGCTGATAAGCGGCAGCAAACAGCAGCTCAATGCGTCCCATATGCATTGCGCCACCCGACAGCGGGCTGGTTAAATAATAAATCTCGCCGTTGTAACGGGCAGATTCCATTACATAGCGGTTAAAGGCGCGACAACGTGCGCGTGCGCTTTCCACAGCGGCTTCGTCTTGAACCAGTGCCACATCGTTTTTGGCGTGCAGCAGGGCAAGTGATGAGAAAACCTGTGTTTCGTTTAATGTGCCTTGCAAAGCGGCGCACAAATCGCTGACACGGTGCACTTGGTGGTCTTTCAAGATATCCAACAGCGGGTCAAACACTTCTGGCATCAGATTGATGCTGATGTAGTTATTGATGCCCATTTCCACTTTGTCGCGCGGGGTGGTCAGCACAAAGCGTTGTTTGCCGCGCTGTTGTGCAAGCTGGGTGTGATTGAGTTTTCGTGCGCCTTTTACCCACAAGTCGCGGCGGAACTGTTTGTTTAAAATAAAGTCTTTAACGGTTTGAGCCAAAGGCGTGCCTGCCACTTCGTCCATCAGTTTTTGCTGTTCGGGATTAAACAGGCACATATTGAAGTCGTCCAGATAGCTGGCGGAACAGGCAAAACCCACTTTGGCAGGTTCAAGCCACTGTTCCAAATCAGCATAATACATGGGATGCCAGTGGTAGTTCATGTATTCGTGAATCAGATAGCTGGTGTCGTGTTTGGCAATTTCGTTTAAACGGTTGAGGATATGGGGGGTGTTGTTTTTCAGTCCGGGACTGTGTTCCAATACGCGGCTGCCGAAGTCAAGGGCGGTTTTCACATTTTGGGCGCGGCTGTTGGCGGCGGAAGCAATGTGGTTGTCGTGCATGGCAAGCAGGTGGCGGATGGGCGCGTGTGCCGACCAGCCAGGCAGGGTGTTGTAGCTGATGTATAAAATTCCGCCCACAGCCAGTTTGCGGCGGACAAAATCCACAATCACACGGCGGTTTTCATCCGAAATCCACGACCAAATACCGTGCAGTCCGATAAATTCAAATTCGGGCAAATCATCACGGTTGCAAAATGTGGCAAAATCATCATCGGCAATCAGCACTTGGCTGCCGCATTGTTGTGCCACATCGCGGGCAAACGCAGCATGAGCGGGGTTAAAATCCGTACCGTACCAACGTGCTGTCCCTGCAGCAGCATGGGCGTTGAGCGATACGCCCTGACCAAAGCCCAATTCGCAGGCGTTTTTGATGGTGGGAACGGCAAAGCCTTCCTGAAGCATCGGCACAAGGGCGCGAAGCGGGTTCAGTTCGGGGTAATAGCCGTAGGTATAGCCGATGTCGCTGACATAGCCGTGAGACCAAGTGGACATAATGGGTTCTCCATATATTTGAAAAAGACGGTGCAGATTGTACCCGATTCATTGCGGCTGTGCAGACAAAACAAGCCCTTTGCGTGTGCAAAGGGCTTGTAAAAACTGGCGGAGAGGAAGGGATTCGAACCCTCGATACGCTATTCACGTATACACGCTTTCCAGGCGTGCGACTTCAACCACTCATCCACCTCTCCAAAGGGGGAAAGCAGGCATTGTAAGGGTATTTGTGTGCTATAGTCAAGGTACAAACCCAATTAGGGAAGCAATCAAGATGAATTTTCATAGTGCATGGTTTGACGGAACAATATGGCAAACGGCGTGGCTGCCGTTTGTGCTGGTGTGTGCCGTATCGCTGCGGGCAGCGCAGCAGGTTTGGCATACGTGGCAAAGCACTTTGTTGGCAGCGGCGGCGGTGCTGGTGTTGCCACAGCTTTTGCAGACACAATTGCCCAATCACGGTTTTGCCTATCATTTGCTGGGGGTAAACTTGGCGTGTTTGATGTTGGGGGCAAGGACAGCTTGGTTGGCGGCGTGTGCGTTTTTGCTGCTGATTGGGCTGGCGCGGGACGGTGCAGCGTTTTTCAACGTATGGGCGATAAACGCCCTGTTTACCGTTTTGCCTGCCTGTGCGGTAAACGTGCTGTTGCGCCGCATCGGGCAGAAAATCTTACCGCCTAATTTGTTTGCCTATATTTTTGTGTATGGTTTTTTGGGCGCGGCGGCGGGGCTGTTGCTTACGGGCGCAGGATTAAGCGCACTGGCATGGCTCAATCCCGCCGTTCCCGCGCCGCATTTCCCCGTGTTTTTGCTGCTGGCGTGGGGCGAAGCGTTTTTAAGCGGTTTATTGTGTGCCGTGCTGATTGCTTTTGCCCCGCAGCTTTTAAGCACCTTTAGCGATAAGGTGTACCTGCGCCGTGAAAAGCAGATTTGGAAAGACTAGGTATTTTGTCCTGCTGCTTGCGCTGCGCACATTTGCTGCGCCACCGTTACCGCTTCCAGCAAACTGCCCGCATCGGCTTTGCCCGTTCCCGCCAAATCCAACGCCGTGCCGTGGTCCACCGAAGTACGCACAAACGGCAGTCCCAGCGTAATATTGACCCCACGTCCAAAAGAAGCATATTTCAACACAGGCAAACCTTGGTCGTGATACGCAGCCAGCACTGCATCGGCATCGTTTAATAAAAACGGCTGAAACAGCGTATCGGCGGGATACGGACCGCGAATGTCCATGCCCTCGCCCTGCAATTGCTGTAAAGCAGGCAACATTTCTTCCAATTCCTCGCGCCCCAAATGCCCGTTTTCGCCCGCGTGCGGATTCAGTCCCGCCAACAAAATCCGTGGCGAGGCAATCCCAAATTTATCCCGCAAATCGCCATGCAGAATACGCGCCACATCTACAATACGCTGCTGTGTAATCTGCGCTGCCACATCTTTTAAAGGCAAATGGGTGGTGAGCAATGCCACCCGCAGTCCCCCACCTGCCAACATCATCACTACCTGCCCCACCCCCGCTTTTTCCGCCAAATATTCCGTGTGTCCGCTAAAAAATCCCCCCAATTTCGCATCGTTAATCACGCCCTTGTGCAAAGGCGCAGTAACCATGCCCGCAAACAAACCCGTGTGAATACCCTGATAAGCCGTGTCCAACAGCTTCAAGACATAGCTGCTGTTGTGCGGATTGAGTGTACCCGCTTGGCAAGGCACGTTTAACGGAATATGCAGCACTTCCAATGTCCCCGCAGGTGCTGGTGTGTTGGCATCAAAATCCCACAAGCGCACATCGCGCCCCAACTGCTTCGCCCGTTGTGCCAACAAATTCCTGTCGCCCAGTACAACGACACGACAGGGCAGATTTTCCCCTGCCAATGCCAAACAAATATCAGGACCAATGCCCGCAGGCTCGCCTGAAGTAATCGCTATGATGCTCATAAAAATTCCTTTTGCCACTCGTTTTCTTACCCTAAAGCGGCGGCGGACTTTAGGGGATACATAATCCGCTTTACTGAAAAAGCCCATCGGTTTGACTGATGCACGGCTATTGTAGCAACGATTACATAACGGCGGATAAAATCTATTTCTTCATAATTTATTAAATGGTTATTTTGCTCAAAACAGTGCATGGCAAAGGACGTGGCAAATGTTAAGCGTATTGATGGGCTTGCCGCTTCGGTGTTAAACTGCGAAGTCGGTAAAAATTTATCAACAGCCCTTCCCTGCTTGTTGTAGGGTTTAATAAGGAAAGCTTCCTTTCGGGCTGTGGGCGGGTGGCGGTACGGTTGGGCAAGTGGTACGCCGATTGCTTATTCCGAATGTTTGGGGCAAGACAAAATCTACCCCGTATTTTTGAAAATACAGGCGCGTATTTTGCCGATACGCGCACCACTGCGGCACAGAGGCTGTGCCCCTTTGCCAAATCATTCCGTCTGCGCCTACGGGTAAGGGCGGTCAAATTTGTTTTCCAAGGATTTTTTATTATGAATCATACTTATCGGGTCGTGTTTAACGAATCCACCAAAACGTATGTTGCCGTTTCTGAAAACGAACCGGCAAAGGGCAAAAGCAAATCCGTTAAAAAAGCGGTAGCAGCAGCCGTTGCACTTGTATTCGGTGGGGCTTCGGGTTTAGCTTCTGCCGTTATTTCCGATACGAAAGAGGGTACAAACCTGCTGATTCGTCCGCAAACGGGTACTGACCCCTCCCTTATTGGAGGCGGTACAGGCGGCGGTTACAGTATCGCTATTGGTAGTAAAGCCCAAGTAGATAGAAACTATGCGATTGCAATGGGCGTGGACAGCAAGGCAGGTGGTCAGGCATCTGTAGCATTGGGTTCGCTGGTGCAGGCAACTGGACACCAATCTATCGCTTTGGGTACGACTTCTCTGCCCTTGACTAACAATAACGCTTGGGCAACCGTGGCTAAAGGCGACCAAAGCCTTGCGATAGGTTTGGTACAATCCATCGGTCGTCAAAGCACGGCGATTGGTAATGACGTTTATTCAGGCGGTGTGGGTTCGGTAGCCATTGGTAGTGATGATACGGGCAACAAACAAACCAAAGGGCATGAATATACTATTGCTACTAATCACCGCTACGGTAAAGGCGGCACAGATGTTGACAGTGTTGGTTATGTGAAAACAAACAGTCGTGATGCCAAGCACAATGCTCTTTATGTTGCCACCGTTACACAAGGTAATGGTGCAGTCAGCGTGGGTGCGCACACACAATCCTTGCATCACGGTGCAACTGCCATCGGTTCGGGCGCTGTTGCCGGTATGGGTAAAGCGACTGACGGTGCAATGAATACGGTTAACCTGACTTTGCAGTCTGTCCGTGGTATTCAGGCTACTGCTGTGGGTGCACAAAGTTTTGCTGCTTCCGACCGTACCACTGCTTTGGGTACAAACGCTATGGCAGGTGGTGAAAATGCAACTGCCGTTGGTGCGAATTCCATTGCCTACTCTGCCAAAACCATTGCTATCGGCGACGGCGCACGCGCAGGCTCAAACGGTGAGACCGATTCTTCCAAATTAAATAAAGATAATGTAAAAGCCCCCAATGCCATTGCCATTGGTTCTAATGCCAATGCCGTAGCGGAAAACAGCTTAACTTTGGGTGCGAATGCTACCACCACCACTAATGCTACTCATGGTATTTCAATCGGTAAAGATGCCAATACCGATGTGGTAGGCGGTATTACCATCGGTTGGAATGCTAAAAGCTCCGATAACAGGGGCAGCCGCCATTTAAGCCGTTATAACCCCTACAATCCCTTAACCGACAAAAGCAATGTCAAGGAAAGCAGCCGTCAGAGCAACGGTAAAACCGTAACCACCCATTTGGTTAAAAATGCTGGTTCTACCAACGATAACTTTGCTTCTGTTAGTGTGGTTGTCGGTCCCAATGCTTCCGCTCAAGGCGGTAACGGCTCTGTGGTAATGGGCGACCGCGCCAATGCCAGCGCAGGTTTGAGTATTGCCATTGGTGCCAATGCCCACGCTGCGAATAATAAAGACAGTAGCGGTACATCTACCATTGCTTTGGGTGCATCGGCTTATGCCAGCGGTAATACTGCTTTGGCAATCGGTCGTCAGTCTGCCGCTACGCAAGACTTCTCACAAGCCATCGGTAACGTAGCTGCTGCTACAGGCGTCGGCTCGCTGGCAGTAGGTCACTCTGCCAACGCCACGGGCTACCGCGCCATTGCCATCGGTTCGTCTAACATCAAAGATGCAGGCGGAACAGTAGGCAGCACAGGCACGCAGGCAGGTACCGAGTACCAAAAAGACAGCCAAGCCCGTGCTTCAGGCGATGATGCCATTGCCTTTGGTGCAGGCGCACAGTCTGATTCATACACTTCCATTGCCCTTGGCGCATTTTCTGACGTAGAGTCCAATTCTAATCACTCTATGGCGTTGGGTAATCTTGCCAAAGCCAAACATCAAAAAGCCGTTGCCATCGGCTATGCTGCTAAAACCGAAGCCGAAACAGGCATTGCCATGGGCGCGAATGCCACTGTTACTGCCAAAAACGGTATCGGTATCGGCACTTTAACTACCGTGTCGGGCGAGCAATCCGTGGGCGTGGGCTTTACCAACAAAATTTCAGGCAAAACGTCAGGCGCATTCGGTAACAGCAATACCGTTGCTCAAAACAATACTTTTGTTGTGGGTAACAAAGTTAGCACAACCCAAGCCAACAGCGTGATTTTGGGTAACGAATCCACCGACCGTGCAGCCACCACCGAAAACAATGCCAATGTAAACGGCTTAACCTACAGCGGTTTTGCAGGGCAAGGCGCAGCTGCTAAAGGCGTAGTCAGCGTAGGTAAGGTAGGCGGCGAACGCCAAATCATCAATGTTGCCGCAGGCAAAATTTCTGAAACTTCTACCGATGCCATTAACGGTTCACAGCTTTACTTTACCCAGAAAAACTTGGGTAATCTGGCGAGATCTACCGCCAATCATTTGGGCGGAAATGCTGGTATTAATACTGATGGTACGCTTAAAGCACCTACTTACAATTTAACACACGGCTCTAATGTTCCGACCAAAAATCAAACTGCCAATAATGTAGGCGCGGCGCTGACCAATCTGAACAACTACATCAACGAAGGTTGGGAAGTTCACGATAAAACCGGTAAAAAAGGCACCGTTACCCCCGGCGACAAAGTGAAATTTGTAGCGGGCGACGGCGCAACCGTTAAAGTGGACCAAGAAACGCGTAATGGCGAAACTGTGATTACCATTGGCGCAACCAATCAGGTAAGCAATACCAAATTGGATGTTGCAGGCGGAAAAATCAATACGCCCAATCCTACCGATGGCGCGAAATACGTTAATGCCACCACCGTAGCCAATGCCGTAAACAATGTGTCTTGGGAACTGCAGCAAGGCGGTGCGAAAAAAGACGATGTTAAAGCAGGCGACAAAGTAAACTTTGTAAACGGTAAAGGCACGACTGTCAGCATTACCAATGAAGGCGATACCAAATCCAATATTAAGATTGATGTGGATACCGGCGATGTTGCCTTTAATAACGGTACTGCCACCACCACCAATCCCGAAAAAATCGCCAAAGCAGGCGATGTTGCCAACGTAACCAATAATGCCACCAATTATGTTGTTAACAAGGGATTGAACTTTAAAGGCAACAGTGCAGACAGCATTCACAAAAACTTGGGCGATACCCTGACCATTAAAGGCGGACACCCGAATAATACGGACGTGAGCGACAAAAACACCTTTGTGGAAAAAGTAGGCGATGAATTGATTGTGAAATTCGCCGAAACGCCCGAGTTTAAAGGTATTAAGCTGGCAGACAACAATAATGTCGTCAATCTTGCCCCCAATGGTGCGGACAACCTGAAATTAACAGGCAGTAACGGCAATGCGCCTGTAACCATCAGCAATGTAAAAGCGGGTAAAGACCCGATGGATGCGGTAAATGTTAGCCAACTGAATGCTTTGAAATGGAAGCTGGATGTGGATGCAGATGCTGCTGCTGGCGGTAAAGTTGAAGGTAAAGGCGAAACCGTTGTTAACGACCAAACCGTAAAAGTGGTAGCGGGTAAAGGTATCCAAGTGAAAAAAGTGGGTACAACCGTAACCATTTCTTCTACCGTTACCCCCGGTGCGCCTGCTCAAAATATTGAATTTGCTGATTTAAATGTTAATCAAAACACGGGTCAAGTCAATACGCCGCAAAATGGCGATGGCGACAAAGCCGTGAATGCCACCACCGTAGCCAAAGCGATTAATAAATCGGGCTGGATTGCTACATCAGATGTAGCAGAAGGCGGTGAACGCGAAGGCGATGCTACTGATGAACTGGTAAATCCGGGCGATAAAGTAGAACTGATTGCCGGTAAGAACCTGAAGATTAAGCAGGAAAACGGCAAGTTTACCTACTCGACCAAAGAGAACGTCAGCTTTACCCATGTAGACAGCGACAGCATCAGCATTGGTAACGGCAATAATGCCGATGGCAGCAAACCCATTGTTACCCTGACGACTGACCCGACCAGCGGCGCATTAAAGGTAGCCAATAAAGACGGCAATCCCGTTAAGATTACCAACGTAGCCCCCGCCGAATTGAGCGAGAACAGCAAAGATGCCGTAAACGGCAGCCAGCTGTACAGCTTGGGTGACAGTGTGACCAATATTTTTGGTGGCGATACCGCCTTTAATAAAGATGCAGGTAAGGTTGAAGGCTTTAAGTTCCAAGTGACTAAAGAAGGCGATAACAATCCCGTTTACGGTACACAATCCCCTGATGTTCACAAAGCCCTGACTGACCTGAACAAATACGTTAACGAAGGTATTAAAGTTGGCGACAACACAGGCAACAAAATCAGTACCCTGACCCCGACCGAGCAACTGAACTTTGTCAACAGCGACAGCGTCAGCAGCAATGTAGTGGTTGGCGATAACGGTGCGACCAATGTTTCCTTTGCGGTTAAGACAGGTACGATTACCCCTGAAGGTAATAAAGCGGTTGTCAATGAAACTGGCGGTAAGATTGCTACGGTAGGCGACGTTGCCAATGTAGTGAATAACGTAGCTTGGGAGTTGCAGCAGGATGGTACGAAGAAAGACGACGTGAAAGCTGGCGACAAAGTGAACTTTGTAAACGGCAAAGGCACGACTGTCAGCATTACTGCCGAGAATGACACCACGTCCAAGGTTCAAATTGATGTGGATACTGCTGCGTTAACAGGCGATGTAACGTTTAACAACGACAACGGCACTGCCACAGCCGCCGAACCCGACAAACTTGCCAAAGCAGGCGATGTGGCAAATGTAACCAACAACGCCACCAAGCATGTGATTGAAAAAGGCTTGAAGTTTGCTGGTAACGACGGTCAGCCCGTTCACAAGAATTTGGGTGACACCCTGACCATTAAGGGTGGACACGGTGCAGATGGTGTAAGCGACAAAAACACCTTTGTAGAAAATGTTGACGGCAACTTAGTGGTTAAATTCGCCGAAACACCCGAGTTTAAAGGCATTAAATTGTCAGAAGGCGGCAATACCGTCAATCTTGCCCCCAACGGTGCCGACAACCTGAAATTAACAGGTGGCGACGGTAATGGTCCTGTAACCATCAGCAATGTAAAAGACGGAGTTGAAGGTAACGATGCTGTTAACGTTAACCAACTGAACGCATTGAAATGGAAGCTGACAGTTGCCGATACCGGTACGGGTAAAGCCGAAGGCGCCACAGAAACCGAAGTGGGCAGCCAAACCGTAACCGTAGTTGCGGGCGACGGCATCGGTATTAAGCAAGAAGGTACCAAGGTAACCATTTCGTCCAATGCCAAAGGCTTAAGCTATGCCGATTTAACGGTTGACAATGCCAACGGCAAAGTGAACGAACCTCAAGGTGCAGATGGCGATAAAGTAGTAAATGCTACTACTGTAGCCAATGCGATTAATCAATCGGGCTGGATTGCTACATCAGATGTAGCAGAAGGCGGCGAACGCGAAGGCAATGCTAGTGATGAGCTGGTAAATCCGGGCGACAAGGTAGAGTTGATTGCTGGTAAGAACCTGAAGATTAAGCAGGAAAACGGCAAATTTACCTACTCGACCAAAGAGAACGTCAGCTTTACCCATGTAGACAGCGACAGCATCAGCATTGGTAACGGCAATAATGTCGATGGCAGCAAACCCATTGTTACCCTGACGACTGACCCGACCAGCGGCGCATTAAAGGTAGCCAACAAAGACGGCAATCCCGTTAAGATTACCAATGTTGCCCCCGCGGAATTGAGCGAGAACAGCAAAGATGCTGTTAACGGCAGCCAGCTGTACAGCTTGGGCGACAGTGTGACCAATATTTTTGGTGGCGATACCGCCTTTAATAAAGATGCAGGTAAGGTTGAAGGCTTTAAGTTCCAAGTGACTAAAGAAGGCGATAACAATCCTGTTTACGGTGCTGAATCCCCTGATGTTCACAAAGCCCTGACCAATCTGAACAAATACGTTAACGAAGGCATTAAGGTTGGCGACAACACAGGCAACAAAATCAGTACCCTGACTCCGACCGAGCAACTGAACTTTGTTGACGGCGACAACGTCAGCAGCAAAGTGGAAGTGGGAACGGACGGTGCGACCAATGTTTCTTTTGCGGTGAAGACAGGTACGATTACCCCTGAAGGTAATAAAGCGGTTGTCAATGAAACTGGCGGTAAGATTGCCACCGTAGGCGACGTTGCCAATGTGGTAAATAACGTAGCTTGGGAACTGCAGCAGGATGGTACGAAGAAAGACGACGTGAAAGCCGGCGACAAAGTGAACTTTGTAAACGGCAAAGGCACGACCGTCAGCATTACTGCCGAGAATGACACGACATCCAAGATTCAAATTGATGTGGATACTGCCGCGTTAACCGGTGATGTAACGTTTAACAACGACAACGGCACTGCCACAGCCGCCGAACCCGACAAACTTGCCAAAGCAGGCGATGTGGCAAATGTAACCAACAACGCCACCAAGCACGTGATTGAAAAAGGTTTGAAGTTTGCTGGTAATGATGGTAATGCCGTTCACAAGAATTTGGGCGAGACGTTGACCATTAAGGGTGGACACGGTGCAGATGGTGTAAGCGACAAAAACACCTTTGTGGAAAAAGTAGGCGATGATTTGGTTGTGAAATTTGCCGAAACGCCCGAGTTTAAAGGCATTAAATTGTCAGAAGGCGGCAATACCGTTAATTTGAACCCTGCAGCAGACAACACCCTGAAGCTGACCGGTAGCGACAATAATGCCCCCGTAACCATCAGCAATGTAAAAGCCGGCGAGCAAGATACCGATGCCGTTAATGTCAGCCAACTGAACGCATTGAAATGGAAGCTGAATGTTGAACAAGGCAGCGGTACCGGTACCGTTTCTGCCAACGATGGCGAGACCACAGTCGGCAAAGACACCGTAACCGTAGTTGCGGGCGACGGCATTGACCTGAAGAAAACAGGCAGCAAGATTACCATTTCGTCTAATGCCAAAGGCTTAAGCTATGCCGATTTGAAGGTTGATAACACCAACGGCAAAGTGGAAACCCCGCAAGGCGAAGAAGGTGGCAAAGTTGTGAACGCCACCACCGTAGCCAATGCGATTAATAAATCGGGCTGGATTGCTACATCAGATGTAGCAGAAGGCGGCGAACGCGAAGGCGATGCTACCGATGAGCTGGTAAATCCGGGCGAGAAAGTAGAGTTGATTGCCGGTAAGAACCTGAAGATTAAGCAGGAAAACGGCAAGTTTACCTACTCGACCAAAGAGAACGTCAGCTTTACCCATGTAGACAGCGACAGCATCAGCATTGGTAACGGCAATAATGCCGATGGCAGCAAACCCATTGTTACCCTGACGACTGACCCGACCAGCGGCGCATTAAAGGTAGCCAACAAAGACGGCAATCCCGTTAAGATTACCAATGTTGCCCCCGCGGAATTGAGCGAAGGCAGCAAAGATGCCGTAAACGGTAGCCAGCTGTACAGCTTGGGCGACAGTGTGACCAATATTTTTGGTGGCGATACCGCCTTTAATAAAGATGCAGGTAAGGTTGAAGGCTTTAAGTTCCAAGTAACGAAAGAGGGCGATAACAACCCTGTTTACGGTGCTGAATCCCCTGATGTTCACAAAGCCCTGACCAATCTGAACAAATACGTTAACGAAGGCATTAAGGTTGGCGACAACACAGGCAACAAGATCAGTACCCTGACCCCGACCGAGCAACTGAACTTTGTCAACAGCGACAGCGTCAGCAGCAATGTAGTGGTTGGCGATAACGGTGCGACCAATGTTTCCTTTGCGGTTAAGACAGGCACGATTACCCCTGAAGGTAATAAAGCGGTTGTCAATGAAACTGGCGGTAAGATTGCTACGGTAGGCGATGTTGCCAATGTAGTGAATAACGTAGCTTGGGAGTTGCAGCAAGGCGGTGAGAAGAAAGACGACGTGAAAGCTGGCGACAAAGTGAACTTTGTAAACGG
Organism: Conchiformibius steedae; assembly: GCF_014054725.1. Classification (NCBI taxonomy): domain Bacteria; kingdom Pseudomonadati; phylum Pseudomonadota; class Betaproteobacteria; order Neisseriales; family Neisseriaceae; genus Conchiformibius; species Conchiformibius steedae. Next base: position 246,851 of record NZ_CP059563.1, on the reverse strand, counting down.
CAAAGGCACGACTGTCAGCATTACTGCCGAGAATGAGACCACGTCCAAGGTTCAAATTGATGTAGACGCCCAGTCCATCACCAACGACGCCCAACTGCCCGTGGTATACACCGATGCCAACGGCAAAAAAGTGTACAAACAGCCCGACGGCAAGTTCACCACCGAACCCAACGGCAGCGGCGACGTAGTTGAGCCCGGTAACGTGATTGCCTCGTTGAACAGCGGCGGCAATGAAACCACCGCCCCGACCACCTTGGCGAATGTCAAAGGCAACCTGAATGTGGTTAACGATGCCGACGGCAGCGTCAGCAACCCCGCAGGTAACAAAGTAGACGGCGACAACAAAACCGCCGTTACCCCCCAAGACCTGAACCCCAACCACGCCGCCACCGTAGGCGACGTATTGAACTCAGGTTGGAACCTGCAAGGCAACGGCAAAGCCCAAGACTTCGTCCGTCATGGCGACACCATCAACTTCAAGGACGGCCAAGGCAGCAAAGTGAACATTGCCGTAGAAAACGGCAACGTGACCACCATCAGCTTTGACACCCCCTTGAGCTATGTGGATGGCGACAAGACCAATATGGGTGACCAAACCCATAATCCGACCAACAGCGTTACGTTGATTGGTAAGGATAAAGGCGCTGCAGTAAACCTGAAAAACGTTTCCAGCGGCGTGGGTGATAACCTGTCGGGCAATGCGTTTATCGATGCTTTGAATAAAGCCAGCGGCGACCAGTTGAACAATGCCGTGAATGTCAGCGATTTGAAAAACCTGAATCAGGCAATTAACAACGCTGCAAACGGTACTGGCTTTAATTTGGCAGTGTCTAAATCAGAAGGCGGTGAAATCGGTGCGAGTACCGCTACGGATACACGCATCGGTAACAGTGAAACCATGACTTTGGATGCGGGTAAAAACATTAAAGTTACCCAAACCGACAACGGTTTCTCTGTGGCAACTACTGACAACCTGAACGTCAGCAGTGTAACCACTCAAGATGGCGACAAACAAACCGTGTTGAACGGCGGCGGTATTACCATTAAACAAGGCGATACCACTGTGAGTCTGACCAATAAAGGTTTGGATAACGGCGGTAATAAAGTCGTGAACGTTGCCGAAGGCGATATTTCGTCCACCAGCAAAGACGCGGTAAACGGCAGTCAGCTGTACAACCTGCAAAACAACCTGAAAAACTTGGTAGATAATGCCAATACCAATGCGACAACAGGTTGGGCGTTGAGCGTGAACGGCGACGAAGCCACCACCATTAAGCCTAAAGGCGACGGCAAACCCGTTGTGGTGGGTTTCCAAGACGGTCAGGGTACGAAAGTCAGCCGTGTAGCGGGTGCGACAGCCGATGCTGGTCCTGTGGTGAAAATTGATACGCCTTTGCAGTACGTTCAAGACGATAAAAACCCCGGTTCGTTGAAAAACGAGGTAACTTTAGTAGTCAATAAGGACGATAAAGGCAATCCGACAGGTCCCGTAACCATTCACAATGTGGCAGAGGGTAAAGCCAATACCGATGCAGTGAATGTGGGTCAGCTGAATGCAGGCTTGAGCAACATCAACAACCGTATTAACGGCTTGGCTGATGATGCCGATGCAGGTACTGCCGCTGCTATGGCAACCGCAGGCTTGCCGCAGGCCTACCTGCCTGGTAAGAGCATGGTTTCCGTGGCGGGCAGCACCTACCGCGGCAAACAAGGCTATGCTGTAGGCTTCTCGGCAATCAGCGATGGCGGTAACTGGATTATCAAAGGCTCGGTAAACGGTCATACCCGCGGTCATTTCGGTGCTACTGTGGGTGCGGGTTACCAGTGGTAATGCGCTGACTTTTGACTGAAGCGGTCTGTGCGGCAAGTGCAGACCGCTTGTAAGACAAACAAGGAATTTCAAATGAAAACATACATGAAAAAGTGGGCGTTGCCGTTGGCTGCCGCTGCCGTATTGTCGGCTTGTGCTTCTTCCGGCACTTATGTTCATGCCGACGGTTCGGCAGACGAATTGGTTTGGCCCAATCCCGAAAGCACCACCTTTAACAAAGACCGTGGTACTTTTCCCAATGTGGAAAATCTGAAACAAATCCGCAGCGGCATGAGCAAAGACCAACTGTATTACCTGATTGGTCGTCCGCAGTTTAACGAAGGCTTCCGCGTTACCGAATGGAACTACCTGTTTCACTTCAATACGCCAGGGCAAGGCACGGACGGTGTAACCACCTGCCAATACAAAGTTTTGTTTGACAAAAATAAATTTGCCCGCAACTTTTATTGGAAAGCGGTTGACCCTGTGAACGCCGTTTGTCCGCCTGAAGTACCGCAGCCCAAACCCGTTCCCCAGCCCACGCCCGAGCAGCCTGCGCCGCACCGCTTTACCTTGTCCGCAGACGCATTGTTCGTCTTCGACAAAGGCGATGAAGCCAATATGCTGCCCAAAGGCAAAGCCGAGCTGGACCAACTGGCTGCCGAATTGCGCCGCTTCCCACGCATTGACCAAATCCGCATTATGGGTCATACCGACTACTTGGGCACCGATTACTACAACATGATGTTGTCGCAACAACGTGCCGAAACCGTCCGCCGCTACCTGTATGCCCGCGGCGTACCGCGTGGTCTCATGCTGGCATTCGGTATGGGTGAAGGCTATCCCGTGAAACAATGTACCAATAACGGTAACCGCACCGAACTGATTGCCTGCTTGCAGCCCAACCGTCGTGTAGAAATTGAAGTAAATGGTATTTCTGCCAGCGGTAACAACGGCAACCAAGGCATCAGCCTGCCCCGTTAAACCTCTTTTGTAGTCCCATAAACCGATGCCCCGAAACCCTTTTCGGGGCATTTTTTTAATGATTTCAGCCAACTGATAATGAGAATTCCCCCCCATATTGTCCGCCACCTGCGCCGAGGCGGCATCGCTGCCTATCCCACTGAATCCTGTTACGGCATTGGCGGATTGCCCAACCATCCCCGTGTTGTCCGCCAAATTATTCGTTTGAAAAAACGTCCACAACATAAAGGCTTGATTGTCATTGGTGCCAATATAGCCCAATTGCAAAAACACCTGCAAACCTTGTCCCCGTCCGTCCGCCAACAACTGGAACACATTTGGCCCGCACCCGCCACCTATATTTTGCCCGCTCATGCCCGTGTATTGCCCCAATTGCGCGGACGACGGCGCAACGGTCTTGCCGTCCGCATTCCCGACCACCCACTAGCTCGCGAACTGTGCCGTCAAGCCCGCAGCGCCCTTATTTCCACATCATGCAACCGTGGCGGACAACGCCCCTGCCGCAGTGTTCGCGAAGTTCGCCGCCGTTTTGGGCGACAAATCCCCATAATTCGCGGCATCATCGGCAAACGCAAACGCCCCAGCGACATCATCGATTGGCAAAACGGCACACGTTTGCGCTAATTTTTCCAATTTAAATTTGTTAAAAAATAAATTGTTGCAAAATTCTGTAAACTTTTTTATAAATTGTCCTTGCCAAGATTTAGCAAAGTGCGTATAGTTCGGTTTTTCGCTGCTGCGACATTAGTTTTCTGGTTGTGGTAGCCATTTTTATTGCTCTTTAACAGTTGATTACCGATAAGTGCGGATATTTGTCCGCACTGCCAAGATTGACGAGTACACAGTAATTTTGTTTGTTGTGTTCTTGTCGGTTTTTTTGAGCAGACCAGAAGTTATTAAGTTAGAGATTGAACATAAGAGTTTGATCCTGGCTCAGATTGAACGCTGGCGGCATGCTTTACACATGCAAGTCGAACGGCAGCGGGGAAGTGCTTGCACTTCTGCCGGCGAGTGGCGAACGGGTGAGTAATGCATTGGAACGTACCGGGTAATGGGGGATAACTTGCCGAAAGGTAAGCTAATACCGCATACGCTTTAAGAAGGAAAGCGGGGGATCATCTGACCTCGCGTTATCCGAGCGGCCAATGTCTGATTAGCTAGTTGGTGGGGTAAAAGCCTACCAAGGCAACGATCAGTAGCGGGTCTGAGAGGATGATCCGCCACACTGGGACTGAGACACGGCCCAGACTCCTACGGGAGGCAGCAGTGGGGAATTTTGGACAATGGGCGCAAGCCTGATCCAGCCATGCCGCGTGTCTGAAGAAGGCCTTCGGGTTGTAAAGGACTTTTGTACGGGAAGAAAAAGTTGTGGCTAATACCCATGACTGATGACGGTACCGTAAGAATAAGCACCGGCTAACTACGTGCCAGCAGCCGCGGTAATACGTAGGGTGCGAGCGTTAATCGGAATTACTGGGCGTAAAGCGGGCGCAGACGGTTATTTAAGCAGGATGTGAAATCCCCGGGCTCAACCTGGGAACTGCGTTCTGAACTGGATAGCTAGAGTGTGTCAGAGGGGGGTAGAATTCCACGTGTAGCAGTGAAATGCGTAGAGATGTGGAGGAATACCGATGGCGAAGGCAGCCCCCTGGGATAACACTGACGTTCATGCCCGAAAGCGTGGGTAGCAAACAGGATTAGATACCCTGGTAGTCCACGCCCTAAACGATGTCAATTAGCTGTTGGGGTGCTTGACACCTTAGTAGCGTAGCTAACGCGTGAAATTGACCGCCTGGGGAGTACGGTCGCAAGATTAAAACTCAAAGGAATTGACGGGGACCCGCACAAGCGGTGGATGATGTGGATTAATTCGATGCAACGCGAAGAACCTTACCTGGTCTTGACATGTACGGAAGAGCGTAGAGATATGCTTGTGCCTTCGGGAACCGTAACACAGGTGCTGCATGGCTGTCGTCAGCTCGTGTCGTGAGATGTTGGGTTAAGTCCCGCAACGAGCGCAACCCTTGTCATCAGTTGCCATCATTAAGTTGGGCACTCTGATGAGACTGCCGGTGACAAACCGGAGGAAGGTGGGGATGACGTCAAGTCCTCATGGCCCTTATGACCAGGGCTTCACACGTCATACAATGGTCGGTACAGAGGGTAGCCAAGCCGCGAGGCGGAGCCAATCCCAGAAAACCGATCGTAGTCCGGATTGCACTCTGCAACTCGAGTGCATGAAGTCGGAATCGCTAGTAATCGCAGGTCAGCATACTGCGGTGAATACGTTCCCGGGTCTTGTACACACCGCCCGTCACACCATGGGAGTGGGGGATACCAGAATTGGGTAGGGTAACCGAAAGGAGCCCGCTTAACACGGTATGCTTCATGACTGGGGTGAAGTCGTAACAAGGTAGCCGTAGGGGAACCTGCGGCTGGATCACCTCCTTTCTAGAGAAAGCGGTCAAGTATCCGCACTTATCGGTAATCATGTTAGATGCAAGAAAAAGACCTTGGGTTTGTAGCTCAGCTGGTTAGAGCACACGCTTGATAAGCGTGGGGTCGGAGGTTCAAGTCCTCCCAGACCCACCAAACTGCTTAAAGCCGTTTGAAAGACCCAAACTGAAGAATACTGGGGGCATAGCTCAGTTGGTAGAGCACCTGCTTTGCAAGCAGGGGGTCATCGGTTCGATCCCGTTTGCCTCCACCAAATATCAGGTATTTCATCAGATATTAAATAAAGCTTTTGCAAATAAAAGCGGATTAAGGTAAAATAGTCTGTTTTTATTTGCAAAAATAATTGCATCGCTCTTTAACAAATCGGAAGCCGAAATCAACAAACAAAGACAATGTTGGTTGTAAATATAAATATATTTCAACCACAGTAATTTGGGTGATGATTGTATCAATTGTTCCTGAACACAAAAGGCAGGAACAATTCACAACAAAGCAGTAAACTGTATCAAAGTAAGGTATCTGAAGTTTGTTCTGGTCGTCAACGCCAAACAAACGAAGTCAACAGGTACTTCAAATGATAGAGTCAAGTAAATAAGTGCATCAGGTGGATGCCTTGGCGATGATAGGCGATGAAGGACGTGTAAGCCTGCGAAAAGCGCGGAGAAGCTGGCAATAAAGCAATGATACCGCGATGTCCGAATGGGGAAACCCACACACTTTAGTGTGTATCACAGAGTGAATACATAGCTCTGCTGAAGCGAACCCGGAGAACTGAACCATCTAAGTACCCGGAGGAAAAGAAATCAACCGAGATTCCGTAAGTAGTGGCGAGCGAACACGGAAAAGCCTGTGCGTAATAATGGCAGTGTTAGGAAAAGGACTTGGAAACGTCCGCCATAGTGGGTGATAGCCCCGTATCCGAAAACACTATCATGGTACTAAGCGCACGAAAAGTAAGGCGGGACACGTGAAATCCTGTCCGAAGACGGGGGGACCATCCTCCAAGGCTAAATACTCATCATCGACCGATAGTGAACCAGTACCGTGAGGGAAAGGCGAAAAGAACCCCGGGAGGGGAGTGAAATAGAACCTGAAACCTGATGCATACAAACAGTGGGAGCCCTGTATAGGGTGACTGCGTACCTTTTGTATAATGGGTCAACGACTTACATTCAGTAGCGAGCTTAACCGAGTAGGGGAGGCGCAGGGAAACCGAGTCTTAATAGGGCGAACAGTTGCTGGGTGTAGACCCGAAACCGAGTGATCTATCCATGGCCAGGATGAAGGTGCGGTAACACGCACTGGAGGTCCGAACCCACGCATGTTGCAAAATGCGGGGATGAGCTGTGGATAGGGGTGAAAGGCTAAACAAACTCGGAGATAGCTGGTTCTCCCCGAAAACTATTTAGGTAGTGCCTCATGTATCACTTCCGGGGGTAAAGCACTGTTATGGCTAGGGGGTCATTGCGACTTACCAACCCATGGCAAACTAAGAATACCGGAAAGTGCAATCATGGGAGACAGACAGCGGGTGCTAACGTCCGTTGTCAAGAGGGAAACAACCCAGACCGCCGGCTAAGGTCCCAAATGACAGATTAAGTGGTAAACGAAGTGGGAAGGCACAGACAGCCAGGATGTTGGCTTAGAAGCAGCCATCATTTAAAGAAAGCGTAATAGCTCACTGGTCGAGTCTTCCTGCGCGGAAGATGTAACGGGGCTCAAATCTGTAACCGAAGCCGCGGATGCTAGTTTACTAGCATGGTAGGGGAGCGTTCTGTAAGCCTGTGAAGGCAGCTTGTAAAGGCTGCTGGAGGTATCAGAAGTGCGAATGTTGACATGAGTAGCGATAAAGCGGGTGAAAAGCCCGCTCGCCGAAAGCCCAAGGTTTCCTACGCAACGTTCATCGGCGTAGGGTGAGTCGGCCCCTAAGGCGAGGCAGAAATGCGTAGCCGATGGGAAACGGGTTAATATTCCCGTACTTTGATTCAATGCGATGTGGGGACGGAGAAGGTTATGCTGGCAGACTGTTGGAATAGTCTGTTTAAGCTGGTAGGCAGAGGAAGTAGGCAAATCCGCTTCCTTAATGCCGAGACGTGATGACGAGCAACCACGGTTGCGAAGCAGCAAATACCACGCTTCCAGGAAAAGCCACTAAGCTTCAGTTGAATCAGAACCGTACCGCAAACCGACACAGGTGGGCAGGATGAGAATTCTAAGGCGCTTGAGAGAACTCGGGAGAAGGAACTCGGCAAATTGATACCGTAACTTCGGGAGAAGGTATGCCCTTTTAGGTGAAGGACTCGCTCCGTAAGCCAAAGAGGGCCGCAGAGAATAGGTGGCTGCGACTGTTTATTAAAAACACAGCACTCTGCTAACACGAAAGTGGACGTATAGGGTGTGACGCCTGCCCGGTGCTGGAAGGTTAATTGAAGATGTGCAAGCATCGGATCGAAGCCCCAGTAAACGGCGGCCGTAACTATAACGGTCCTAAGGTAGCGAAATTCCTTGTCGGGTAAGTTCCGACCCGCACGAATGGCGTAACGATGGCCACACTGTCTCCTCCCGAGACTCAGCGAAGTTGAAATGGTTGTGAAGATGCAATCTCCCCGCTGCTAGACGGAAAGACCCCGTGAACCTTTACTGCAGCTTTGCATTGGACTTTGAAGTCACTTGTGTAGGATAGGTGGGAGGCTATGAAACAGAAACGCCAGTTTCTGCGGAGCCGCCCTTGAAATACCACCCTGGTGGCTTTGAGGTTCTAACCCAGATCCGTCATCCGGATCGGGGACCGTGCATGGTAGGCAGTTTGACTGGGGCGGTCTCCTCCCAAAGTGTAACGGAGGAGTTCGAAGGTTACCTAGGTCCGGTCGGAAATCGGACTCATAGTGCAATGGCATAAGGTAGCTTAACTGCAAGACCCACAAGTCGAGCAGGTGCGAAAGCAGGACATAGTGATCCGGTGGTTCTGTATGGAAGGGCCATCGCTCAACGGATAAAAGGTACTCCGGGGATAACAGGCTGATTCCGCCCAAGAGTTCATATCGACGGCGGAGTTTGGCACCTCGATGTCGGCTCATCACATCCTGGGGCTGTAGTCGGTCCCAAGGGTATGGCTGTTCGCCATTTAAAGTGGTACGTGAGCTGGGTTTAAAACGTCGTGAGACAGTTTGGTCCCTATCTGCAGTGGGCGTTGGAAGTTTGACGGGGGCTGCTCCTAGTACGAGAGGACCGGAGTGGACGAACCTCTGGTGTACCGGTTGTGACGCCAGTCGCATCGCCGGGTAGCTAAGTTCGGAAGGGATAAGCGCTGAAAGCATCTAAGCGCGAAACCCGCCTGAAGATGAGACTTCCCTTGTGGCTTGACCACATTAAAGGGTCGTTCGAGACCAGAACGTCGATAGGCAGGGTGTGGAAGCACAGCAATGTGTGGAGCTAACCTGTACTAATTGCCCGTAAGGCTTGACTCTATCATTTGAAGTACTTAATCAGTTTACTGAAATACATCATTACCCAACAGCGGCTTCCGATTTATCCTTTTATGTTTGGCGGCAACAGCGCTGCGGTACCACCCCTTCCCTTCCCGAACAGGACCGTGAAACGCAGCTGCGCCGATGATAGTACGGATCCCCGTGCGAAAGTAGGGCACCGCCAAACTCCTTATTCATAAACCCCCTGAACCTTGTTTTCAGGGGGTTTTTAACTGGAATAAACATCATGCAGCAGCCTACCGTATTGCGCCGTGCCGTATATGCAGGCAGTTTTGACCCGCCTACCAATGGTCATTTGTGGATGATTGCCCAAGCGCAGCAGCTTTTTGATGAACTGATTGTGGCGATTGGCGTGAATGCTGACAAAAAAAGCACTTATACTGTGGCAGAACGGCAGCAAATGTTGCAGGATATTACCGCACAGTTTGCCAATGTTCGGATTGCGGCGTTTGAAAATGATTTTTTGGTGAATTATGCCGATTCGGTAGGGGCACGTTTTATTGTGAGAGGCATTCGCACGGGTGCTGACTACGAATACGAACGCGCCGTGCGTTACATCAATGCCGATTTGCAGCCCGAAATCCGTACCGTATTTCTGATGCCCCCGCGTGAAATCGCCGAAATTTCTTCTACAATGGTAAAAGGTTTGGTGGGGTACAAAGGTTGGCGACAAGTGTTGTTGCGCTATGTGCCCGATGCAGTTTACCAAAAAATATTAATGGATAATCAGGAACGCTGATGCCGTTTACTTTAGCTCATCCTGCGGCAGTATTGTGTTTGCCCGAAAAACCGTTTTTGCATCGTGGTGCATTGGTTTTGGGGGCAATGTCGCCTGATTTTATTTATTTTTTACAGGGTAGGGCGGCGAATGGTTTCGGGCATACCCTATTGGGTGCTTTGTGTCTGAATCTGCCCTTGGTGTGCTTGTTTTATGCGCTGTATCGTTGGCGTTTGCGGGCAGTGGCGATGGCTTATTTACTGCAAACGTGGGCGTTTGATGTCCCTGATACATCAGCAAAAACAAGAGGGCAGCGTGTACTTGTGTTTTTGTCATCTGCGTTATTGGGCATGGCAACCCATGTGTTTTGGGATGCCTTTACCCATCAGGGTGCATGGTTTGTAGAGCATATTTCTTTTTTAAACAGTAAGCTAATTGGGTTGCCTGTTTATAAATGGCTGCAATACAGTGGCGGAATTTTCGGTTTGGCGTATGTGGCTTGGGTGTGGCGCAAAACGGTGCAACGTTATCCTGCGCCACGCCTGCGAGCGCGAGCACAGAAGCGGTGTTTTTGGGCAATATTGGGTATTTTTACTTTGATTGTAATGGGAATTTGGCAGTTTTGCTTTCCCGTTAGTGCATTGGCGACACAGATTATCCGTTTAATTGATTGTGTGGTAGTACTGTGGTTGGCGGTGGCGTGCCTGAATCGTCAAATACCCGACAGCCGATAATGCGTGATGTTTGGAATATGAAAAAAATTCATATTGGAAATGCAAAATTATCATTTGCATTCATTGTGAAAACACGCCAATATCGCGCCTTGAGAATTTTTGTGTTCCCCGTGTGTGGGGATTTTATAAGGAATGATTTATGAATACTTTTCATCTTTCAGGTTATCCGCGCATCGGTGCGAAACGCGAACTGAAATTTGCTGTTGAAGCTTTTTGGAAAGGCGATAAAACCGAAGCCGAATTGCAAGCCGTTGCGGCTGATATCCGCCGTGGCAACTGGGCGACTCAAAAAGCAGCGGGTGCAGATTTGTTGCCCGTAGGCGATTTTTCTTTTTATGACCAAGTGTTAGATTTGCTGTGTACTTTGGGCGCGATTCCCAAACGTTTTGGTTTTGACCCCGCAAAACTGACTTTGCCTGAATATTTCCAATTGGCGCGTGGTAATGCCACTCAGTTTGCCATGGAAATGACCAAATGGTTTGATACCAACTACCACTATATCGTTCCCGAATGGCATGCGGATACCGAGTTTTCGGTAAACGCGCAAAACCTGATTGCCCAAATCAAAGAAGCCAAAGCTCAAGGTCATGATATTAAGCCGACTTTGTTAGGTCCTGTTACTCTGCTGTGGCTGGGTAAGGCAAAAGGCGAGGGCTTTAAACGCATCAGCCTGTTGCCGAAATTGTTGCCTGTGTATGCACAATTGTTGCGCGAACTGGCAGCGGAAGGCGTGGATTGGATTCAAATTGATGAGCCGATTTTGTCTGCCGATGCCGATGCCAATTGGATTAAAGCCGTTGAAACGGCTTATAAAGAGCTGACCAATACGGGTGTTCGCATTATTATCGGGACTTATTTTGCTTCTGTTGCCGAGCATTTGAACCTGCTGAAAGCCCTGCCTGTTCACGGTGTGCATATTGATGCGGTGCGTGCGCCCGAGCAATTGGATGTGTTTGTGGCGAATTGGCCTGAAAACAAAGTATTGTCAGTGGGTTTGATTGACGGTCGCAATGTGTGGCGCGCCAATTTGAGCAAAGTGATTGATACTTTGAAACCCGTACAGGAAAAATTGGGCAATAATTTGTGGATTGCGCCGTCTTGCTCGCTGCTGCACAGCCCGCAAGATTTGGCAGTAGAAGAAAAATTAGACCCCGAAATCAAAAACTGGATGGCGTTTGCCGCGCAAAAACTGGTGGAATTGGGTGTGGTGAAACAGGCGTTGGCACACGGTAAAGACAGCGTAAAAGAAGCGATTGCCGCTTCCGATGCTGCTGCTGCCGACCGTGCCACCAACAAAAAAATCCACAATGAAGCGGTACAAAAACGCGTTGCCGAGTTGCCTGAAGGCGCAGACCAACGCAAATCGCCGTTTGCCGAGCGCATCAAAGCGCAACAGGCTTGGATGAACCTACCTGTTCTGCCGACGACCACCATCGGTTCTTTCCCGCAAACCACCGAAATCCGCCAAGCACGCGCCGCCTTTAAAAAAGGCGAGTTGTCTGCTGCCGATTACGATGCAGCGATGAAGAAAGAAATCGCCTACTGCGTTGAAGTACAAGAAAAACTGGAATTGGACGTACCCGTTCATGGCGAAGCCGAGCGCAACGATATGGTGGAATACTTCGGCGAACAACTGGCGGGCTACTGCTTCAGCCAATTCGGTTGGGTGCAAAGCTACGGCAGCCGCTGCGTGAAACCGCCGATTATTTTCGGCGACGTTTCCCGCCCCGAGCCGATGACCGTTTATTGGTCGCAATACGCGCAAACCCTGACCAAACGCCCGATGAAAGGCATGCTGACCGGTCCTGTTACCATGTTCAAATGGTCGTTTGTGCGCGATGATGTGCCTTTGAGCGTGGTGGCTAAACAAATCGCTTTGGCATTGAACGATGAAGTGTTGGATTTGGAAAAAGCGGGTATTAAAGTGATTCAGATTGACGAACCTGCCATCCGCGAAGCCATGCCGCTGAAAAAAGCGCAATGGGACGAGTACTTGGCTTGGGCGTGTGAAGCCTTCCGCCTGTCCAGCACGGGCGCTGAAGACAGCACGCAAATCCACACCCATATGTGCTATTCCGAGTTTAACGACATTCTGCCTGCGATTGCCAGCATGGATGCGGACGTGATTACCATTGAAACTTCACGTTCTGATATGGAATTGCTGACTGCGTTTGGCGATTTCAAATACCCCAACGACATCGGTCCGGGCGTGTACGACATTCACAGCCCGCGTGTGCCGACTGCTGCCGAAGTGGAACACCTGTTGCGTAAAGCGATGGAAGTTGTGCCTGTTGAGCGTTTGTGGGTGAACCCCGATTGTGGTTTGAAAACACGCGGTTGGAAAGAAACCATTGAGCAGTTGGAAGTGATGATGGATGTAACCAAAAAACTGCGTGCGGAATTGAATAAGTAATCCCCGTATTGCTTTAAGCAGCCGTCCGAACATGGTGTTCGGGCGGTTTTTTGTCTCCAGAAATACCTGCCTGAAACAGAAAATCCGTTTAAAATAACTGTTTTATTCAGCCCTAGGATACGCAATATGAATCATGAAATATGGCAACAATGGCAACAATCGGAAGTGTGTTTGTTGAACGAACCTGCAGAATGCCCTGCACGGGACAGTTCGGTTTGGATGCGCCAAGCATGGCTGTTGTTTAAACGGCGCAAGTGGACATGGATGATGATGGTTGGGATGTATTTGTTGATTATCATACTGTGTATGTGGGGAGTGGCAGGTTTTTTGGTAGGGAAAATGCCGCAGCATGCCGAAATATTGAAATCGCTTGCTTTGCCGCTTGAGGTGGTCTGTATTGTGCTGCTGACGGGCGGAATGATGATTTCCGCCGCATCGTTGGCAGAAGATAATAATTTAAAATTTGTTTATTTGTTTTCGGGGTTTCAATATCAGTTAAAGCCTTTATTGCTGTTGTCGTTTATTCTGATGGCATGGGTGGTGCTGATGGTTGGAGGGGTGTTGTGGTTGGCAGGTATGCTTCCGCCGAAATCGGCTTGGTTCTGGGTGTTAATTGTGTTTTTTATACTGTTTGTCATGCTGACAATGGGTATGTGTGTGTTTTCAATTGTATTGGTGGTATTGCATGATATTAAGCCTTTTCAAGCCTGTGTGATGAGTGTGCGTGCTTTTTTCCTGAATCTTGCTGTTTTTGTTAGGTTGGTTGCGGTGTGGAAGGCTTTATTGATTGTGGTGGGCTGTGTGCTGGGGATGGTGGGATGGTTGTTGGCTGTGTGGTTGGAGGAGCTGGCAATGTTGCTGGTGTTTTTGGCTGTGCCTGTGGTATTGACGATTGCAGCATTGGCGGTTTTGCAAATGTACACCGCTTACCGCAATGTTTGGACCAATCTGCCGATGGAATAAGGCTGATATCAAGCGATGCCGCCGCCCTTTGGGGCGGCGTTTTGCTGTGTAATACTACTGTTTTTGGGAAAAATACCTTTAAAACAGCCCAAAAAGCATGATTAAGACGAATAGGTAATAACCAACCAATTATTGGCAGCAGCGTGTTTAAATAGGCGTGTGATATTGTTGAAAATATAAACTTGTTCTTCAAATGAATAGTGAAAATCTTCGTCGTTTTCTTCGCAGTACTTCCTAATCTCGCTTCCCCAGTTTACCCCTTCAAATGCCGCTGCGATTGCTTGAACGGCATCATGGTCATACCAACGGGCGTCGCCATCGTCAGCCATAGGTGCCAAAACGTCATGTTTTTTTGCTTTGAAGTAAAAAGATTGGGCAAGATGATGGTTTTCAACCAGCTCTACAAATTCATCGGAAAACTCTTGGGTACTGGTACCGAGAGGTGGATTACTACGCTCTTCGGCAAGTTCGTTAAATTTGTCGTTGTCTTGGTTTTGAACAATGTCGTTAAACTCTTCTTCAGAAAGAGAAAAGAAATAGAAAGCATAAGACATAAAGCACCTCAAATGGCGTGGGGAAAAGCATATCTTATGCGATATGTTTTTTTGTTGTCAATAAAATAGAAAGCGGCGACGTTTCAGGCTGCTTGAAAAATTTGTACAATAGGGTACTGCTTTTTTCATCCACATTCCTTTTCGGTTTGAAACCCCGCCGTTTATGGCGGTAAAATCAGCTTTTTTATTCGGTTGGGGTGTAAGCCCGTCCGAATCAGGGCAACACATAGGGCTGTGCTGGATGTTCAGCTCTGTGTGTTGAAACATTAGGAAAATTCTATGAGCCAAACAGCCAAATACCTAAAAGACTACCGCGCCCCCGATTATCGTATTCCCGAAATCCGTTTGCGTTTTGATATTCATCGCGACCATACTTTGGTAACTGCCGAATACGCGGTTGAGCCGCAAAGCGGCGCGGGCGATTTGCGTTTGCACGGCAGCGCCGAACTGGTGGGGCTGATGGTAAACGGACGTATGTTGCCCGAAACCGAATACCGTTTGGAAAATGAAATGTTGGTGGTGCATCGTGCGCCTGCACAGCCGTTTACCTTTAGCGTGCAAACCAAGCTGTTTCCCCATCAAAATACCACGCTGATGGGCTTGTATCAAAGCGGCGGTAATCTGTACACCCAATGTGAACCCGAAGGTTTCCGCAAAATCACGTTTCACCCCGACCGCCCTGATGTGATGAGTGTCTATACCACCGAAATTCACGCCGACAAAGCCCGTTTTCCCGTGTTGCTGGCAAACGGCAACCGCATTGACGGCGGCGATTTGCCCGAAGGACGCCATTTTGCCGTGTGGCACGACCCGTTTGCCAAACCGTCTTACCTGTTTGCGTTGGTGGCAGGCGATTTGGCGTGTACCCGCGACCGCTTTACCGCCGCAGACGGACGCGAAATTGCCTTGGAATTTTACACCCGCGCCGAAGACCAAAACCAAGTGGGCTTTGCCATCGAGTCGCTCAAACACGCCATGCGCTGGGACGAAACCCGTTTCGGGCTGGTGTATGATTTGGATATCTACATGGTGGTGGCGGTGGGCGACTTTAATATGGGCGCCATGGAAAACAAAGGTTTAAATATTTTTAATACCAAATATGTGCTTGCCGATGCCCGTACTGCCACCGATGATGATTTTGACGGCGTAGAAAGTGTGATTGCCCACGAGTATTTTCACAACTGGACGGGCAACCGTGTTACCTGTCGCGACTGGTTTCAGCTTTCGTTAAAAGAAGGACTGACCGTGTTCCGCGACCAAGAGTTTTCCGCCGACCGCAGCAGCCGCGCCGTGCGCCGCATCCGCAATACCGCTTTGCTGCGCCGTCATCAATTCCCCGAAGATGCAGGTCCAATGGCACACCCTGTCCGTCCTGCCAGCTATGTGGAAATGAACAATTTTTACACCATGACCGTGTATGAAAAAGGCGCGGAAGTGGTGCGTATGTATCATACCCTATTGGGCGAAGAGGGTTTCCAAAAAGGCATGAAGCTGTATGTTCAACGGCATGACGGACAAGCCGTAACCTGCGACGATTTCCGCGCCGCGATGGCAGATGCCAACGGCATGGATTTGGCGCAATTTGCCCTGTGGTACAGCCAAGCGGGTACGCCTGTTTTGGACGTTTCGGGCAGTTTGAACGGTCAAGGCGCGTATGTTTTGCGTATCAAACAAAGTATTCCGCCCACCCCCGATATGCACGACAAACAGCCGATGATGATGCCCGTTAAAATCGGTTTGTTGGACGACACGGGCGCAGCTGTAGCCTTTTCCCTGCCAAACAGCGGGGAAAGCGTTACCGAAGCAGTATTGCTGCTGACCGAATCCGAACAAGAATTTGTTTTAGAAGGGGTAAATGTTAATGTTACGCCCTCACTGCTGCGTGGCTTTTCTGCGCCCGTGCGCCTGAATTTCCCTTACAGCGATGCACAACTGGCTTTGCTGCTGGCACACGACAGTGACCCGTTTGCCCGTTGGGAAGCAGGGCAGACCTTGTTCCGCCGCGCCGTCGCCGCCAATGAGCAGGCATTAACCAAGCAGCAGGATTTGCCCGCGCATGATACGCTGTTTGATGCCTTGGCGCACGTTATCCGTGCCGAGATTGACCCTGCTTTAAAAGCGGAATTATTGACCGTTCCCGCCGAAGAAGAATTGTGGGGCAGCGAAAACATCCATCCGCTGAACGTGCATCATGCCCGCGAAGCCTTGCTGAATGCCTTGGCAGTGCGTTTCCAAGACGATATTTTGGCTTTAAACCTGCAAGCCAAATCCGCCGAAGAAAACGCTGCTGTGCCAAATCCTTATGATTATTATCCCGAACAGGCAGAATGGCGCACCCTGCGTAATGTCTGCCGCAGTCTGCTGTTACGCGCCAATCCGCAGGAACAAATGGAATATGTGTTTGAGCATTATGATGAAATGTCGAAAAACATGACCCACGAATGGGGTTTGCTTGCTGCCGTGAATCATGTGGACGACCCGCGCCGTGATGCGCTGTTGGCGCGTTTTGCCGAAAAATTTGGCGAACACGCGCTGGTGTTGGACAAATATTTTGCCCTGATTGCCAGCAGCCGCCGCGACGACACGCCCGCACAAGTGCAAGCTGCCTTGCAACATCCTGCGTTTGCGCCCACCAATCCGAATAAAGTTCGCGCCCTGATTGGCACGTTTGCCCGCAATAACCGCCATTTTCATGCGGAAAACGGCGCAGGTTACCGTTTTGTTGCTGAAAAAGTGCGCGAAACCGATGCGTTGAATCCGCAAACGGCAGCGGTGTTGGCGCGAACGGCGTTTAGTGTGTGCCAACGCCTTGAGCCGCACCGCCGCTCCCTGATGACTGCCGAGCTGCAACAGCTTGCTGCGTGGGACGATTTGTCTAAAGACACGCGCGAGATTGTGGAAAAGATTTTGGCTGGATAAAAAAACGCTGTGCCTGCGAGCCACACATCTGTGTTTCAATGATGTGTGGCTTTGCTTTGGTGGGCGCAGTGTTGTTTTTTAACCAATCCATGCCGTACTTTGGTGCATAAGCTGCCGCAAAGCGGGCAAATTGCTGTATCATGGACAGTTTATCATCAACCCTGCGGATTAGGTCTGATATGTCCGCGCGCGCCGACAAACCACGCCATGCCCGCCATCCGTTTTGGCAGGCAGATAAACCTTATTTGCATCATCAGCATATTTCCGATGTGCGTTTCCGTATGCTCGGTTATGTGATGGCGTTTTTGGCAGGTGGCATCAATGCGGGCGGTTTTTTTGCGGTGGCGGCTTATACCTCGCACGTTACGGGTGCGCTGTCGCACGCGGCAGACGGGGTATTTGAAGGCGAATGGCTGATGGCGTGGACGGCATTGGCGGGGGTGATGTCGTTTGTTTTGGGCGCGGCGCACGCCAATTGGACGGTGCTGTGGGCAAAACGGCAGCGTTTCCGCAGCAGTTACGGTTTGTCGATGTGGCTGGAAGCGGTGTATTTGCTGCTGTTCGGTTTGTTGGGGACGATGCTGGAACGGGTGGATGCAGCGGCAGTACAGCTTACCTTGTTGTTTTTATGCTTTATTATGGGTATGCACAATACGGTGATGACGGTGTTGTCGGGTGGGGCAATCCGTTCTACCCACATGACGGGCACGGCAACGGATTTGGGCATTGAGCTATCTAAAGTGCTGTATTACCGCCGTAAAAATCATCCGCGTTTGCCTGATGTGCGGGTGAGCCGTCCAAAAATTAAATTGTTTACTGGTTTGATGGCGGCGTTTTTTGCTGGTGGCGTAGTGGGGGCGTGGGGCTACCGTCAAATCGGTTATCATTTTACCCTGCCGATGGCGGCGCTGCTGTTTGTGTTTGGTGCGGGTTCGGTGGGCTATGATGTGCGGATTCGGGTAAAATGGCTGCTGCTGAAGCGGCGACGTTAGGCATGGTTTGAAATAAACACATAAAAATAAATGGTTTGACTGCCAAATCGCATGATGCGGCAGTTTGGAAGGGGCTGTCCCGTTTGGGACGACACGCAGGCAGGGCGTGATACCGTGTGCCGTGCGGCAAAATATCGGAGCAAAATCTTATGACACAGCAAAACACCTTAAGCAGCAAAGCCTTGCGCGTGATTTTGCAAGAGCATTATCTGTGGCTGATTAGTGGCGGCAAAGACGGCAAACGTGCCGATTTGTCGGGGCATGTGCTTTCGGGCATGAATCTGGTTGCCGCCAATTTGGAAAAAGCCGTTTTGGAAGGCACGGTGCTGGAAGCCGCCGATATGCGCCGCGCCAATCTGCGCGAAGCCAATTTGCAAGGTGCGGGTTTGCAGCGTGCCAATTTGCGCGGTGCCGATTTGCGCGATGCCAATTTGCGCGGCGCGTATTTGCGCGATACCAATTTGCAGGGCGCGTATTTGCGCGATACCAATCTGCAAGGCGCGTATTTGCGCGAAGCCAATTTTCAAGGCGCGTATCTGCGCGACACCAATTTAAAAAGTGCCTATTTGCGCGAAGCCAATTTACAGGGCGCACATTTGTGGCGCACCGATTTGCGCGGTGCGGATATTCAAACCGTGCGTTTTCAATCGGCGCTAATGGACAATGTGATTGGCGTACCGTTTCGCGATACCCCTGAAAACATCAAGCGCATTATTGACGGTTTTGACCAACAAATTAAAGATTTGCAAGACCGTGTGCGCGATGCCGAAAGCGTGTTCAGTGTAACGGGCGCAAGCGAAGCCGAGCGTCAGGAAGAAATACGCGAGCTTCAGGACAAAATCTCGCTGTTAAACGAAGCCAAAAAACAGCGCGAAGAAGGTTTGGCACAAAAGCAGGAAGAAGCCGCAGAACTGCAACGTCAGATGCAGCGTTTGGAACAGCGCACCCGCCGCGCCCAAAAAGCCCTGATTGATTCCTTGGACAATGTGGAAACGCGCATGAGGGCAGGCAGCCGTTTTGCCTTTTTCAGCGGTTTGGCAGGTACGTTGGTGTTGGCAGCAGATGTGGCGATTATTTTATCGCCGTTGTGGTCGGCGTGGAGTCAGGGCATGACTGCCGATGCGGTGGTGTATCTGCTGTTTAACAAATTGGGACCGTGGAGCGTGGTGTTTTATGTGATTCCTGCGGTGGTGCTGGTGTTGGTGTCGGCGGTGCTGTTTTATCAACAGCGAAAATTATTGGCAGAAGTGCGCTATTATGCGGTGGTGAAACATCAGATTGAAGTGTTTGCAGGATTGCTGGACGCAGCGCAGCATACCGCTTCGGGCTGGGACGACCCGCACCGTGCTTCTGAATATGTACATGAAACCTTTACCCGCATCCGCGATAATCTGTTGCAGGAATTGGGCGATGCTTTCCCTGTGCCTGATGTATCGGTGTTTGACGACAAAACAGACGGTTCGCCTGAAGACATGGAAAATAAAGAATCTGCCGATTGGGTATAAAATATAGTTGATTAAAATTGCAACGATACGGCGTTGCCAACGCCCTGATGTACTTATCGTACACGGCGGGCGTTGTCGCCTTGTCTCGTTTTTATTTTTATCAACTATAAAAACCGAATTCTGTTGGGAATTCGGTTTTCTTATTTTTAAAATTTTAAACTTATACGCCGCGCAATAATTCGTTTACGCTGGTTTTGGCGCGGGTTTGCGCATCCACTTTTTTCACAATCACGGCGCAATACAGGCTGTGGCTGCCGTCTTTGCTGGGCAGGCTGCCTGAAACAACCACCGAACCCGCAGGTACGCGACCGTAATGGATTTCGCCTGTTTCGCGGTCGTAAATTTTGGTAGATTGTCCGATATACACGCCCATGGAAATCACGCTGCCTTCTTCCACAATCACGCCTTCCACGATTTCGGAACGTGCGCCGATAAAGCAGTTGTCTTCAATAATGGTGGGCGAGGCTTGCAAAGGCTCTAACACACCGCCGATGCCCACGCCGCCGCTCAAATGCACGTTTTTACCGATTTGGGCGCACGAACCGACAGTCGCCCAAGTATCTACCATTGTGCCTTCGTCCACAAACGCGCCGATGTTGACATAAGAGGGCATCAACACCACGTTTTTGCCGACAAAGCTGCCGCGACGCGCCACCGCACCCGGTACGGCACGGAAGCCCGCTGCCTGAAACTGTTCGGGTGTCCACTCGGCGAATTTAGTCGGCACTTTGTCAAAATATTTGTTTACACCGTCGTCAGCCACTTCGTTATCAGCGATGCGGAACGACAGCAAAACGGCTTTTTTCGCCCATTCGTTTACCACCCACGCGCCGTCTTTTTTCTCGGCAACGCGCAAGCTGCCTGAATCCAGTTGGCGCAGGGTTTCTAATACTGCTTCTTTGACTTCGGCAGAGACGGTGGCGGGGGTGATGTCGGCGCGGTTTTCAAACGCCGTTTCAATAATGTTTTGCAAAGACATGGTTTATCCTTTGATGGGGGAACGCAAAAGCAGGGATTGTAACGTAAAACCACTGTTTTTTGTGTTTTAAGCAGATGCCTGCCAAGGGGTATAATGTGGCTCTTTTGAAAATGCTATGAAATCGGAAAAGATGGAAAACAAAAAGGTTTTATTTGTGTGCTTGGGTAATATTTGCCGTTCGCCGATGGCGGAATACCTGTTCCGCGAAATTGCCGCGCAGCGCGGTTTGCCCGTGCAGTGCGCCAGCGCGGGCACTTCGGGCTGGCACGACGGCGAATTTATGCATTGCGGCACGGCGGATATTTTGGACGGTTTGCAGATTGACAGCAAAGGCTTTACCAGCCGCAAATTGCGCGATGCGGATTTTGCCGAATACGATTATTTAATCGTGATGGACGACAATAATCTGCGCGATGTACGGGCGCGTTTTGGCACGCACGACAAAATTTTTAAGATAACCGATTTATGCCCCGATTGCGGCTACGACCATGTGCCTGACCCGTGGTACACGGGTAATTTTGTGGAGACGCGGGATGTGCTGACACGCTGTTGTACGGCGTTGGCAGAGGCTTTGCAGCAGGGGAAACGCTAGATAATAAAAAAACGGGGGCAGATGCCCCCGTGGTTTTTAGTAAAACATTCCGCCTTTCTTGCCACCCGTACCCAAATAGCGTTTGGGGTTGGAACTGTATTCGGAAACGCTGTGTTTTTTGTGTTCGGCTGCTGCTTCGGCTTCAGCACGGGCTTGGGCTTCGGCTGCGGCGGCAGCCGCTTCGGCTTCGGCGCGTGCCTGTGCTTCGGCAAGGGCGCGGGCTTCTTCTTCGGCACGGCGTGCCTCTTCGGCTGCACGGGCTTCTTCTTCTGCCTGCTGGCGGGCAAGTTGGTCGCTGATGCCGTTTGGCACATAGGCAGACATGCTGATGCGGCTGAGGTGGTGCAGCAGCCCGATATTGTGGGCGGGTGCAGCCGGGGTTTCAGGTGCTGTGTCAGCTGCTTCTGGGGAGGCAACAGGGGCTTCTTCCTGCACGGTTGCGGCTATAGCAGCTGTGCTGTGGCTTTCTGCTTCCACCGTGGCAGTTTCGGCAGATTGGACCTGCTGCTGGTATTTGGTAAAGATGTTATGGGTTTTGCGCCCGCCCAAAATATTAGACTGCGGCAGCACGATTTGGTTGTCGGGTGTGCCTTGTACGTCTTCGCTTTCCAATACGCGGCGGACGGGCTCGGCGGTTTGTGCGGGGGCAGCTTCGGCAGATGGGTTTTCTGCGGCAGTGCTGTCGGAAGCAAAAATCACTTCAGGTTCTGCACTGGCTACGGTTTCGTCATCGTGGCTGCGGCTGCCAAACAAGCGTGCCAACAGGGATTTTTTCGGTGCAGCAGGTGTGTCTTCTGTGGTTTGGACAGGCGTGGTTTCGGCGGCTGCGCTCACAGCAGGGGACACGGGTGCTGGGGTAACAGGCGCAGCTTCGGTTGGCGCAGGTGTAGTGGGTGCGCTTGCCGCAGGTTGTGCTGCTGTGGGTTGGGTGGCAGGTGCGCTTTGCGGTGCGGCTTCGGCTACAGGGGCTGCGGGTTCGGGTTCTAAAACCAGCGGTTCGGCAGGTTCAACCACAGGCGGGGGCAGGGCAACGCCTGCTTCGCTTAATACGGCATAGGCGGTCAGTTCGTCGGTGTTGCGCTGTAGGGCGCGGTGCAGCTTGGCAAACACTTGTTCCAATTCGGCGGCGCGGACAGGGTGGTAATACCAATCCAGTACGGCAGCGGCGAGTTTTTCGGGGGTGGCTTCTTTTTGAATCAGTTCGGGCACCACTTCGCGCCCCAGCAGAATATTGGGCAAGCCAACGTGGGGAATGGTGATTTTATGGCGCACCAGCATATAGGTCAGCGGGGAAATTTTGTAGCTGATAACCATCGGGCGTTTGCACAATGCCACTTCCAGCGTGGCGGTACCGCTGGCAACCAGCACCACATCGGCAGCGGTACACGCCAATTCGGTTTTGGCGGCCTGCATGCGGATGGGTAGGTGGCGGAATTCGTCTTGCTCTAAAAATTTGTTCAACGCTTCGCGAACAGGTGCGCTGGGGTAGGGCAGCAAAAACACCGATTGGGGCAGTTCGCGGTAAATCAGTGCGGCGGCGCGTAAAAACACGGGTGCCATATATTGGATTTCGCTGACACGGCTGCCCGGCATAATGGCGAATACGGGCGCAGTAACGTCTAATTTCAGGCGTTCGCGGGTTAAGACTTTGCTGTTTTCCATCGGCAGCATTTGCGCCAATGGGTGTCCGACAAATTCGGCTTTGCCGCCTGCTGCTTCATACAGCGGCGGTTCCATCGGAAACAGACACAAAATGCGGTCCACCTGTTTCACGATTTTATTGATGCGTTTGGCTTTCCACGCCCACACCGAAGGGCTAACGTAGTGTATGGTGGGAATGCCTACGGCTTTGAGTTTGGCGGCAACAGGCAGGTTAAAATCAGGCGAATCAATGCCGATAAACACATGCGGGCAGATTTTTTTTAGATTTTTAATCAGGTCGTGACGGATTTTCCAGATTTGGTACAGATTGCCCACAATTTCAAAATAACCGCGCACCGACAGCGGGTCTTGTTCGTGCAGGCTGTACAGTCCCGCCGCCTGCATACGCGGACCGCCTATGCCGTAAAAACGGCTGCGCGGATAGCGTTTGCGTAAGGCTTCAATCAAGTGTGCGCCCAGCAGGTCGCCAGAGGCTTCCCCGGCGCAGATGGCGATGGTAAGGTCTTTGTTGTTGGTAGAATGCATATCGGTCTGATTCTCAAATATCGTGCGGCGGTGCGGCAAATACGCAACATTGCTACCGCCACAGCGAGACTGCCGCGTGTGAAACCGTTTGCGCCGCAGCCTGTGTGATTTTTTGGATAAAAAACGGAATTGTACAAAAATTTTGCCGTCTGATAAACGTAAAAATGCGATTTCGCCCCGAGTTTTTTTACGCCCGCGCACGGGTTTTGACGATTCTTTACACCCCGCGGGCTTGTTTTGACCGCAAAGCGGCGGCATATTGATTCACAAAGCCACTGCCCAAGGCAGTAGGCTGTGATAACTTGGAAAGGAAGGAAAACCCCATGCGTACTGTATTAAATATCTTGTGGCTGGTGTTCGGCGGTTTGGTGTCGGCACTGATGTGGTGGTTGGCGGGCGCACTGATGGCAGTGAGCATTATCGGCTTGCCGTGGGCGCGGGCGTGTTTTGTGATTGGCAAATTTTCGCTGTGGCCGTTCGGGCGCGACGCCGTATCACGCAATTTGGTTACGGGTCAGGAAGACATCGGCACAGGCACTTTAGGCTTGCTGGGTAATATTATTTGGTTTGCCGTGGCAGGTGTATGGCTGGCGATTGCCCATTTAACCGCCGCTTTGGCGTGTTTTGTCAGCATTATCGGCATACCGTTTGGTTTGCAATACTGGAAACTGGCGATGCTGGCGATTGCGCCCATTGGTAAAACCATTATTCCGGTACGCTAAATGATTGCCCTGATTCAGCGCGTGCGCCATGCACGGGTAGAAAGTGGTGGCGAAACCTTGGGCAGCATCGGTGCGGGACTGCTGGTGTTGCTGGGTGTGGAAGCGCAAGACGAGCGCAGCCATGCCGACTGTTTATTACACAAAGTTTTGCATTACCGCGTGTTTACCGATGAAAACGGCAAAATGAACCTGAACCTGCTACAAAGCGGCGGCAGTTTGCTGGTGGTGTCGCAGTTTACTTTGGCGGCAGATACAGCAAAAGGCTTGCGCCCCAGCTTTTCCAGCGCAGCCGCGCCGCAGCAGGCGCAAGATTTATATGATTATTTCTGTCAAACCGCTGCCGCAGCCGTCCCCACCGCAACAGGACGTTTTGGCGCAGACATGCAAGTGTCGCTGCAAAATGACGGACCCGTAACATTCTGGTTGCAAACATAAAAAATCATAGCGATACCTAAACCCCATGGTGATTTTCATGCTAATCACCATGGGGTTTTTATTGTGTAATCAGAAATTGTCTTGTCATGTGACTATGCGGATAGTCTGGATATCCTGCTTTCAAGAAAACCGCTTATTGCTTTGTGGTTTTGATTATAATCCATTATGGTATAAATGTATTTTTCAGTTTTATAGGAGAGGGCTATGTCTAATTATGCTTGGTTGTGTGATTACACCAGTTGTTCTATTGATACTTATGGGATATGGATACAAACAGATGATTATGATGGGTCTGAAAACTTTTTTCTTGAGAAAAAGGAAAGGCTTAATCAATTAAGTGATGTGGAACAAAAGAAGTTGAACGAGTTACATAAATCTATTTATCAATTTATGAAATCTTGGCATGAAAGGGTGTTTATAAAAAATTTACCAGTAAAATTATTTAAAAAGCCTGAACTTGATATAGATTACAGTAATATGCCAAAGGAAAATGAAACCTTATTTAAAATAACTGATGGCTATTTGGTCATCAATAAGCAATTTTACAATATTATTTCTCAATTTAATTTAGGCAACACCCATTTTAGCCAAGTCTATATTTACGATATAGAAACCAAAGAGCAGCTTTCCGATATTCCTTATTATTTTCTGAATATTGCAGAAACTCGTGAGTTTTTAGATTCCGATAAAAGCAAAGGCATTAAAGCCAGTGATTATACGCCACATAAGCCCTTAAGATTCATTTGGGCTACAAAAGACGATGATATTATTTTGTCTTGTGCAGATGGAGAATTAGCTGTGGATGTGTGGAGTGAAAGATATTTACATGAATCTTTATTTTTTTCTGATAGATTGGCTCAAGCCTTATTTGAAGCAGGATTTACGCAAAAAGAATTGGGTTTAATTCGTTGTGTGATGGATTAATTGAATCAGTAGCTTGGGTAAGGGATTGGCTTTTCCCCAAGCTACGCCGTTGCTGTATGGTGGCGATTAGCGGATGCGTTGATAACGTCCACCAGAGAGCGCTGCCAATAGACCTTCTAATTCCCATTCCAATAATTGTGCATGAATATCGGCGGCGGGTAGGCGCAATTGTTCGGCTAGGGTGTCGGGGTGGAAAGGGTCGTAACCTACGGCGGCAAGCCAAGGATGTTGGGGGTCGGGTGTGTCTGTGTGAGACTCGGTGGGCGTGGGGATAAGGGTCAAGGTTTCTTTCTGCTGGCGTGGCAGTTGGCAGATTGCTTGAATGGGGCGCGGCAGCGCTTTTCCGCCGAGTGCTGTGCATTCTTGCAAAATATCATCAAGATTTTCCACTAATTTTGCGCCGTCTTTAATCAGCTTGTGGCAACCTTTGCTGTGCGGGTTGTCAATTGAACCCGGAACCGCCATTACGTCTCGTCCCATTTCTGCCGCCAAACGTGCGGTAATCAATGAACCGCTTTCTAAAGCAGCTTCCACCACCAAGGTGGCTACGCCCAATGCAGCGATAATGCGGTTGCGGCGCGGAAAATTCCCTGCTAAAGGTTTTGTTCCCAAAGGAAATTCTGAAACAATCAAACCTTGCTCGGCGATTTGGTGCGCCAAATTGCGGTGTGCGGGGGGATAGACGCGGTCAATGCCTGTTCCCCACACGGCAATCGTGCTGCCGCTGCCTTGCAACGCGCCCTGATGCGCCGCTGCATCAATGCCCGAAGCCATGCCTGAAATTACGGTAATCCCTTGTTCGCTTAATGCTTGAGCGAAATCCCGTGCAATCCGTGCAGCCTGTGGCGTGCAATGACGGCTGCCGACTATCGCTACCGCTGCCCGTCCCAATAAATCGGCATTGCCGCGCAAAAACAACAAAGGCGGCGGGGTCATGCCTTCGCCCAACAGCGGCGGATAATCGGCATCGCCCAGCAGCAGCAAACGGCAAGCTGCTTGTTGTTCCCACTGTAAAGCGTCATCGGCGGCGGCGCGTGCTTCATCGGCGCGGGTGTGCCAAGCGGCGGCGGCGCGTTTGCCATAACGGGCGATTTGCGCCACCTGCGCCGCAGGCGCAGCCAAAGCCGCTGCTGCCGAACCGTAATGTTTGAGCAGGCGCAAAAAACTTTCCGCGCCGATATGGGGCGTAAGTGCCAACTGAAGCCAAGCATGGCGTTCCGATTCGTTCATCAAGTTTCCTTTTTGGTTTGAAGCCCTGTCGTTTACGGCGGTAAAATGCGCTTTTGTTCGGGTAGGGCGTAACAACATCTTCCGAATCAGGGCAATACATGGGGCTGTGCTTTATGTGTTGCCCTGTGTGTTGAAACATTATGGGGAAAGGGGAAGGGAATGCAGATGTGCCATTATAGCGGCAAATGCGGTTTCGCTTGGATTGGGGAAAGTTTTGTCAAATATTTTGTGGGGTATGGGGCGCGGGTGTAGTATTTTTGCTATTTGTTTGTTGGTATGGTTTTGCTGAAAAATAATGGGCTTAACAGAGTTATCCACAGGCTGGAAATAAGGGTTTTGCTTGTGTTTGTGCCTGATTGGGACAAAAACGCAAACTTTGCAATCAGGCAAAACTAATATTGCCTATTTTTTAAGCAATTAAGCAAAGCAATTGAAAGTTTGGCTAAAAAATGGGGTTTGTGGGTGAGTTATCCACAATTTCTGTGGATAACTTTTTACCATACGGCAAAAAGCTGTATAACACCTGCCTATTTTTTAAGCAATTAAGCAAGGTAATTGAAAAAACGGGTAAAAAATGGCATTTGGGGGCAAGTTATCCACAATTTCTGTGGATAGCTTTTTACCATTTTGCGCGTGGGCTGTGGATAAGTTTCTATGAATGGGGCTTTGCGCTACAATCGCGGCATTTTTGCATAAAGGATGTGCGATGGCAGCGGTATTGGAAATGGCGGCGGCAGCAGATGCGGGCGTGGACGAGGCGGGACGGGGGTGTTTGGCGGGTTCGGTGTTTGCGGCGGCAGTGGTGTTGCCTGTGGGTTTTGATTGTGTGGGTTTGGCGGATTCTAAAACCTTGAGCGAAAAACGGCGTGATGCGTTGGCATTACGGATTCGGGCGGAAGCGCGTTGGTGTGTGGCATCGGCTTCGGCGGCGGAAATTGATGAGTTGAATATTTTGCAGGCAACGATGTTGGCGATGCGCCGTGCGGTGTGCGGTTTGTTGGTTGTGCCTGACAAGGTGTGGGTAGACGGTAACCGTGTGCCGTCTGATTTGCCTTGTGCGGCGGAAGCGGTGGTAAAAGGCGATGGGAAACTGGCGCAGATTGCAGCGGCTTCTATTTTGGCGAAAACGGCGCGTGATGCGGAAATGTATGCTTTGGCAAAACGTTTTCCGCAATATGGTTTTGAACGGCATAAGGGCTATGGTACGAAGGCGCATTTGGCGGCGTTGTATGAATTTGGGGCGTTGCCCGAACATCGGCGCAGTTTTGCGCCTGTGCGGGCGTGTTTGGCGGGGGAAAATGAATGAAAGTGGTGTTGTTGCACGGTTTGTTGATGAATGATTGGGTGATGCGGGTGTTGGGTAGCCGTTTGGAACAGCAGGGTTTTGAGCCTGTGTATTTCCGTTATGCGACTACCCGTGCCATGCCTAGGGAACACGCGCGGGCGTTGGCGGAACGTGTCCGCAGTCATGGGCTGGCGCCGTGTCATTTTGTGGCGCACAGCTTGGGGGGATTGGTGTTGCGGCATTTGGCGGCGATTGCGCCCGATTTGATACAGGGCAGGGTGGTTACGCTGGGTACGCCGCACGGTGGCAGTGCCACGGCTGCGGCGGTGCGCCGTTATTGTCCCGTGTTGGTGGGAAAGGCGTGGGATTGGGGTTTGGATGGGCGTTTGCCTGAAACTGTGCCTGCGGCTTGGGGCAATGTGGCGGGAACGAAAGGCGTGGGCGTGGGAAGATTATTGGGAGCGTTGGCTGCACCGAATGACGGTATGGTGGCGTTGGCGGAAACGGCATTGGCGGGCAGTTTGCCTTTGCAAGTGCCATGTAGTCATACGGGTTTGCTGCTGGATGCGGAAGTGGCGGCGCAAACGGGGTATTTTTTGCGTTATGGAAAGTGGAATACGGAAGCCTATCACCGCGTTAAATAGGCAAACGCACTGACACCAGCAAACCGCTGTCAAAATGGGTGCTGTCTGCAAGGGTGATGCTGCCGCCGTAGTTGTCGGCAATGCTGCGAGCAATTGCCAAACCCAAGCCAGAACCTTGTTCGTCCGAACCCAAAATGCGGTAAAAAGGGTCAAACACGCGCTGGTGTTCGGCGGGGGGAATGCCTTTGCCGTTGTCTTCCACACAAATCAGCAGGTGGTCGGGGTGGGCGTGTACGCTTAAATCTATGCGGCTGCCTGCGGGGGTGTAGCGTACGGCGTTGTCGGTTAGGGTTTTGACCAAAAGGTAAATATCGGTTTCGTTGGCGTGAATGTGGGCGGAGCGGTCGGACACCACGCCCAAATCGTGCTGTTTTTGCTCGGCAAGCGGAAACAGGTCTTCAATCACGCGCCCGAATACGGCGTGAATATCCACACGGCTGCGCGGGGTGGCGGCGGGGTTTTGAATCCGTGCCAACGACAGCAGTTGTTCCAGCAAATCGCGGCTGCGGCGGATGCCTGTAATCAGCATTTCGCTTTGACGGCGGGCAGCTTCGGGCAGTTCTTGCTGGTTTAAACGCTCGGCTTGCAGCGACAGTGCGGTCATGGGGCTGCGTAATTCGTGGGCGGCATCGGCGATAAAGCGTTTCTGCTGTTGGACAAAACGGTCGGTTTGCGCCAACAGCCCGTTGATGGCTAATACAAATTGTTTGGCTTCGCGGGGAATGCCCTGTGTGGACAAAGGCGTAAGGTCTTGCGGGGAACGCTGTCCGACTTTTTCCGCCAAATGCACAATCGGGCGCATGGTGCGCCGCACAATCACAAAAGTCAGCAGCGACAGCACGGGCAGCAACACCAGCAGGGGCAGAAAACCTGTCCATGCGGCGCGTTCGGCGAGTTCTTCGCGGTATTCGTTTTCCTGCATCACCACAATATGCCCGTGCGCGGTGGGGCGCACATAGGCGCGGTACAAATCGCCCGTGTGTTTCAGGTCGTCAAACAGTTTGAGACCGCTGCTGCCTTCGTGGGGGGTAAATTGTCCGTCGTCTTTGCTGAAGGTGTAAAAGCCGTGCGGGGCATGGGCAGGCAGATGAACGGGGCTGTTGTCTTTGCCGTTTAACACATACACGGCAATGCGGGCATCGTTGTCGCTGTTTTGGCGCGGAGCAGACGGATAGGCAGGGGCAATATAGGCGGAAATCTGCCGCAACAAATCATCTTGCAGCTTGTGGGTTTCGCGGTAGGTGTCTAAAAAGGCAATGCCGCCGCCCGCCAAACCTGTGAGCGTGCAGACCAAAATAAACGCCAGCGTTAAACGCAAACGGATGGAATTCATCAAAAAATCCTTTTCGGTTTGAAACTCTGCCGTTTACGGCTTTTATTCAGGCGGGGCGTCACTCCGTCCGAATCAGGGCAACACATAGGGCTGTGCTTTATGTGTTGCCCTGTGTGTTGAAACATGATGTTTTATTTACCAGCCAGCCCACGCCACGCACGTTTTTAATCAAATCTTTACCGATTTTCTTCCGCAAGCCGTGAATGAGAAAGTCAATGGCGTTGCTTTCCACTTCTTCGCCCCAGCCATACACTTTGTCTTCCAAATCGGCACGGGAATGTATCGTACCGGGGCGGGCGAGCAGGGCATTGAGCAGGGCAAATTCGCGTTTGCTTAAACCTATCATCTGCGCGTGTCCGACAATTTCGGCTTGGCAGGTGTCGGGGTGAAGGGTGATGATGCCGTTACTGGGCTTGAGCGCGGCTTGTCCGTTGTGGCGGCGCAAAACGGCGCGGATGCGGGCTTTGAGTTCGTCCATATCAAAGGGCTTGACGATGTAGTCGTCTGCGCCGCCGTCCAAGCCTGCAATGCGGCTGTCAATATCGTCGCGGGCGGTGAGAATCAGCACGGGGGTAAGGTTTTGCTGACGGCGCAGGTATTGCAGCACGTTTAAACCGTCTTGTCCGGGTAAACCCAAATCCAGCAGCAGCAAATCATAGCTTTGAGCGGAAAGCGCAGTAGCGGCGGTGTTGCCGTTATTCACCCAATCAACGGTGTAATGGCTGTCGCGCAGGTGGGCGCACAGGGCTTCGGCAATCATGCGGTCGTCTTCGGCAAGTAAAATACGCATGGCGAAAATCGGCAGGGAAAAAGGGCATTGTAAACGAAAACCGCACGGTAAGCCGTGCGGTAAGAGCTGTTTGGGTTTTAGTCGTCCAAATCAATATGTGAAGACAGTACCGCGCCGCTGTTGGCATCAATCACGGTTTGATGTTCCTGACCGTTTGCCAGCGTATCTACCCGATAATGTGCGTTACCGTATTTGGCTTTTAATTCGGCATCTTTGGCTTTACCGCCTGTTTTTTGTACGGCAGCGGTAATCGCTTGTTGCAAAGATACTTTTACTTCGGGCAACATGGCATCGTCGTCATCGTGGTCCATTTTGCTGCGGACAACCTGTCCGCTTTTGGCATCTACGCGCACTTCGTGGGTGTCGTTGCCGCGTACCACATCTACATCGTAATAGCTGCGGTTTAATTTGTGTTCAAAATCCACTTTAATGGCGCGACCACCGATTTTATCGGCTGCGGTTTTCACGGCTTGCGCGGCGGAAACGGGTGCGTGTTGCAAAGCGGCGTGTTTGGCGGGGGAGTAATCGGCATAAGCCAAACCGCCTGTTGCCAAGGCAAGGGTGGTGAAAGCGGCGGTCAGGATTTTTTGTGTGGTGTTCATGGTTTCATTCCAAATAGTGATTGATGGGATAAGCGGCATGATACAGGCGCAAAATTAGCGCAGAATTAGGTGGGGAAAGTTTTGAGATGTGTTAAGATAAATCACTAAATTTTTGGATAATTAAGGGATAAAAGAATGAATCTGCAACAGGCTTTATACGGTGCGTTATTGGGTGGTGCGGTAGGCGATGCCTACGCGCTGCCGTATGAAGGTTTGCCGCCGCGCCGCGCCGCGAAATTTTTACGTTTGCGCCGTTACGCGCTGCTGCCTTGGGCTGGCGGCATGGTGTCGGACGATACCGAACACGCGGTGATAACGGTTCAAGCCTATATTGCTTCGGCAGGCGAACCCCAAGCCTTCCGCCGCAGCCTGCGCCGCCTTTGATGCTGTGGCTGGCAATGTTGCCCGTAGGCATCGGCATGGCAACCTTAAAAAGCATTGTGAAAATGTATTTCGGCGTGCGCCGTTCGGGGACGTTTTCGGCAGGCAACGGCGCAGCCATGCGGACAGCGGTATTGGGCGTGTTGTGCGAATCGCCCGAACAGTTGGCGCAACTGTGCCGCATCAGCAGCGAACTGACCCACACCGACCCCAAAGCCATACAGGGCGCGTATGCGCTGGCGTTGCTGGCATGGGCGGAATACCGCTTGCCCGAACAGTCTGCCGAACAGATAAGCGAATGGGTGTGCAGCCGTTTGGACGATGATGAACTATGCCAGCGCATCCGCGACTACCGTCCCGACCCCAAACGCGGTAACAGCGGTTATGTCTATCAAACCGTTCCCGCCGTGTTTGCAGCGTGGCGGCAATACCGTAACCAGCCTTTAGACGGCATGGACGCGCTGATTCGTCAAGGCGGCGACACCGACACCGTGTGCGCCCTGTTTGGCGGCGCAGCAGGCGTGCGCCACGGTCAGGCATTGTTTGACGGCGTGGGCGGATATTGGTGCGAACCCGTCTTGTCGCCCACATTTTTGGCGCGTTTGGCAGCACAGGCAGCCGAAGTACAGCACAGCGGCAAAGCGCAAACGCCCCTGCGTTTTGGCGGTGCGCTCACGCTGATACGCAATCTGCTGTTGATTCTCGTGGTGCTGCTGCATGGCTTGCGCCGTTTGTTGCCGCCGTATTAAACCTTGTTTTCAGCTATTTAGACCAAACGGCTTGCCAAGTTAAATGTTATGGCATAACATTTCAGCTTTTTTAACCGCCGTTTACGGCGGGGCTTCAAACCCAGAAGGAATATTGATGAAACGCATCGTTTCCGCCGCACTGCTGTGCGCCCTGTTTACTTCCGCCCATGCCCACCGCGTGTGGGTGTCCACCGACCACACCCACGGCGGCGAAATCCTCAAAGCCGAATTGGGCTACGGCGAATTTCCCGAATTTGAACGCATTGCCGACGACCGTTTGCATATTTTCCGCAAACCCATGCAACTGATTACCGAGCAAGGCAAACAAGACCTTGTCCGCAAAGGATTACACAACTACCAATACCAAAGCGCCGCCCCCGTTAAAGACGGCAGCTATTTGGTAACTGCCGAATACCAGCCCACCTATTGGTCTAAAAACGCCGACGGCTGGAAACAGCAAAACATGACCCAAATGACCGATGCCACCTACTGCGAACAAACCCGCATGTACGGCAAAAATATTGTCAATGTCGGACACGAAAGCGCAGGTAAAACCGTGATTACCCGTCCTGTTGGACAAGTGCTGGAAATTGTGCCTTTAGACAATCCCGCCAATATCCATGTGGGCGAACGCTTTAAAGTCAAAGTTTTGTTTAACGGCGAACCCCTGCCCAAAGCCACCGTTACCGCCACCTTTGACGGCTTTGATACCAGAGACCGCAGCAAAACCCACAAAACCGAAGCCCAAGCCTTTTCCGATACCACAGGCGACGACGGCACAGTAGAGATTATTCCCCTGCGTCAAGGCTTTTGGAAAGCCATGGTGGAACACAAAACCGATTATCCCGACCAAAAAGTCTGCCAAAAATTAGCCGCCTACACCACGCTTACCTTCCAAATCGGACACAGCCACCACTAAACCCCATTATGCCGAAAAGCCCGCACCAGCGGGCTTTTGCGTTAAAATAACGCCTATTTTTGTTACACGGAAAACCAAAATGTCTGCGCCTGCGAAACACACCCACACCCAATTAAGCAAACTGATTTTTTTCAGCCGTTGGCTGCAACTGCCGATTTATCTCGGACTGATTGTGGTGCAAGGCATTTATTCGTATAAATTTCTCAAATCGCTGTGGTATTTGATGACCAATTTAAGCACCATGGACGAAAACGCCATTATGCTGACCGTATTGAGTTTGATTGACGTGGTGATGATTGCCAACTTATTGATTATGGTATTGATTGGCGGTTATGAAATTTTCGTATCGCGCCTGCATGTGGACGACCACCCCGACCAACCCGAATGGCTTAGCCATGTAAATGCTTCGGTGCTAAAAGTTAAACTGTCGATGGCGATTATCAGCATTTCGTCTATCCACCTGCTGCAAACCTTTATTAACGCAGGCAATCTGCCCGAAAGCCAAATTAAGTGGCAACTGCTGCTGCATTTGGGCTTTTTGGTATCGGCGGTAACGATGGCGTGGACGGATAAGATTGTATACAGCACCACGCATAAGGCGCATTAAGGGCAAGATAGCAGCACGATAACCTTGAATAATGGGATTAAAGCTTGTCGTGCTTACTGTTTATTGGGTAAAGGTTGCCATAAATAAACTCCTAATGTGTTGTAAAAGTGTTGGTCAATATAATCCAAAATAGGGAAGATATAGCTTGGATGATTAAAGTGAATACGTACACTTATATTGTAGGGGAGGGGAGATGCTATTTTTGTAGTACTACAGTTAAAATCCCCCCCTCTATCACAAGCAAACAAAAAACTGGGAAAATTAGTTCTTTTTGAAAGATTTGTGTTAATATTGGGCAAGTAAAAATAGTTATATACCGTCTTACTTTCCAAACACACTAATCCTTGTACATTATTCTCCTTGCAGGGTTTATCTGAAAATTTAGAAGTATAATAGTTAATTACTTCTTCTTTACTGGTAAAAGTGTCTAAAATCCTTTGATGTCGTGCTTCTATTTTATGGATATAAAATTTTCCGTGAATACCATCGGGTATGGTTTGCTTACCTAATGTTTTTCTGATTTCATCTGAATTCAAATAACCCCAATCTACCTTATTGGCTCGCCTATATCTTGAATAAGCATCTTGATTTTTTTCATCTCTGTAGTCATACACCACAGGGGCAGGGTACTGGGCTTGATTTTCTTGCTTTTCTGTGCATGCCAATAAATATAGTGAAAGAGTAGCAAGATATAGCAATTTAACGGTTTTCATGATGGTTTTTCCTGTTGGTTGGGTGTGATTGTCGTACCTAGGGCTTTGGTAAAATTTTAGCCTAAAAACAGGCTGGGTTGGCTGATTGATAAAAGCCACTAATGTTTATGATAATGACCCAACCTAACATTTTCACCACTCTTGCAGTACAATACCGCCCTTTCACACACTGGAATGATTGAGAAAATAATTATGCCTAAAATTACCGTTTTACCGCACGCCGAATTTTGCCCCGAAGGCAAAGTGATTGAAAATGCTGCTTCAGGCAGCACCGTGTGCGATGTATTGCTGGAAAACGATATTGATATTGACCACGCTTGCGAAAAATCCTGTGCCTGCACCACCTGCCATGTGATTATCCGTCAGGGTTTTGACAGCTTAACCGAACCGACTGAATTGGAAGAAGACCTGCTTGACCAAGCATGGGGTTTGGAAGCGGATTCGCGTTTGAGCTGTCAGGCAGTGGTGGCAGATGCGGATTTGGTGGTGGAAATCCCCAAATACACCATTAACCACGCCCGCGAACACTAAACCAAAGCATTCGGGCAGTTGGCAGAGATAGATGCCAAACTGCCTGAATTTTTTTATATAATACTGTGTGTTTACCGTTTAAAAAGGAAAAATGATGACTTACCGTATCCGCCGCAGTGGCGATGGCGAATCCCCCGCACCTTCAGGCGAAAGTTGGGAACGCGATACCCTGCGTGATGTGTTGTTGGAAGCCTACCGCGAACAGCGTCGCGCCCGTATTTGGAAAATGGTGTGGCGTGGGGTGGGGGTGCTGGTGTTTTTAAGCGTGGCTGCTGCCGCTTTAAACGGCGGTAATGAAAAAATCAATCCCGCCACGCATGATGACCATACCGCTGTGATTGATTTGGTGGGCGAAATCGGCGGCGACGAATACACCGACCATGTTGCCATTTTGCGCGAAGGCATGGAAGCGGCTTATGAAAACGAGAATGTCAAAGGCATTATTATCCGCGCCAACAGCCCTGGTGGTTCGCCTGTGGTGTCCAATACTGCTTTTGAAGAGGTGCGCCGTTTGAAAAACGAACACAAAGACATTCCCGTGTATGTGGTGGCGGAAGATTTGTGCGCTTCGGGTTGTTACTATATTGCGGCGGCGGCGGATAAAATTTATGCCGACCCGTCCAGCATTGTCGGCAGCATCGGCGTGGTGGGTAGCAGCTTTGATGCCACAGGGCTGATGGACAAACTGGGTATCAAACGCCGTGTGCGTACCGCAGGCAGCAATAAAGGCATGGGCGACCCCTTTAGTCCCGAAACCCCCGAACAAATCGCCATCTGGCAGCAAATGCTGACGCAAATTCACGGCGAATTTATTAAAGCAGTGCGTGCAGGTCGTGGCAACCGTTTGAAAGAAAAAGAACATCCTGATGTATTCAGCGGGCGCGTTTACACAGGCATTGAAGCGCAGAAAGTGGGTTTGACTGACGGCACGGGCAGCATTTACAGCGTGGCGCGTGATGTGGTGAAAGCCCCCGAACTGGTGGACTACACGCCCAAGCAGGACGATTTGGCACGTTTGCTCAGTCGCGGTTTGCGTGCCGAAGTGCGCCAGCAGGTATCGGCTTGGCTGGATAAAATGTGGTAAATCCCATCCCGCCGTGTGGCGGGATGGTTTTATTTTAGATGCGAGTAACAACTCGCCTTAATTTTACAATAAGTTGCAATAAACTATCTGAAAAATACATTTTCTTTACATAAAGTGGCGAATTTTCGCCTAAATGCCATTTGCCACTTGGCAAGGCAGGCAAAACCCGATACTATCGCTTACATATCACTACACAATAATAAACGTACCGGCTTTGCGGCTTTGCTTTTTACTCCTTTCGGGCAGGGCTGCAGAGGCAGATGAAAATCTGCGGGGTTTCCCAACCCCATGTTTGTGAAGCGTAAAATCTCTGATTTGAGGTATTTCAGGCAGCCTTTGGCTGCCTGCTTTTTTATGTCTTTATCCGTTTAAATTCGCCGAATGTTCGCGCGTTTCGTGGAAGACAATATCGGGCCAACGTTCCTGCGTTAAATTCAAATTGACGCGGTTGGGCGCGAGATACGCCAAATTTCCGCCTGCATCGGTGGACAAATTCGCCGCATTCGCCTTTTCAAATTCCGCCAATTTCTTTCTGTCGGCGCACGACACCCAACGCGCCGACCACACCGACACATTGTCAAACACCGCTTCCACGCCGTATTCCGCCGCCAAACGCGCCGTGACCACTTCAAACTGCAACACGCCCACCGCGCCCAAAATCAAATCCGCGCCCGAATGCGGTTTAAACACCTGCACCGCGCCTTCTTCGCCAAGCTGCTGCAAACCCTTTTGCAGTTGTTTAATTTTTAAAGGGTTTTTAATACGCACACTGCGGAACAATTCGGGCGCAAAAAACGGAATGCCCGTAAACGCCAAGGCTTCGCCTTCGGAAAAACTGTCGCCAATCTGAATGTTACCGTGATTGGGAATGCCGATAATATCGCCCGCATAGGCTTCTTCCACCAGCTCACGCGCATGCGACATAAACGTGACCACGCTGGACGCGGCGATGTCGCGGTTGATACGCAAGTGTTTGATTTTCATGCCACGTTCAAATTTGCCCGAACACACGCGCAAAAAGGCGATGCGGTCGCGGTGTTTCGGGTCCATATTGGCTTGAATTTTAAAGATAAAGCCTGAAAATTTGCTTTCGTCAGGCGATACGCTGCGCACGGTGGCATCACGCGGTTGCGGCGCAGGCGCCCAGTCAATCAGCGCGTTTAAAATTTCCTGCACGCCGAAATTGTTAATCGCCGAACCGAAAAACACGGGCGTCAGTTCGCCTGCCAAAAACTCTTGCAAATCAAACTCGTTGGAAGCGGCTTGCACCAGCTCGATTTCATCGCGCAACTGCTGCATTTCCAAGGGAAACAACTCGTCCAAACGCGGATTGTTAATGCCTTGAATCACTTCAAATTCATGCGGCAGTTTTTCGCCACCCGCATCAAACAGATACACTTCGTCGTTTAAAATATGGTAAACGCCTTTGAAGTTTTTGCCCATGCCGATGGGCCAAGTGACAGGCGCACAACGGATTTTTAAAATATTTTCCACTTCGTCCAGCAATTCCAAAGAATCACGCACTTCGCGGTCATATTTGTTCATAAAGGTAACGATGGGAGTGTGGCGCATGCGACAAACATTCAATAATTTAATGGTTTGTGCTTCCACGCCTTTGGCGGCGTCAATCACCATTAACGCGCTGTCCACCGCCGTTAAAACGCGGTAGGTGTCTTCGGAAAAGTCTTGGTGACCGGGGGTGTCCAGCAGATTGACGGTGTGTTCGCGGTAGTCAAACTGCATCACGGACGATGCCACGGAAATGCCGCGTTGCTGCTCGATTTCCATCCAGTCGGACGTGGCGAATTTGCCTGTTTTTTTGCCTTTTACCGTGCCTGCGCTTTGAATGGCACCTGAAAACAGCAGCAGTTTTTCGGTAAGGGTGGTTTTACCCGCGTCGGGGTGGGAAATAATGGCGAAGGTGCGGCGGCGGCGCACTTGGTCGGGAATGGCTGACATCTTGATTTATTTTGAAACAAAAAACGGATAATCATAACGTTGATTGGGGCGCGGGGCAATATTTCAGTCTGATGCTGCTTGGGCTTCCTGCTCGGCTTTGTGTTGGCGCAGCCATGCCAAGGCATCGGCTTTTTCTTGTGCGTTGCCGTATTGCACATCGCGCAGGGCGCGGCGGTAGGCGGCTTTGGCTTGGGCTTCTGCCAATTGGCGTTGGCGGAACTGCTCGCGGTTGGCGGCGGGACTGCTGTGCTGTTGGGCTTGGGCGCGTGCCATGGCTTGAGCAATCAGGGCAGCGGGATTGGCGGCTGCGGTTTGGCTGCGCTTTTGCTGTGTGGGTTGGGTGGGATTTTGACGGCGCGTTTGCTGCTGCTGATAACGGCTTTGCGCGTGTGCAGATGCTTGAAAACGTGCTTCGTTTTCGTGTTGTCCCAAAAAGCGGTTGCGCGGCAGGTGGGTGTCGTTTACGGCAACCATGCTGATGCAGTCCACAGGGCAGGACGGTACGCACAAACCGCAGCCCGTGCATTCGTCAGTTAAAACGGTGTGCATTTGCTTGGTTGCGCCCAAAATGGCATCCACAGGGCAAACGCGGATGCACGCCACGCAGCCGATGCAGACGTTTTCGTCTATCAGGGCAAGGGCAGGGGCTTGGGTTTTGGCGGGGGCGAGTGGCGGGCGTTGCAGCGTTCGGGCGAGGTCGTGCATCACGGTGTCGCCACCGGGGGCGCACAAATTAATGGGGGCTTCGCCTGATAACAGGGCTTGGGCATAGGGTTCGCAGCCTTGATAACCGCATTCGCGGCATTGGGTCTGCGGCAGCAGGCGGTTGAGGGTGTGTAGGGTGGGGCTCATATCCAATCCGATTGAAAAACAAAGCTGTCTGAACGGTATTCAGACAGCTTTTTTAGATTAAAAAAGGTTTATTATTTACCCATTTTCAGTTTTTGCCACAGCGCGGTGGTGGTTTTTTTGGCTTCGTCGCTCATTTGCGGCATCACAAAACCGTTTTTCATATCATCGGCAGTGGGGAAGATGGAACGGGTTTCCACCAGTTCTTTGGGCAGTTTTTCACGCGCAGGCAGGCTGGCGGGCGCAAAAGTCACTTCCAAAGCATTTTTGGCGGCGATTTCGGGGTCAAGCGTGTAGTTGATGTATTTGTGGGCGTTGGCAACGTTTTTCGCGTCTTTGGGAATCACCCACGATTCTACCCAAAAGCCCATGCCTTTGGGGGTCAGCACTTCAATACCGACATTGCTTTTCACTTCTTCCGAACGTTTTTTCGCCATGTTCAGGTCGCCGCCGTTACCTGCCACCAAGCAGAAATCGCCACGCGCCAGCGAATCGATGTAAGACGCGCTAAACTGTTTCACATCGGGACGGATGGCTTGCAAGACGTCTGCAGCGGCTTTCAAATCGTCGGGATTATCGCCTTTGGGGTCTTTGCCGATGTAGTTCAGCACAATGGGGAACATTTCGCTGGGGGTATCCCACAGGGCAACGCCGCATTGTTTCAGCTTGTTGGTGTATTCGGGTTTAAACAGCAAATCCCAGCCGTTTTCGGGCAGTTTGTCTTTGCCGCCTAGGGCTTCAATGCCTTTGGCGGTAATTGCCAAGGTGTTTGCGCCTGAAAAATACGGTACGGCGTATTCGTTACCGGGGTCGGCGCTTTCCAGCAGCTTCAGCAATTCGGGGTCGATGTTTTTGTAATTGGGAAGCAAATCTTTGTTGATTTTTTGATACGCGCCTGCTTTGATTTGGCGCGGTAAAAAGGCGATGCCCGGAACCGCCAAATCGTAACCCGATTTGCCAGTCAGCATTTTGGCTTCCAAGGCTTCGTTGTTTTCGTATAAATCGTAGGTCAGCTTCAAGTTGTTGGCTTTTTTGAAGTCTTCTACGGTGCTTTCGTCCACATAGTTGGACCAGTTGAAAATATTAAGGGTGTCGGTTTGCGGCAAATCGGCAGCAGGGGCGGCGGCGCTGCCTGATGCGGGCGCAGGCGCGGCTGCTTGGTTTTGGGTGTTATTTTGCTGACCGCCGCAGGCTGTCAGGGCAAACAGGACGAATGTCGCCAACAGATGTTTTTTCATTTGGGTTATCTTCTCTGGGTTATGGTGGAAAAAGGAAAGACGATTGTATCGGTAAAAATGGCATGGGGCAATCTTTTGTAAAGTTGTGTACGCTTCGGGTTACAATCCTGTTTTTTATTAGGACAAAAACATGGCATTGGAAGCGGTTTTTTTTGATTTGGACGGTACGCTTGCCGATACCGCGCCCGATTTGGTCGGCGCATTGGCAACGGTGTTGCAGCAGCACGGCATGCCTGCGCCCGAATACGCATTGGCACGCGCTTTGGCGGGGCATGGTTCGGTGGCGTTATTGGGTTTGGCAGGCATTGCGCCCGAACAATCCGATTTCAGCCTGTGGCAACAGGATTATTTAAGCGCCTATCGGCAACGCGCCCATCAGGACAGCCGTTTGTTTGATGGGGTAAACGCCTTATTGCAAGGCTTGGCAGCCAAAGGCTTGGCATGGGGCATCATCACCAACAAACCGCAGCGTTTTGCCGAAGATTTGCTGCCGAAGCTGGGTTTTGCCTGTGCGCCAGCAGCGGTGGTGTGCGGCGATACCTGTGCCGAAGCCAAACCCAGCGTTTTGCCTATGCACCACGCCTGCCGTTTGGCGGGGGTGGCTGCTGAAAACTGCCTGTATGTGGGCGATGCCGAGCGCGATATGCAGGCAGGACGTGCCGCAGGCATGCAAACCGTGTTGGCACGTTGGGGCTATATTCCCGCGCACGAACAGCCCGAACAATGGGATTGGGATTTTGCTGCCGATGCGCCTGTGGATATTCTATCCCTACCCTGTTTTATCGTTGATTAAAATCTTAACGATACGGCGTTGCCAACGCCCTGATGTACTCAATCGTACACGGCGGGCGTTGTCGCCTTGTCTCGTTTTTATTTTCATCAACGATGGCGACTAAATTCCGCTACAATCGCGCTTTTTTGATTCACACACGGGGGCAATCTGATGACCGATATTCTGCTTTACACCTGTATGTATCTGTTTTTTGCGGTAACGGCGGTGCTGGTGTCGCAGAAATTCGGACTCGGTTCGGTACTGGGTTATCTGACTGCGGGCATACTGATTGGTCCTGTGTTTGGTTTTGTGGGTGAAGAAACCGAAAAAATCCAACATATTGCCGAATTTGGCGTGGTGATGATGCTGTTTTTGGTGGGTTTGGAACTTGCCCCGCAAATGCTGTGGCAGATGCGCCATAAGCTGTTGGGTTTGGGCGGTTTGCAGGTGACACTGACGGTGGCGGCAATAGCGGGCATTGCGCTGTATTTTGGTTTGGACTGGCGCACGGGCGTGGCAATCGGCTGTATTTTGGCATTGTCGTCCACTGCCATTGTGTTGCAAACCTTTTCTGAAAAAAACCTGATGACCACCGCAGGCGGACAAGCGGGTTTTGCGGTGC
Organism: Conchiformibius steedae; assembly: GCF_014054725.1. Taxonomy (NCBI): domain Bacteria; kingdom Pseudomonadati; phylum Pseudomonadota; class Betaproteobacteria; order Neisseriales; family Neisseriaceae; genus Conchiformibius; species Conchiformibius steedae. The sequence goes on along the minus strand of NZ_CP059563.1, from coordinate 205,167 downwards.
TGCTGTTTCAGGATGTGGCGGCGATTCCGATGTTGGCATTGCTGCCTTTGTTAGCCGTTGCGCCCGTCTCTGACCCCGAAACGGCACACGGCACGGATATTTTGGCGCACCAAGCAGGTTGGGTGCAGGCATCGGTAAGCGTGGCGGCGATTGTGCTGATTGTGCTGACGGTGCGTTTTGCTGTGCCTGTGGTCTTCCGTTTTATCAGTAAAACCCGTTTGCGCGAAATGTTTACCATGTTTACGCTGGCATTGGTGGTGGGGATTGCCGCGCTGATGTCGCTGATTGGTTTGTCGCCTGCTTTGGGCGCGTTTATTGCGGGCGTGGCGTTGGCAAACAGCAGCTACCGTCACGAAATGGAAAGCAATTTAGAACCGTTTAAAGGTTTGTTATTGGGCTTGTTTTTTATTACCGTGGGCGCAGGCATGAATTTTGCCGTGTTGGGGCGCGAATTTTGGCTGATTGCGGGTTTAACCGTGGCAACATTGGCGGTTAAAGCCTTAATTTTATGGATTTTGGGAAAATTATTCCGTTTGCCTGCTTTGGGGGCGAAACTGTTTGCGCTCAGTTTGGCACAGGCAGGGGAATTTGGTTTTGTGCTGCTGTCTATCGCCAATCACAGTAAAGTTTTGAATGCACAATGGTTGGACAGAATTGCGTTGGTGGTGGCACTTTCTATGGTGCTAACCCCCTTATTGTTTATTTTTTATGAAAAAGTATTGGCAGCGCGTTATCACCGCCGTCATCAAAACCCCGCTTCCGAACGCGCCCACGATGAAATCCACGCCGCCAATCCCGTGATTTTGCTGGGACACGGACGTTTCGGGCATCAGTTTAACAGTCTGCTTAACAGCTGCGGTTTTGCCACCACCATTATTGACCATCAGGCAGAAACTGTGGAACAACTCACTACTTTGGGTATTAAAACTTATTACGGCGATGCCACGCGCCCCGAACTGCTGGCATCGGCAGGGCTGGATAGCGCGAAACTGTTGGCTGTATGTATCGGTAACCGTCAGCAGTCGGTGGAAGTGGTGGAATTTGTACGCCGCCATTATCCCAAGCTGCCGATTATTGCCCGCGCCCACAACCGCACCCATGCTTACGACCTGTATCATGCGGGCGCAAGCTGCATTATCCGCGAAACCTTTGATTCGGCGATGCGCGGCGGACAGATTGCCTTGGAAATTTTAGGCGTTGCCCCGCCCAAAGCCGCCGAACTGCGCCGTTTTTACCAGCAGCGCGATGTGTGGCAAATGGAAAAATCCGCCGAAATGTACGACCCTGATTTATCGTTTTTTGCCAATACCCGCATGATGGAAGCAGCCAAAAGCCACCATATTGAGACGGCTGCCATGCTGCAGGCACTGATGCGCGGCGAAAGTGTGGACTGGCAGCCCGACCCCAACGGTTGGGGGCGCAATTTGCGCGGCTGATATCCCTGCACGATTATTGCAAGCATTTCAACCCGTCCTGTCCTATAATGGCAATGTTATACAGGGTAATCCATACATTTAACAGGACTAAAATGCTTGGTTTTCCCAAAATTGACCGTATTGATACAGTACGCACCACTTTCATCTTTTCCATTATCCATAAGGAACAAACCCATGAGTAGCAACGGCATTTACGTTTGGGACGCCAAATACGGCATTCCGAAAACTTACGAAGAAGCCATTAAAATATCCTATCCATTAGGCGGTTACAAAGAAGCCGAACCCAATCCGCACATGGCGGCATTCGGTGCAAAAATGGCGGAATATATCCGTGAAGCATGGCAGTTTTATGAAGGCGATGAAGGCTTGGAAATGTGTTTTAACATCGCTTCCGAAACCGCCCGAATGCTGAAGGTCGAATACTGTTTTGAACAGTCGCCCAAGCAATGCCAAAACAGCTTTGCCGCCGCCATTGTCCGCGCTGCCTGCGAAAACAATCTGGTGGTGTTTCACCGCGATATGGATTGTGTGTTTCTGCCTGACGGCACGGCATTTGACGGGCAAGACCAAGCATTTCACTGGCAGGAATTTGTTGAACAATACGAGAAAGAGTGGCAGCAGCATATTCAAGAATTGATTGCCGACCGCAATAAACCGCAAATTCCGATTAGTGATGCGCAAAGAAAACGTTTGGCATCTAAAATAATTAAAGCACGCTTGGGGAAACCGTATCAGGCATTATTAAAAAAATATCAGCTTCTCCCTGAAGAATATCTGTCCATCAAGACGGATTTTTGTTATTTGGATTTTTTTCTTTATACGGATAAAGATAAATTTAAGGAAGGATTCTATGAATTTGATTGCTTCATAGATATTATTCCAAAAAAAGAATACAAAGAACCAGCAATGCAGCTTATACCTCTTTTAACTGCGCATTTACTTAAGCAAATAAATATTAGTTTTTTTGGTTTTTATGGCTTACCCGACAAAGCCCATCCCAATCTTCAGGTTGACAGACATGAGCGTGGTATGCGGGGGAGTTGGAAAATCAGTGAATATGACGAATGGGTTAAATTGGTGGAAGCGGCAGCCGATATGTTGATGTATTATCTGCCGCATATTGGCTCATTGGAAGATTTGGTTAAATTGATGCAGGCACACGATGCTGGCGAAACCAACTTTAACCAATTCACGCTGCCTGAAACCAATCCTGCTTTACGCGAATTTTGTATGGCCAGAGACTTAAAAAAATTGGCAGCATCAGAATAATTTGCAAGCAGCCGTTTATCCGTCCCGCTGCGATGGGTAAAACTTCAGGGCGCTACTCAATCAAAAGGAAGGAATGCTGATGAAATATGTGTTTATCCCCGTGTGGGCAGCGGCGTGTATTCTGTTGGGGGCTTGCGGTAAGCAAAATAACGATGCCCCTGCAGCCGCTTCCGCGCCCGCATCAGGCAGCGTGTACCGTGTGCGGATGTCGCCACCGGGCTATGCGCCCTTAAATTTCCGTTCGGCAACGGGTGCGCCGCAGGGCTTTGAACACGATATTTTGCAGGAAATCGCCAAACGCAGCGGCATCAGTTTTGATTACGGCTATTTGCCGTGGGCGCAGCTGTTTGCCGCTTTGGAAGCGGGGCAGGCAGATTTGTTGGCAAGCGGCATCAGTATTACCGAAGAGCGCAAAGCCAAATACGGCATGAGCCAAGATTATTTGGAAGTGAGCCCTGTGGTGATTGTAACCAAAGACCCAAATGTGAAGAGTTTTAAAGATTTGGCGCAGCGCAATGTATCGGTAAAACGCTATTCGGGGCATGAAAAGTTGTTGTTGGAATTGAATAAAAACAGTTCTGACTATGCAGTGTATGCCGAAAGTTCGTGGCTGACGGTGCAAAAGGTTATCAGTGGTGAGGCTGTGGCGACTTTGGGGGATTCGTCTATTATGGGGACGTTTGTTGCCAATCATCCCGATGACGGTTTGCATTTGGTAGTGGACAACGGCTATGCCAAAGATTATTACGGTTTTGTGGTGCGTAAAGACGATACGGTGCTGCTGGACAAGGTCAATAATGCTTTAGATGCGATGAAAAAAGACGGAACTTATCAGCAGATTGTGGATAAGTGGTTTAAATAATCAAGTTTTTGCATAAAACGGCAGGAAAGGGAATTCCTGCCGTTTGTTATTTTTCGTCTTCGCTGTTTAATGCAGACAGACATTCGCCAAACGGGGCAAACAGGTTTTCCACCAAACGGCGGAAGGCGGGCAAACGGTAGGGCGGTTCGGCTTCGGGGTCGCGCCCGTACAGCAGTTTGATTTCGGGATAATCGGCTTGGGCAAAGCCGTGAAAACCGCCGTGATAGACTTCTGCGGCTTTGGCTTGGGCTTTTTCCCAGTCTTGCCCGTCTGTATAAAACTTGACGGCGGCGCGTAAGCTCATGCGCGGAAAAAACGGCAGCGGGGCATGTTGTCCTGCGTGGTAGGCGGCAAGCCATTGTTGTAGGGCATCTTGTGCCTGCGCTTGCGGCAGCGGCGGCAAAGTAATGGAAGCAAACAGGCTGATGCAATGGGTGTGGCGTTGCGCTTCGGGCAGGCTGTCGGGCAAAACGGCGCAGTAAATCAAATGGGTAAGCAGCAGTTCAATTTGGTCGGCAGCAGAGGGTTTGGCTTGGCGCGAACGGACAAAATCGGCAGCGGCGATGATTTGTCCGTGTTGGCGGCAGTGCGGCAAGCGGTAGGCAAGCGCACCGGCTGCGCCGTTTAATACGCCGTTTTGTTCGGGCAGGCGCGGACTGCGTAAAATTTCGCCGTCTAAAGCAGCGGCACGGGCAGCAAAATCGTGTTGTGCCAATGTCCCCAAACGTCCTGCGGGCAACAGGCTTTGTGCGCCCAATTCGTCTGCCAGCTCATCAAACGGCAAACCGTGTTCGCGGGCGTGTAAATAGGCTTGGTCAAGCAGATGGGGCTGTTCGGGCATAAACGGTTCGCTGCTGACCCATTCTTCGCCGCTGTGCGGGGCTTGCCAATCCAAATGCTGTTTTAAATAACTGCGCGGCGGGTTGCGCCAAAAGTGTAAAAAACGGCTTTGCGGTACGGGCGCGGCAGGGGCAACGGCGGGGGTGTCGTCAGGCACATCGGGCAGAAACGGTGCAGCGGTGGTGGGGATTTGGTTTAAAGCGGCGGCGTAATCGCTGCGGCTGCCGTGCAAACGCGGCGTACCGTCAAAATAGCGCGGCGAAAAGCCTTGTAGCGGGTGTTGCAACACCCATTTGTCCATCAATTCGTTTGCAGGCACGCCCGACAACGCCGCCACGCTGTCTGCCAATTCGTATAACAGCACCGAGGGCGCAAGCGCGTCATTGCTGCGGACGCTTCTGCCCACATACGACAAATACAGCACTTCACGCGCGCTGAGTATGGCTTCCAAAAACAGATAACGGTCGTCATCACGGCGGGCGCGGTCGCCTTTTTCGGGGTGTTTGGCAATCAAATCAAAAGGCGAAGCAGAGGTGTTGCGCGGAAACTGCCCGTCATTCAAACCCAGCAGACACACGGCTTTAAACGGCAGCGAACGCATGGGCACCATGCTGCAAAATGTCATCCCGCCGCGCAAAAAGCCCGCATCGCTTTGGCTGCCGAGAAAACGGCGCACATGGGCAACGGCGGTGTCGCTGCCGATTGCCTGTTCAAAACCCGCGCTGTCGGCGTGTGTCGTCCAATCCGCCAACGCCTGTTCCCATTGCGACAGCGCATCGGCATCGCCATCGTCTGCCAAACACAGTGCCTGACACAAATCGCGCAGCCGTTGCGCCCATTGTGCGGGCGTGGCGGCGGTTTGCCATTGCCTGCGGGTGTCTGCCAACACGCGCACCAAAGCGGCAAAACGCGCCAGTACCGCGCTTTGTTCGGGCGCGGCGTGCCAAGGGCTAACCCCATGCCATAATGCGCCGTTTTCAGGCATGACCCAACCCAATATCAAGCGTTCCAAACCCTGCTGCCAAGTAAACAGATTGTATTGTCCGCCGTGTTCGGCGCGTTGTTCCGCATCTGCGCCCCAGCGGATATTCAGTTGTGCCACCGTGTCGTGCAGCAGCGGTAAATCGTCCAAAGTGATACCGAAACGGCGTTGGACGGTTTCGTTGTCCAGCAGCGGCAGCAGTTTTTCCGCTTCAAAACGTCCTGCCAGCAGCGACAAAGCCTGTTCCAAGGCATACAGCAGCGGTTGCCGCCGCGACAGGCGCACGTCTGATACCGAATAGGGCAAGGCAATACCGTCTGCGCTGCCGCCGAATACGGCTTCAATAAACGGCGCATACGGCGCAATATCGGGCGTGAGTACAGCGATGTCGTGCGGTTGCCAATCGGGGTGCGTGTGCAACAAGGTTAGTAAACGGTCTTTTAAAATATGCAGTTCGCGCAGGGGACTGTGGGCACTGTGAATCTGAATGCTGGTGTCGGCGCACAACTGCGCCAAGGGCGTATCGGCGGCGAGGTTTTGCTGTGCCAGCCAGTCGCGGTGTTCGCTTAACCAAGTATTTGAGGCTTCGGCGGGTAAGATTTGGTTTTGAATATGGTATTGCAGGGTGTGCAGCAGTGAGGGCGAGGCAGGCGTTTCGTCAAACACATCGCGTTCTGCTGAAATTTGTGCCTGTGTGAGTGCGTCAAAAAAATCGCGTCCCTGTTTGCCTAAAGATGCCAGTAAAGGGTGTCCCTGACGGCTTAAATCGGGTTCGCCTGCCTGTTGCAAAATGGTTTGTGCTTCCACTACATCGCCCCAATACAGCATGCTGGGGTTGAGCGCGTAAATGTGGATATCGCAGTGTTGTGCCAAATGCAGCAGCAGTTGCAAATACATGGGCGCAAGCGTGGCAATGCCGAAAACGGTCATGCGTTGCGGTAAGGGGGCGTTACCCAATTGTTGCAACAATTGTTGCCATAAAACCACACGGTGGGTTTGCGTGCCATCGTCCAAACTTTGCCACAAACGCGCCTGCCATAATTGGTCTTCGTGCAGATGGGGCAGGGTATGCCCTTTGCGCCATGCTTCAATCCATTGCGGGCGGTACACCTGATAATGGTCAAACACGTCGGCAAGTTGTCCTGCCAATTGGTAGGCTGCCAGTGCGCCGTTGGCAAGATAGGGTTCAAGTTTGGCGCGCACGGCAGAGAAATCAGCAGCGGCAAACTGTGGCGAATCAAACAATGCCAACAAACGCCAACGCATTACTTCAGGCGCAAACGGGCTTTGTTCGGGAACATTGTCCAAAGTCTGCCGCATCAGCCGCCACGCCAAACCCGCAGGCAGGCTGAAACGCACATTGGCAGACACGCCCAGCCGCCGCGCCGCAAAACGCGACAAAAATCGCCGCATGCCTTGGCTCTGTACCACCACTTCTTCGGTGGCAAAAGGGTCGTCCAAAGGCTGCGCCCCCCATACAGCGCACAGCATTTCCGCCAAATATTCCAAACGGTTGGACTGATACAGATACAGCATAAACCCGATTTCCGCAGCGTATGAAAAGGCAGATTATATAGCGTCTGCCCTGTTTGTCCGCGTTCAAAGCAACGGACAGCAGCATTTTTGTCTGCAAACTTCCCGCCAATTTCCCCTTTTCTTGCCGAATCGGAAAAAATTTCCGATAATACACAATACAATAACACTTAATCACGATGGAGCCATCAATGTCCGGTTACACCCTCAAAATCATCCGCAACGGCAGTGAGCGCACCTTGCCCGCCGCCACAGGCAAAACCTTAACCGTTCCCGCCGAATACCAAACGCTTTACCAAATCCACAATCCCAAAGGCGAACTCGTCCCCACCCCGCAGGTGCGCGAACACGGCATGGATTTATGGGTGTATTTGGGGCGTACCGCCGAAGGCGCACCCGATGTGATTTTGCAAAACTACCTGCTCAACTACCCCGTGGTGGATTTAAACCAGCTGGCACAGGTAGGCACTACTTTTGCCACCGCCGCGCCCCCTGCTTATGCCGAAAGCGCCGCACTGACTGCCGCGCATGTCGGAAAAATCCACACTGGCGCAGCCCTTCCCACAGGATTATTCGGTGCGCTGGGCGCATTAAGTTTGGCGGGATTGGCCGTTGCCGCTTCAGGCGGAAAAGGCAGCGGCGATAAACAAGACAATAAACAAGAAGAGAAAAAAGACCCTCCGCAACCCCCAGCCGATAAACACGTTAATACCCCCAGTGTAACCATTGAAAATATTGGCAATATCAACAAAGCCAATCAAAACCAAAGTGTAACTTTACGCGGTGCATTAGGCAAAATTGATACTGATGTCGTTGCCACCACCGTTACCGTGAATATTAACGGCAAAGATTATGCTGCCACCGTTTCATCAGACAAACAAAACTGGACGTTAGACACCACTAACACCGTTTTATCCACCAAACAAGGCGCAAACAATATTAGTGTGAGCGCCCATGTGAAAGATGGTGCGAACAACGAAGCCACATCCAATAAAGCCCAAACCACTTATCAAGTGGATACGGTGCTGGACAAACCTGTGGTAAGCATTGATGCGATTAGCGAAGTTTCCCGCGATAATCAAGGGCAAACCAAGGTTACAGGCACAATTACAGGTTTGGCAGATGATACCCAAGTGAATGAAGTCGTGGTTCAAATTGGCGGGAAAGAAGTTCAGGGTAAATGGGACAATGGCACCAAAACTTGGTCAGCCCAAGTGAATAATGGTGATTTGTTGGCACAAAATAATCATCAGCTTACGGCGGTTGCCAAAGTAAGCGATACGGGCGGAAATAGTGAAAGCGGTAGCGCACAGGGCAGCTACAAAGTAGCGGATATTCCCCAACCGCCACAACCCCCAGCCGACAAACACGTTAATACCCCCACTGTAACCATTGAAAATATTGACAATATCAACAAAGCCAATCAAAACCAAAGTGTCACTTTGCGCGGTAAATTGGATAAAGTGGACACTGATGTCGTTGCCACCACCGTTACCGTGAATATTAACGGCAAAGATTATGCTGCCAATGTTTCATCAAACAAACAAAACTGGACGTTAGACACCACCAACACCGTTTTATCCACCAAACAAGGCACAAACAACATCAGCGTGAGCGCCCATGTCAAAGACGGTGCGAACAATGAAGCCACATCCAGTAAAGCCCAAACCACTTATCAAGTAGATACGGTGCTGGATAAACCTGTGGTTAATATTGATACAATTAGCGAAGTTTCCCGCGATGAAGGAAAGCAAACCAAGGTTACAGGCACAATTACAGGTTTGGCAAACGATACCAAAGTCAATGAAGTAGTTGTTCAAGTTGGTAATAAAAATGTTACTGCTACTGTTAGTAGCGATGGTAAGACTTGGTCAGCCCAAGTAAATAATGGTGATTTGTTGGCGCAAAATAATCATCAGTTAAAAGCCATTGCCAAAGTGAGCGATACGGGTGGCAACAGTGAAAGCGGCAGCGCACAGGGCAGCTACAAAGTAGCGGATATTCCCCAACCGCCGCAACCCCCAGCCGATAAACACGTCAATACCCCCACTGTTACCATTGAAAACATTGGTAACATCAACAAAGCCAATCAAAATCAAAGTGTCACTTTGCGCGGTAAATTGGATAAGGTAGATACTGATGTTGTTGCGACTACTGTTACCGTGAATATTAACGGTAAAGACTATGCTGCCAATGTTTCATCAAACAAACAAAACTGGACGTTAGACACCACCAACACTGTTTTATCCACCAAACAAGGCATAAACAACATCAGCGTGAGCGCCCATGTGAAAGATGGTGCGAACAACGAAGCCACATCCAACAAAGCACAAACCACTTATCAGGTAGATACGGTGTTGGACAAACCTGTGGTTAATATTGATGCAATTAGCGAAGTTTCCCGCGATAACGGAAAGCAAACCAAGGTAACAGGCACAATCACAGGTTTGGCAGATGATACTAAAGTCAATGAAGTGGTGATTCAAATTGGCGGGAAAGAAGTTCAGGGTAAATGGGACAATGGCACCAAAACTTGGTCAGCCCAAGTGAATAATGGTGATTTGTTGGCGCAGGATAATCGTCAGTTAAAAGCCATTGCCAAAGTGAGCGATACGGGCGGAAACAGCGAAAGCGGCAGCGCACAGGGCAGCTACAAAGTAGCGGATATTCCCCAGCCGCCGCAACCCCCAGCCGACAAACACGTCAATACCCCTACTGTAACCATTGAAAATATTGGCGATATCAACAAAGCCAATCAAAGCCAAAGTGTCACTTTGCGCGGCAAATTGGGTAAGGTAGATACTGATGTTGTTGCGACTACTGTTACCGTGAATATTAACGGCAAAGACTATGCTGCCAATGTTTCATCAGATAAACAAAACTGGACGTTAGACACCACCAACACCGTTTTATCCACCAAGCAAGGCGCAAACAATATTAGTGTGAGCGCCCATGTGAAAGACGGTGCGAACAATGAAGCCACATCCAACAAAGCACAAACCACTTATCAGGTAGATACAGTGCTGGATAAACCTGTGGTTAATATTGATGCAATTAGCGAAGTTTCCCGCGATGAAGGAAAGCAAACCAAGGTTACAGGCACAATTACAGGCTTGGCAGATGATACCCAAGTGAATGAAGTAGTGGTTCAGGTTGGCGGAAAAGAAGTTCAGGGTAAATGGGACAATGGCACCAAAACTTGGACAGCCCAAGTAAATAATGGCGATTTGTTGGCACAAAATAATCATCAGCTTACGGCGGTTGCCAAAGTGAGTGATACGGGTGGCAACAGCGAAAGCGGCAGCGCACAGGGCAGTTATAAGGTGGCAGATGTTCCGCCGCAGCCTCAAGCAGAGCCTGAAATCGGTATCCGTATTACGGGCATTGACGGCGATAATGCGGTAGGCAGCGACCGTAATTCCACACTGGTACGCATTCAGGGTAAGGTGGATGTGCGCAGCGAGCCTTTGTTTGCGCAGGTGCAAAACCGTGAGTTGCTGCAAAGCATTGAATTAAAATTAAACGGTAAAAGCTATGAAGCGGGTTTGAGCGACAGTGCAAACGGGCGCGATTATACGTTTACGGCTTATGTGCCTGCTGCGGATTTGCGCGCGGCGAACGGGCAGAGCTTTACTTACCGTTTTTATTATGCGGCTGAGGGCATGCACAATGTGGTACCCAATTCGGGGGAATATACCTTGGCAAGCGGGAAAAAAATTGAGGGCGACTGGCTGGCTGTACCAGGACCTGAAAGCCAGCCGAGCAGCGCGGCATTGGCGAATTTTAAGGTAACGTTGGAAGGCGCGGGGGTAAAAGCGGCGGGAAGCCGTTATCGTGCCGATGCGGCGGGTTTGCCCGAGCAGCAGTCTGCGGTAAGCGGCAAGGTGTATGGCGAAGCGAAAACGGGCGATACGGTGGAAGTCAGCGTGGCGGGTAAGTCTTACCGGACTGCGGTAAAAGACGGACAAACTTTTGAAGTGTCGGTACCGACTGCCGATTTGTTGTCCGACACGTCGCACAGTGTGCTTGCCAAGCTGACTGTACAACACGAAGGCAAAACCTTAACGGCGCAAGACAGTGCGTCTTACCTGACGGGCAAGGAGGCGGACATCACGCAAGGCAACGATGCCCGTCACCCGATTGACCACAGCAAGCTGCCGTATTTTATTAAAAACCTGCGCGCCGAATGGGACCACGACCACGATCACGACGACCATTATCATGGCGGTACGCCTGTGGGTTATTTGGAAGAGCACCCTGAAGGTCTGCCGATTGAAGTGCGCTACCGTTTTTTCAGTCAGAACGAAATTAATAATTTGGAAAAAACCATCCGCGAGTTGGAAGACAAATGGTTTTCCACACCTTTTGCCAATATGCACGAGCGTTACCTGCTGCGGTATCAGGCAGAAGAGTTAAAAAGCCTGCGCGGACAGCAGCCAGTTGCCTTTTCGGAAAGCGGACAGCAGAAAATGAAAGAAATGCTCAAGCACATCAGCGACAACACGGCGGTGCGTTTTACCGAAGTGACCGACCCGAATGAAGAAACCAATATTGTCTTTTTTATTCACGATACCAAACCGAATGTGGACGGTTACGCGCATTATGGCGGCTATGTACATTTAAGCAAAAAATCGTTTGAGGGCAATAAATTTAATTTTAATACCGCTTTGCACGAAACCCTGCACTCTTTGGGCATGAAGCACCCGCACAAAGACGGACACGAGCAGGCAGGCGTGCCGCTGATGAAGCCCAATGAAGACCACAAAGGCTTAACCGTGATGTCGTATAAATTTGAAGACTTTATGGAAACGGACGCCATGCGCATGTTTGATTTGGCGTATCTGCATTACCGTTTCGGCGTAAATGCCGACCAGCGCAGCGGCAATGATGTTTATACCTTTAAGCCTTTTAACCGCCACAGCTTGGGCAACGATGTGTATATTTGGGACGGCGGCGGCGTGGATACGTTTGACGCTTCCGCGCAAGGGCAGGGTGTAACCGTGGATTTAACCCCCGGTTCGTGGATTTACGCAGGCAGTAAAACCGACAGTTTTGCCGTATTAAGCCACAACAAATTAAGCGCCACACAATTAACCGGCAGCGCAGGGCAAACCATTTTTAACGGCGACCGTTTGTTTGACAACACCTTTGCTGAAAACCAAGCCTTTATCGGTTATGGCACGCAAATTGAAAACCTGATTGGTTCGCAACACAACGATGTTTTAAAAGGCAATAAAGCCGATAATGCCATTTATGGCGGCGCGGGCAACGACGTGATTAGCGGCGATGACGGCGATGATTGGTTGGACGGCGGTGCAGGCGATGATGTGTTGGTAGGCGGTAAAGGCAACGACACCTATATTGTCGGAGAAAAGGGCGACCAAGTGGTAGAAGCAGCCAAAGGCGGTAACGACCATGTGTACAGCAGCGTAGATTACACCTTGGGCGATAATTTGGAAAACCTGACTTTGCTGGGTGCTGCGCTGCAAGGCACAGGCAATGCCTTGCACAACCAATTAACAGGCAATAATTTGGATAATACCTTAAACGGCGGCGCAGGAAATGATGTGTTGCAAGGCGGCGGCGGTAAAGACGTGCTGACAGGCGGCGCGGGCAACGACCAATTTGTGTTCAGCAGCCTGTTAGACGGCACAGTAGATGAAATCACCGATTTCCAAGCAGGTGTAGACAAAATTATCCTGTCAAGCAGCGTATTTGGCGCATTACGCAGCGAAAGCGATATTGCCAACCATATCCGTTACGACAAAAGCAGCGGCGTATTGTCTTACGATGCCGATGGTTCAACGGTGGCTTTTGCTAAAGTACAGGGCTTGGACGATGATTTAAGTGCCAATATTTTATTGGTGGCTTAATGATTTTAATCAGTTAAAACAAATATCTGTGCCTGAATAGGGCGCAGGCATTTTTGGTTTTAAATGCTATTTGAAATATAAGTAAAAATTATCACAGGATTTAAGGCTTGAATTTCATCGCGCAAAGCCTTATCTTGCTTGTATCACGAACCCACACATAACAGAAAGATTTTAAAATTATGAGCGAAAAAGTTATCCACACCACCGATGCTGCTTTTGAAGCCGATGTATTGCAATCAGACGTACCTGTATTGCTGGATTTTTGGGCGCCTTGGTGCGGTCCGTGCCGCATGATTGCGCCTGTGTTGGACCAAATTGCTGAAGAATACGATGGTAAAGTAAAAATCGTTAAAATGAATGTGGACGAAAACCAAGCCGTTCCCACACAATTTGGTGTGCGCGGTATTCCCACGCTGATGGTGTTTAAAGACGGTAAAAATGTTGCCACCAAAGTAGGTGCTTTGGCGAAAGCGCAATTAAGCGATTTTATCAATGCTTCGGTGGCTTAAATACTGAATCAAACCGCCTGCCTGTGTGCAGGCGGTTGTTTTTTTGGAATGTTTGATTAATATAAGGAATTAGGCATGAATGCGGTTTTGGTGGGCGTGCTGGTGATGCTGGCATTGTCGGTGGCGCGGGTGAATGTGGTATTGGGTTTGACGGTAGGGGCGTTTGCAGGCGGTTTGGCGGCGGGCTTGCCTGTGGCAGACATTGGTACGCAAACGGGGGTATTGACTCATTTTCAAAATGGTTTGGCAGGTGGGGCGAAAATTGCCTTGTCGTATGCGATGTTGGGCGCGTTTGCAATGGCAATCAGCCATTCGGGGCTGCCGCAGCAGTTGGCGAACAAACTCATCAGCCGCGCCGACAGCGAAACGCCGTCTGCCCGATTAAAATGGCTGCTGTTGGGCGGATTGCTGGCAATGGCGGTAATGAGCCAAAACTTGATTCCGATTCATATTGCCTTTATTCCGCTGCTGATTCCGCCGTTGCTGCCTGTGTTTGACCGTTTGCGGATAGACCGCCGTTTGCTGGCGTGTGTGATGACTTTCGGCTTGGTAACGACTTATATGTTTTTGCCTTATGGTTTCGGGCAGATTTTTTTGAACGATATTTTGTTGTCCAATATTCAAAGCGCGGGCATGGACGTAACGGGCATCAATGTGATGGCGGCGATGGCGATTCCTGCGGCGGGTATGGTGTTTGGCTTGCTGTGGGCGTATTGGCACTACCGCGCCCCGCGTGATTACACTGCGCCTGTGGCAACGGCGTTTGCTGCTGAAGTGGAACAAACCGCTACTGGTGTATCTACTGCTTCACGCTATCGCAGCATGGTGGCGGCTTTGGCGGTGCTGGTGTGTTTTGTGGTGCAATTGGTGTATGACGGTGCGTTGTTGTTGGGGGCGATGCTGGGGTTTGCCGTATTTGTGCTGTTTGGGGTGGTGCGCCGTCAGGATACCGACAGCGTGTTTACCGCAGGCATCCGCATGATGGCGGGCATCGGATTTATTATGATTGCCGCACAAGGCTTTGCCGAAGTGATGAAAGCCACAGGGCATATTGATATTTTGGTGCGTGAAAGCATGGCGTGGTTTGGCGGCAGCAAATCTTTGGCGGCGTTGGCGATGTTGGTAGTGGGTTTGCTGGTAACCATGGGGATTGGCAGCTCGTTTTCCACTTTGCCGATTGTGGCGGCGGTGTATGTGCCTTTGTGCGCGGCTTTGGGCTTTTCGCCCTTGGCAACAGTGGCGATTATCGGTACGGCGGGTGCATTAGGTGATGCGGGTTCGCCGGCTTCCGATTCCACTTTAGGACCAACTGCGGGCTTGAATGCCGATAACCGCCACGACCATATCCGCGACAGCGTGATTCCCACCTTTATCCATTACAATATCCCGTTGTTTGTATTTGGTTGGCTGGCGGCGATGGTTTTATAGTTGATTAAAATCGCAACGATAGGGCGTTGTCGCCTTGTCTCATTCAACTATATAAGGACAAAATCATGCACGAATACCATTTACTGGAAGCGCGTGTGGTGGAATTGGAAATCCGCACCGCTTTACAAGATGAATTGCTGGCTTCTTTAAACGATACGGTGGCGCAGATGCGTGATGCCTTGGAATTGCAGCAAGAGCAATTGCGCCTGCTGTACCGCCGCATGGAACAACAGGGCAGCGGCGGTTTTGAAACGGGTACTGCACCCGAAATTCCGCCGCATTATTGATTAGGGACACGCCCTAAGGTGTCGTTTGCGCCAGCTTGCCCGTGAGCAAATACTCAATGGTTTCGCTGACGGATTTAATCGCCGTACCGAAAGGCAAAGGGTCTTTACCACGGAAAAACAAACCCTTGTCCACTTCGCCGCGAAACGCTTCCGCCAGTTTTAAATCAATGCAAAACTGCCCGATTTTGTCCAAGCCGTCGCGCAAACCGCATACCGATAAGCAGTTAATGCCCTGCGTGCAACGGCGCGGGTCGGCTTTGGCGTTTGCCTGTAATTTTTCTTCACGCTTGATATAGCTGGATAAAAATTTGGTTTTAATGCCACGCGCAGGCAATCCCGCCACCGACATAAATTCCACAATCTGCTCTTTTTCCGCGCCTGCCAAGGTATTTTTAAAATTGATGTGCGCGTCGCCCTCGTGGGTCACGGCAAACGCCGTGCCGACCTGTACCGCGCTTGCGCCCCAGTCTTTTAAAGCGGTGCTGATTTTTTGAAAATTCGCCATCCCACCTGCCAAAATCAAGGGGATTTTTTCGCTTTCCAAGCCCAAATTTTTAAATACTTCAAATGTCTCTTCAATCACGCGCTTAAATTCAAATTTGGCATCGTTTACGCCCGCCACTGTCATCGCGCCCAAATGCCCTGCGGCATGGGCAGGGTGTTCAATCACCACCGCATCGGGCAACACGCCTTTTTTCATCCAACGTTTCAACACAATACCGATGCCGCGCGATTCCGACAAAATCGGAAACAGGGCAATATCTTTGTTTCCGCCCGTTAATTCAGGCAAATCCAAAGGCAAACCCGCGCCCATCACAATCGCGTCCGCGCCCGATTCGCAGGCTTGGCGCACCAAATGCGGATGGTCTTTCACCGCTTTCATCACGTTTACCGCAATCATGCCGCGCCCTTCGCTTTGCACTTTGGCTTTTTGGATTTCGCGGTCTAAAGCGATTAAATTCAAGCGTGTGTACTTTTCTTCGCTAGGCTGGATTTTGCTTTCCGCCAGCAAATCTTCATGCAGATGGCGCAAATCCACGCTGGCGATGGTGCCGATGCCGTTTTCACGCGCCACCGCGCTGGATAAACTGGATGCGGAAATGCCCACGCCCATTCCGCCTTGCACAATGGGAATCAGGGTTTTGCCGCGAATGGTTAAGGGATTAAACGAATGGGTGAGCATATTTTTCCTTAAAATCGTGTGTGTATGCGCCCATTGTACCCTGATTTCGGTAAAAATAAAATGGTTACTCTACTTTGAGTTTAAAAACTAGATGAGATAAGGTGTTTGAAAACAAAAAAAACATACGCCAAGTATGTACTTGCGTATGTTTGATTGAAAAATCAGGTAGTTTAGTCCACGCGTTTCCATGTTTGGGTACGCCCCAATGCAGAAATGCCTAAAAAGCCGCGTACTTTTAAGGTTTTACCATCGGCAGACAATTCGGCTTTGGCTTGGTAGGTTTTGCCGCCTTTGGGGTCAAAGATTTTACCGTCAGTGTATTCTTTGCCTTTTTCCTGCAAACCTGTCAGTACGGTTAAACCCACCAGTGGGCGTTTGTCTTTGCAAGCAGGGCATAGGTTTTCAACACCTTGTTCTAAATAAATAATTTTGCCTTGATAGCCTGATGCGCCTTTGCTGATTTGTACCACGGCTTTGGGTTTGCCGGTTTTGTCGTCAGTCGTACGCCATTTGCCTTCAATACCTGCGGCATTTGCCAATCCTGATAATAAAAATGCGCCTAACAACAGGGAACGGACGGATTTCATGTGTTTCCTTTAACGGGATATGGAATAGTGCGCCTATACTATATTTGCTGCTGTCAGACAGCAAGGATTTTAACGCTTCTTTGCACGCCGTTTGTTGCGGTTTGAGGTGGGGTTGGTTTTAATCGGGTGAGTGATGGCGGCAGGCTCGGGCATGTGTGCTGCTGGTTCGGGAGAGGGGTGTGCGGCAGCAACAGGCGCAGCAGGTGCATTGTGTTTCTTGTTTGGCAGGTGTTCAAACCAAATATCGCGGTAAGACGTATAGCAGCACAACAGCCCGAATACTTGAAAAAATACCCATAAGGCAATGGCAGCAACTTCAAGCAGTCCGTGGTGTTCGGTGCTGTTGGCACGCAAGATGGCAAAATAAACGGTTGCGCCTGCCAGCAGCAGCTGCACAATCATCAGCGGCAACATGGACAGCAGGTTTTTCATGCTGGATTGGATGCTTAAGCCAATGGCACGGACAGGGTTTTCGCCTTGTAAAAATACCAGCGCAGGGGCAAACCACAGCAAAACCCATGCGCCTGCCGCCAGCAGCAGCGGCAAGGCAAGCCCTTCGGGGTGGTGGCGGTATTGCGTGAGCAGATAGGCGCTGCTGCTGTAACCCACGCCCACCACCATCAGCAGCAACAGCAGGTAAAAGGTCAGCAGGTAGGTGTAATTGCTGCCGCTTTCCAATGCGGCAAACAAATGGGAAAAACGCGGCGGTTCGCGGTCAAATTCCTGTACGGAAGCGGCATTCAGAATGCCCGCGCTAAACATCAGCATCAGCAGCGGCAGCAAAAGAAAAAAAGCATTCATCTGCTGCGACACCACCCATATTACCGCTTGACACAGGGTAATAAACACACCCAAACCCAACCAGCGCAGCCAATACTGTCCAAACAGTTTAACAGCACGCCACAGCCAAACAAAGCCGTTGGCAGCGGGGCGCACGGCAGGTCGGGACAGTAAAGCCCATTCGCCGTCCAATAGGTTGAGTGCTTTATCATGGGATTTTTCCATCAGCGCTTCCATACGAAAAATAACAAATTATGGTAAAATTTTAACATTAAGCCTATGCTCAAGAAAATGAAAATCACTTTAATTTATATTAAGGTTTTGTACGGTCAAGATTTATTTTTTAACGGCAGACAAACTGATTTGCTTAAATGAAACAAAGCCAAACGCCCTGCCGCGTCAAAAGCAGCAGCTTGG
Organism: Conchiformibius steedae; assembly: GCF_014054725.1. Taxonomy (NCBI): domain Bacteria; kingdom Pseudomonadati; phylum Pseudomonadota; class Betaproteobacteria; order Neisseriales; family Neisseriaceae; genus Conchiformibius; species Conchiformibius steedae. The sequence goes on along the minus strand of NZ_CP059563.1, from coordinate 187,181 downwards.
CATCAAACAGAAAGGATAAATAATGAAAGTGGCTTTTGCGGGTACACCCGAGTTTGCTGCTGCTGCCTTACGCGCAGTGGCTGCCGAATTTGAACTGCCTTTGGTGCTGACCCAGCCCGACCGTCCCAAAGGACGCGGCATGGCATTGCAAGCCTCGCCCGTCAAACAAGCGGCACAGGCATTGGGTTTGCGCGTGGAACAACCGCAGTCTTTGCGCGGCAGCGATGAAATTCCGCATTTATTAAAAGCATTGGATATAGATGTGATGGTGGTCGCTGCTTACGGACTGATTTTGCCGCAAAGCGTGTTGGACGCCCCCAAACACGGCTGCTTAAACATTCATGCCTCGCTGTTACCGCGTTGGCGTGGCGCAGCACCCATTCAACGTGCCATAGAAGCAGGCGATGCCGAAACAGGCGTTTGCATTATGCAGATGGACGCAGGTTTAGACACAGGTGCAGTGGTTAGCGAACACCGCCTTGTCATTGGCGAGAACGACACCGCTGCTGATGTGCATGATGCCCTGATGCAATTGGGCGCAGCTGCGGTGGTGGCAGATTTGCGCCGTTTGCGCGATACAGGACAATTAAATGCCGTTCCCCAGCCCGAACAAGGCATCAGCTACGCCACCAAATTAAATAAAGAAGAAGCGCAAATTGACTGGTCGCAACCCGCCGACGTGCTTGCCCGCAAAATCCGCGCCTTTAATCCCGTTCCCGCCGCGTGGACGCTATGGGAAGGCAAACCCTTAAAAATCTGGCTGGCGCACAGCACGCTAGACACAGGCGCAGCAGGTGAAATACTGGCAGCAGACAGCAAAGGCATATTAGTGGGCTGCGGCACGGGCGCATTGCGGATTGAGTCGCTACAGCCCGCAGGCGGTAAACGCATGAACGCCGCCGCATTTGCCGCAGGGCGCAGCCAACTGATTGGCGAATGCTTGGGCAAATAAACTTGGTCTTGCGTGTTTTTACTATCAAAATAAAAACATATTGGCTATAATCCGCCGTTTTACAGCATATTCAGGATATCAGGCATGACCGAACAGGAATTGCAGGCTTTGCAAAAAATGGTGGATACCGCCGTAAACGCATTGGAAGACGTGAAAGCCAAAGACATTACCGTATTAGACACTTCCGATAAAACGCCGCTGTTTGCCCGCATGATTGTGGCAAGCGGCGACAGCACCCGCCAAGTTAAAGCCTTGGCAAACAATGTGGCGGTGGATTTGAAAGAAGCAGGCTTTGCCGTACAAGGCAGCGAAGGGCAGGACAGCGGCGAATGGGCATTGGTAGATGCAGGCGATTTGGTGGTGCATGTGATGTTGCCCGCCGTGCGCGATTTTTACAATATTGAAGCACTGTGGGGCGGCGAAAAACCGTCTTTTCACGCAGGCGAACAAAAACCTTGGCACGCTGCCGATAATTGACACCCCATTCAATCAAAACCGAGTTGTTTGTTTCAGCTCGGTTTTTTTTGATAAAAGCAGCAGGCGTAGGTTGGGTTGAAAACCCAACATTTCAATATATTAGGTTTTTTATGTTGGGTTTGTGTTGAGCTTCAACCCAACCTACGCTTGCTCAAATCTTATGTAGTAAACAAATCAATTTCTTTTGAGCTAAAAATTATCGGTTGTCCACTAGGTTCAAACCAGTTAAACATTTGATAATCTCTCATTTCTACAAAAGAACTTCCCTTGGCGGAACATTTGACATTGCTATTTAAGTACACCTTGCTTTTCATAAATTCAGATATTGCTTGATTTATCCTATCTGCATTCATGGGAAAGCTGCTATTCTTTTTACCATCTAAAAAATATTCAAGCCAGTTTGTAGAAAAATTAACTAGATTAAAATAGATTGGAGCAAAGCTGAAATTAAATACCTTATCGCTTACAAAAGCTTCATTTTTAAAAAAAATCTTTGTTTTACCACGAAACTCAATAAATCTAGGTAGAACCTTTTTATTACCTGATATTTGAATCAACTTATCCAATAAGAAATTAGGATAAAAATCACTTGGCATTTCTATTGGTATATTTAGTGCTTCTCCCTCTTCTGGTCTAATTGAATCATAGTCTTGGGAGGATAGGTGATTGTATATTTTATCCCATACAGGAGATAAATTAACAAAATTTTTATCCCATATGGGGTCAAAATAAATTTCTGTTAATGAAAATATTTGATATTTATTTAAAATATGTAGAAATACATTTACAATTTCCAAAGTGGTTAAGTAGGCTTCCCCAAAGGTTTTATTTCTTGCCCCATTCACAGAGAATTCCCAATAACATATGCCTTCCCACTCATCAAATCTTACAGTTTGTATCATTTTACAATCCTTTTATATTGAAATCTCATTTGACATTTTGAACAACATTATTTTTGTAAATAATTTGTATTTCTTTGGATATTTTATTTTATATTGCTTAATAACATCAAAAGTAAGCATAGGTTGGGTTGAAAACCCAACATTTCAATATATTAGTTTTTTTATGTTGGGTTTGCGCTGCGCTCCAACCCAACCTACACTTGCTTAACTCTTACTCAAGAAAATTTTTTCAATATAAAAAACAGTTTGCTTGTAATTTGTTAGTAAATTGTTTTTAATGCAAAATACTATCTCTTGATAGGAATCTATGTGTAGTAAATTCATTTTAGATAGATTTTCCATAAAAGACTTTATTGTATCTTCATCTATATTCTCTAAAATAGATGGTAAATAACATTTACTATTTTCTTTTTGATATGCTAATAATGAAATATAGGAAATTGCATAAACAATATTATCTAGTTTTAAAATATTATTATCATTTCCATCTAGTTGCATTAATATATAAATGCCACCAAAATCAGTTCCATCATCTAAAGTTGAATAGATTGTATCTGCTGAAATATTTTGGTGCTCAATCCATTTCCAGCAAAGATTTAAAGAATTTCTGATAATTTCTGTGTAATCAGAATCTAATTGATTAAAAATTAGTTCACTATAAACCAGCATTAAAATCGCTTGTTTGTTTTGATTTTGAAAATCCAATTTATTAATCTCTTGCCAAAAATCAATCAATTAACTGACCGTTTTTTAAATTAAAATTCATTCTACCATTAGCAAGCGTAGGTTGGGTTGGAAACCAAACATGATTTTATTTTCAATATATTAGGTTTTTTTATGTTGGGTTTGCGCTGCGCTTCAACCCAACCTACACTTGCTGTGTTTGTTGGTGACTGCTGTAGATGTTATTCATTATCTCCATCGCGGCACAATGCTACGGCTTCTGCCAAGCTTTCTACACCGTGAATTTTTAAGTTGGGAAATTCGTTGGTTTGGCGGGGTAGGTTGGCTTTGGGGACGATGGCGCGGCGGAATCCGAGTTTTTCGGCTTCTTTCAGGCGTTCCTGCCCGCGTGGGACGGGACGGATTTCGCCACCCAAACCCACTTCACCAAACGCCACCATTTTTTGCGGCAGTGGGCGGTTGCGATAGCTGGACAGCATGGCTAAAATCACAGCCAAGTCGGCAGCAGGTTCGCCGATTTTCACACCGCCTACGGCGTTTAAAAAGACATCGCGGTCAAAACAGGCAATGCCTGCGTGGCGGTTTAAGACGGCGAGCAGCATCGCTAAACGGTTTTGTTCCAAGCCGACTGTCAGGCGTTTGGGGGTAAAGCCGTGGGCATCGTCCACCAAAGCTTGAATTTCTACCAGCAGCGGGCGTGTGCCTTCTTGGGTAACCAAAACGCAAGAACCGGAAACGTCGTCGCGGTAACTCGCCAAAAAGATGGCAGAGGGGTTGGATACGCCTTTTAAGCCTTGTTCGGTCATGGCAAATACGCCTAATTCGTTGGCTGCACCGAAACGGTTTTTGATGGCGCGTATCATGCGGTGGTTGGAATGTGGGTCGCCTTCAAAATATAAAACGGTATCCACCATGTGTTCCAATACGCGCGGACCAGCAATCGCTCCGTCTTTGGTCACATGTCCAACTAAAATGATGGCAATACCCATTTGTTTGGCACTGCGGGTAAGCTGGGCGGCGCACTCGCGTACTTGTGACACCGAACCAGGGGCGGAAGTAATCAAATCGGAATACACGGTTTGAATGGAATCAATCACAACAATTTCGGGACGATGTTGCTTTAAAGCGGCTAACACGGCTTCCAAACGGATTTCTGCCAGCAAATCCACACCCTGCGCCCGTACGCCCAAACGCTGCGCCCGCAATGCCACTTGTTGCGCGGATTCCTCGCCCGATACATACAGCACTTTGCGCTGCGCGGCTGCCAAGGCGAGGGTTTGCAGCAGTAGGGTGGATTTGCCGATGCCAGGGTCGCCACCCAATAAAATCACAGCGCCATCTACCAGCCCGCCACCGAGTACGCGGTCCAGTTCGCCCATACCAGTAGCTTGGCGCGGGATTTCGGCGGCGCTTACTTGTGCTAAAGGTTGAACTTGAGCGGTTTCTGCTGCCCACGATTGAAAACGCGGGTTTTTCGGTTCGGGCGCGGCAAGGCTTTCCTGCAAGGTGTTCCATTCGCCGCAATGTGGGCATTTGCCTTGCCATTTGGGTGCAGTTCCGCCGCATTCGCTGCATTGGTAAACGGTTTTGGGGGCTTTTGCCATGTTTTTTCTTTCTTTTGAAACAAAGTGGTTTACGGTTTAAACGGATTAGGCAACATTTTTTGGCATCATGTTAAACCCAAATCGCTGCCATCTTACAAAATCATTATTTTCGTGAAGCCTTGCAAAGTCAGGCAAGTGCGCTGGACATATCACTGGAGCAAGGCGTAATATTCATTTCAGCCAAACCAAACGGCTAACTGAATTTTTATCCAACCCTTAACGTAAGGAAGCGATTATGAAAGCTGTCAATATTTTAACTGCCGTTGCCCTCTCTGCAGGTTTGATTTCCGCAGCTTCAGCAGGTTCGATTGATGCCAACAAAGTTACCAAACGCGCCAGCGTTAGCTACTCTTGCCAAAACAACAAGCATTTGGTGATTCACTACGGCTTTAATGCCGCGTGGGTGCCGGTTACCGCCAATGTGGAAGGGCGCACTTTGCGTTACGACCGCGCTGCTTCCGACCGTACTTCGGCGTTCTTTAAAGACCGCGCAGGCTACCGTTTGGGTGCGGGCGATTTGAACGGTCGTAACCACAAAAAATCAGGTGTCATGCTGACTGCACCGAACAACCGCATTTTGTTTAAAGGTTGTACAGCCGATTAAACAGCAATTGCTTGGATTGATTATGCCACGCCCAACTTATTGTTGGGCGTGTTTGCGTTTTATAACAGGCATATTTTCATGTGTTCGTCTGATGCTTTGCCGCGCCGATAGCCAAAATCAAACACATCTTTTGAACGCGCTGCTTTTTTGTTATAATCTCAAAAATAAAAATCATTCTAAATACAAACCATTATCATATTTTGCGCGTTTGTTCGCGCGACAGGATGAGATTGATATGAAATTGACCGTTGTCGGACTGAACCACCAAACCGCACCCCTTGCCATTCGTGAACAATTGGCGTTTACCGCCGCCAACCTGCCCGAAGCCCTGCGCGACCTGAATGCCCGCGCCGCTGCCGAAGCCGTGATTTTATCCACCTGCAACCGTTCCGAGCTGTATTGTGTGGGCGATGCCGACCAAATCGTGCGCTGGTGGGCAGATTATCATCAGCTTCCCGAAGCCGAAATCCGTCCCTATTTATACACCCACGGCTGCAGCGACACCGTGCGTCATGCTTACCGCGTTGCCTGTGGATTGGACAGCATGGTGTTGGGCGAGCCGCAAATTCTCGGACAAATGAAAGACGCCGTGCGTACCGCCCGCCACGAAGGCAGCATCGGCACATGGCTAAACGGCTTATTTCAAAAAACCTTTTCCGCTGCCAAAGATGTGCGCACCTGTACCAGCGTGGGCGACAGCACCGTATCTATGGCATCGGCAGGCTTAAAAATGGCACAGCAGCTGTTGGGCGACATTAAAAATTTAAATGTTTTGCTGATTGGCGCGGGCGAAATGATTGAATTGGTGGCGACTTATTTTGCTGCTGCCCAACCGCAAAATATTACCGTTGCCAACCGCACACTGGCGCGTGCAAGCGAATTGTGCGAACGTTTGGGCGCAAATGCTACGCCTTGTCTGTTAAACGACTTGCCTCATCTGTTGCATCAATATGATGTGGTGGTGTCGTCTACCGCTGCGCCGCTGCCGATTGTCGGTAAAGGCATGGTGGAACACGCCATGCGTTTGCGCGAAGGCAAACCCATGTTTCTGCTGGATTTGGCAGTTCCCCGCGATATTGAAGCGCAAGTTGCCGAAATTGACGGCGTACACCTTTACACGGTAGATGATATGGTGGAAGTGGTGCAAAACGGCAAAGAAGCCCGCCGCGAAGCCGCCGATGCTGCCGAAGAAATGGTTGCGGAAAAAGTGGCGGATTTTATTGAATGGCAAAAAAGCCGTCAGCGCGTACCGCTTATTTGTGCCTTGCGTGATGAAGGCGAACGCGCCCGCCTTCAAGTTTTAAACAATGCTATCAAGCAGTTGGCAAAAGGCGCAAGCCCAGAAGAAGTGTTGGAACGCCTGTCGGTGCAATTAACCAATAAGCTGCTGCACGCCCCCACCCGCGTATTGAACAAGGGTAGCGAAGACGCACCCATGCTGGTAGATGCGGTGTCGCAAATTTACCGTTTGCAGCACCCGCAAGGCACAACATGGGAACGTGCATAAGGTATTTTTATCTGATGTTGAAAAATTATCTGATTAAAAACAGTGTAATGAAAAAAATCGTCAAAATAGTTTTGACAGGATAACCCGAATCGGGTAAAGTATAGTGCTTTAAAGCTGTTGGCGAATTAGCTCAGTCGGTTAGAGCAGAGGAATCATAATCCTTGTGTCCGGGGTTCGAATCCCTGATTCGCCACCACATTCGGGGGTATAGCTCAGTTGGTAGAGCGCTTGCATGGCATGCAAGAGGTCAGCGGTTCGATCCCGCTTACCTCCACCAAATTTACAAACCATCGGTTTTTTCCGGTGGTTTTTTGTTTTTGATAATTGGGAAAAAGCAGTCCGAAACGGTTTCGGACTGCTTTGTTATTTGCACCATTGGCGTTCGCAGGGAATGCCGTCGCGGTTGCCGTCCATTTTAACGTTGGGGCAGTGGCGCAGAAAAAAGGTGGCTTCTTCGCACGAGGTCATTTGTGAACAATGGGTGCGCCCGTCGCAGCGGAAACGGTTGTGGGTCGGGGTGGCGGCGGCAAGCGGTTTGCTGTGTGTGGCTGTGGGGGCAGGGGAAACGGTTTGGCGCGTGTGCGATTGTTTCCAAAATAAAAATCCTGCCGCTAATGCCATGATTAACCACCATTTGTTCATTTTTTGTGTTCCTGACTGGGAAAAAGGGGATTTTAAAGATTTGAATTCAACTTTTCAAGCCTAATTAAACAACTTGAAAAATCCTTAAGCAAAGCCTTGCCGTACCCGACCATAAGTGATTATTTGAATACGGTTCGCGCCATGCCTAACGACAAACAACGGCAAATCCAACAACGTATCGGTCAAGCGATTGCCAAATACCGCCGTCAAAGCGGTTATACCCAAGAACAGATTGCGGAAATGCTGGACATCGGTAATGAAGCGGTTTCGCGTACCGAGCGCGGTTTAATCGCGCCTACTGCGGTGCGCCTGATTGAATTGGCGGAAATTTTGGGCTGTTCGGCTGCCGATTTGTTGGACGAAGCCGCGCCGCCGCCCGACCCTTATGCCCGCAAAATTCATGCCTTAATCAGCCGTGTGCCGCCGCAAGACCGAGAATGGCTGTTTCAGTGGCTGGAAACATTGGTCAAACGCTTGGAATCTTGAAATCAGGCTGTCTGCGTATGCGGGCAGCCTGTTGCCGTTTCTGCCTGCGGCTAATACCAAATAACTACTGCCCATCAGCCGTTTGTTGCGGGATTTCGGGCTTTAGGCGCATGGTTTGCCAAGGTTATCTGACGTATGCTTCACCATCGCAAAAGTACGGTGCAATGCCGTCAATAACCATTGTGAAGGACACGCCATGAGCCATTTTTTAGACCGATTAAAATTTTTCAGGCAGCAGCCCGAAACCTTTGCCGACGGACACGGCATCACTGTAACTGAAGACCGCAAATGGGAAAACGCCTACCGCAGCCGTTGGCAGCACGACAAAATCGTGCGTTCTACCCACGGCGTAAACTGTACCGGTTCGTGCAGCTGGAAGGTGTATGTGAAAAACGGACTGATTACTTGGGAAACCCAGCAGACCGATTATCCGCGTACCCGCCCCGACCTGCCCAACCACGAACCGCGCGGCTGTCCGCGCGGCGCGTCTTACAGCTGGTATGTGTATTCGGCGCAGCGCGTGAAATACCCGATGTTGCGCGGCGTGCTGGCGGAAATGTGGCGCGAAGCGCGTAAAACGCTGTCGCCGATTGAGGCGTGGGCATCTATTGTGGAAAACCCCGAACGTGCCAAAGCCTATAAATCGCAACGCGGTTTGGGCGGATTTGTGCGTTCCACTTGGGAAGAAGCCTATGATGTGATGGCGGCTGCCAATGCCTATACCGTAAAAAATTACGGTCCTGACCGTGTGATTGGGTTTTCGCCGATTCCCGCCATGTCTATGGTGAGCTATGCGGCGGGGGCGCGTTACCTTTCATTATTGGGCGGCGCGTGTTTGTCGTTTTACGACTGGTATTGTGATTTGCCGCCTGCTAGCCCGCAGATTTGGGGCGAACAAACCGACGTTGCCGAATCCGCCGACTGGTACAACGCCGGTTATCTGATGGTATGGGGTTCCAATATCCCGATGACGCGCACCCCCGATGCCCACTTTTACACCGAAGTGCGCTACAAAGGCACGAAAACCGTTGCCGTGTCGTCCGATTTTGGCGAGATGGCGAAGTTCGGCGATATTTGGCTTGCGCCCAAGCAAGGCACGGATGCCGCTTTGGCAATGGCAATGGGTCATGTGATTTTAAAAGAATTTCATGTAGATAATCCTTCGCCTTACTTTACCGATTATGTGCGCCGTTTAACCGATATGCCCATGCTGGTGCGCCTACAGGCTGCCGAAGACGGCAAGAACTGGCTGCCTGAATATTTCTTACGCGCTTCCCATTTGGATAATCAGTTTAACGAAGACAAAAACCCCGAATGGAAAGTGCTGGCGGTGGACGACAACACGGGCAAACTGATTGCGCCCAACGGTTCCATCGGTTTCCGCTGGGACGGCAGCCGCAAATGGAATTTGGAAAGCCGCGCCCAAGACCAAGACGTTCAGGCAGCTTTGAGCCTGAAAAACCATGCCGATGAAGTCGTATCGGTCGGTTTTGCCTATTTTGGCGGCGAACACGGCGAGATGGCGTACCGCAAAGTGCCTGTAAAAAAAATCCGCTTGGCAGACGGCAGCGAAACCTTGGTTGCCACCGTATTTGACCTGATGTTGGCAAATTATGGCGTAGAACACGGTTTAAACGATGAAAACTGCGCCCGCGATTATTTTGACGACAAACCCTACACCCCCGCTTGGCAGGAAAAACACACCGGCGTGAAACCCGAAATGGTGATTCGCGTGGCACGCGAGTTTGCCCAAAACGCCCACGATACCGAAGGACGCAGCATGGTGATTGTGGGTGCGGGTTTGAACCACTGGTACCACATGGACATGAACTACCGCAGCATCATCAATATGCTGATGATGTGCGGCTGTATCGGTAAATCGGGCGGCGGCTGGTGTCATTATGTGGGACAGGAAAAACTGCGTCCGCAAAGCGGTTGGGCGCCTTTGGCATTCGGTTTGGACTGGCACCGTCCGCCGCGCCAAATGAACGGCACATCTTTCTTTTACGCCCACACCAGCCAGTGGCGGCACGAAAAACTCGGCATCAACGAAATCCTTGCCCCCAGTGCAGACGGCAAATTGGCGCAAATGTCCATGATTGACTACAACGCCAAAGCCGAGCGCATGGGTTGGCTGCCTTCCGCCCCGCAACTGGGCGCAAATCCCCTAGATATTGTCCAACAGGCAAAAACCGCAGGGCGCGACCCCGTGGAATACACCGTATCCAAACTCAAAGACGGTTCATTGGATATGGCGTGCAACGACCCCGATAATCCGCAAAACTTCCCGCGCAACCTGTTTGTATGGCGTTCCAATATTCTCGGTTCGTCAGGCAAAGGGCACGAATACTTCCTCAAATACCTGCTGGGTACGCAAAACGCCGTGATGAGCGAAGAAAACGAGTGCATCACCCCCAGCGAAATCACCGTGCGCCCCGCCGCCGAAGGCAAACTGGATTTGCTGACCGTGCTGGATTTCCGCATGTCCACCACCTGCTTATACGGCGATGTGGTGCTGCCTACCGCCACTTGGTATGAAAAAGACGATTTGAACACCTCGGATATGCACCCGTTTATCCACCCCCTGTCCGAAGCCGTTAATCCGTTGTGGCAAAGCAAAACCGACTGGGAAATCTACAAAGGCTTGGCAAAACGTTTTTCCGAGCTGGCAAAAGACTATTTGGGCGTGCGCCAAGATATTGTCCTAACGCCTTTAATGCACGACAGCCCGCAGGAAATGGGGCAGCCGTTTGACCCGAAAGACTGGAAATTGGGCGAATGTGAGCCGATTCCCGGCAAAACCATGCCCGCCATGACCGTAGTAGAGCGCGATTACGGCGCGATTTACGACAAATTCACGTCTTTAGGTCCGTTGCTGGAAAAAGTAAACAATAACGGCAAAGGTTTGGCGTGGCAGACAGGGCATGAAGTGGAATTTCTGCGTAAGTTAAACGGTGTGCGCAGCGAAGGCGCGGGCAAAGGTCAGCCCAAGCTGGATACGGCGATTGACGCTGCCGAAATGATTTTAACCCTTGCGCCCGAAACCAACGGTCATGTGGCGATGAAGGCGTGGCAGGCTTTGGGCAAGGCAACGGGGCGCGACCACACGCATCTGGTGGTGTCCAGCGAACACACGCAAATCCGTTTCCGCGATATTCAGGCGCAACCGCGCAAGATTGTGTCGTCGCCGATTTGGTCGGGCGTGGAAAGCGAGGAAGTGTGCTACAACGCGGGTTACACCAATGTGCATGAGCTGATTCCGTGGCGCACTTTAACGGGTCGCCAGCAGTTTTATCAGGACCATCAGTGGATGCGGGCGTTTGGCGAGGGCTTTTGTGTGTACAAACCTGCGGTGGATTTGAAAACCACTGCCAAGCTGTTGGGCAAACAGCCTAACGGCAATAAAGAAATCACGCTGAACTTTTTAACGCCACACCAAAAATGGGGCATTCACAGCACTTATTCCGACAATTTGCGGATGCTGACTTTGTCGCGCGGCGGTCCGCATGTGTGGATTAGCGAAAGCGATGCGAAAAAAGCAGGCATTGCCGACAATGATTGGGTGGAAGTGTTTAACCTGAACGGGACGATTACCGCGCGCGCGGTGGTGAGCCAGCGCATTCCCGAAACGATGATTCTGATGTATCACGCGCAGGAAAAAATCGTGAATGTGCCGGGGGCAGAAATGTCGGGCAAACGCGGCGGTATTCACAATTCGGTTACGCGCACAGTGCTGAAGCCCACGCACATGATTGGCGGTTACGCGCAGCAGTCTTACGGTTTCAACTACTACGGCACGGTGGGCGCAAACCGTGATGAGTGGGTGATTGTACGCAAAATGAACAAGGTGGATTGGTTGGACGAACCCGCTTAAAACAGGGTGTTTCAGGCAGCGCGTAAGGAACGGCTGCTGCCTGAATCCCGCCAAACAAACCGATAAAACAAATGAAGGAACACTGAATATGAAAATCAGAGCGCAAGTCGGCATGGTGCTGAATTTGGACAAATGTATCGGCTGCCACACCTGCTCCGTTACCTGCAAAAACGTGTGGACCAGCCGCGACGGCGTGGAATATGCGTGGTTTAACAATGTGGAAACCAAGCCTGGCATCGGTTTTCCCAAAAACTGGGAAGACCAAGAAAAATGGAACGGCGGCTGGGTGCGCAAACCCGACGGCAAACTTGTTCCCAAGCAGGGCGGCAAGCTGAAAATCCTCGCCAATATTTTTGCCAACCCCAATATGCCGCAGATTGACGACTATTACGAGCCGTTTACCTACGACTACGAGCATCTGCAAAACGCCCCGAAAATGAACACCCCGCCCACTGCCCGTCCCGTATCGGTGCTGACCGGTAAAAAAATGGACAAGATTGAATGGGGACCGAACTGGGAAGACGATTTGGCAGGCGAATTTGAAAAACGCGCCAAAGACGTATTGTTTGAAGGCATTCAAAAAGAAATGCACGCCGCGTTTGAGCAGACCTTTATGATGTACCTACCGCGCCTGTGCGAACACTGCTTAAACCCCACCTGTATCGCTTCCTGTCCTTCAGGCAGCATTTACAAACGCGAAGACGACGGCATTGTTTTGATTGACCAAGACAAATGTCGCGGCTGGCGTATGTGTGTTTCAGGCTGCCCCTACAAAAAAATCTATTACAACTGGACGTCAGGCAAAGCCGAAAAATGCACTTTCTGCTATCCGCGCATTGAAGGCGGACAACCCACCGTATGTTCCGAAACCTGTGTCGGACGCATCCGCTATTTGGGTGTGCTGCTGTACGATGCCGACAAAATCGAGCAAGCCGCATCGGTAGAAAACCCGCAGGATTTGTATGAACAGCAACTGGGCTTGTTCCTTAATCCGCACGACCCCGAAGTACAGCGCGAAGCCCTGAAACAAGGCATCAGCCAAAGCTGGTTGGACGCGGCGAAAAATTCGCCCGTGTACAAAATGGCAATGGAATGGAAAGTCGCTTTTCCGCTGCATCCCGAATACCGCACCCTGCCGATGGTGTGGTATATCCCGCCGCTGTCGCCGATTCAGTCTGCCATTGAAAACGGCTTGGTGGGCGAAAACGGCATTATCCCCAGCGTAGATGAAATGCGTATTCCCCTGCGCTATCTGGCGAATTTGCTGACCGCAGGCAAAGTAGAGCCGATTAAAGCCGCTTTGGAACGCATGATTGCCATGCGCCGCTTTAAGCGCGGGCAAACCGTACACGGCGAAACTTTGGCACAAACCTTGGACGGCACAGGCTTAACCCCCGAAATGGTGGAAGACATGTATCAGATTATGGCGATTGCCAATTATGAAGACCGCTTTGTGATTCCGTCTTCCCACAAAGAAATGGTGGAAAACAGCTTTGACGACAAAGCAAGCTGCGGCTTTACTTTCGGCAACGGCTGTTCGGGCGGCGAAAGCGAACAAAGCCTGTTCGGTAAACGCAAAGGCACGCCGATTATTTTTCACGGTCTGCGCAAAGATGCCGAGAAAAACCGTCAAAACGGAGTGCGCTAATCATGGAACGCAATCCCGTTTACCAATGGTTTTCCGTGCTGCTGTGCTATCCCGAAGCCGAGCTTCAGGCAGCTTTGCCCGAACTGCGCCAATTTTTACATGATTGCGCCGATTTGCAGGCTTACCGTGCGGCGTTGGACGGCTTTTTAGACGCTGTGGCACACAGCAGTTTGCGCGAATGGCAGGAAAGCTATGTCGCCACCTTTGACCGCAACCGCAGCCATGCCCTGTATATTTTTGAGCATGTATATGGCGAAGACCGCGACCGCGGCAGTGCCATGGTGGATTTGCTGGAAGAATACCGCAGTAGCGGTTGGGAGTTGGGCGACGACGAACTACCCGACTACTTGCCTGCGCTGCTGGAATATTTGGCGCAGATTCCCGCCGACCGCGCCGCCAAGCTGTTGGGCGATGCCGTTCATGTGATTGCTCATATCGGCGGCAAACTCGCCCAAAACGCCTCGCCCTATGCCGTGCTGTTTGAAGCTTTGGCATCACTCAGTCCCGTTGCTGCGCAGCCGTTGATTGAACCGCCCGTGCGCGATATGGACGAAGCCATGGAAACCTTCGGCGCAGATATTTCGGGCGTTGAACCCCTGCTCAAACCGCAGCCGCAAACCGCTACCGTACAGTTTTACCCGCAGGCAGCCGCACCTGCCCGCCAAGGAGCTTAACATGAACACTTTTCATCAATTTTTCTTTGGGATTTACCCCTATATTTGCTTAAGCGTGTTTTTACTCGGCAGCCTGTTCCGTTTTGAACGCGAACAGTATTCGTGGAAAAGCGAATCCAGCCAGATTTTGTATGAAGGCGATTTGCGTTTGGGCAATATCCTGTTTCACATCGGCGTGCTGGCAGTGTTTTTCGGGCATCTGGTCGGACTGCTGACACCGCTGTGGGTGTGGGAGCTGCTGGGCATCAGTCACAGTGCCAAACAGATTTTTGCCATGCTGATGGGCGGCGTGTTCGGTTTGACCGCGCTGGCAGGTTTGCTGCTGCTGATTCGCCGCCGCTTCAAATGCGACCGTCTCGCCGCCAACAGCACATGGCGTGACAAACTGGTGTTGCTGTGGATTCTTGCCACGCTGGTGTTGGGTTTGCTTACCATTTTTGTCAGCATGGGACACACAGACGGACACGAAATGGTAAAACTGATGAAATGGGCGCAACACATCGTTACCTTGCGCGGTGGTGCGGCGGAGTTTATTGAAGACACCCATTTGCTGTTTAAACTGCATATTGTTATGGGCATGACCTTTTTCCTGATTTTCCCGTTTACCCGCATGGTGCATGTGTGGAGCGGTTTTGCCAGCTTGGGCTATTTGGGACGCGCATGGCAGGTGGTGCGCCGCCGTTAATATGGTTGATTAAAATTTCAACGATAATCAATATGCTTTTAACCTCAAACAGCCGACTGAAAAACATTCAGCCGGCTGTTGTTTTTTTCGCCCCCATTTCCAATAAAATAGACTTAAGATACAGTTAATTTTGATATAAATCAAAATTTCTAGAATAAAATACCAATTAGCCTTGAAAATCTAGTTGCCTGTAATAAAATTACTGCCTTTCATTCAGAAATTTACCTATGAACAAATGATTAGCAGTTGGAATAAATTGATTACTTCTTCAATATCGGTGGCTTTTCTGGGTATTACCGGTTGGGCTACGGCGTATTGTTACGGTTGGGGACAAGCCTTGTATTACGGCTATCCGTGGTGGCACGTCCATCAAGGTCCCGACCAAGTGGCACGCAGTTTGGCTTATGTGTGCGTGGCATCATTGGCATTGGTGGCGGGATATATATTGGGCTACGCGCTGTTGCAGCAGGTACGAAAAAGCCTGTTGTTTCAACAAATCGGCTGCTTACGGATTTTCGTGTTGATATCCGTCTTTTTTTGGCCAGTGGCATTGGAATTTTATCTGTTTATCGGCAATCTGCCGCAGCAGGTGTTGGAATATTACCTGTTGTTTACCCTGATTGCTTCCATTTTGCTGCACCGTGTGGGTAACCGTTTTACCTTGGATTGGAAGTGTTTGGTGGCAAACGAACAATATTCCGTTGTGTTTACTGCCGTTTTTTTTCTGTATTTTACTTTGCTGTCGTTTGGCATCGGCTATACGCGCCCGCATTTCCGCACCACTTACGACCGCATTGTCTTTGAAAAGCAGTCCTACTATATTTTGGCAAGCAATCACGATGTGTATATTTTGGGACGCTGTATGCGCGACAACCATTCGTTTGTGTTTTTTAATCACAATACTTTAAAGGGTTATAAAATAGACGTGGTACAGAACGGGCTTTAAGGTTTCCTATTGGGAAACATTGCGTTTAATAAAAGACTCTTTTGTATCGCAATGGTTTATCTTATAATGCGTTCTGTTGATGCCCGCAAGCGGGTGTTAAAAAGATACTCAACCAATTATAAAGGAAATCATCATGCAAACCGTTTACCACGCAGCCGATTCTCGCGGTATGGCACATCATGGCTGGCTGAAAAGCGCCCACACTTTTAGCTTCGCTAACTACTATAACCCCCAGCGTATGGGCTTTGGCGTATTGCGCGTGATTAATGACGACTTTGTAGAAGGTGGCGAAGGCTTTGGCACGCACCCCCACCGCGATATGGAAATTATTTCCGTACCTTTGAGCGGCGACTTGGCGCACCGCGACAGCATGGGTAACGGCAGCATTATCCGCAACGGTGATATTCAAGTGATGTCTGCGGGTACAGGCGTGACCCACAGCGAAATGAATGCTAACGCTGACCAAGCGGTTAAATTCCTGCAAATTTGGATTCTGCCGCGCCACAATGCTGTAAAACCGCGCTATCAGCAAATTACCATTGCTGACCAAGCGAAACCCAATGATTTTCAACAAATCCTGTCACCTAATCCTGATGATGATGGCGTATGGATTCACCAAGATGCTTGGTTCTCGTTGGCGCGTTTTGATAAAGGCACGAAAAAACGTTACGATGTAAAACGTGCAGGCAACGGAGTGTATGTGTTTGTGATTAAAGGCGAAGCCAAAATCGGCGACGTGCAATTGAAACAGCGCGACGGTTTGGGCGTGTGGGATGCGGAAGGCTTTGATGTGGAAGCCACTGCCGATGCCGAAATCCTGTTGATGGACGTGCCTTTGGATGTGGCAGCCAGCACCAATCGTCCTTTGAACTAACCGCCCGTTCAATCAATTACCTGATAAAGCAGCCTGAAAACGTAAAAATGCGTTTTCAGGCTGTTTTTTTGTGCGTAAACGGGCAGGGTGGTCATATCCGCCAAAATAACTATAAACGCTTATACCAATGCTTTGCGCCTGCCTGTCTTTCTGCGAATGCGCCGCCGCACGCTTCGGCGTAAGGTTGCGTTTTAACTTACAGAAAGGCAGGAAACCCGAATGGCTTCCGAGCAGTATAAACGCTATTCGGTACTGGTGAGCAGTACTTGGTCGTTTACCATGTGTTTTATGGTGTGGATGATGCTGGCGGTGGTGGGCATTCCCGTTAAAAATCAGTTGGGTTTGAGCGAAACCGAATTTGGTATTTTGGCGGCGATGCCTGTGTTATCGGGGTCACTGGTGCGTGTGCCGTTGGGGATGATGACCGACCGTTTCGGCGGACGTATTGTGATGTTCTGCCTGATGATGGCGAGCGTACCGGCGATTTTTCTGATGCAGTATGCCGATGCGTATTGGCAGTTTTTGCTGATTGGTTTGGTGATGGGCTTGGCAGGCGGGGCGTTTTCGGTGGGAACGCCGTATGTGGCGCGTTGGTTTCCGAAAGAGCAGCAGGGTTTGGCAATGGGTGTGTTTGGTGCGGGCAATGCAGGCAGCGCCTTAAATAAATTTATTGCGCCTGCTTTGATTGCGGCAGGCACTTGGACTTTGGTGCCGAATGTGTATGCGGCGATTATGCTGGCAACCGCCATTATTTTTTGGTTTACCAGCTACCACGACCCCAAGCATCTGACTTCTTCCAGCGTTACTTTAAAAGACCAACTGGCTTTGCTGAAAGACCCCGGTGTGTTGCGTTACAGCCAATATTATTCGGTGGTGTTCGGCGGTTATGTGGCTTTGGCCTTGTGGATGACCAAGTATTATGTGGGCGAATACGGTTTGAGCCTGCAAACGGCGGCTTTGCTGGCGGCGTGTTTTTCGCTGCCCGGCGGGGTGTTGCGGGCGTTTGGCGGTTATTTGTCGGATAAATTCGGCGCATACAAGGTAACTTGGGCGGTGATGTGGGTGTGTTGGGTGTGCTTTTTTATTTTGTCGTATCCGCAAACCGAGCTGCTGATTCACGGTAAAAACGGCGATATTGCTTTAAGCATCGGTTTGAATGTGTATGTGTTTACCGCACTGATGTTTGCGGTGGGGATTGCCACGGCGGTGGGTAAGGCTTCGGTGTTTAAATTTGTGGCAGACGATTATCCGACCAATATCGGTGCGGTATCGGGTATTGTCGGATTGGCAGGCGGTTTGGGCGGTTTCTTGCTGCCGATTATGTTCGGCGTGCTGGAAGACTGGACGGGCGTGCGTTCCACATCGTTTATGCTGCTGTATGGCACGGTGTGCGTATCGCTGGTTTGGATGCACTTTTCTTTTAAAGCCAAAGCCAAGGCTTAATTTTGAAAACGGAGTAATCATGTCTCATCTTATTCAACATTGGCAACCCGAAGACCCCGAATTTTGGCGCAGTACCGGCAAAAAAGTTGCCAAACGCAATTTGTGGATTTCCATTCCCGCGCTGCTGCTGGCATTTGCCATTTGGCAGGTGTGGAGCGTGGCGGTGGTCAATCTGCCCAATATCGGCTTTAAATATACCGAAAACCAATTATTCTGGCTGGCTGCCGTACCGGCATTGTCGGGCGCGACGCTGCGGATTTTTTACTCGTTTATGGTGCCGGTATTCGGCGGGCGCAAATGGACGGTGCTTTCCACCGCCAGCCTGCTGCTGCCTGCGCTGGGTTTGGGCTTTGCCGTACAAAACCCCGATACGGGCTACGGCACGATGTTGCTGTTGGCATTATTGTGCGGATTTGGCGGCGGTAATTTTTCGTCCAGCATGGCGAACATCAGCTTTTTTTATCCCAAAGCCGAAAAAGGCACAGCCTTGGGCTTAAACGCAGGCTTGGGCAATTTGGGCGTATCGGCGGTGCAGTTTGTCGTGCCTTTGATTATTACCGCAGGCGTATTCGGTGCATTGGGCGGTGAAGCGCAAACATGGGCGAAAGACGGCGTCAGCAAACAAATCTGGCTGCAAAACGCAGGCTTTGTGTGGGTGCCGTTTATTGTGCTTTCCACTTTGGCAGCGTGGTTCGGCATGAACGACTTGGCCAGCGCCAAAGCCAGTTTTAAAGAACAAGCGGTTATTTTCAAAAGAAAACACAACTGGATTATGTGCGTGCTGTATTTGGGTACATTCGGCTCGTTTATCGGTTTTGCCGCAGGTTTTCCGCTGTTGACCAAAAGCCAGTTTTCCGGCATTGACCCCGTTAAATACGCTTTTATCGGCCCTTTGGTGGGTGCATTGGCACGACCGTTTGGCGGTTGGCTTTCCGATAAAATTCAAAGCGGTGCTAAAGTAACGCAATGGGTGTTTGCCGGTATGATTGTGGCGGTGGCGGGTGTAATCGCCTTTTTGCCGACAAACGGGCAGGGCGGTAATTTTTGGGGCTTTTTTGCCTGCTTTGTTGCCTTGTTTGCGCTGACGGGCATCGGCAACGGCTCAACCTTTATGCAAGTGCCGGTTATTTTCTTAAACCAGCACCAGCAGTTTGCCAAACAAGGCTTGGTGAGTGAAGAACAGGCGCGTTTGAACGCTACCAAAGAAGGCGCGGCTGTGGTGGGCTTTACCGCTGCTTTTGCGGCTTACGGCGGCTTTTTTATCCCCAAAAGCTATGGCACGTCTATTGAACTGACGGGCAGTGTAAACGGTGCGTTAATCGGCTTTATTGTATTTTATGCGTTGTGTTTGCTATTAAACTGGTGGTTTTACGCCCGCAAAGGTGCAGAAGCGCGTTGTTAATGCCTGATTGATGGCATAATCATGAACAGGCAGGCGCTTGGCTTGCCTGTTTTTGATTGGCGGGAATGGTGTGGCGGCAAGGGTTTGGTTAGGCTGGTGTTTTTTATGAGATGGAAAAAATGAAAAAAATCATTGCTTTGTGTGTGTGGCTGGGTATGGTATTGCCTGCGGCGGCGGCGGAAATTACGGTTTCGGCGGCTGCCAGCCTGCGCGATGCGTTTGCGGAAATGGCGGCGGATTACCAAACGCTGTATCCCGATGCAAAGGTAAAGCTGAATACGGGGGCTTCGGGTACACTGTTGCGCCAGTTGTTACACGGTGCGCCTGTAGATGTGCTGGCAACGGCAGATGAGGCAACGATGCGGCGTGCGGTGGCAGCGGGGGCGGTACGCGCCGACAGCCGTGTGGTGTTTGCGGGCAATGCGCTGGTGCTGGTGTTGCCGCAGTCGTCGCCGCACAAAGGGTTTGCACCTGCGGATTTGCGTCAGGCGGGGGTAAGGCGGATTGCGGTGGGTCAGCCCGACAGTGTGCCTGCGGGGGCGTATGCCAAGGCGTTTTTACTGAAACAGGGGCTGTGGGCAGATGTGCAGGCAAAATTGGTGTATGCGCAAAATGTGCGTCAGGCTTTGGCGTATGTGGCGCGGGGGGAGGCAGATGCGGGTTTGGTGTACCGCACAGATGCTTTATCGGCACGGGGTAAGGTGCGGGTGGCGGCGGTATTGGCAGGCGAACCCGTGCGCTATCCTGCGGCGGTGAGCAGCCGTTCGCGTCAGCCTGCGGAAGCGCGGCGTTTTGTGGTGTATCTGCAATCGGCGCGGGCGCAGGGGATTTTGCAAAAATACGGTTTCAGCAAGCCTTAACGGATAGGCATGATGTCTGCGTTGTATTTGTCGCTAAAGGTGGCGTTTGCGGCTACGGCTGCCAATTTGGTGTTGGGGGTGGCGGTGGCGTGGCTGTTGGCGCGTTGCCGTTTTTGGGGAAAAGAGCTGTTGGACGTGGCTTTGACTTTGCCGATGGTGATGCCGCCTACGGTGGTGGGCTATTATCTGCTGGTGTTGTTCGGGCGTGAGGGGGTGTTGGGGCAGTGGCTGCAAACGGTGTTCGGCATCAATCTGATTTTTACTTGGCAGGGGGCGGCGCTGGCGGCGGCGGTGGTAACGTTTCCTTTGGTGGTACAGCCGGCGCGCGCGGCTTTGGAAGGTGTCAAACCGCAATACGAACAGGCGGCGCGTTTGGCGGGCTTGTCGGAAGCGGCGTTGTTTTGGCGGGTAACGCTGCCTTTGGCGTGGCGGGGGATTTTGGCGGGACTGCTGCTGGCGTTTGCGCGGGCGTTGGGCGAATTCGGTGCTACGCTGATGATTGCAGGCAGTATTCCGGGCGAAACGCAAACGTTGTCGGTGGCGGTGTATGAAGCGGTGCAGGCAGGCGATGACGAAACCGCTTGGCAGCTGGTGGTGTTGATTTCCTGCGTGTGTGTGGCGGTGTTGTGGATCACGCGCCGTTTGAGTACGGGCAAAGGTGCAGTATGAATATATTTGATTTTTCCATACATACCCGCTTGGACGGCGAACGTCCGTTTGTTTTGCAGGCAGATTGCCGCAGCCGCGCCCGCCGTTTGGCACTGGTGGGCGCATCGGGTGCGGGCAAAAGCCTGACCATGCAGATTGTGGCGGGTTTGTTTCCCGCACAGCACGCCCGTATCGTGATTAACGGACAAGTATTGGCAGACACTGCCCGCCGTGTGTGGCTGCCGCCGCAGCAACGGCGCATCGGGCTGGTGTTTCAAGATTTTGCCCTGTTTCCGCATTTAACGGTGGCGCAAAATATTGCCTTTGGTTTACACACGGGTTGGCGCAATCCGCCGCGCCGTCCGTTTGCGCCCGCCGTGCGCGAATGGCTGGCACAAATGGAATTGGAAGCGGTTGCCGACCGTTATCCCCATCAGATTTCAGGCGGACAAAAACAGCGTACCGCCTTGGCGCGGGCCTGTATCGGCGAACCGCGCTGCCTGCTGTTGGACGAGCCTTTTTCGGCTTTAGACACCGCATTGCGCCGTCAGATGCGCGACACGGTTGCCCGACTGCAAAGCCGTTTGCACATACCGATGCTGCTGATTAGCCATGATGAAGCCGATGTTCGCGCACTGGCAGACGAAGTTATCCGCATAGAGCAGGGGTGTACGGTTTAGAGTGGATTAAAATCAATATGATACGGCGTTACAGCCTTTTGTCGTTTTTATTTTATCAACGACAGGCGGCGTTCAGTTATGGGGAACGGCAACATTATGCTGTACCGCATACACCGCAGCCTGTACGCGGCTGTTCAGTTCCAGCTTGCGTAAAATATTTTGAACATGTACTTTAATGGTGGATTCTGCCAAATCCAATTGTCGGGCAATGATTTTATTGCTGTGTCCTACCGCCAGATGTCCCAAAATTTCCATTTCGCGCGGGGTGAGCGTGTCGAGGGCGCAGCTTTCGGCGGGGGCTTGCGGACGAATCAGCGACTGCACCAGCCGCGCCGTCATTTCGGGGGAAAACACATTGTCGCCGTGAAAGGCTTTTTTAACGGCATCCACCAAAAAATCGGCATGAATGTTTTTCAATAAAAACCCGCGCGCGCCCAAACGCATACATTCGGTTAAATCTTCGCTGTCTTCCGATACGGTTAAAATAATCACGGTTTGTTCGGGACGGCTGCTGAGTATTTGCGCCAAGGCTTCGCGCCCGTTCATCACGGGCATATCCAAATCCAGCAGCACCACATCGGGGGCAAGCTGTTCCACCAGTTTGACGCCGCTTAATCCGTCTGCGGCTTCGCCTATTACTTCACAATCTGCCTGCCGCGCCAGCAGGGCTTTGATGCCGCTGCGGAACAGGGTATGGTCGTCTATTAATACAATGCGTATGGTATTCATTCTAAAATCCTTTCTGATTGGGGCAGGGTAAGCCGTATGCGGGTGTAGCGGTTGGGGTGCGACTGAATATCCAATTCGGCACGGATGCGGCGGGCGCGTTCGCGCATAATCCCCAAACCGACATGGCTGCTGGCAAGGGGACGGCGGGTGTCAAATCCGCGCCCGTTGTCGGTAATGGTCATCACAAAATCGCGCCCGTTGTCAAAATCCACCGCCACATGCTGTGCCTGCGCGTGTTTGCGGATATTGGACAGGCTTTCCTGCAAAATAAAAATAAATTGAAGTTCCTGTTCGCTGCTTAAGGGTTGTCCGTCGCCCTGCCAGCGTACGCTGACGGCAACATGGGTCTGCTGTTCAAAACGTTGGGCAAGGGTTTGTACGGCTTCGGCGAATTCTTTGCGGGTGATTTTGGTGCGGAAATTCAGCAGCAGCTCGCGCACGTCTTCATAGCATTCTTGCACGCCTTCTTTGATAAAGTTGAGGTTTTCTTTGATTTGGGCGTGCTCGTTGGCGGCGATGGCGCTTTCCAGCATTTGTACCTGTAAATTTAAAAAGGTCAGGGTTTGGGCAATGCTGTCGTGCAATCCCTGTGCCATCAGGTTGCGTTCCTGCAAAACTGCCAAACGGCGGCTTTCGCCGATTAGACGGATGTGGCTGAGGGCAACGCCGAATTGGCTGCACAGGGCTTCAATCAGTTCGCCGGTGCGTTCAAATGCGTAAGGCTCGGCAAAATAGAGGGTCATCATGCCGAGGTCTTGCCCGTTGCAGGCGATTTTGAAAATGCGCAGGTGGGTAAAGCCTGATTGCCGGCACACGGCTTCGGTGTAGGGCGGCGGGGGCAGTTTGTCAAAAATAATGGGCTGCCATTGGTCGTTGCGGACGGATTGTCCGCACAGGCAGTCGTCCAAAATGCGGCAGGCGGCGGCGTTTTGCAGTTCGGGAGGCAGTCCGTGGTGGGCAATCAGGTCAAGGCGGCTGCGTTCAAAATCCACCAAACGGATGCTGCCCGCCTGGGCAGGCACAATGCTGATGATTTTTTCCAAAAAGCCTGCGGCGGCTTCGGCGGCGGTTTGGCTTTGATTAAGAAAACGCGAGAAAAAATAAAGCGTTTGTAAGGTTTCGTTTTTGTGAACCAAATCGCGGGTTTTGTCGGCAACTTCCTGTTCCAGCCCGTGATAAAGCTGCTGCAAGCGGGTGCTCATCTGGTTAAAACCCGAATCCACTTGGGCAAATTCGCTGGAATCGGACACAGGCACTTGTACGCCGAAACGTCCGTCATGCACGTCTTGCACGCCGCTTTGCAGGGTTTGCAGGGGACGGATAATCCATGCCGACAGCAGCAGCACGGTAACGGCGGCACTGACCACCACCATCGCCAGCAATGCGGTTTGGAAAAAACGCAGCCATTTGATGTGGTTGGTATTAACGGCTTCTACGGCAAGGGTTAAGCCGTCGATGGCGGCGATAAAGTGGGCGAGTGTGCTTTCATCTACGCTGCTGCCTTGCGCGGCGCTGCGTTCAAACAGGGGTTTGATGCGTCCGTGCCAAGCGTGTTGCAGGTGGTGCAGACGGCGGCGCACATCGGCATTATCGGGCAGAAACAGCGGACGGCGCGGGTCGCCGTGTTCCAAAGTGGCAAGGGTGTGGTCAAAACGGCGGATTTGAGCGTGAATGCGCTCGGCGGGCAGGCGGGTATTCACCGCCAAACCGAGATGGTAGGTTTGCATACGCAAACTGCCCGCATCGTTGATGGCAGCCGCACCGCCTTCCAAACGCCACGACAGCAGCAGGGTCAGGATAATGGAAGCCAGTGCGACAATCAGCCACAGCAGGGTCAGCAGTTTTAAGCGGTGCGACAGGCTGCGCGGCAGCAGGGCAGATAGGTTCATGGGTTTAGGCGGGCTTCGGGATTGGCAAGCCACGCGGCATCGTCGCCGTCCAAATAAAATTCCTGTTTCCAAATCGGCACTTCGGCTTTGACGGTGTCAATAATAAAACGGCAGGCGGCAAACGCGGCATCGCGGTGTCCGGCGCTTACGCCCACCCACACTGCCATATCGCCCACGCCCAAACGCCCGACACGGTGGACACACAATACTTCTTCTACGGCAAACCGTTGTTTTGCCTGTGCCATTACCGCTTTGCCTTGCGCCAATGCCAATTCGGGATAGCTGCTGTACACCAGATAATCCACCTGTCTGCCTGCGTTTTGGCGGCGAACCCAGCCTTCAAAACAGGTAAACGCGCCGCAGGATTCGGCTTGCAGCAGGCGTTGGCGTAAGGCGGCGGGGTCAATCGCCTGTTCGGTCAAATCAAACATATCAGCCTCCGGATACGGGCGGAATAAAGGCAACGGTGTCGCCGTGGTTTAAAGGCTGCTGCCAATCGCCAAAGGCGTGATTGACGGCAGGGCGCAACTGCGTTTGGTTTAAATCAAAATCATGGCGCGAGCGCAGTTCGGCATACAGTTCGGCAGGGGTGGCGGCATCAGACGACACGGTTTCGCTGTCGCAGCCTGCCTGTTCGCGCAAGGCGGCAAAATACAGCACGGTAAAGGATTTAACGGTTAAATTCATGTTTGCCTCCCGATTTGTGCAGTAAGCGGATGTGGCTGATTTCAATATCGTGGCTTAAGGCTTTTGTCATATCGTACACGGTGAGCGCGGCGGCGGAAACGGCGGCCAAGGCTTCCATTTCTACGCCGGTTTTGTGGGTAACGGCGGTTTCGGCGGTGATGTGCAGGCTGTGGTTGTGGTCGTGGTAGGCAAAATGCAGCTTGCAGCGTTCCAACATCATCGGGTGGCACATGGGAATGATTTGCGCGGTGTTTTTGGCGGCCATAATGCCTGCCACGCGGGCAATGTCGGTAATCGCGCCTTTGGCGGTTTGACCGTTGGTGGTTTGGATATGGGCATACACTTCGGGCGGAAAAAATACCGTGCCTTCAGCGCGGGCAACGCGCAGGGAAGGCTGTTTGTCGGATACGTCAACCATTTGGCTGTGTCCGTGTTCGTTCAGGTGGGTGAGTTGGGGCATGGTTTGGAATCAAAAAAGTTGAAGGGTGTAGGGCTTGCCACGCGGCACGGGCGGCGGCAAATTCTTCGGGGGTATTAAAATTGGCTAAAGGCTGTTCGGCGGCAGGTAGGGGGACTTGGGCGGTGGTTTGTTGCGCCAGCCAGCCGTGTACGCGCCGTTGTCCTGCGGCAACATCATTTGTCAAAGCGGAGGCAAGCTGCGCCGACCAATGTGCCAGCAGGGGCAAACTGTGTGCGCCGTGTGCCAGCATGACCACGCCTTCGCGCCATGCGGGGGTGTGGGCGGCGGTGTGCAGCAGCGCAGCCACGCGTTCGGGGTGTAACAAGGTATCGCAGGCAAACACATATACGCCGTTAAAACCTTGGCTGCGGGCGTGTTGCAGGGCAGGGGCAATGGCAGACAATGCGCCTTGTTTGTCGGGCAGGCTGTCGGGCAGGTATTCGGCGCGGGGGCTGTCGGTAAAACGTGTGCCGTCTGCCGCCAGCCACACGGGACGGCGCGCGGCGGCAATGTGTGTGTCAATCAGGGTGCGGTTTTGCCACGGCAGCAACGGTTTGGGCGAACCCATGCGGCTGCTGCGTCCGCCGCACAAAATCAACAGCGGGTCGGCAGGCATGTTTCAGGCAGCCTGCCACGCATTAAACACGCGGGTAAAACCGCAGCTTTCCAAACGCGGGTCAAGCTGGGGCGCAATCACTTTTTCCCAAGCGGTGCGGCAGGCGTTGGTTGAGCCGGGCAGACAAAAAATCAAGGTGCGGTTTGCCATGCCCGCCACGGCGCGGGACTGAATGGTGGACATACCGATTTCCTGATAGGAAACGGCGCGGAACATCTCGCCAAAGCCCGGAATGCTTTTGTCAAACAGGCAGGCAACCGCATCAGGGGTCACATCGCGGTCAAACATACCCGTTCCGCCCGTTACCAGCACCACGTCAATTTCAGGGTTGGCAATGGCAACGGCAACACGGGCGCGGATATCGTATAACTCGTCGCGGCACAAATCGCGCGAATGCAGGCTGTGTCCGCCGTTTTGCAGGGCTTGGCACAGATAATCGCCGCTGCCGTCTTCTTTAAAGCTGCGGGTGTCGGTAACGGTGAGCACATGGATGTTTAAGGGGCGGAAGGCGGGGGCGGGTTTGGACATGGGGGTTTCCTGTAGGTAAGCGGTTTTTGCGGCAGTGTGTCAAGGTTTGGGCTGCCTGAATATGCTCCCTCTCCCGTGCAAACGGGGGAGGGTTGGGGAGGGGGTAATTTTGGCAAGTATTTTCCCTCACCCTAGCCCTCCCCCGTTTGTACGGGGGAGGGAATGATGCGGCGGCAGGGTTCAGCCGCCAATCATGGATAAATCGCGGATTAAGCCAAAGTTTTTATTGTGTAAAAAATGATGTTCGGGTTTGTGTGCCACCCATTCTCGCAACTGTGCCATCAGCGCATCGGCATCGCCGTTGTGCAGATGGGGGCGCAAATCGTATGCCACACCGCCAAACAGACACAAGTGCATTTTACCCTGCGCCGAAACGCGCAAACGGTTGCAGTTTTTACAGAAATCTTGGCTGTAGGGCGCGATAAAACCGATGCCGCCGGCAAAATCGCGGTGGCGGTATTCACGCGCGGGGCCGGCATCGGCATCACGCGGCAGCAGCTGCCAGCCTTCGCGCAACAAACGCTGTTCCAAGCTGCCTGCCGACAGGTGTTGCGCGGCAAACAGGGCATGGTTGTCGCCCGTTTGCATCAGCTCAATAAAACGCAGCGTCAGCGGACGGCGGCGCACATACTCTAAAGCATCAGCAAAGGTTTGTTCCGCGTGTTCGCGCAGCAATAGAGTGTTGATTTTAATTTGGTAAAAACCGCTGTCTAAAATCTGTTCCACATCGTGCAAAATGGTGTCGCATTCGTTTTTGCCGGTGATGCGGCGGAACACGTCGGCGCGGAAGCTGTCCAAGCTGACGTTGATTTTGTCCAAGCCTGCGGCACGGTACTGGGCAAAATGTTTGCCCAAACGGTGGGCGTTGGTGGTAAGCGCGATGCTGCGGATTTCGAGACGGGCGCGGCAGGCGGCGATAATGTCGGGCAGGTCGCGGCGCAAAGTGGCTTCGCCGCCGGTCAAACGGATTTTGCGCGTGCCGCTGCGGGCAAAGGCTTCGACTAAAGTATGAATTTCGGGCAGGCTTAATTCGTCTGCTTTGGCTTTGCCCTGATAACCGTTGGGCAGACAATAGCTGCAACGGTAGTTGCACAAATCGGTTACCGACAGGCGCAAATAGCTTAAACGGCGGGCAAACGGGTCAGTCAGCGGCGCATGGTTGATCATAAAAACGCCCCGTCAAACGGCTGTACGGTTACGTGGCTGCCTGCAGGCAGCGACGGGCTGTCGGCGGGCAGAATCATATAGGCATTGGCGCGGCTGATGCCGTAGATGCGGTGCGAATCCTGTGCGCCGCAGGGTTCTGCCAACCAATTGCCTGCTTCGTCCATGCGGATAAGGGCGCGTTGAAATTCGGTGCGTCCGCCGCTTTTACGCACATCACAGGCCAAAGTGGCGGTAAAACGTAAAGGTTCGGGCAGTTCTTCCGCGCCGCAAAGCTGCCACAGCGCGTTTTTTAAAAACACGTCAAAGCCGACAAAGCCCGAAATCGGATTGCCCGGCAAACCGAAATACCATGCTTGCAGCATCTGCCCGAACACAAAGGGCTTACCGGGTTTCATTGCCACTTGGTAATGATGAATCGCGCCCAAGCGAATCACGGCTTCGCGCATATAATCGTAATCGCCCACCGATACGCCGCCTGAAGTAATCACGGCATCGTGGTTTTGTGCGGCATCGTCCAAAACGTGCAGCACCTCTTCCAAATTGTCGGGAACTTGTTTTAAATCCACAATTTCAATCGGAAACTGCGCCAAACGCGCCATCAGCATGGGGCGGTTGCTGTCGTAAATACAGCCTTCAGAGGGCGCAGGCGTGCCGACCTCGCACAATTCATCGCCCGTAGACAGCACCGCCACTTTGATTTTGCGGTACACCGACACTTCGCCCAAACCCAATGCCGCCAACAGCAACACATCGGCTTCGCGCACAATGCGCCCTTTGTTCAATACGCGGCTGCCTGCGGCAATTTCTTCGCCACGGTAACGGATATTGGCGCGGTCGGCCACATCGTGCGTCAGCGTGATGCAGCCGTCGGCGTATTCGGTGTGTTCCTGTACCAGCACCGTGCGGCAGCTTGGCGGCACGACTGCGCCCGTCATAATGCGGATACATTCGCCTTCGTTCAGACTGCCTGTAAACGGGTGTCCTGCCGCCGATTCGCCCGCCACTTTCCACACGCTGCCTGCCGCCGCCGCTTCAGGCAGTGCATAACCGTCCATCGCCGACAAATCGGCATGGGGCAGACAGGCAGGCGCAAGCACATCTTGCGCCAACACCCGTCCCACCGCATGGGCAACGGCAACGGTTTCAGATTCGGGCAGACGGCGGCAGCGGGCGATGCGTTCGCGCATCTGTTTTTGCAGTTCGGCAACGGGGGTTAGCGGCATAGCGTGGATTCCTTCAAGCGTATAAGCGGCATAGGGGAAAGATTATAGAACGCCAAGCGGATAAGACCAATGCGCCCGATACAGGGGGCAGACTAGTTATAAAGAATTAGGGCGGATTGGGAACAGCATTCCGCCGTGGCTATGGTTGAAATGATTTATTTTTCAGACAAGCCCAGCCGATACCTTATAAGAAATAAAGAATTGTAAGCCATTATTTTATCAAAAAATTATGGTTGATAAAAATAAAAACACAAGCCAATCAACACTCCACCACACGCACGGAAACGGGAACGGCTTTTTGTTTTAAAGTGTATGCCAAACCCGCCAAAGAAGTTTCTTTATAAGTGGATTTCATATCGCGCCCGGTTTGCAACATGGTTTGTATCACCATGTCTAGGCTGACTTTTTTATCCGTTCCGTCTTCCAGCAGGGAAAGTTGCGCCAATTTGATGGCTTTTTCGGCGGCGATGCCGTTGCGCTCGATGCAGGGGATTTGCACCAATCCGCCCACGGGGTCGCAGGTTAAGCCCAAATGGTGCTCCATTGCCATTTCTGCGGCGTTTTCCACCTGTTCGGGACTGCCGCCGCTGACCGCGGCAAACGCGCCCGCCGCCATGGAACAGGCAACGCCCACTTCGCCTTGACAGCCCACTTCCGCGCCCGAAATGGAAGCATTGGTTTTGTATAAAATGCCGATTGCGCCTGCGGTGAGCAAAAAATCTTCTACAGCGCGTGGCGACGACAGGGGATGAAAGGTGCGGAAATAGTGCAATACGGCAGGAACAATGCCTGCCGCGCCGTTGGTGGGGGCAGTGACCACACGTCCGCCTGCGGCGTTTTCTTCGTTTACCGCCATGGCGTAAATCATGGGCCAAAGCTGGGTATTGAGCTGACCCGCATCACGCAGCGCCTGCATTTTTTCCGCCAAATCAGGGGCGCGGCGGCGCACATTTAAACCCCCAGGTAGTTGCCCGCGTTGCAGCAGTCCGCGCTGCACACAGTCGGACATGGCTTGGGCAATGGCGCTGACACGGCGGCGCACGGCAAGTTCTTTTTCGCCGCTTAAGGCTTTTTCGTTGGCAACCACAATTTGGGCGATATTCAGCCCTGTGTGTTGGCACATCTGCTGCAATTCCGCCATATTGCGGAAAGGATAAGGAACAGCGGCGGTGTTTTCAGGCAGCTTGCCAAATTCTTCATCGGTAACAATAAATCCGCCGCCAACGGAATAATAAATCTGTTCGTGCAAAGTGTGTTCGGCGGCATTGTAGGCGGTAAAACGCAGTCCGTTGGGGTGTTTGGGCAAGCTGTCGTCATAACGCACCACCATATCCCGCGCCACTTCAAAGGTAATCGGGAAGCTGCCGTTTAATTGCAGTTCGGCGTGGCGGTTGATGCGTTCCAATCGGGCAGCAATACTTTCCAAATCAATATCGTGGGGCAAGCTGCCTTCCAAACCCAGCAGCAGCGCGTCAAACGTGCCGTGTCCCTGCCCCGTTAATGCCAGCGAGCCGTACACCTCTACGGCAATGCGCGACACTTGCGCGGCATTTCCCGTGCGGGTAAGGCAGTCGGCAAAATCGGCGGCGGCTTTCATCGGTCCGACCGTGTGCGAGCTGGACGGTCCCAGCCCGATTTTAAAAATATCAAAAATGCTGAGCATAAAAGGTTTTCCTGATAAACAAAACATGAATTGTAAAATACAGCTTTTCAGACAGCCTGAAAAGCTGTATTTTAAGAATTGGTTTGCAAACAGGGTTTATCAACCCAGTCTATGCTTGCTGCCTGTTTCCGTACAAACCGATGATGTTCAGGAAAAAATCTTTGTTGTCCAATAAATAAGAAAAGGCTCATCCCGAAGAGAAAAAAAGCAGCCCTTTTGGAGGGGTTGCTTTTTGTTTGTGAAAGTTTATGGTACAATCTAGGAAATAGCTCACATAAAGCAGTTAGTGCTGATATGCTAGCTGGTATAAATTAACTGAGCAAAAGAACCACTTATCTAATCAGGTTTTCATCATGAAATATTTTTATAGGTATGTATTGTTTTATGGTGTATCTAATTTTCTCTAGTTGCATTATTCCTAAATTACAATAAGAAACTTTTATCATTGATAGTGAATACGCTAAATGGATAATAATAAACGTTTATATGGTACTCATGGCACATGTAGAACATACGCAGATGACATAGTACGAAATCAAAAATTTAATTTAGGACATGGACGGCATGGGCGTGGGGTTTATCTATGGCACTCACATAGTTCTGATGACTGGAAGTTTGCTCAAGAATTAGCAATACAATATGCCATACATAATTCTAAACGTTTTAAAGATGTAAATGATTCCAGTATTTGTTGGTTAAAATGCATATTATCAGTACCCGATAGTCGATTTTATGATTTAGTTTGCCATGAACATTACGGGCTTTTTTTATCCTTTCTAGATAAAATGCGTAATAAGCTTGGGGATAAAGAGATAACAAAATGTAAATGGACAGAAATATACTCTTCTTTTTTTACAATGATAAAAAAAGTAAGAAAAGAAGAGTATGGGATAGATGAGGATATTGCTGTTTATTATGTTTTAGCTGAGGCTCCATTCATTAAAAAACATGAAAATTTGTATACAACGACCAATAAAACCGTAGGTTGTTATGTTGTTAGAGACCATAAAGTATTTGTAAAAATTGAAAGGTGTAATTAATATGAAATTAGATAAAGCTTTTCAGGATAAGTTTTTGTCTTATTTAGATGGCTTATCCAAAGATGAAATTATTAGTATTATTGAAGAGCCTGCTGTGGATGTTGGTTTTTTAGCTAATGTTATATCTTTCAATAATATAATTGATATGTATAACCACTACTCTATTGGAAATATACATAATGATTATTTTTCCAATATATCTTCTAACTATGAAATTCGTTATTTGATTAATATAAGAATGAGAAATCATTATAATGATGTATTTAACCTAATTTTGAATAAAAAAGAGCCAATTGGTTTAGGTGATAATATAATTGAAGAAGAATATGCTATTGCAGCAAACGATAGCAGATATGCAATTGCAGCTTAAATAAAGGTGTTAATCATGAATATTCGATTAGTAGGGTATAGAGTAATGAATACTGTATTTAATGCATCTATACCTATTTTGGATACATTATCCAATATTTCAAATATGGAAATGAATGAGTACTCAAATTCAATGAATTTTGATGTTGTTTATCCTGAACATAGACCTAAAGATTTTTTTGTTCTTTTTAACATAAATTTAATGGAAAAGGATAAGATGGAGGAAGATTCTGAAGGATTATTTTCTATTAAATTTCTATCACATTTTGAATGCGATCAGGACATTGATGATAAATTTAAAAAATCTGATTTTCCTATTGTAAATGCTCCAGCTATTGCATACCCATTTGTTAGAGCGTTTGTTAATAACTACTTTATAAATGCTGGTTATGAGCCAGTTCTTCTTCCAACATATAACTTTGTTAAATTTAAAGATAAGCATAGAAAATAATAGTTATTTATGCTTTTTAAACTTATTAAATCGGCGTAACGGATAAAATGATTGCTAATTTTTATTACGATAATTGGATATAAAATACCGATTTGTCTTTATCGTAATAAGAAACGGTCAAGCAAGCGTGGATTGGGTTTATTAATCCAGCCTACCTGCATAAACCAATCATGCTTGGCATTATATTCCGCCAAGCATGATGTTTTTGATTACGCCGCCACCTGTTGTTTCAAACACGCTGCCTGATGGCTGTCGCTGCCCTGTAAAACGGGCTTGGTTTCGCTGCACGCGCCGTCTGCCTGCGGGCATCGGGTGCGGAACACGCAGCCAGATGGTGGGTTAATCGGGCTGGGTAGGTCGCCTGGTAGCAACTGAATCACTTTATTGCGTTCCGCTTCGGGGTCGGGCAGGGGAACGGCAGACATCAACGCTTGCGTGTAGGGATGGGCGGGACGTTCGTAAACGGCTTTGTCCGTACCCAATTCTACGGCATTGCCCAAATACATCACCAATACGCGGTCGGAAATATGCTTGACCACCGATAAATCGTGGGCGATAAAAATCAGTGCCAAGCCCATTTCTTTTTGAACTTGTTTCAGCAGATTAATTACTTGCGCTTGAATGGATACGTCCAAGGCGGAAACGGGTTCGTCGCAGATAATGAGTTTGGGCTCTAAAATCAGGGCGCGGGCGATGCCGATGCGCTGGCATTGTCCGCCTGAAAATTCATGCGGATAGCGGTTGATTTGGTTGGCAAGCAATCCGACTTTTTGCATCATGGCTTTAACACGCGCCAGCACTTCGTCTTTTTTTAAGTGGGGATAATAGGTTACCAAGGGTTCGGCGATGATGTCACCCACGGTCATGCGCGGGTTCAGCGAAGCCAAAGGGTCTTGGAAAATCATTTGAATATGCTTGCGTTTTAGGCGCATGGCTTTTTCAGGCAGCCCGACCAGTTCTTCACCTTCAAACAAGATGCTGCCTGATTTGGCTTTGACCAAGCCGATAATGGTACGCGCCAAGGTGGACTTGCCGCAGCCAGATTCGCCCACCACGCCCAGCGTTTCGCCTGCGTTGAGGGTAAACGAAATGCCGTTTACGGCTTTGAGGGTGGCGGGTTTTTGCCAGAAAAACGCGCCGCTGGATTGGATGTCAAAATGGGTTT
This sequence comes from Conchiformibius steedae, assembly GCF_014054725.1. Taxonomy (NCBI): domain Bacteria; kingdom Pseudomonadati; phylum Pseudomonadota; class Betaproteobacteria; order Neisseriales; family Neisseriaceae; genus Conchiformibius; species Conchiformibius steedae. The sequence goes on along the minus strand of NZ_CP059563.1, from coordinate 153,602 downwards.
GTACATCGGTAAGTTGTAATAAGGGCTGACTCATGCGGCGGCTCCTTCGCTTTCGGCGGCGTGGTGGGGGTGTACCCAATGGCAGGCGCGTTGGCGGCCGTTGGGCAGGAATTTTAATTCGGGCGGCTGGCTGCGGCAGATGTCCATCACATGCTCGCAACGCTCTTGAAACGGACAGCCTTCAGGCAGCTTGAGCAGGTTGGGCGGGTTGCCCGGAATGGTTTTTAATTCTTCCGCGCCGTCGTCGTCCAAACGCGGCACCGCACCCAACAGCCCGATGGTGTAGGGGTGGGTGGGACGGTAAAAAATTTCATCGGTCGGACCATACGCCATGGTGCGCCCTGCGTACATCACCAGCACTTTGTCGCAAATGCCTGCCACCACGCCCAAATCGTGGGTAATCATAATAATGGTGGTGTTAAAATCTCGTTTTAAATCATTGAGCAATGCCATAATCTGCGCTTGCACGGTAACGTCTAATGCAGTAGTGGGTTCGTCTGCAATCAGCAGTTTGGGGCGACACAGCAATGCCATCGCAATCATCACGCGCTGGCGCATACCGCCTGAAAATTCATGCGGATACATGGCGATGCGTTTTTTCGCTTCGGGAATTTTCACCGCTTCCAACATCCGCACCGATTCCGCCCACGCTTCGGCTTTGCCCATACCTTTGTGCAGGCGCAGCACTTCGGCAAGCTGGTCGCCCACTTTCATATAAGGATTAAGCGAAGTCATCGGGTCTTGGAAAATCATGGCGATTTGTTCGGCGCGGATTTTGTTGAGCGCTTTTTCAGGCAGCCCCAAAATTTCTGTGCTGTTAAACTGTACCGAGCCTGACGTTTTGCCGTTTTTTGCCAGCAAGCCCATAATGGCAAAGGCGGTTTGCGATTTGCCCGAACCCGATTCGCCGACAATGCCCAGCGTTTCGCCCTGATTAAGCGTGAAATTGAGATTATTGACGGCGGTTACGTTGCCGTCTTCGGTTTTAAACTGTACGCGCAAATCGCGTACTTCCAATAATGCGCTCATACAGGCTCCTAGCGGTCTTTCGGGTCTAGCGCATCGCGCAGCCCGTCGCCGATAAAGTTAAAACAAAACAGGGTAATCACCAAAAACGAAGCGGGGACAATCAACTGCCACGGCGCAACCTGCATGGTTTGCGCCCCTTCCTGCAACATCGCGCCCCAACTGGTCATCGGCTCTTGCACGCCCAAGCCCAAAAAGCTCAAAAACGATTCAAACAAAATCATGCCCGGAACGAGTAGCGAGGCATACACCACCACCACGCCCAACACATTCGGCACAATATGGCGCAACACGATTTTGCGTTTGGATACGCCGCAAACGTGTGCCGCTTCAATAAATTCTTTTCCTTTCAGGCTTAAAGTTTGTCCGCGCACAATCCGTGCTACGTCCAGCCACGACACCATGCCAATGGCAACAAAAATAAACACCAGATTGCGCCCGAACAGGGTTACCAGCAAAATCACAAAAAACATAAACGGAAAGGCGTTGAGGATTTCCAAAAAGCGCATCATCAACATATCGGTTTTGCCGCCCATATAGCCCGATACCGCGCCATACACCGTACCAATCAGCACCGCAACCAATGCACCTGCCACGCCCACCATCAGCGAAATGCGTCCGCCGATGGACACGCGGGTAAACAAATCGCGCCCGAGTGCGTCTGTGCCGAAATAGTGTTTGTTGGCAAACGAGGGCGCAGCCTGCATATTCGCCCAATCGGTGTGGCTGTAGTCAAACGGGGCAAGCATCGGCACAATCAGCACCCATGCGCTAATCAGCAACAAAACCACCATGCTAGCGAGTGCGGCTTTGTTGCGGGAAAAGCGTAACCATGCGTCTTGCCACAGGCTGCGCCCTTTGATGTCGGCATCGGCAGCGGCGGCTGCCAGTGCAGATGCCTGTTTTTTACTGATGAGCATCGGTGTTCCTTTTTCGGTTTGTTATTGTATTAAATTAAGGGCAGGACAAATCGGCGCACGGTGTCGCGCAGGGGGACGAGTTTGCCGTGGAAAAAATGCGAGCATTCGGGCAAAACCACCACAGGCAGGTTTTGCGGCGCTGCCCAAGCCAAAGGCTTGGACAATGCCACCACTTCATCGTCTGCGCCGTGAATCATCACGGTGCGCGAGGTGTCGGGAACGGCGGGGGCGGGAACGGGATAATGTCCCAAAGCTGCGCCAATCAGCAGCAAAATATCGGGGCTGCGCTGTTGTGCGGCAAACACCGCCACATAGCCACCAAATGAAAACCCTGCCAACACCAGCTGTTGCGCCTGCGGGTGCTGCGCCCGTGCAAAATCCACCACTGCCACGCAATCATCGGTTTCGCCGCGCCCGTGGTCGTATGTGCCTTCGCTGTTGCCTGTGCCGCGCAAATTGGGCAGATAGCAGTGATAGCCCAGTTCTGCCAGCACTTTGGCGGCGGTTTGAATCACTTTATTGGTAAACGTGCCGCCTTGGGTGGGATTGGGGTGGTTAATCACTGCCACGCCGCGTTCGCTGCCTTTGGCGGGAATATACAGGGTTTCCAACAGCCCTGCGGGGCCGTTGAGGGTAAGCACGGTATCGGGTTTGAGCATAAGTGTTCCTACTGGGCGGTTAAATCCAAAATACAAACGGGGCAGGCAGACTGTGGTGTGTCTGTCTGCCCCGAAAAGCGGACTTTAAATAGAATAATTAGTCGGGAATACGCAATTTTTGTCCCGGATAGATTTTATTCGGGTCGGTAAGCATGGGTTTGTTGGCTTCAAAAATTTTGTTGTACTGGTTGGCATCGCCGTAATACTGCTTGGCAATGGCAGACAGGGTGTCGCCCTTTACCACATCATGAAAACGGGATTCGGTGGCAGCGGCGGCTTCGGCGTTTTCCGCGGCAGAGGGCGCACCGCCTTCGGCTTCGGCAGCTTCGCGGCGGGCAGCGGCTTCGGCGGCTACCTGTACCAGCAGTTTTAAGCGGTTGTCCACATGTTTCACACCGCTAACATTGCCCGCAGCCAAAGCCGCTTTTTCAGAAGCGGGCAGGTCGGGGGCGATGCCCGTTAAAATCACGGTTTTGGTTTCGGGGTTGTAATCGGCTTCCAACTGGTGCAAGCCCAATAATTGTTCTTCCAAATGGCTTTTGATTTTGGCAGAGACTTCGGCGGGGTCGTCCGAACCGAATAATTTTGCGCCCGCGTCTTGAATAAAACTGAACAAGCCCATGTGTGTGTCCTTGTGTGTGTGTGATAAAAGGGCGAGTATAACGGCATTTTGGCGATTGTGCCAATGATGGGCGCAGCGCGTTTTTTGACAGAGTTTGCGCTACAATATAAATTATTTGTTATTGGTTCCCATTGCCATGATTCAGCACCATACTTTTACCGATGCCCCCAGTGCCGCGTTTGCGCTGGCACAAGCCGTTGCCAATGCTTTGCGCGACACCCTTTCCCGTCAGCCCCATGCCACGCTTGCCGTGTCGGGCGGACGTTCACCAATTGCCTTTTTTCAGGCATTGAACACACAAGATTTGGATTGGTCGCGTGTGAACATCACTTTAGTCGATGAACGCATTGTCGCCACCACCCACGCCGACAGCAACACCGCTTTGGTGCGCGAATACCTGCTGCAAAACCGTGCTGCTGTGGCGCGTTGGCTGCCTTTAATTGCAGACGGCGAACTTGCGCCCACGCCTGCTGTGGCATTGCCGTTTGCCCAACAGCATTTTGTTCAGCCCGATGTGGTGGTGTTGGGCATGGGTGCAGACGGACACACCGCCAGTCTGTTTCCGCAAGCGCCGCAGTTGTCCGCCGCACTGGCACCCGATGCGCCCGCGCTGCTGCACACCAGCCCCCTTACCGCCCCGCATGAGCGTTTAACTTTAAGCCTGCCCGCGATTGAACGCGCCGCTGCCGTATTCCTTGCCATTGGCGGTGCAGAAAAACTGGCTGTTTATCAACAGGCAGCAGAACGGGCGCGAATGGATTTGCCTGTCAGCCTGATTTTACATTCCGAAAAGGTGCGTGTTGATGTGTACAGCCACCCTTAACGGCTATCCGCGCCTGTTGGCGGATATTGGCGGAACCAATGCCCGTTTTGCTTTACAAACCGCGCCCGAACAATGGGAACGGACAGCCGTGTTGCCCTGCGCCGATTACGCCACCATAAACGATGCCGTTGCCGCCTATTTGCGTGAATATGCCCACGGCGAAACGGTGCGCCACGCCGCTTTTGCCATTGCCAACCCGATTCGCGGCGATTGGGTGCAGATGACCAATCATCATTGGGCGTTTTCCATTGAAGCGGTGCGCCAAGCCTTTGCTTGGGAAACTTTGTTGCTGTTAAACGATTTTACCGCGCAGGCTTTGGCGGTGTCGCGCACGGCAGAACATCATTTGGTGCAAGTTGGTGGCGGTAAGGCAGCGGCAGACGCGCCCAAAGCGGTGATTGGTGCGGGAACGGGCTTGGGCGTAAGCGGGCTGATTCCGTCTGCCGCAGGGTGGACAGCGTTGGCAGGCGAGGGCGGACATGTTAGCTTTTCGCCGTTTGACGATACCGAAGTGATGATTTGGCAATACGCCCGCAAACAGTTCGGACACGTTTCCGCCGAGCGTTTGTTAAGCGGTGCGGGGCTGGTGTTGATTTATCAGGCTTTGGCGCAGCAGCAGGCGCACAGCGTACCGCTGGATTGGTCGCCTGCGGACATCACCGCACAGGCACTTAACGGCACATCGCCGCTGTGCCGTGAAACTTTGGATATTTTTTGTGCCATGCTGGGAACGGCAGCGTCTAATTTGGTTTTGACCTTGGGCGCGCGTGGCGGTGTGTATGTGTGCGGTGGCATTGTGCCGCGTTTTGCGGATTATTTTAAACAATCGCCGTTCCGCCGCCGTTTTGAAGACAAAGGGCGTTTTGCCGATTATTTGGCAGACGTGCCTGCTTATGTGGTATTAAGCCCTTATCCGGGCATTGAAGGCGCAGCGGCGGCATTGCACAACCATTTGCGCCGTTAATATAAAGGAATTGAAACAATGAATTATTTGGATAACGACTTAACCCCACCCGAAATCTTATCGGTGCGCGTGGCAGCAGAAACGGCTGTTTTTCAGGTGCAAAGCGTGGATTTGCAGTTTGCCAACGGGCAAAAACGCACCTATGAACGGCTCACCCCAGCCCGCCGCCGTGCCGTGATGGTGTTGCCCGTGTATCAAAACCGCCTGATTATGATTCGTGAATACGCCGTAGGCAGCGAGCGTTACGAATTAACCTTCCCCAAAGGGCTGATTGATGAAGGTGAAACGCCCGAACAGGCAGCCAACCGCGAATTGCAGGAAGAAATCGGTTTTGCCGCCGATGAATTTACCCTACTGCGCCGCCTGTATATCTCGCCCGGACACATGTTCAGCCCCATGCACGTGTTTATTGCCGAAGGTTTGCGCCCCTCTGCCTTATCGGGCGATGAACCCGAACCCTTGCAGCAAGTGTTTGTTGATTTGGATAAAATTCCCGAATTACTGGCGCATCCCGAAATGGGCGATGCACGGGTATTGGCATCATTGTTTTTATTTGAGAACGTTTTTGCAGCAAAACACGGTAAAATAGCGCTTTAATGATTCAGTCAGAGAGAAAATATTATGCTTAGCAAAATCAGTGAAGAGTTAAACACCCTGTCTGCCGCCGAACGCAAAGTAGGCGAATGCGCCTTGGCAGAACCCAAATGGTTTGTTCATGCTGCGGTGGCAGAAATCGCCGAACGTGCGGGTGTGAGCCAACCCACGGTTATCCGTTTCTGTCGCAGCTTGGGTTATAAAGGCTTGCCCGAATTCAAATTGGCATTGTCTGCCAGCATCAGCCATTCGGGTTTGCCCTATGTGCATGCCGAATTAAACATCGATGACAGCATGGGCGATGTGATGGAAAAAGTGTTGGGCAACACCGCCGCTGCCTTATTGGGCGCGCGTCGCAGCCTGAATCAGAGCGATTTGGAAAACGCTGTTGCCATGCTGACCCACGCCCGCCGTATTGAGTTTTACGGGGTAGGCAATTCGGGCATTGTGGCGCAGGACGCGCAACACAAGTTTTTCCGTTTCGGCATTTCTACGGTGGCGTATTCGGACACACACACGCAATTGATGGCGGCAGCGGTATTGAGTGCCGATGATGTGCTGGTGGTGATTTCCAATTCGGGTTCGTCCATCGAGCTGCTGGATTCGGTGAGCATTGCCAAAGAAAACGGCGCACAAGTGATTGCCATTACCCGCAGTGACAGCCCCTTGGCGCAGTTGGCAGACTGTGTGCTGCCCGTGGCGGTGCAGGAAGACAACAGCCGTTATACGCCGATGGTGTCGCGCATGCTGCAATTGGCGGTGGTGGATATTTTGGCAATCGGTTTGGCATTGCGTTTTGGCGAAACCATCAGTCTGCAGTTGGAAAAGGTGAAACGCAGCGTGCGCAAACACCATGTGGCGGCAGACGGTGACGCTGCCGATACTTCAAACGCTGCTTAATATGACAGCTTTGGTGACCCGCAAAACGCGCACCGCTTATGCGGTGATGGCGTGGCGTTTGGCGCGGCTGCTGGCTTGGCTGCTGCGTACCGCGCTGCGCCTGCGCCGTTTGGATGGTGCGGACGATGCCACGCGCCGCCGCGTATTGCAGCAGATGGGCGAAGAATGTCTGCGCATTATGGCGGTGCGCGTGGACAATCCCGCTGCGCCCGTGGTGGCAGACGGCACTTTGCTGGTTGCCAACCATGTGTCGTGGCTGGATATTTTTGTGCTGGTGTCGGTGTATCCCTGCCGTTTTATTGCCATGACTGAATTGCAGCGTTGGCCTTTTATCGGCAAAATGATACGCAATGCGGGTGCGGTGTTTATTGACCGCAGCAGCCGTAAAGACATTGACCCCATCAATGCCGCCATTGCCCAAGCCTTGCGCAGCGGTGGCAATGTGTGCTTTTTCCCCGAAGCGCGAACCTCATTAGGCAACGGCGTGTTGCCGCTGAAAGCCGCCCTGTTCCAAGCCGCAATTCAGGCAGACGCGCCCATACGCGCCGCCGCCTTGCGCTATTACGACGCAGCAGGGCAGCGCACCGAAGCCGTTTCCTTTGCCGATATCAACCTGTTTGTGTCGTTGTGGCGGATTTTGCGTTTGCGCGAAATCGTGGTGCGCGTGGATTTTGCCGATGCCATGCGCCCCGAAGGCGACCGTTTTGCCATTAAAGACCGCGTGGAGGCGTATCTTCGCCAACAGGTGTTGTCTGACAGTCCGAATCCGCAGCGTCTGCTGCCGTAATTTCTGCCCGCCTTTCCTGTAATTTCATCAAACGGTTGCGGCGGCGCACCATCGCCACCCAGAACGCAAACAGCGTAGGCAATACGGTAAACACCACCAAATAAATCAACTGCCGTGCCAAACCCGGTTGCGCCACGGCAAACATCAGTGTGGTAAACACATAACCCATCAATACAATATGCCACATGATGATTTTCCTGTTTTAACGATAAAATATTAGGATAAACAATAATGACCCACCCTGTCGATTTGCCCGCATGGCAAGCCCTCACACACGATTTTCAACGCACCCGCAACCAACACATGCGCGAACTGTTCGCCCAAGACCCGCAACGCGCCGAACGCTATTGGCTGGAAGTGGGCGAAATGGTGCTGGATTATTCCAAAAACCGCATTGACGACACCGTACTTGCCCATTTAATTGAATTGGCGCAACAAAGCGGTTTGCAAGAACGCATCGGCGCGATGTTTGGCGGGGAAAAAATCAACCTGACCGAACAACGTGCCGTTTTGCATACCGCTTTACGCAACCGCAGCAACACGCCCGTGTATGAAGACGGCGAAAACGTGATGCCGCAGGTAAACGCCGTATTAGCCAAAATGGGGCGTTTTGCCGATGCCGTGCGCGGCGGACGTTGGACGGGCTACACAGGTCAAGCCATTACCGATGTGGTCAATATCGGTATCGGCGGTTCCGATTTAGGACCGTTGATGATGTGTTCTGCGCTCAAGCCCTACGGACACGAGCGTTTAAGCATGCACTTTGTGTCCAATGTAGACGGTACGCAGCTGCGCGGGGTGCTGGAAAAAGTACGTCCCGAAACCACCCTGTTTGTGATTGCGTCCAAAACCTTTACCACGCAGGAAACCCTGACCAATGCCCGTACTGCCCGCGAATGGTTTTTGCGCGATGCGGGCGAAGCGGATATTGCCAAACATTTTGTTGCCGTGTCCACCAATCACGAAGCCGTTGCCGCGTTTGGTATTGATACCGAACACATGTTTGAATTTTGGGATTGGGTAGGCGGACGTTACAGCCTGTGGTCGGCGATTGGTCTGCCGATTATGCTGTATTTGGGCGAAACCCATTTTGTGCGTATGCTGGAAGGCGCACACCTGATGGACCAACATTTTGCGCACACCCCGTTTGAACGCAATATGCCTGTGATTTTGGCACTGCTGGGGATTTGGTACAGCAATTTTTACGGCGCATCTACCCATGTGATTGCCCCTTACGACCAGAATTTACACCGTTTTCCCAAATTTGTGCAGCAATTGGACATGGAATCCAACGGCAAACAGGTTCAGGCAGACGGTACGCCTGTTACCACCACCACAGGACCGATTATTTGGGGCGAAACAGGCATTAACGGACAACATGCTTTTTTCCAATTGATGCACCAAGGCACACATTTAACGCCTGCGGATTTGATTGTGTCTTTGGAAAAACGCAGCAATTTACCGGGGCATCACGAAATTTTGTTAAGCAATGCCATTGCCCAAGCCGAAGCGTTTATGCGCGGTAAAACCGCCGAAGAGGCGCGTGCGGAACTGTTGGCAGCGGGCATGGGCGAAGCCGAAGCACAAGCCCTAATCCCGCACAAAACCTTTTCGGGAAACCGTCCGACCAATATGATTTTATTGGAAAAGATTGACCCGTTTAATATGGGTGCGCTGGTGGCGCTGTATGAACATAAGGTGTTTGTGCAAGGCGTGGTGTGGGGGATTAACAGCTTTGACCAGTGGGGCGTGGAATTGGGTAAGCAGTTGGCAAAAACGGTGTTGGCGGAACTGACGGGCGAAATGGACACGCAGGCGCACGATGCTTCTACCATGCGTTTGATTAAACGTTACCGCCGTGCCAATTGTGAAACGGACGGAACGTGTCATTTGCTGGATTAAAATCAACGCCGTTTCTGTATGGAAACGGCGTTGATTTGTTTAACGGTTAGCTGATACCCAACAGCGGCAGCAATCCGCCTTGCTGGTGTAGGGCTGCCATATCGGTAAAACCGCCAACATGGGTGTCGCCGATAAAGATTTGCGGAACGGTGCGCCCGCCGTTGCTGCGTGTTTGCATTTCTTCAAACAGGGCGTTGTCGCCGTCAATATTGATTTCTTGAACATTATCCGCGCCCACTTGTGCCAACAGGGCTTTGGCACGGGTGCAGTAGGGGCAGAAGGGGCGGGTGTACAGAATAACGGGATGGGTGTTCATGTGTGTGTCTTTCTATAAAAGGTTAAAGTTGTCCGTAGGAATGCAGTCCGCTTAAAAACATATTCACGCCCACAAAGGCAAAAGCGGTAATAAACAAGCCGATAATCGCCCACCACGCCAACACTTTACCGCGCCAGCCTGCCACCAAACGCATGTGCAGCCACACGGCGTAGTTCAGCCAAACGATAAACGCCCATGTTTCTTTGGGGTCCCAGCTCCAGTAGCGTCCCCATGCGTCTGCTGCCCATAGTGCGCCCAAAATGGTGGCAATGGTAAAAAATAGAAAGCCAACCGCAATGGCTTTGTACATGGCTTCTTCAATATGGGCGGGGTCGGGCAGGAAACGGCTGCCGCGCAGTGCCAATAGCTCGGCAATACCGAACATCGCCGCCATACCAAATGCGCCGTAGCCGATAAAGTTGGCGGGAACGTGAATTTTCATCCACCACGATTGCAAGGCGGGAATCAGCGGTTGGATTTGGTGTGCGCCGCGCGAAACGCTGTACCACACCACAAAACCCGCCAATACGCACATCAGCCCGTACACAAATCCGCCCAGCTTTTGCATGGCAAATTTTTTCTCGTAATACAGATACATCAGCGCGGTAATCACCATAAATAAAATAAACACTTCATACAGGTTAGACACAGGAATGTGTCCGTTGTTGGGGCGCAGCAGATAGCTTTCGTGCCAACGCACCAGCAATCCCGTAAAGCCTGCAAACGCGCCTGCCCATGCCAGATTTGTGCCTAAATTCAATAACAAATTACTTGTGGGGGCATCGGGACGGCGTTTTTGTGCCTGACGTGCGGCGAGTGCGCCCACGCTGTAAGCAGCAAACGCCAATATGGTCAGGGCGCATTGCCACATCACGGCGGATTGGCTGCTTAAAAAGTAGCGCAGTAAAAATTTGCCTTGGGCTTTGCCTGTGGCAGCAGCGATTTGGTCGCTGGCGTGGGCGATGTTGCCCGCATACAGCCACACCGCCAAACCCGCAGCAGCAGCCGTTCCCAGCATAAACCAGCGCATGGGCTTGAAAAACCAGCCCAAACCAATGGCAATGGCAGCACTTGACCATAAAATCGCCACTTCATACACATCCATGTGATGCGGGATTTTGATGTGTGCTGTGATGGTTATTGTCAGTACGACTGCGGCAAACAGCCAGTCAGACGGGCGCAGGGTTTTGAGAAACGCACGTTGCTGCAACAATTCGTGCTGCGGCAGCGGCGGTGCTGGAATCCTGTCAGATGAATGGTGGCTCATGGTGTGTCCTTTCGTTAAAAATCATTATTGTGATGGCGTGGCGGGCGCAATCCATGCCACGGCTGCCTGTACCACCCAGCCCACGCCAAAGGCAAACAGCAGCGTGCCTGCGCCAAATGTTCCGCCTAACAGCCAGCCTGCCGCGCATACCGATACTTCCAAAGCAGTACGCACTACGCCGATGCGCCAGCCCGTAGCACGACAGATGCCTACCATCAAACCGTCTCGTGGACCTGCACCCAAATGGCAGGTTAAATACAATGCCGAAGCCGTTCCCACCGTCAGCACCCCACCCATGCACAACAGCAGTCTTGCCCACAGCGCATCGGGCGCGGGCAACAGTTGCACCATCAACCCCAACACTGCTGCAATCACCACCATATTGCACAGCGTACCGATACCAGGGCGCATTCGCAGCGGCAGCCACAACAGTAGCACCACCGCGCTCACAGCAAACGTTACCCAACCCAAACCCACACCCGTGGTCAGCGCAATGCCCTGTGCCAGTACCGTCCACGGTGTTGAACCCAAAGCACCCAGCACCAACATCGCTTCGCCCACGCCAAACAATGCCAGCGACAGTAGCAATACCGTCAGCGACAAGGGCGTGGGTCGCCACAGTGAGGGCGCAGACCAGCGCGTATGCGGTAAAACTTTACGGTTTTTCATGTGCTTGTGGGCTTTCCGCCGTTTCTTGTGCCAATACGCTTAATTTGTGCAGATGTTCGGGGAACTCGCGGTTTAATTCGCGCTCGTTTCGCGCTGCGGACATGGCAAAATGGGCGTTGTCGCCGTCAAACAGCAGCCATGCGCGTTTTTCGCGCACATAAAACATAAATACCGTTCCCAACACCAGCAGCAGCGAACCCAAATACACCAAGCCTGCACCAGGGGATTTACTCATTTGAATCCCCGACATATTCACGGACTTGTAACCTGTCATTTGCAGCAGCACGGGCGCGGAAAATTGCGTTAAACCTGTGTAGGCATCCAAGCTGTTGAGAATAAATTTATTCCGTGCTTCGCCTGCGGGCATGGCGGGAAGCTGTTTGTAAGCAAGGGCTTCGTCTAGGGCGTGGTGCATCGCGCCGATTAAAATCTGATACATCAGCTCGCCCGTTTTTTGCTGTTCGGCAGCGGGAACGGTGTTTTTAATGTGGCTGTCGATGGTGTGAAAACCGCCGCGTTGAAATTGTGCCAACAGGTGTTTGACGGCTTCTTGAAACTGCGGGCGCACTTCTTCGCTAACGGCGGCAGCGGCTTGGGCAATGATTTTTTCTTGTGCTTCGGGACGGCGCAGGGTTTCGCGCAATGCCATAAAGCTGTCGGGTTTGCCCTGTGCATCGGCGGGAATCATCAGCCAGCGGTAGGGTTCGTTGGCGTTGGCGCGTTCGCCTGTGGCAAAGTACAGGCTGCCTTCGCGCAACAGCGGCAGCATATAATTGACGTATTCGCGGGCTTGTCCTGCACGGTCGCGGATTTTAAAGGTAATGGTGGGTCCGACATTTTGAAATTTTTTGTCTTGGCGCACGCTGCGCACTTCGTGCAGCTTGCCCGATAGGTTGTCGGGGGTGTCGGGGCTGTCCAAGTTTTCTACGTTATACACGCGCAGTTCGCCAAATTCCAAACGGTATTGTCCCGTGCTGCCCAAATCAAGGGGGTATTGGCGTTGGGAAACGGCTTTCATAGCGGCGGCTTCGCCGTTTCCGCCCAAATTCCATGTGCGAAACTGCACGTCTGAACCGCCGTCGCCATAGCTTGCCTGATACAGGGTAACGCCGCGATGGGTAAAGGGGTGATTGACGCGGATGGTTTTGTTGATGACTTCGCCGCTGGCGGTATCGGTAATGCGCAGGTCGCTGGCAAAATCTTTGGGCATGCCCGTATCGTAAAAATCAATATGAAATTTTTTCAGTTCCACGCTAAAGGGCAGTTCTTGCAGCAGCATGCCTTTGTCGGCGTTGATAAAGGCAGCGGAAGTGGTTTGTCCTTCTACGATTTCGGCATTGGCGCGGAAAGAGGGGTTTTGCGTGCCTAAAATGCTGTGTGGCTGAAAATCGCGGGCAAACACGGCGTTTTGTTCAGGCACAATGCGCCCGCCCAACATACCCAGTTTTAACAATAAGTTGCTGTCAATCAATCCGCCAATGCAAATCACAATTAGGGCGCTGTGCGCCAAAATATAACCCCATTTGTTGGCAGAACCTTTTTTGGCGGCGAGCAATAGTGTGCCGTCGTCGCGGCTTTGGCTTTTGACGCGGAAGCCGTTTACTTCCAAATAACGCTGTGCCACGGCGGGATTCAGCTGGGGAAGGGCGGCGTTGTGGCGCATGTGGGTCAGCGATTTGGCGGTGGCGTTGAGGCGGAACGAACGCATCTCGCGCAAAAAGGGCGGAATATTGCGCCACAGACACAGCCCTGTGCTAATCACAAGAAATAGCATAATCAGCACAAACCACCATGAGGCGTAAACGTCAAACAAACCCAAAGAACGGAACATTTCCGCCCAAAACGGTCCGAATTTAACGACATAGTTTTGCGGGGGCTGATTTTGTTGCAGCACCGTGCCGATAACCGAGGCAATCGCCAAGACACACAACAGCGCCACGGCAAAACGCATGGAACTTAAAAAGGCAAACCACGGACGGCGGATAAGGGGGATTTTTGACATGGGTCAGTCCAATATATTGACGGCGGTGGCGGCGTTGTTGCGCACCACATACAGTTCGTTGCCGTTTGCCAGTTCGGCAAGAAAAACATCTTCTAATTCAATGCCCATTTCGGCAAGCGCAGCAATCAGCCAGTTGGGGTCTCTGCCGATTTGTTTGAGCTGTCCTGCCAAAATCTGCCCTTTGTGCGCGAGCAGGAAATTGCGTCTGCCTTCGCCGTGTTTGATAACGGTGAGGGTGCCGTCTGCTTCAATTTGGGCAAAATCCACTTCGCGCAGCGAGTAAATTCCGCGTGAACGCAGTTGCGCCATAAAATCGGGCAGGTGAAAGGGGGTACGCGCTTTGAGCAGATGGGGTTGCAGTTTGCCGTTGATGATAACGGACAGGGCTTTATCCGTTGTGCTTGGGCGGGCGGCGGGATACAGAAAACGGTTGAGCAGCAGCATGATGCCAATGGCGGCAAGCAGTTGTGCCAGATAGGATAAAACGGCGGTGTCAGGTTGATAAACGGTGCTACCTGCCATGCCGCCAATGAGCAAACCGCCCATCACATCAATGGGCGTTAATGCTTGGATTTGGGTTTTGCGCTTGAGTGTTAAATAAGCGGCAACCGTGGCAAAACCGGCAAGCAGTTTGAATGCGGCAAACAGGTGTGGGGCTGTCATGTAGGGCATGGCGGGCGGTAGAAACGGCGATTTTAACGCGGATTCAGGCTGCCCGAAACGGTTTTACCGCTTGGGCAGCCTGTAATAGATTGAAGCTATTGTCAGTATAAGATACTGAACGCGGCATCAAAAAATCAATTTAGGGCGTGTCCCTATTTGCTTTGCCAAGCGGTTTTTTGAGTAGAAATCCGTGTATGCAAGGCAAAAATCCGCGCAAGGTTGAACACCTTGCAAGGATTTTTAACGCGGCAGACGCGGGTTTATACCAAAAACACCGCCGCATAAGTAAATAGGGATATGCCCTAGTGCAAACCTTGAATAAAGTTCGCCACGGCTTTCATGTCTTCTTCGCTCATGCGTTTGGCGATGTCGCGCATCATATTGCCCGTGCGCTGGTCGGCGGCGTAGGCTTTCAGCTGGGTGACCACATAATCGGCGTGCTGACCGCTCAAACGCGGATAGGCGGTAACTGCCGTACCTGCAGCAGGAATGCCCGCACCGTTGGGGCTGTGGCACGCCATGCAAGCAGGGATTTTTTTCTCTGGCAAGCCGCCACGGAAAATTTTTGCGCCCAATTTCGGGTCGGGTTTGGGATTGGTTTCGCCCGAACGCGGCGGCTGTTTGGCATAAAACGCCGCCACATTGCGGATGTCTTCATCGCTCAAACCCTGCACCATCGGCATCATTGCCGCTGATGAACCGGTGGTGCGTTTGCCTTCTTTGATGTCTTTGGTTTGTTTGTAAATAAATGCGGGATGCTGACCCGCCAAACGCGGATAAGCAGCAATGCTGCTGTTGCCATCAGCGGCATGACAGGCAGCGCACACCGTTTCGGCGATTTGTTTGCCTTTAGCCAAATCGGCAGCGGGCGCGGCAACAGCCGTTGCACCCAACAGCCACAGCGCAGGTACCATCAGTCGTTTCATGGAAAATGCTCCTGAATAATGGGCTGCGCCGCAACAGCGCAACCGTTGTTGTCGTTATGCTTGCAACGGTGCGGAAAACGCACAAATCCGCCTGCCGCCGCGTCAAACATGGTATTCTATACAATATCTTGATTCTACACAAATGCCCGAACCATGAGCCGTCTGTTTCAAAACGCCAAATTTTTTACTACCGTCAATCACTTGAAAGACCTGCCCGACACCCCCGCCGAAATTGCCTTTGTGGGGCGCAGCAACGCAGGAAAATCCAGCGCGATTAACACCTTATGCAACCATGTGCGTTTGGCGTTTGTGTCCAAAACCCCAGGGCGCACCCAACACATCAACTTTTTTGAGCTGTCTAACGGCTGCTTTATGGCGGATTTACCGGGCTACGGCTATGCCCAAGTACCCGAAGCCATACGCACCCATTGGGTAACGCTGCTGGGACAGTATTTGCAAACCCGCCCGCAACTGCGCGGTTTGGTGCTGATTATGGATGCCCGCCACCCCTTAAAAGATTCCGACAAAAAAATGCTGGAATTTTTCCTGCCCACTGGCAAGCCCGTGCATATCCTGCTTTCCAAAGCCGATAAATTATCCAAGAACGAACAAATTAAAACCTTGTCGGCAGTCAAACAATCGTTGCGCGGCATGGCACAAACACAGCAAATTTCGGTACAACTGTTTTCCAGCCTAAAAAAACAGGGCATAGACGAAGCCGAAGCCGCCGTAGGCGCATGGTTTGCATCAGACCACACCCGCGCCGACAACGAAGTTTAACGCCATGCCAACACATCACAACAAGGCACAGGTTTATAATGGCACTTTCAACCCGATTGCACCGAAAGGAACTGCCATGCAAAAAATCTTCCGTTTTGCCGCTATAGCCGCTGCCGCGTTTGCCTGTGGTGGCGCACTTGCCGATGATTTGGTGATTGACAGCAAAAAAGAAGTGCTGTACGAATGCCGCTGGTTAAACGGTAAAAAAGACGACACCATTCAATTGGGCGTGATGTACGGTATGCACAAAGGGCGCATTGTCGCAGCGCAGGTAAAATTAAACGATGTGATTTCCCCCGGATTATTCCCTGTAGAAAACGGCAAGCAAGTGAGCCGTTTTGCCAGCGCAGGCGGCACATTGTGGACAACTGAGCCTTTGGATGCCAAAACGTTAGACCAAAAAAACGGCGGCGTATTTTCAGTGCGCCAAGGCAATACCAACCGCATTGTGGTAGATAACTGCAAGCTGGATAAAGCCACCACTGCCAAACTGAAATAATGCTTGATTAAGCAATACAAACCCCATATCCCGTGTAAACAGGATATGGGGTTTGCTTATGAGAATAAATTATTGTTTGCTTGCGCCAAATGCACCGCCAAATTTACCGCTGGCAGGTTGGTCGGCAATTTCACGTTCGTCAAACACGCCTGCTAATTCTGCGCCGTTATCGCCATAAAATGTACCTTTGGTAAAGACTTTATTATGCGTACCTTGGAAATGGCTGCCTTGAATGGTGGCGCGTAAAGGGATGTCTCGGTATTGCCCAGTAAATGACAAAGTACCCTCTAAAGTTTTTTTGCCAAAATCAACAGTGAATTGTGATGTTCCTTTGAAATCATCTTTTTCATCATCCACTAATGCTAAAGCGCGTCCCCGATAAGTGGCACTTCCTTTATTGGGTAAAGATTCACTTTGGCTGCCTTGGGCAAACAAATAGGCAAAATCTTTACTGGGGTGTTTGTATGTGGAAACTGTGCCATAGCGGGCATATTTTAAGTGTGTACCGATAATACCGTATTCAGTTTGTTTGTCCCAATCAAAAAAATCACTATCTTTAGTGCGATTAATGGCATCTTCGGGAATCAGGGCAATACTTTGTCCTTCAACTTGTAAAATTTCCAATTTGCCATTGGGGGTGTGAATGCTGGTATCGGGGGAAAATTTCTCGTATTTTTCACCAAAATAATCACCTGTAATCACAGTAGATTTAGGTGGCTGGGTAGTGGGCTGGTTGCTGTTTCCACTATTGTTTGGATTACCCGCAGAGGTGTTGGGCGGATTGGTGGCGGGATGATTTCCGCCATGATTTTGATTATTGCCTGCTTGGGTGCCAGAGGGCTTGCCTTGATGGGTGTTGGGGTAGGGCAGTTCTTGCAGGGAAGTGCCGCTGCTGCCACAAGCGGTTAGCAGCAGGGTAAGGGCGAGTGTGCTAAAAAGGGTTTTCATAATCTACCTTATTGATATGGATAAAAATATGTTCGGTGAGGCACGGCGCTTATATTGGCAGAATATGGGGGTTTTGGCAATCTTTCGGCTGGTAAATAAAGGGCAAACTGCCTGAAAACCCACAGAACGGTTTTCAGGCAGCGGAGTTTACAAACGCATCACGCCCGTTACGCCTTTCACTTCTGCCACCGATGCCAAAACACGCGGTAAATCATCTACTTGTTTGACTTCTAAAGTGAAACGCATGGTGGCTTCCATTTGGCGCGATTGGGTTTGTACGGCGGTTACGTTGATTTTGTGGCGGGTAAGGGTGTCGGATACGTCGCGCAGCAAGCCCGAGCGGTCGTGGGCGCGGACTTCAATGCCGATGGCAAACACTTGTTCTGCCGAAGCCTGCGCCCATGCTGCGGGCAGGACTTTTTCGGGGTGTTGGCGCGAGAGGTTGGCAAAATCGCTGCAACTTTGCCGATGCACGGATACGCCGCGGTCGCGGGTAATAAAGCCTGCGATTAAATCGGGCGGGGCGGGTTTGCAGCATTTTGCCAGATTGGTCAGCAAGCCGTCTTCGCCGTCTATCAATACGCCGTTGCCGCCTGCTTTGATTTTGGATTTGCGGACAATATTTTGCGGCGATGCGGGCGGTGGCGGTGGGGTGGTTTCACAGGCTTTTTGGACGGCGCGTGGGGTAAGTTCGCCTTGTCCGAGTGCGCTGTACAGCTCGTCCAACTGCTTAAAACCGAGTTTTTCGCACAGCTGCTGCTGGTTGGGTTTGGGGTGGATTTTGGCGATGATTTTGTCAAAACGGTTTTTGCCGTCTTCGCGGATGGTTTCGGCGTTTTGGCGGCGGATATGGGCGCGGATTTTGCTGATGGCGCGGTGGCTTTTTACCCAACCTTCGTGCAGCCAGTTTACCGAGGGTTCGCCTGATTTGGCGGCGATGATTTCCACGCGCTGTCCGTTTTCCAAGGGGGTGGATAAAGGCACAATCTGCCCGTCCACTTTTGCGCCGCGGCAGCGGTCGCCCAAATCGCTGTGCAGGGCGTAGGCAAAATCAATGGGGGTCGCGCCTGCAGGCAGCGACAGCACTTTGCCGTGCGGGGTCAACACATAAATGGTGTCGTTAAACAATTCGGTTTGAAAGGCGGCGGCAAGGTCTTCCGTGCCGCTTTGCGCCATGTTTTCGCGCCAGTCCAGCAATTGTCGCAGCCAAGCAATTTTTTGTTCGTAGGCGCTGTCGCCTTTACCGCCTTCTTTGTAACGCCAGTGCGCCGCCACACCGAATTCGTTGAATTCGTGCATTTCAAAGGTGCGGATTTGCACTTCAATGCCCTTGTCTTCCGGTCCGACAATCACGGTATGCAGGCTTTTGTAGCCGTTGCCTTTGGGGTTGGCGATGTAGTCGTCAAACTCACCCGGAATCGGTTGCCACAGGCTGTGGACAATGCCCAAGGTGCTGTAACATTCTGCCACGCTGTCCACCAAAATACGCACGGCGCGGATGTCGTACAAGCCGTCAAAATCCAGCTTTTTCTTCACCATTTTTTTGTAAATGGAATAGATGTGCTTGGGACGACCTGCAACATCGTAATGAATGCGGGCTTTATCCATTTCGCCGCGCAAAATATTGAGAAAATTGTCAATATATTCTAGGCGTTCTTCGCGTTTTTCGTCTAATAGGGTGGCGATGCGGCGGTATTCTTCGGGATTATGATGGCGGAAACCGAGGTCTTCCAGCTGCCATTTGAGTTGCCACACACCCAAACGGTTTGCCAAGGGCGCGAAAATATCCAATGTTTCTTTGGCAAGGGCGCGGGTGGCAGGGGAATCGGGCACTTGTCCGAGATATTGCATGGTGCGCGTGCGTAGGGCGAGTTTAATCAGGACGACACGGATGTCGGACACCATCGCCAACAGCATTTTACGCATGGCTTCGGCTTGTTGGGCGCGTTCTTCGGGGGTGGCAAGGGCATCTACACGGGCAAAATGGGTGAGTTTTTGGACTTCGTCTATACCGTGAACGAGTTGGCAAACGGTGGGACTGCATTGTTCGCTAATCAGGGTTTCCCAGTCGTTGGCATAGGCGGGCAGGTCGGTCAGCACGGTGGCGGCAACGGCATCGGCAAGCAAATCCATATCCGCCACCATTTGTGCAGCAGACAGCAAACGCGGCAACAGCGGTTCGCCTGCCTGTGTGCCGCGTGCATCGGCGGGATAGTGTTGTTCGGCAAGGGCGAGGGCGTTTTCCAATACGCGGCGCGGCGCGGTTTCTTGCGCGGCGGCGTAGTTAAGATAGGATTGGCGCAGTTCGGTCATGGTGCATCTCCTGATGGCGGGTGATGCGTCAATATAGCCGATGCGGGGGATTATGGGAAGCAGCTTTAGGGCGTGCCTCTATTTGCTGATGCGGCGCTATTTGGGGCAAAGCAAATGAGGTCCGCCTAATCTGTACTCAAACGGCTTAAACCGGGCAGGGTGGCAAAACCTTCACGGCGGACAATATCGCAAAAATCATTGAGATAAATACGGTCTTGGTCTTGACGGCGTAAAGCGGCGTATAACTCGCTTTGCAGCGGTGGCGTACCGATTTGACGCGCCACCACATAGTTTTTTTCCACATAGGGCATCACCGACCAATACGGCAGTGCCGCCACGCCGCGTCTGCTGGCAACCAGTTGCACAATGGCAATGGTTAATTCGCTGTGGCGGCGCGGCGGATTGATGCCCTGCGGCAGCAGCAGTTTGCGTGGTAAGTCCAGCATA
Organism: Conchiformibius steedae; assembly: GCF_014054725.1. Classification (NCBI taxonomy): domain Bacteria; kingdom Pseudomonadati; phylum Pseudomonadota; class Betaproteobacteria; order Neisseriales; family Neisseriaceae; genus Conchiformibius; species Conchiformibius steedae. The sequence goes on along the minus strand of NZ_CP059563.1, from coordinate 133,575 downwards.
TCATCAGGCACGGGATAGGTAATCAGCGTTTCGGCGGCAAAATCTTCGGCTTGCCAGATTTTGCGTTCTGCTAAAGCGTGGTCGGGGGCGCAAATGCCCACCATTTCATAAGCAAACAGCGGACGATAAACAATTTCGGGCTGGGGGATGGCTTCCGATACAATCGCCAAATCTGCCCTTTGGCTTAACAACAGGGCAACGGGGTCTGCCTGAAAGCCCGACACAATATCCAATTCCACCTGTGGCCACTGTGGGCGGAACACGCCCATGGCAGGCATTAGCCAATCAAAACAAGTGTGGCATTCCACCGCCAAACGCAGCTGTCCCGCTTCGCCGTGTACGATTTGGGTTAAATCGCGTTCCGCCGCTGCCACCAAAGGCAATAACTCGTGCGCCAGCTTCAACAGCCGTTCGCCTGCGGGGGTAAAACGCAGCGGCATGGATTTGCGTTCAAACAGCGGCGTATCAAAATGTTTTTCCAAAGCACGGATTTGGTGCGACAACGCTGATTGGGTTAAAAACACCCGTTGCGCAGCCACCGCCAAGCTGCCCGTGTCTGCCAAAGCCGCCAATGTACGCAGATGACGCAGTTCTAAAATGGATTCCATCATGTAGTTTATATAGTTAATGTGATTTATTTTTCAGACAAGGCGGCGATGCCGCAGACAGTACAAAAGTACGGCAAGGCACGCCAACGCCGTATGAGAAATAAAGCATATTGACTATACTTGACACACAGGGCAAAAAAACGTACCACGTTGCCCGATAACCGTTTTTTCCACAGGCGCACCGCAGTGTAAACAAGGCTGTCCCGCACGGGCATACACCTTGTATTCCTGCTGAAAATAACCGCTTTTGCCTTCGCTGTCCACAAAATCGCGCAGCGTGCTGCCACCTGTGGCAATCGCTCGCGCCAAAATTGCTTTTACTGCTGCCACCAAACGGGTACAGTCGTCCAAAGTAAGCGATTTGGCGGGGCGGGACGGCAGCAATCCCGCTTGAAACAGGCTTTCGTTGGCATAAATATTGCCCACGCCCACCACCACCGCATTGTCCATTAACGCCGTTTTAATCGGGCGCGACTGCTTGTGCAATGCCTGAAACAGATATTGCGCGGTAAAATCCGCTTCTAAAGGTTCGGGACCCAAATTTGCCAGCAAGGGATGATGTTCTGCCGCGCCCGCAAACCACAAAACCGCCCCAAAACGGCGCGGGTCGTGGTAACGCAAAACCGTATCATCATTAAAAATAAAATCCACATGGTCGTGTTTGCCTGCGGCAGGCGCGTCGCCGCGAAACACACGCAAACTGCCCGACATCCCCAAATGAATCAAAACCATGCCCGTATCAAAACGGATAAGCAGGTATTTGGCGCGGCGTTGGCAGTCGCGCACGGTTTGCCCGCGCAGCACATCGGATAAATCGGCAGGTACTGCCCAACGCAATTTGGGCTGGCGCACCTGTACATTGGCAAGGGTTTTGCCGCTGATGTGCGGGGCAATCCCGCGCAAGGTGGTTTCAACTTCGGGTAATTCAGGCATAATCTTTATTATTAATTAATTAAAAATGGATTTTAAACCGCTTCCCAATGTTCGGCATACAGCTGCAATTCTTCATTGCCGCGCCATTCGTTTACAGTGGGGCGGTACACCATGCGGATGTGTTCAGGCAAATCTTGCGGGCAACGCCAAAACATGGCTTCAAATTCGCAGCCGTCTTTTTTCAGCCACGCTTTCAGGTGTTGTTTGTCGCCACCCAAACGCTGTTGGCGCAATACGCTGAATTCGTCGGCAAAACTGGGCGGGGGAAATCCTTGTCCCCACACGGGACGCGCCAGCTCACGGGCAACGGGCAGGGTTAAATCGCTGCTGTCCAAGCTGCCGTCTGTCAAATAGGTTTGCGACAGCAAATCTTCGTCTGCCAATTCGGATACGACTTGTTCCAATACGCGCTCAAATTCTGCCAAGCCGTCTTCACGCATACTCAAACCCGCTGCCATAGCGTGTCCGCCAAAACGGGAAATCAGCTTCGGACAGCGTTTGGACACCATATCCACGGCATCGCGCAGATGCAATCCGGGTAGGGAACGTCCTGAACCGCGGATTTCGCCCTTGCCTGCGGGGGCAAAAACAAAAGTGGGACGGTAAAAACGTTCTTTCAAACGTCCTGCCACAATGCCTGTTACGCCCTGATGAAAATCGTCGCGGTAGGCGCACAGGGTGAGTTGCTGCGGGGGCAGGCTGGCGGGAAAGCTGCTTAAAATATCCGCCAACATGCCTTGCTCGATTTCCTGACGGGCTTGGTTCAGGCTGTTTAATTCGGCGGCAAGGCTTTGTGCGGTTTCCAAATTATCTGCCAACAAACAGGCAATGCCTACTGACATATCGTCCAAACGCCCTGCGGCGTTCAGGCGTGGTCCAAGGGCAAAACCCATATCAAAGGGTTGGGCTTTGCGCGGGTCGCGGCGAGCGGCTGCAAACAGGGCGTGAATGCCGTGGCACATTTTGCCTGCGCGCATTCTTTTCAGCCCTTGCGAAACGAGAATGCGGTTGTTGCGGTCAAGCGGGACAACGTCGGCAACGGTGCCCAATGCCACCAAATCCAGCAGTTCTGCCAAATTGGGTTCGGGGCGTGTGGTGGAAAAATATTCGCGTTGGCGCAATTCGGCGCGTAAAGCGGTTAAAACGTAAAAAATCACGCCCACACCCGCTAGGTTTTTACTGGGAAAGGTGCAGCCTTTTTGATTGGGATTGACGATAATGCAGTCGGGAACGCGGTCGCCGGCAACGTGATGGTCGGTAACAATCACATCCATGCCACATTCGCGGGCGCGGGCAACGCCTTCGCTGCTGGAAATGCCGTTATCCACGGTAACAATCAGTTCTGCGCCGCGTGTGTGGGCGATGTCTGCCAGTTCGGGGGTGAGTCCGTAGCCGTGTTCAAAGCGGTTGGGAACGAAAAAATCGGTTTTTGCGCCCATGGCTTGCAAGCCTTTGACGGCAACGGTGCAGGCGGTGGCGCCGTCTGCGTCGTAATCGGCGATAATCAGGATGTTTTCTTGACGATGTATGGCATCTGCCAAACGTGCAGCGGCGGCGGTGCAGCCTGTGAGTGCCTGATAGGGCAGCAGCGCGGCGAGTGAGTCGCCCAATTCGTCAGCGGACGCAACGTGGCGGGCGGCAAACAGCCGTGCCAGCAGCGGGGGTGTACCTGCCTGTTCCAAAGCGGCTTGGGCAGCGGAATCAACGGGACGGCGGGCAATCAGTTTGGCGTGAGACATGGTGTTTAGCGGTTTTGGGCAATATCGGGCGTGCTGACGCGCACATCGGCATTTTGGGCGCGGTGGCGCAGGGCGTGGTCTGCCAGCACCAAGGCAAGCATGGCTTCGGCAATGGGCGCAGCGCGTAAACCGACACAGGGGTCATGTCGTCCATGGGTAGCGATTTGTACGGGATTGCCGTGAATATCGATGCTTTGGCGCGGGGTGGCGATGCTGCTGGTGGGCTTGATGGCAAAGTCGGCAACAATGGTTTGCCCTGTGGAAATCCCGCCCAAAATCCCGCCTGCGTGGTTGGATAAAAAGCCTTGCGGGGTCAGTTCGTCGCCGTGTTCGCTGCCACGTTGTGCCACGCAGTCAAAACCTGCGCCGATAGACACGGCTTTGACGGCGTTGATCGACATCAGGGCGTGGGCAATATCGGCATCTAGGCGGTCAAACACGGGTTCGCCCAAACCGACAGGCACATTCCGCGCTTCAATATGTAATTTTGCGCCCACGGAATCCAGCGATTTACGCACGCTGTCCATATAGGCTTCCAATTGGGGGATTTGGGAACGGTTGGCGGCGAAAAAGGGATTTTCGTCAATAAAATCTTCGCTTTCAAAGGCGATGGTTTGTGTGCCGATTTGGGTAACGTAGCAGATAAATTGCGTACCGAATTGTTGTTTAAGCCATTTTTTGGCAACCGCACCTGCGGCAACACGGGCGGCGGTTTCGCGGGCTGAACTGCGTCCGCCGCCACGGTAATCGCGGATGCCGTATTTGTGCCAATAGCTGTAATCGGCATGGCCGGGGCGGAAACTTTCGGCAAGATTGCCATAGTCTTTGCTGCGTTGGTCGGTATTGCGAATCAGCAGGGCAATGGGCGTGCCGGTGGTTTTGCCGTCAAACACGCCCGATAAAATTTCTACTTGGTCGGCTTCGCGGCGTTGGGTAACGTGGCGGCTGGTACCGGGTTTGCGGCGGTCTAGGTCGTGCTGGATATCGGCGACATTCAGTTCCAGCTGCGGCGGACAGCCATCAATAATACAGCCCAAGCCTGCGCCGTGGCTTTCGCCAAAAGTGGTGATGCGGAACAGTTGTCCGAAAGTGTTGCCTGCCATGCGGTTTATCCTTGCAAAACAAAAACCGAGTGTAGCACAGAGCGGCGCGGGCGTGCGGCGGGATTGTGTTTAGTGTGTACCGATAAATGCGCTATAATGCTGTTTAATCGGAATATTAAGGAAAGATTATGCTGGGTGCAGCCATTGGCAATATGGTCGGCTCACGCTTTGCGCCAGAACACAAAAGCACCGAATTTACCCTGTTTACCCGCGATAGCGCCTATGGCACGCCAACCATCTGCACGGCTGCGGTGGGCGATTGGGTGTTGAATGGGTGCAGCCAAAGCCCTGCGGTGTATTTGCAAAAATGGTGTCGCCGTTATCCGCATCCGCACGATGCCTACAGCCTAAATTTTGGCAATTGGCTGTGGCAAGGTACACCTGAACCTTATGGTAGCCTTGGGGTAGGGGCAGCATTGCGGGTGTCGGCGGTGGGGTGGGCGTTTAACAGCTTATCGGAAACGCTGAATATGGCTTGCGACAGCGCGGTGGTCACCCACGACCACACCGAAGGCATTAAAGGGGCGCAAGCCGTCGCCGCTGCCATTTTTTGGGCGCGGACGGGCGAAAGCAAAGCCTTTATCCGCGACAACACAGCACGTTTGTTTGGCTATGATGTGGGGCGCAGCCTCAGCCGCATCCGCCCAAACTACCATTTTCATCACAGCAGCCCGCATATTGTGCCTGTGGCGCTTACCGCTTTTTTTGAAAGCGAAACATTTGAACACGCACTGCGTTTGGCGGTATCGCTGGGTGGGAATGTATCGGCGGTTGCCACGCTTACAGGCGCGGTTGCCGAAGCCTATTATCGCGGCATCGCCCCCGCCATTCGTCAAAAAACGCTGCGGACGCTGCCTGACGACATCACCGAAGTCTTGTTAAATATCCCCATGTAATCCCATACAAAAAAACGCCCCGAACATTTTCGGGGCGTTTGCAGGCAAACAATTAACGTTTGGAGAACTGTTTGGCGCGGCGTGCTTTGCGTAGACCGAATTTTTTACGTTCCACTTCACGCGCATCGCGGGTAACAAAACCAGCTTGAGACAAAGCAGGTTTCAAAGCAGCATCGTAGTCAATCAGGGCGCGGGTAATGCCGTGACGGATGGCACCAGATTGACCGGTTTCACCACCACCGCTTACATTGATTTTAATATCAAAGGCTTCAGCGTTTTCAGTCAAAACCAAAGGCTGACGCACCACCATGCGGCTGGTTTCACGTGAGAAGAATTCATCAACGGGACGACCGTTTACAATAATCTGACCGCTACCTTTTTGCAGGAACACGCGGGCAACAGAGCTTTTGCGGCGACCGGTGCCGTAATAGTATTTACCGTTCATCTGGTGTCCTTAAATTTCCAAAACTTTGGGTTGTTGAGCAGCGTGTTGGTGTTCGGCACCAGCATACACTTTCAGTTTTTTAATCATGGCATAACCCAAAGGACCTTTGGGCAACATGCCTTTTACGGCTTTTTCCAAAGCACGACCGGGGAATTTTTCCTGCATTTGGCGGAAGCTGCGCTCGTAAATACCGCCGGGGAAACCAGAGTGACGGTAGTATTTTTTGTCTTCAAATTTGTTGCCAGTCACGCGCAATTTGTCGGCATTAATCACAATAATGTAATCACCAGTGTCCACGTGGGGGGTGTATTCGGGCTTATGTTTGCCGCGCAGACGGCGGGCAACTTCGGCTGCAACACGACCGAGTACTTTGTCTTCGGCGTCGATTACAAACCATTCGCGTTGCACCTCGTGCGGTTTCGCTGAAAAGGTTTTCATAATAGGGTAATCCAATAAATTCGGTATAAATAGAAACCGTTGATTTTATCGTTTTCAGATGGCTGTGTCAATTGATGTTTGGCGCAAAAACGGGCGGTAACGTTCAAGCCGTTACCGCCCGTCAAGCCTTTTGGCAACGGGGTTTAATCGTCGCCAGCAAACGCCAGCAGCAGGTGCAGCAGGCTGCTGAAAATATTGTACAGCGAAATAAAGATGGTCAGTGCCGCGCTGATGTGGCTGTCTTCGCCGCCTTCAATCACATTGCGGATTTGCCACATAATCAGCAGCGAACTGAACACCACAAACGCGCCCGACAGGGTTAAACCCATCACAGGCAGTTGGAAAAACAGGTTGGCGACCACGCCAATCATCAGCACGATTGCGCCCATACCCAAAAACTTGCCCAAAGCGTGGGTGTTGATATTGGATTTACGCGCCAGATATGCCATGGCAAAAAACACGCCTGCGGTCATCAGTGCGGCAGTCATTACCAGTTTGCCGCCATTGGCAACGGCTGCGGTAACCATCAGCAGCGGCGACAGCATCAATCCCATGCCGAAGGTAAACACCATCAGCAGTGCCACGCCTGTTTTGCTGTAGCGGTTTTTTTCAATGGCAAAACACATGCCGTAAAAGAAGGCAAACATAATGCCGATTGCCAGCCATTGGTTGCCCAAAGCGGCAAAGGGGTTAAACATCATGCCTGCGCCCGCGCCTAAAGCACAGGGCAGAAACGACAGTGCCAGCAGGTTATAGGTTTTTTGCAGTAAAACTTCCTGCGGCTGGCTTTGCGTGGCAATGCCCGTGTAGTCGGAAACGTGTTGTTGCGGTTCGTTCATGTTTAGACTCCTAATGTGGGTGTGTAAAAAACATCATTGTATTACATATTTTCGCGTTCGCGTTTTTTGAGTTTGGAACGGATGCGGTTTTGCTTGAGAGTGGACAGGTATTCCACAAATACTTTGCCGTTTAAATGGTCAATTTCGTGCTGGATGCAGATGGCAAGCAGTCCGTCTGCTTCAATGGTGTGGCTGTTGCCGTCCAAATCAAGATATTCGGCGGTGATGCGCTCGGCGCGGGTCACTTTGTCGTAAATACCTGGAACGGACAAACAGCCTTCTTCGTAGGTGGTTTCACCGTCTTTGGCGGTAATCACGGGGTTTACCAGCACCATTAGGCTGTCGCGTTCTTCCGACAAATCAATCACCACCACGCGTTCATGCACATCTACCTGTGTGGCTGCCAAGCCGATGCCGCGTGCGGAATACATGGTTTCTGCCATATCGGCAGCGAGTTGTTTGATGCGGGCGTCTATTTGCTTAACGGGTTCTGCCACTTTGTGCAGGCGTTCATCGGGGTACTGTAAAATTGTCAGCAATGCCATTTTGCTGCTTCCTTTCTGAAAAATAATGGGCTTATGGTGTCGCAATCGTACCATGCCTGATGCAGAAAATCACACAAACGCTGGCACAAGGGCGGCAAAATGCTCTATTATTGCGCTTATTTGTCAATTGTCAATCTCAGGGGCTAACATGCACAAGCACCTTACTGTTTTGTTTTGCGCCGCAGGCGTGGCGCTTTCGGCGCCAGCGTTTGCCAAATCCAAGTTAAAAGTGAAACCCAATGCGCCTGCGCGTTATGTGGTCAAGCAGGGCGACACTTTATGGGAAATTTCGGGTAAATATTTGTACCGTCCGTGGAAATGGCCGGCGCTGTGGCAGGTAAACCGTGGCAAAATCCGCAATCCGCACCTGATTTATCCGGGGCAGGAACTGTATTTGAGCTATGTAAACGGACGACCCGTGCTGACGGCGAAAAAACGCGCCCGTGGCGGACGTGCCAGCACGTCGCAAGGCGGTATTCCCACCATTAAGCTGGGACCGCGTACCATAGATTTGGATAACAGCATTCCCACCATTAATGTGGATTTCTACCGTTTGTTTATGAAGCACCCGCAGTTTGTTGCCGAAGAGGATTTGGCGCACGCACCGCGCATTGTGGCGGGGGAAGACGGACGCACGCTGTTTACCACGGAAGACCGCATTTATGCCGATGGTCCGATTGAATCGGGCAGCTATCTAGTTTACCGCGTAAAAGAAGATTTGAAAGACCCGATTAGCGGCAAATCTTTGGGACGTTTGGTAGAATTTGCCGGCGAAGCCTCAACTTTGCCTGTTCACGACCACGGCATGGCAAACCGCGACAATCAGGAAATGACACCCAAGCAGCGCGAGAAACTGAGTGCGGACGAATACTATGTGCGCGAAGGGCATAAACGTGTTGCCGTGCGTACTGCCCAAGCAATGAAGCTGACCAATGCCACATCGGAAATTTTGCGCGGCGATTACCTGCTGAAAAAACCCGATGTGCTGACAGGCTTCTATATGATGCCCCATCCGCCTGCGCGTGATGTAGATGCCCGCATTGTGACCATGATGGACGGCATTTCCGAAAGCGCGATGACCCAAACCATTATTCTGAACAAGGGCGAAGCAGACGGCATTGATGCAGGTACGGTGTTGGCGGTGTACAAACCTAATCGCATTGTCAAAACCGAATGGAACAATCCCGATAAAAAAGCCTCGCAGTTTGTGAACCTGCCCACCGAAGAAATCGGTTTAGCGATGGTGTACCGCACCGGCGAACACGTTTCATCGGCGATTATTTTGGAAAGCAGCACCAATGTGAGCAAAGGTGATGTGTTACGCGCACCGGGGGGCGATTTGTCGGTGGATGAAGAAGAATCCACCGTATTGCAGGGCGGTATGATTGAAGGCACGCCCGGCTTTTTGGACGATGTAGAGCGCGATTGGAAAGACGTGATTGAACACGTTAAATAAATTTTCTTGAGCACTTTACTGAAAATAGGGGTTTGCCTAATTGGGAAGCCCCTGTTTTTCATGCCGGTTTGGTATTAAAGCGGTTTTTGGCTGCCGTGATTTTGTCCGTTCAGGCTTGACAAGGCGGCAGATATTGAATAAAAAGCATGGTTTTTAACATTTCTGCCGCCCCGATTCATTTTTCCGACACGGGCGTCCGACCGAAATAAGGAATCAGCCATGAGCGAACAAGACCAACCCGTTTTTAGCATTGAGAAACTGTATGTTAAAGATTTGTCTTTAGAAGTACCCCACGCCCCGCAAATCTTTTTGGAATCGGAAACCCCCGAAGTGGATATGCGTGTGGCCACCCACAGCCAAAAAGTGGAAGACGGCTTTTATGAGTGCGGCATTACCGTTACCATTACCGCCACTTTAAAAGACGAACGCGTGGTATTTTTGAGCGAAGTCAATCAAGCAGGTATTTTCCGCCTGTCCAACATCCCCGAGGAAGACATTAAAATCCTGTTGGGCGTCGCCTGCCCGAACATCCTGTTCCCCTATGCGCGTGAAACAGTATCTTCTACCGTAACCCGCGCAGGCTTCCCGCCCGTATTGCTGGCACCGATTAACTTTGATGCCATGTATCAGCAATCGCAAGAAGAAGCCGCTGCTGCCGAATAATGCCTTGCGCTTAAGCATCAACGCCGAACCGTGTCATACGGTTCGGTTTTTTATTTTCAGTTGCCTACTTTGCTGGTACAATCAAATACTTAATATTGTTTATTATTTCTGATTTCCGATGCAGCAGCCCGATTTATCCCAAGTGCTTGCCAAAGACCGTTATTTCTTACAACGTGCGTTTAAACAGCCGCAAAAATTCGGCGGTTTGGCAAAAGTTCAACAAAAATACCAAAAATCCCACGAAATTTACCAAAAACGCCTACAAAACTTGCCCAAACCGCAGTTTGACGACAGCCTGCCCGTGCATGAAAAACGCGCCGAAATCCGCGATGCCATTGCCGCTAACCAAGTTACCATTATTTGTGGCGAAACGGGTTCGGGTAAAACCACGCAGCTGCCGAAAATCTGTTTGGAATTGGGGCGCGGCGCGGCAGGTTTAATCGGGCATACCCAACCGCGCCGTTTGGCGGCGCGCTCTGTGGCGGAACGCATTGCTGAAGAGCTGGGGCAGAATATTGGGCAAGCCGTTGGTTATAAAGTGCGTTTTACCGACCACACCGCACGCGATGCCAGCATCAAACTGATGACAGACGGCATTTTGCTGGCGGAAACCCAAACCGACCGTTTTCTTACCGCTTACGACACCATTATTATTGACGAAGCGCACGAGCGCAGCCTGAATATTGATTTCCTACTTGGCTATCTGAAACAAATTCTGCCACAGCGACCTGATTTAAAAGTCATTATCACATCAGCGACCATTGATGCCGAGCGTTTTTCCCAGCATTTTAACGGCGCACCCGTGATTGAGGTAAGCGGGCGCACCTATCCTGTGGACGTGCTGTATCGCCCCTTGCAAGCCGATGATGAAGATGAAGCAGAAATAGAAACCGCCGATGCCATTGTGGATGCGGCGGACGAATTGGCGCGTTTTGGCACAGGCGATATTTTGGTTTTTCTACCGGGTGAGCGCGAAATCCGCGAGACTGCCGAAGCCTTACGCAAATCGCCCTTGCGTAAAAATGATGATATTTTACCGCTATTTGCGCGACTTTCCGCGCAAGAGCAGCACAAAATTTTCCATCCGCAGGGCGACACGCGCCGCATTATTCTTGCCACCAACGTCGCTGAAACCTCGCTAACCGTGCCGCGCATCCGCTATGTGATTGATACGGGTTTGGCGCGGGTGAAACGCTATTCGGCGCGGGCAAAAGTGGAGCAGTTGCACGTTGAAAAAATCTCGCAGGCAGCGGCGCGGCAACGGTCGGGGCGTTGCGGGCGCGTATCGGCAGGCGTATGCATCCGTTTGTATTCGCAAGAAGATTTTGAACAACGCCCACCGTTTACCGACCCCGAAATTATCCGCAGCAATTTGGCGGCGGTGATTTTACGTATGGCGGCGCTGAAATTGGGCGATGTGGCGGCGTTTCCGTTTTTAGAAGCGCCCGACCAGCGTTATATCAACGATGGTTTTCAAGTTTTACAAGAACTTGGCGCGGTAAACGACAAAAACCAATTAAGCAAAACAGGCGAGCAGATGTCGCGCCTGCCGATAGACCCGAAAATCTCGCGTATGCTGTTGGCGGCGCAAAAGCATGATTGCGTGGCGGAAATGCTGGTGATTGTGTCTGCCTTGTCGATTCAAGACCCGCGCGAACGCCCTTTGGAAGCGCGTGAAGCAGCGAATAAGGCGCATGAGCGTTTTGCCGATAAGCAGTCGGATTTTTTAAGTTATTTGAATATTTGGGATTCTTTCCAGCGCGAGCGTGATAAGGGCTTGACCAATAAGCAGTTGGTGCAATGGTGCCATCAGTATTTTTTATCGCATTTGCGTATGCGCGAGTGGCGCGAATTGCATAAGCAACTGGCTGATATTGCGGTAGAAATGGGTTTGGTGGAAAAGGAACGCGCGTTCAGGCAGCCTGAAAAAGTGGCGCAACTGCAAGCCAACGAAACGGTACAAGACCAAGATTTATCCGCCAAATTAAAACAAAAACAATTGGATAAAAAACAGCATCGCGCCCAAATCCGTGCCAAAAAAGCCGCAGGCTACGAACAAATCCACCGCGCTTTATTAACGGGCTTAATCGCCAACGTGGGTATGAAGTCGCCTGAAGGACACGACTACACAGGCGCACGCGGCAGCCATTTTCATTTGTTTCCCGCGTCGTCTTTGTTTAAAGCCAAACCCAAATGGGTGATGGCGGCGGAACTGACTGAAACGACAAAACTTTATGCCCGCGATGTGGCGGAAATCAAGCCCGAATGGATTGAAGCGGAAGCGCCGCATTTGGTGCGCTATCATTATTTTGAGCCGCATTGGGAACAAAAACGTGGCGAAGTGGTGGCAAGTGAGCGCGTAACCCTTTATGGTTTAACGGTTTTGCCGCGCCGTCCGATTGCTTATGGCAAGGTTGCGCCCGAAGAAGCGCGGGAAATTTTTATCCGCAGCGCATTGGTGGCGCAGGAATGCGATTTAAAAGCAGCGTTTTTTATCCACAATAAAAAACTGATTCGTGAAATCAGCGAATTAGAGCATAAATCGCGCAAGCAAGATGTGTTGGTGGACGAAGAAGCCTTGTTTGCGTTTTACCACGACAGGCTGCCTGAAAATTATCAAGTATCGGAAAACAAAACGGTTGCGCTGGCGGATATCCGCACCTTTGAAGCGTGGCTGAAAACAGTTGATGAAAAACAACTATTTTTGTCGCGCGAAGATTTGATGCAGCACGCCGCCGCGCACATTACCGAAGAGCAGTTCCCCAAATTTTGGCGTAATCAGGACGGAAAATTTAAACTAAATTACCGTTTTGAACCGCATCACCCGCTTGACGGCGTTACGCTGACCGTACCGCTAACCGTATTAAACCGCGTCAACGCCGCCGAATTGGAATGGCTCGTTCCGGGCATGATACGCGAAAAATTACAGTTGCTGATTAAGGCATTACCCAAACAAATCCGCCGCGTATGTGTGCCTGTGCCTGATTTTATTACCCGTTTTCTCGCTGCCGAACCTGACCACAGCCAGCCGATTTTGCCGCAGCTTGCCCATGCCGTTGCCAAACACACGGGCGATATGCGTTTGTTGGAACAGATTAATTTGGACGATTGGGCTGCACAGCGTTTACCCGAACATTGTTACGCCAATATCCGCGTGGTGGACGATGGCGGACAGGAGTTGGCAACGGGGCGCGATTTGGCGCAACTGCAACAGCAGCTTGGCAACGCCGCCGCCATGACTTTCCGCGATAATACCCAAGAATTTGAACGGGATAACTTGACCGATTGGAGCATCGGCACGCTGCCTGAAAGCATTAAATTTGCGCGTGGCAAACAGCAGCTCACGGGTTACCTTGCCCTACAAAAAGAAAAAAACGGCAACATCGCCTTACGCCTGTTTGATACGCCCGAAGCTGCCGCACACGCCCACCGTGCAGGCGTGATTGCGCTGATGCAGCTTCAGCTTAAAGACCATATGAAAGATTTAAACAAAGGTATTCAAGGTTTTACCCAAGCAGCAATGTTGCTGAAACATATTCCTGCCGACACCCTGCGCGATGATTTGACCCAAGCCGTGTGCGACCGCGCCTTTATCGGCGAAGACGAACTGCCGCGCAGTGAAAAAGCCTTTAAAGAACAAATTAAACGCGCCCGCAGCCGCTTGCCTGCGGTAAAAGAAGCCCTGAGCCGCTATTTGCAGGAAACCGCCGCCGCCTATACCGAATTAAACGGCAAACTGGGTAAACATCCGCTAACGCCATTGCTGCGTCGCCGTGTGGAACAGCTACTTTCGGCAGGATTTGCCACGCGTACCCCGTGGGCGCAATGGCAACGGCTGCCCGTGTATCTAAAAGCCATGACCCTGCGGATGGAAAAATATAGCGCCAATCCTGCCCGCGACCAAGCAAGGGAAGCGGATATTAACCAGCTTGAACAGATGCTAAACGATAAGTTACAATCACTAACACGGCAAAACCAGCCTGTGTTTGATGAATTGTTGGCGTTTGCTTGGCAGTTAGAGGAATTGCGCGTTTCCTTGTTTGCGCAGGAGTTGAAGACGCCTCATCCAGTATCGGTTAAACGGTTGTTAAGAATGTTTTGATTAGGAGATCTAAATGAATTACGAAGAGGCTTTATATCATGCAAAATCTGGGCAGGCATTATTATTTTATGGTGCTGGTATGTCATCTGAGGTTATTAATCTGAATGATGAAAAAATGCCCATAGGTAGGGAGTTATCGAAATTAATTTATAAAGAGATCGATCCTTCAGGAGCTAATGATTTTGATTTAGGATATAGTACACAAATTTTTCTAAAAAAGAAAAGTAAAGGTGATTTGATTTCATTGATCAAGCCCATTTTTCAAACAAAAAAATTACCTAATTATTACAAAGACATTGTTGAAACACCTTGGAGAAGTATTTTTACAACAAATTATGATAACTCTTTTGAAGTACAAGCACAACATTTGGGATTGGAACGGAATGCAGTTTCGCCGATGATGAATCCTAATGATTTTCATGCAAACTCAAAGAATATTATTCATATTAATGGTTATATTGAAACAGTCACTCCCAATGATTTAGAAAATAACTTTAAGCTAGCAAATGTAAGTTATTTAGCAGATCAGTTTGTAAAAAGTCCATGGTATGAAAGTTTTTTTACAGAAGTCATTGCAAGCAAAGCTATATTTTTTGTAGGGTACTCTTTAAGTTATGATTTTGATATTGCAAAGTTATTTTTTGATTTTCATGATGCTCTTAAGGAAAAAACTTTCTTCATTTCAAATAATGAAAATCCAATCCTAGATGATTTTGGAACTGTTTATACCAAAGGAGTGGAAAATTTTGCAAGAGATCTTTCAAAGCTCAATACAGTATATAGTACTGAAACAAATGAAAAGGTTTATATAAATTTTAAAGAGTTCAAGTTAATACGCTCTGAAAAGAAAAATTTAAATGTCAATGAAGAAACAGAAAAGTTCCTGATATTAGGGCATGAAAATCAAAGTTTACTTGAGAAAGTTGTTAGAATTGAAGATTACAAGGATTATGCTGTTAATAGAATCAATGATTTAAATCTTGATAGTATAGATAAAAGTTTTATTTTTGTATATGGGGATTTAGGTGTTGGGAAAACTGTACTAGTTGAGCAGCTTTGTATATTTTATTTTCACAAAGGATATGGTGTTTTCACGCTTAATAAATCATTTTACTCCCCATTAGAAGATATTGATATTATTTTATCAACAAAACAAAAGGCTATATTTGTTTTGGATGTGAATAATTATACAGATGAGATACATAATCTTATACGCTATTTACGTCAAAAAATTCGCCAAGATGATAAAGTGATAGTTTCATTAAGAACTGATGAATACGAATTGGCATTTAATGAATTAGTTTTTCGTACCCCCTGCCTATCATCTGATATGATTCGTGAAATTTGCGCTGATAAACTTAACGGATCTCAAGGGGAAAAATTTTTATCAATTTTAGAGAATAATGGTTTTCTTATTCCTATACTTGATGAACTATATCCCAATAATAAATTTGATAAAAAAACAAGGCTTCTAGCAGACTCAAATAAACAGTTAAGTCATTTGCTATTGTCGTTATTAAAATCTGAATCTATTATTCAGAAATATAATCCAATATTTCAGGATCTCGAACTTCAAAGGGAAAAATTAATGATCCTAACAACAGTTTTTATGTTACATATCCTTTATGGTGAGGAAGTGGAAAAAAATGTATTATATAAAATAACAGAAAGTAGCCGTATAATTCAACCTGATTTTGGAAAGGATAAGTTATTAAATCATTTCTTTACACGAAACCAAGGTAATTTTGTTACTCCAAAATCTACATTATTTGCACAATTCTTTTTTGAGCAATTCCCTAATCCAGCTTTAATGGTTGAAATATTGTCAACAGTTGCAAAGAGATGCTTTACATTAGGGCAAAAGGAGCAAAATAATTTCCAAAAAGGGGCATATAAATATGGAAAAACATATAAAATGTTAGCAACATATACAAATATACAACGGATGATCTCTACTAAAAAAGAAAAACGAAATTCATTGATTCAATATTATGAAACACTACGAGGATTTGGATTAGAAATTGAGAATCCACATTTTTGGTTGCAATATGCCATTGCACGGTTGGCGTATGCGGAAAGTGAACCTCAACCCCATTTAGAATTAGCAAAAAAATATTTAGATACAGCGATGGAGTTAGCCAGAAAGAAAAGGGGTTATAAGACCTATGACTTGCAAACTCAATTAGCACGTTTTTATATTTATAAAAGCTCCTTGCTGGAAAAGGCAGAGGAAACAATACCATATTTAAAAGAGGCAATTCAATATCTTGATGTTGTAACTGAGAAAGATAAAAAACGTGCTTCTTTTCGACAAATAAGATATTTATGTGAGGTCATCTTAAAGCATATACATGGATACACACCTGATAATATTGATTATTTTTTAAAAGCGCTTCAAAGATATAAGCTTAGTATAGGAAGTTCGCCTATGAGTGTTCAAGATGATAAAACAGTTGAGATATCTAGGGAGAAAATAGAGCTCTTAATTCCTAAGTTAGAACGTATATTGAGTTAAAAGCTCAACATAGTAGCAAATGATGTTTAGTTAGGATTAGTCCCACATTTGTATCCAAGAATAGGGCAGCCTGAAACCCACAAATTTCAGGCTGCTCTCATATGATTATTGCAGGGTAGAGATTTTGAACTCAATTCATTACGGTGGCAGGATGCAAAGGCACGACCCCCACCATAATACTGCTTGCCAAAATCAGCAGCGATAAAGCCCAAATCCAGAAAAACGAATAGCGGATATGTTTGCCCATAGAAAGCTGTGCCAAGCCCAAGCCCATCCACAGCGCGGGCGAAAGCGGAGTCACAAATGTGCCGACAATACTGCCAATCAGCATGGCATAACCCGCAGCGCGTGGGTCCACGCCCGATTGCGAGGTAATTTGTTCCATCACGGGGAACAAGCCGAAATATTGTGAATTCATCTGAAAATTGCACAAGTTGAATAAAATATCATAGGGTGTAAGTTTTTAGGTAAGAAATTGATTATTTGTTATAAATTATCAATACAAGTGCATGAAAAACTCCCTGAAAAGTGTTACATTTTTCACTGTATTTACTATAGTTGATAAAAATAAAAACGAGACAAGGCAGCAACGCCCGCCGTGTACGGAACAGTACATCAGGGCGTTGGCAACGCTGTATCGTTGCGATTTTAATCAACTATATAATAGGCATCGGTGCTGAGCACCAAACAAACAGGCTGCCTGAGTGATTTTCAGGCAGCCTGTTTGTCTTTATCAAAAAATTATTGATTTTTCTGTGATTTGACAATACTCATACCTGCGGAAACCAATCCGCCCAAATCGGCGATATTGGCAGGCATAATCAAGGTATTGTTTTCTTTGGCAAGTTTTGAGAAGGCTTCTACATATTGCTCTGCCACTTTTAAATTCACCGCTTCGCTGCCCCCCGGTTCTTGAATGGCGGCGGCAATGGTGCGGATGGCATCGGCGCTGGCTTGTGCCACCAAACGCAGGGCTTGCGCTTCGCCTTCGGCGCGGTTGATTTGGGCGACTTTTTCGCCTTGTGAAGCATTGACGGCAGCTTGCGCTTCGCCTTCGGATTTTTTGATTTCGGCTTCGCGTTCGCCTGTTGCCAAATTGATTTGTTCGATTTTCAAACCCTCGGATTGGGCGATGCGGGCGCGTTTGTCGCGTTCGGCGGTGATTTGCGCCTGCATGGCGCGTAAAATTTCTTGTGGGGGAACAAGGTCTTTGATTTCGTAACGCAACACTTTTACGCCCCACGATACGGCGGCTTCGTCTAATGCGGCGACTACGGTGCGGTTGATGTCGTCGCGCTCTTCAAAGGTTTTGTCCAATTCCATGCGCCCGATAACGGAACGCAAGGTGGTTTGTGCCAGCTGGGTAATGGCGAGAATGTAGTTGCTGGAACCGTAAGAAGCGCGTTTGGGGTCAGTAACTTGAAAATACAAAATCCCATCTACGGTTAATTGGGTGTTGTCGCGGGTGATGCAGACTTGGCTGGGGACGTCCAGCGGGATTTCTTTGAGCGAGTGGCGGTAGGCGATGCGGTCGAGAAAGGGAACGAGAATGTTTAATCCGGGTTTGAGTACGGAGTGAAAACGCCCCAAACGTTCCACAATATAGGCTTCTTGCTGTGGAACAACTTTAAATGCTTGAAAGCCGATGATAATCACCACCGCTAAAATCACCAAAGGTAAAAATGACATAATGTTTGACTCCTTAACAAGCTGATTGAAAAAATTATTAGGAACGCAGCAGCAAAACAATGCCGTCTTTGCCGATAATCACGGCGTGGCTGCCTGCGTGGGCGTGGTGCTGCGGGTCGGGAAAACGGGCTTCCCATTGTGTGCCGCGGTATTGTACGCGCCATAATCCACCGCCTAACTCGCTTTCCAGCGTAACGCTTTGACCGATGTCCAAGTCGTTTTGTACGGCGGGGGCAGGGGCAGCACGCCGCCGCCAACGGTACACCCACACCACGCCCGCCAGCGACAACAGCGATGCCGTCCACCACGGGGCAGTGCTGTCCGCACCAAACAGCCATGCCGCCAAACCTGCACCCGCCAAAGCTGCCGACAGCACCAGCAGATACACCGTACCTAAAAAAATCTCTGCCGCAAACAGCAATGCAGCGGCTGCCAGCCAGTAAGTCATGATGCGTCCTTGCGTTGTGGGAATTGTGTGAGAATGTACAGAAAAAATAAACCTTTGGCAAGATATGGTGAAAAGGTTTGCTTTCACACATCGGGTGGATATTTGCTTGTAGGGACAGCTGTGGTAAGCATGCAAATAAGGCTGCTATGGATAAATAGCAGCCTTTTAGGGAATTGCGCTAATGGTACACTGGGTAATCAGCCGACCGATGTTATTCCCCTAACACTCCCAATCAGCGCGACCACTGTACCGCGTGAGAATCATTATAGTGCAGCTTATTTTAAGAATAAAGAGAGTAAGGAAAGTTACCTTTTAAATCAGGCAATGTTTACAATGCAACCGTACTTTTAGAAAAAACTAGGGAAGCCGATGATACGGCTTCCCTAATCACAGACGGCGCATATGATACATCAGGAAATCCCAGCATCAACCCGTCTGTTGTTTTTCGACAACTGGAACGTCTGCTGTATCGCTTGAGAGTTAAGCATAGTATAACTGACGACTTCACGCAAGATGCAGCATATATAGTTGATTAAAATCGACAACGATACAGTGTTGTCGCCTTGTCTCGTTTTTATTTTTATCCACTATATTATCAGTAAGCGAGTAATGGGCCAGCTATGTCGGGCTGTGCCGCTGTCCGAAACTTATCCGTTCATGTCCTGCCAAATCGGGCAGGGTGGCGACAGATTGAAAACCGTTGTCGCGTAAAATTTGGCGTACGGCTGCGCCTTGCTGATAGCCATGTTCAAACAGCAGCCAGCCGCCGTGATGCAGGTGTGCGGGCGCAGCGGCGGCGATGTGGCGGTAGGCACTTAAACCGTCTGAAAAATCGGTTAGTGCGTGCTGTGGTTCAAAACGCAAATCGCCTGTGTGCAAATGCGGGTCGTCTGCTTCAATATAAGGCGGATTGGATACGATAATATGACACAGCGGCGGCGCAGCTTGCACGTCTAGCCATGAACCTTGGGCAAAGGCAATGTCTGCGCCGAGTGTGGCGGCGTTACCACGTGCAACCCCCAAAGCATTGGCGCACACATCGCTGGCAAACACGCGGGCATCGGGGCGTTCCAGCTTGGCGGTAATGGCAATAATGCCGCTGCCTGTGCCGATGTCCCACAATGTGCCGTGTTCGGGCAAATGGGCTAAAGCGGCTTCCAACAGGTGTTCCGTTTCGGGACGGGGAATCAGCACGGCGGGCGAAACGGCAAAATCGCGCCCGTAAAATCCGCGTGTTCCCAAAATATACGCCATCGGTTCGCCTGCCAAACGCCGTTGCAGCAAGGCTTGCAAATGCTGTTGTTGTTCGGCGGTAAGCGGCAGGTGGTCGCGGGTGAGCAGTTGGGCGCGGGTAAGACGGGTGGCGTGTTGCACCAGTAAATATTTTTCCAAACGCGGCAGCGGACACTGCGCCAGCCAGTCGGCAGGGGTAATATGGTTCATAAAATTCCTTTTTGGTTTGAAACCATGCCTTGATGGTGGCAAAATGGTGGGGTTGGGTCAAGATGTTTCAACACACGGGGCTACACATCAAGCACATGTGTTGCCCTGATTCGGACGGAGTGGCTCTCCGCCCGAACAAACGTTTATTTTACCGCCGTAAACGGCAGGGTTTTCAAACCGAAAAGGAAACTTGATGAAAGGCTTTTGCCGTTTGGGACAACACAGGTTTGCGTTTTAATGCTGTCCTTTTGTTGAAACAAATACTTAACGGAATTCCTTAAACATGGCTACTTTTCAAGAAAATTTTCCCCGTAATCCCTACGGCGGGCAGCGCATTGATGGCGGCGGCGAGCATTTTCCCGTGCAAACTACGGCGTTGTCGTTTTCGCAAGGACGCTGTACGGGCTGGCAGGCGCAGATTGAGCAGCCGCCCGTACCGCAGCAGGCAGATTTGCCTGTGGCAGAACCCGAATTGCCCGAAGGCTGGCAGGCAGGTTTGCCGCCGCCCAAGCTGGTGTTGGTGGAAGATTATCACAAGCCTGAAGCGCAGCCGTCTGATGTGTTGTACACAGGCAAAACAGCGGTGGACAGCCCCGAAGCCGAAACAGACGGCGCAGCAGAAACGCCCAATCCCGTGCCTTTGCCCGCGCAAGGTCCGGTTTATACCATTTACCGCGCCGTATGGGGCAGCAGCTATTACTACCGCCGCCAACACAACGGCTATGCCTTACACGTTCCGTCGCACGGGAAAGCCGAAACGTTCTAATTGCGCCCAATCAAAAAAATGTCCGGGGTCGGTTTTGCGCTGCGGCGCGATATCCTGATGCCCGCACACCGCCGTAATCGGATAATGCTGGCACAAAGCCTGCAAAAGCCGCGTTAAAGCCGTGTATTGCGCCGTTTCAAACGGTTCAAAATCACAACCTTCTATCTCAATGCCTATTGAAAACGCATTGCAACGCTCACGCCCTTCAAAGCGCGACACGCCCGCGTGATACGCCATTTCATCACACGACACAAACTGCACCGTTTCGCCGCTGCGGGCAATAAAAAAATGTGCCGATACGCGCAAGTCCTGTAATTGTTTGAAAAACGGGTGTGCATCAGGCTGAATTTGATTGGTAAACAGCCGTTCTACCGCATCGCCGCCGTATTCAAACGGCGGCAGCGAAATATTGTGCAACACCACCAAATCCACCGCCGTATTGTCAGGGCGCGGGGAAAAATTAGGCGAAAAACATTGCTTTGCGCCTTGCCATCTGCCTTGATGCCATTCGTTCATTGTGTTTCCTTGCCGTTATTGCTGATTTTATCCGCATTATAAACGGCAAAGCGCTGAAAACCGATTTTTTAAAAAACCGTTACCCATTGTATATTGCATCAAATAATTTTATAAATAAAACAATAGAAAAAAACCAATCCCGTTCAATTGGCTTGACACATTTATCAAGCACGGATACAATTCAAATCTTGAACTGGAGTAATGGCTGAGAGGCTGAAGGCACTTCCCTGCTAAGGAAGCATGTGGGGTCAACCTGCATCGAGGGTTCGAATCCCTCTTACTCCGCCACAACATTTTTTAAATACTTTTACCTGTATTTAAAAACCACATAAAACAGGCTAACTTTCATCAAGTTAGCCTGTTTTTACTTTTCAATGCTTTTCACAGCGTTGCACTCTTTTTCTTTTTTTTGTGGTATTTTTTCTGGTATTGCTCAAATACCAACTCAATGCCATGCCTAAAATCGTTATCCCGCTCACACCCGCGCAAGTCAAAGGCGCGAAACCCAAACCCAAAATGTATAAATTGCCCGATGGTGGTGGGCTTGCCCTATGGGTGCTGCCGTCAGGCAAAAAATCGTGGCGGCTCACTTATACCCGACCAAATGGCAAACAAGACACGCTCACACTTGGTATGTACCCCGACCACTCATTAGCTGATGCCCGCGATTGGCGGGCAGAAATCAAAGCGAAACTGGCAGCGGGTAAAAATCCTAAATCCATTGCCACAGACACAGGCGCACAATACCGATTTGAAAATCGGCTCGCCGAATGGCATGAACGCTGGGCGCGGCAGGGCGGAAAGCAGGGGCGCGGTAAAAATCCGAAATATGCCGCACAGGTATTGGCAGCGATTGAAGCCAATATCTTGCCCGACTTTAAAGGGCGCGATGTACGTACCCTTACCACAGCAGAAATTGTGAAAGTGTTGCGGAAGATGGAAAAACGCGGCGTGTTGGAATACCTGCAACGGGTTAAAACCAGTTTGGGGCTGATGTTTGACTATCTTGTGGCAGATGGTACGGTAACACACAATCCCGTGCGTTTGATTGGCAAGCAAGTATTTGACAAGCCAAAAGAAAAACATTTTGATGCTTTGTTGCCACAGGATTTGCCGTTACTTATTGAGCGTTTAGAAACCACAAAAAAACTATCCCCATCAAACAAACTGCTGATTTACTGGCAGCTTTTAAGTATGACACGCCCCAATGAAGCAGCAGAAACGCCTATTAAAGAGATTGATTTAGAAAAAGAAATTTGGGAAATACCATTGGAACGCATGAAAACACGCCCGCATATCGTGCCGTTAAGCACCGCATTAAAACAAATCTACCGTGAAGCAATGGAATTGAATGTAAAGGGGATTTACCTGTTTGAGGGGCAGGGATTCTTAAAGCCGAAAGATGTAGAAACTGCCCGCCAGCAATTACGCAATACCCTGAATTTGCCGACTACTGCACACGGTTTGCGGACTTTGGCAACCACCTATTTGCGCGATACCTATAAAATTAGCAAAGAAATTAGAGATTTATTATTATCGCATCATGATAAAAATAAAACTGACCGCGCTTACGACCGTGCCGAATTTTTGGACGAGCGGCGCGATGCTTTAGAAAAGTGGGGCAATGATGTGATGGCATTGCGCGAAAAGTACCGCCGCAAGTTTTAATCTGATGTTCTAAACTGAACAGCCCGCGCAAGCGGGGTTGAAAAAAGGTAACTGCTATGTTTGACTACAAGAAATTTAGCCGCGAATTAGAACAAACCAATCAGGATATTGAAAAAACCCGTATTGAGTGGCAAAAAACCAAAGCCCAAATGGATTTTTTGGTAAAGCACCGCTACAAAATTTGGACAATTTACTTGGTTTGCATTGCTTTGATTATTTTGGGTTTGGTTAAGTAACCGCCTAATCGGTAACAGAACGCCCCGAAAGGGGAGTTTTTGCTATTGTAGCAGCTCGCTATAGGCAAAAAACAACGTCCGTCCTGCGCCGCTGTTTTTACTGTTGGCAAATTATCTTAATGGCTTCTTCGCCATTGTTGATTATTTTGAGATTTTCTACTTTTTTTGATGGAATGTTAATGTAACTGGAATCAGGCAAAATCAATGATTTTATTGTGGTATCGTATGCAAATGGCGATAACCCTGTATAAGCACCAAAGCCATTTTTAGCATTGACAAAACCGCATAAATACAGCCATTGATTTTCAATCCAAACCAGCTTTAGATTTTCAAATTGAACACTTTGCGGGTCTTTAAACTGGAAAGAAACTTCTTTGCTGATAGCTTTGATTTTTTCATTTTCAGCATAATGATTTATGTATTTCCAAGTGCCTATACAAACCATTATGGCTAAAACTGTGCCAATACCCCAATATAGTTTCTTTTGACTTTTTATGCCGATTTTGTGATTGTATTTCGTCCGCCGCTCTTTGTGCAGCAAGTGAAACCTTGCTTGTGCCAGTAAATCGGTATCCATGCCGTTTTCGGCGGCTTGTTTGATGGCATCGCGGATAAGGGCATCGGGCGCATTGGGTTTGACACCCAATAACTCATACAGATTGCCGCTCGCTTGTGATGGTTTGGTTGGGGGTTCGGTTTTTTCTGTTTCAGCGGGGGCAGGCGGATTGGCTTGCGCCATCATGTTTTCCAAAATTTCGGGGTGTTCGGCGAACAAGCGGGCGTTGTACTGCTTGCGCTTGCTTGTGTCTAATAGCCATGTTTGGCATTTTTGCAGGGTGTCTAAAGGCAGGGATTGTTGTTGTGCGGCGGTGGTTAGGGCTTTGCGGATTTGGTCGGGCGTGGCATTGGGGGCGATGCCCAATAATTGATACAGGTTAATCATGGTATTGGCTCGCAAACAGAAAAGCCGATTATAGGGCTTCCGCCGCACCAAGCCAAACACGGCTTGATGCAGCGGAAAAATCCCGTTAGCGCACGGCATCGCGCACACCCAGCAGCCAACTTTCCACATTGGCGGTGGTCTGCTCTTTGAGTTTCTTTAAAAACTCTTGATTGCCAAACAAAATACCGGTTAGGGCTTTGCCGTTGGGAAAGCGCAAATCTAGGGTAATTTGCCCCATATTGGGCGCACCTTGTACGCCGTTTTGTACGGCAGCAGGTGCGGGCAAACTGCTGGTTGCCTGCTGAAACAGCTTATCAGCGGCGTTTTGCAGATTGTGGGCGGCATTGCCCAAGCTGCCGCCCGCCTGTTGCAGTGATGCGGCGGCGGCTGTAGCGGCTTCGGCGTGTTGTTTAGAAGCGGCAACAGCGGCTTTGTATTCTGCCGTGCGCTCATACCAATCATGCCCGTAGGTTTGCCGCGACCACAGTTGCCATTGCAAATCGGTAAACCCGCCTTGCGTGGCGGCTTTGGCTTTTTCGCGCTGCCGAATATCGGCTTCACGGGCGGCATCGGCGGCGCGGGATTGCGCCACTTTTGCCTGTAGCGCGGCATAACGCTCATCAACGCTGCTGACCGATTTGTCGGCAGCTTGGCGCATCATGTTTGCCGCGCCCAGCATTTTATCGCCCGCTGTGCTGATGGTTTGGTGTGCCTGCTCTTTAGCGGCGATGGCTTGCAGTAATGCGCTTGCCTGCGACAATTGTTCGGCAGTCGCGCCCGCATTTTTCAAATCCAACAGCTTGATTTCGGCGGCGGATTTGCCGACACGTTCCAACTGACCGCGCAAGTCGTCAAGGGTTTTCATTACGCCTGCTTGCCGCTCATATTGACGGATAACGTCTTGCATGGCGCGGGTTTTGGCAAGTTCGCCTTGCGTTGCACCCGCAGCCGCCAAACGCATTTGCGTGATTTCTTCGCTGGATTTGCCCAATTCTGCCATTTGCTGCGCCAGCGATGCCATGCTTTCGTCAATGGTGCGGCGGTTTTTGGCGGCGATTTCGGCGGCTTTATCGGCTTCCGCTTTGGCTTTAGCGGCGGTTTCTGCTTGCTTCATCGCTGCCGAAACGCTTTTAATATCGGCATCTAAAGCGGCGGCAGTATTGGCTAAACTTTGCTGCACCAGTTTGGCGCGGTTATCGGCGTTTTCGTGCTTAAACTTTTCTTCAAACTCAATTTTTTTCTTTTTAAGCAGTTCTTCTTTCTGCGCCGTCAAAGTCAGCAAATCCATCTGCTCTTTGGTTTTGCCAATCGCTGCCGCTTGTTCTTGGTACTTCAGCACGGTGTCGCTGATGGCTTTACTCAAACCCACATCGCTTTGTTTTCCTGCCGAATATTCGGCAAAACCGCCTTGCGCGGCGATTGCGCCACTAATGGATTGCCAGCCCGATACCGCATGGGCTTTAACCGCTGCTTCGTCTAATTTTTCATTAAACTTTTCAATGGGATTAAGCCAGTCATACAGCTTTGTCCCCAGCGATTCTACTTGCGTGTCCAAGCCAAAAAGTTTGTCCACCGAATCACTAATCCAGTTGGACGCATCTTCGCCTTTGGTAAATTTGTAAAGCGAGTATAAGCCTGTCCCCGCTGCCGCTGCTGCCGTGCCGATTGCGCCTAATTTGCCGACCGTGCCTGCCGCGCCGATGCGGGCGGACATTGCCGTTAATGCACCACCCGCGACACTCGCACCTTTGGCGAGCAGGTTAAAGCTGGCTTTAAGCGTGGCTGCCGCCAAACCCAACAACGCACCTGTTGCCGCTACCGCGCCCACACGCAGCACCGCCAACGACCCCGCAAAACCGCGAACTTGGAACGATGCCAGCGCAGAAGCCGTACCCGTGCGAGCAACCGCAACCGATAACGCCGTTTGCGCCGCCGTTGCCGTACCCGCTGCGCCCGATGTGGCAATCATGGCGGCGGTCATCTGCACCAACCCCGCCGCCGAAGTGATTGCCCAACGGGTTAGCGACAGCGCAGCTAAACCGCCGACTACGGTTGCCACGCTGTCTATATTGTCGCCCAAAAAGCGCAAAGTGCCTGAAAACACCTTAATTGCGCCCGAACTTTCGCCTGTTTGTCCGACAAACTCGGTTAATTTGTTTTGTAAAACAGTAAACGATTGCGCGATGGTAAAATCCGTTTTGGCAAAATCAGCGCGGACACCATCGCCCGCTTTTTGCAGGGCTTGCACTAATTTTTGTGATGATAATTCGCCATTTTGGGCAAGGCTTCTCAATTGCCCCACACTTATAGTTAAAATACTTAATTTTTCATACGCCAGTTACTGTATTTGTTTCTTAAAAACCTAAAGGAAAAGTATAAAATCAGCCCTGCAACAGCAATGATTGCAGGGCTGATTTCTTAACCCAATTTGTTAGGGCGCAGGATGCAAAGGCACGACCCCCACCATAATACTGCTTGCCAAAATCAGCAGCGATAAAGCCCAAATCCAGAAAAACGAATAGCGGATATGTTTGCCCATAGAAAGCTGTGCCAAGCCCAAGCCCATCCATAGCGCGGGCGAAAGCGGAGTCACAAATGTGCCAACAATACTGCCAATCAGCATAGCATAACCCGCAGCTCGTGGGTCCACGCCCGATTGCGAAGTAATTTGTTCCACCACAGGGAACAAACCGAAATAATAGGCATCGGTGCTGAGTACCAATTCCAAAGGAATACCAAAAATCCCCACAATAATATGTAGATAGGGCAAAAGTGCATTGGGTAGCACGCTTACCAAATCTTTGGCAATGGCATCAAGCATCTCCGAACCTTTTAAAATGCCTAAAAATGTACCCGCTGCCAAAATAATGCTTGCCATCATAATCGCGCCGCCTGCGTGGGCGTTGATGCGTTCAATTTGTTGTTTGGGCTGGCGGTAGTTAATCAGCAATGCCAGCGAGGTGGCAATCATAAACACATAGCCTGCGGGCAGGGTGTCGGAAAACAGTACGCCCATGGTTAAGACAAATAAGCCGATGTTTACCCAAAATAATTTGGGACGTGCCAAATGGTCTGCCACGGCGGGGGCTTGGGCAAGCAGGTTGCCAACATCGGGCAATTTGCCATGTTCTGCCAAAATGCGTTTTTTCTCGCGCACGCCCAAAAATGCTGACAGTGCCAAAATATACACCAAACCAATGATTTGCACGGTAAACAGGGGTTTGTATAACTCGCCTACGTCCATTTCCAATACGGTGGCAACGCGCCCTGTCGGTCCGCCCCACGGCAGTAAGTTAATCAATCCTGCGCTGGCAGCCAGTAGTAAAAACAATAAGTAAGGATTCATGCCAAGACGCTGATACAACGGCAGCAGAGCAGGTACAACCAGCAAAAAGGTGGTTGCGCCTGCGCCGTCCAGCTGGGCGACCACAGAAACCAGCACCGTGCCGACACTCACGGCAACAATATTGCCGCGTGTCAGCCGCACCAGCCCGTCAATCAGCGGTTTGAACAAACCCGCATCGCTCATAATGCCAAAAAACAAAATGGCAAAAATGAACATGGTTACGATTTTCAGCACCGATTTGGTGCCGTCTGTGTAAAAGGTTTCAATTTGTGCCAAATTAAAATCTGCTGCCAATGCGCCCGCCAAAGGCACTAAAATCATGGCAATCACAGGCGAGACTTTTTCGCTAATCAGCAGGGCAACGATTATCGCAATAATGGATAATCCGATAAAAGTCAGCATGAAAAATTCCTTATGAAAGTGTGTTTTAAAAACATTTAAAATCAAATATTTGTTGATTTATAAGTGTGCTTGGGAAAAAATTTGCGCGATTCTACAGAAGGGCAAGCAGGCGGTCAATTGTCGGAGGTTGTAAAAAAACGGCTGCTTTCCCCAATCAAATTTTTTATAAAAAATACTGTTTTTTTTCGGTTGTTTAGAATAGAATTACCAATCTATGCTTTACAAGTCGCTTGTCAAAACGCTTGGATTAAGGCATTCCATGCTGTTTTGATGTGGTTTTTTTATTTATTTGATGAAAAGATTTTTGAAAGGGGTTTCGTTGATGTTGTCTAAAACTTTAAAACCGTTGGCGTGGCTGGCGTGTACTTTGTTTGCGCATCAGGCTGCGGCTTCGGGTTATCATTTTGGTACACAGTCAGTCAGCGCACAAAGCACTGCCAATGCCAACGGTGCAGAAGCATCTGATGCGACTACTTTATTTTATAACCCTGCGGGTTTGAACAAGCTGGAACAGCATGAAGTGTCTGCGGCATTAAATGTGGTGATGCCGCATATTCATTATTTTGATGCACAGGCACAGCATATTAACGGCAAACCAGTAAACGGTAGCCGTTCGGGCAAGATTACCGTGGCAGCAGCGGTTGCGCCGCATCTTTATGGTGCATACAAAATCAACGACCGTTTAAGCGTGGGCGTGGGGGTTTATACGCCGTTTGCATCGGGCACCAAATACGATAAAGATTCGGTGCTGCGCTACAATATGAATAAATTGGGTTTGACCACCATTGCGGTTGAGCCTGCGTTGGCGTTTCGTGCGGGCGACAAGCATTCGTTTGGTGTGGGTTTGATTGCCCAGCATTCCGATGCCGAATTGCGTAAATTTGCCGATTGGAACGCCACAGGTGCATTTGATAATGCCATTAAAGCGGCAGAACGCAATCCCAATGCACAAACCCACGGTAAGACAGACGGCTATGCCGAAGTAAAAGGCAAGGACTGGGGCTTTGGTTATCATTTGGGCTGGTTGTTTGACATTAACGAACGCGCCCGCGTGGGGGTAAATTACCGTTCGCATGTGTCGCACACGCTCAAAGGCAAAGCCAAATGGCATTACGATACCGATAACGCCGCTTCGGTGTTTAATAATCACAATCCCGTGCCTGTGGCTGCGGGGGTAAATCTGCCTTTGTCGGCGGTGGCGAAAAAAGCCGTTGCCGATAACGGCTATGTGCCTGAAGAAAATGCATCAGTAAAAATTGTGACACCCGAATCGCTGTCGGTACACGGTATGTATCAAGCCAGCGATAAGGTAGATGTGTTTGGCGACATCACTTGGACGCGCCACAGCCGTTTTAAAACGGCTACGCTGAAATTTGAAAATGCGAAAAAAATCGGTGGCGGCGGCACGGCAGACCATACGCATTTAAGCCCGAACTGGCGCGATACGTTTAAAGTGGCGTTGGGCGCATCGTATCAAGTCAGCGAGCCTTTGCAGTTACGCGCTGGTGTGGCGTTTGACCAAAGCCCCGTACGCAGTGCCGAATCGCGTTTGAATACTTTGCCTGACGGCAACCGTATTTGGTGGTCGGCAGGTGTGAAATACAACTTAGGCAAACAGCATGTGTTTGACGTGGCATACAGCCACATCCACATCAACGATACAGCAATGAACGCACCCCGTGCCAGCGGGCGCGATGTGGACAGCAAAGGCGCATCTTCGGCAAAATTTAAAAACTATGCCAATATTTTGGGCGCACAATATACGTTTAAATTTTAATTCAAACGGCTAGGGCGTGTCCCTAATCGCACACGGCGCAGGCGGAAAACCCAATCCGCTTGCGCCGTGTGCAGTTTGGCAAACCACACAAAACGGAATTTTGTTAAAATGCCGTTTTGCCCTTTAGGAAGGCGAAACAAAATCATGAACGAAGAATGTATTTTCTGCAAAATTATTCATCGGCAGATTCCCGCTACGGTGGTGTATGAAGATGCGGATATGCTGTGTTTTAAAGATATTCATCCTGCTGCGCCCGTGCATTTGTTGCTGATTCCCAAAGTGCATTTGGATTCGCTGGCGCACGCTGATGAAACACACGCCGATTTATTGGGCAAAATGATGGTAAAAGTACCGCAGATTGCCCGCGAACACGGTTTAAACGCGGGTTTTAAAACCCAAATCAATACGGGCAAAGGTGGCGGACAGGAAGTGTTCCACCTGCATATTCATATTTTGGGTACGCCCGCGCCTTAAATTTTAGGAGATAAAACATGGGATTCACGTCAATTTGGCATTGGCTGGTGGTTTTGCTGGTGGTGGTGCTGATTTTTGGAACGAAAAAATTACGCAATGTGGGGCGCGATTTGGGCGGTGCGGTACACGATTTTAAAGAAGGCTTGGAAAAAGGCAGTGCCGAAAACGATAAAAACGATGCACCTGCCGAAAAAGCCGATGCAGGCGCAAAAAACGATAAAAGCGCATAATGTTTGAGCTGAGCTTTAGCGAGATGCTGGTGGCAGGCGCGGTGGCATTGGTGGTGTTGGGTCCGGAACGCCTGCCGCAAGCTGCGCGCACGGCGGGGCAGTGGGTGGGAAAAATCCGCCGCATGGCCGGCAATGTGAAAGGCGAGCTGATGCGTCAGGGCGAATATGCGGAGCTGGCGAAAATCAAAACCGAATTTGAAGATGCGGCAGCGGATATCCGCGACAGCCTGCACGACACTTTGCCTGCATGGGAACGTTTGCCCGAACCGCGTACGCCTGCCGATTTTGGTTTGGACGAACACGGTGTGCCAAACCGCATCACGGGTTTGCAGGTAAAATCTGTTTACAAACAATCTTTGGCACGCAAACGTGATTTGCGCCGCCGTCCGCCGCGTTTAAGGATTCGCCGATGACCGAACACGCCGAAGAACAGCCTTTAACCGCTCATTTGCTGGAATTGCGCCGCCGCTTGCTGTATATCGTGGCGGGTATCGTCATCGGGATACTGGTGCTGCTGCCGTGGGCGCAGGAACTGTATGCGCTGATTGCCAAACCCTTGCTGTCGGTATTGCCGCCGCAAACCAGCATGATTGCGACCGATGTGGCATCGCCGCTGTTTGTGCCTTTAAAAGTGGCGTTTATGGGTGGATTGGTTTTGTCGCTGCCCAATACGCTTTACCATATCTGGGCGTTTGTTGCACCTGCGCTGTACCGTAATGAAAAACGCCTGATTGTGCCTTTATTGGCTTCTAGCCTGCTGTTGTTTGCAGCGGGGGTGGCATTTTGTTATTTTTTGGTGTTTCCCGCTGCGTTCCGCTTTTTGGCGGCGATGACGCCCGAAGGGGTCAATATGGCAACCGATATCGGCAATTATCTGTCGTTTGTATTGGGGATGTTTTTGGCATTCGGGGCGGCGTTTGAAGTGCCTGTGGCGGTGGTGTTGCTGTATCGGGGCGGGGCGGTATCGCTGGAAACCCTAAAAGCGGCGCGTCCGTATGTGGTGGTGGGGGTGTTTGTGGTGGCAGCGGTGGTCACGCCGCCCGATGTCTTATCGCAAGTGATGTTGGCACTACCCATGCTGGCGCTGTATGAAATCGGTTTGCTGGTGTGTCGAAGTATGCGCCGCGATTAAACCCGTCCCCCGAATCAGCCCACCGATTCGGGGGATATGGTTTTTGCTTGGTGTTTATGATCAAAATGCTTGGAATGGAAAACGTGAAAGATGAATTTTTGGCATAAAAACGGCGTGGGATTGGTATTGGCAGCGGTATTGGCAGCAGCCAGTATTGCGTTGGCGCGTTTGCCTGTGTTGCAAAACTGGGGCATTGGTGCGCTGACAGTGGCGATTGTGGTGGGGATGGTGTTGGGAAATAGCGTGTTTGCGCGTGTGGTGGCAGGTGCGGGCGCGGGGGTGGATTTTGCCCGTACACGCCTGTTAAGGGCAGGGATTGTGCTGTATGGTTTTCGGATTACATTTAGCCAAATCGTGCAGGTGGGTTGGACGGGTGTGCTGATTGATGCGGTGATGCTGTCGGCAACCTTTTTGCTGGCGTGTTACTTGGGTAAGCGTTTGCAGATGGACGAAGACACGGCGATGCTGATTGGTGCGGGGGCTTCCGTGTGCGGGGCAGCGGCGGTCATGGGTGCAGAACCCGTTGTCAAAGCCGATGCCCACAAAACGGCGGTGGCGGTGGCAACGGTGGTGGTATTCGGTACGGTAGCGATGTTTGCCTATCCGCTGCTGTATCCGTGGCTGGGGATGAACGAACAGGCTTACGGGCTGTATGTGGGTTCTACCGTGCATGAAGTGGCACAAGTGGTGGTGGCGGGTAATGCCATTAGTGAAACCGCTGCGGCGGTGGCGGTGATTGAAAAAATGTTGCGGGTAATGCTGCTTGCGCCGTTTTTGCTGGTGTTGGGGGCGTGGCTGTCGCGTCGCCGTCCTGATACGCACGGGGGCAAACACCGTATTGCATTGCCGTGGTTTGTGTTGGGTTTTATTGCGGTGGCGGGATTAAATTCGCTGCAGTGGTTGCCGACTGCATGGGTAGAAATGCTGGTGCAAATTGATACTTTTATACTGGCAATGGCAATGGCGGCTTTGGGCTTGCGGACACAGGCAGCGGCGGTGCGGCAGGCAGGCGCGAAACCCTTATTATTGGCGGCGATGTTGGCGGTATTTCTGCTGGTGGGTGGTTACGCGGTAAACGTAGGTCTTGTTGCCTTAATGTCCTGACGATATTTGACGGCAATGTAAGATTTCCGAATCATTTTCGGCTTGCAGCAACAGGGTATTTGCTTCAGGCGCACGCACACGGTAACGCACAGACAACCAAGGCGCAGTTTTTTCGGGCATGGGTAAATCCTGCGGGCGTGGCAAAATCGGCTGGTCGTGCGTGTGCAGATAACCGTTTTGCCATTGCCAAGTACCGCGAAAACGCATACCCGATTTGGGCTGGTGCAAGGTAAGCGTGCGGACAAGGCTGTGGTCTGCGCCAAAGTGCAGTGTTTGCGTAAAGCGGGGGTGTTCACAACGCCATTTGCCCAGCACAGACGGCGTGGCAGACGGAACGGCGCAAGCAGCACAAAGCATCGCAGCGGATAAGATTAAATATTTATTAAACATGATGATTTTCAGATGGTTCGGTTTCGGGGTGGCGGGAAACCTGAAATTCAAACGGAATCATAAAACCCAAACGGCATTCAAAATGCGTCCACGGCTGCGGATAGAGTTTGGATTTTTGCATTTGCCGCAACAGCTTGGGTAAGCGCAAGTGCTGGCTTTTCTTTAATTCAAGGGCTTGGGGGTGGAAAGTGCCATCTGCTTCAATAGCAAAGGCTTCATACTGCGGCTGTCCTTGAATCATGCTGCCGCGAAACAGTACCGTCCAGCCTACGCGTTCCATATTTCTTTCAAAAACAGACAGTAATTCCTGATAAAAACGGTCGTGTTCGCTGATATACTGTTTGGATTTCTTTTTCCAAATATCATACGGAATACGATGGGCATCGGCTTCTGTCCATGTTAGTTCGCTAATGCCACGCATATCTAGACTTATCCAGTTATCTTCATAGGGAATATTAGCCAGTTGCCAATCTATATGACCTGAACGGTAAACAATAGCTTGGAAATGTGTCCACGGTTCGGGACTAAAATCTTGGCATTTTTGTAAATCCAGCATCAGATTGTGAAGTGAACAGGTTTCATCTATTGATATTTCAATATATTCGCTTATTTTTTCTGATGAAATTCTTTCAATTCCTATTTGACCTACGTCTGGATAGGCTTGGCTTCCAAACCTAATCTTATCGTTATTATTTTGAATATACGGCAAAATAATAGCTTTAATTTGATTTAAAACGGTTTCTTGATTCATCAGTATGCCTTGGCTGGGGAAACGGCGGGTATCAAAATGCGGACGGGCGCATCTGCTGCCTGTCCGCATGGAAACATCAAAATGGGATTTTAGCCGTGCAGGGCGCGTTTGTCGGCGGCAAGCGCGGCTTCGTGCAGCACTTCCGACAAGGTGGGGTGCGCGTGCACAATGCGGGCAATGTCTTCGCCGCTGGCTTTAAATTCCAATGCCATCACGGCTTCGGCAACCAGTTCGCTTACCATCGGTCCAATCATGTGTACGCCCAATACGCGGTCGGTTTCGGCACAGGTCAGCACTTTTACCGTGCCTTTGGCTTTACCCAAGCCCAAGGCGCGTCCGTTGGCACCAAAGCCTGATGTGCCTTTTTTGTAGGCAATGCCTTCGGCTTTCAGTTGTTCTTCGGTTTTGCCTGCCCATGCGATTTCGGGGTCGGTATAAATGACCCACGGAATGCAGTTGAAATCGAGATGGGGTTTTTGTCCGACAATGCGCTCGGCAACGGCAACGCCTTCATCGCTGGCTTTGTGCGCGAGCATCGGACCGCGAACCACGTCGCCAATCGCCCAAACATTGGGCAGATTGGTGCGGCATTCGTCATCTACGGTAATGAATCCGCGTTCGTCCACCGCCAAACCGACGGCTTCGGGATTCAGACCTTGGGTGTTGGGAATGCGTCCGATGGCAACAATCAGTTTGTCAAATACCACGGTTTTGCTTTCGCCGTTGTGTTCGTATTGAACGGAAACGCTGTTTGCGCCTTTATTTACGGCGGCGATTTTTACGCCCAATTCAATGTTCAGCCCTTGTTCTTTGGTAAAGTATTTAAAGGCTTCTTTGGCGATTTGTTGGTCGGCGGCGGCAAGGAAGGTGGGGGCGGCTTCCAAAATGGTTACGTCTGCGCCCACGCGCTTCCATACCGAACCCATTTCCAAACCAATCACGCCCGAACCGATTACGCCCAGTTTGCCTGGAACGCGGGTAAGGTTGAGTGCGCCTTCGTTGTCCAAAACATTGATGTTGTCGATTTCGGTGAGCGGCAGTGGGCGCGGTACAGAACCTGTTGCCACAATCACATGGGTGGCTTCAATGCTGCGGTGTTCGCCTTTGCCGTTGTCAATCAAAAGCTGCCAGTTGTCGCCGTGTTTGCCGGCAAAGGAAGCACGTCCAAAAATGCTTTCTACTTTGTTTTTTTGAAACAGGTATTTGATACCGCCTGTGAGCTTGGTAACGATGGCGTCTTTGCGCTCAATCATTTTTTCGGCATCAAAACGCACTTCGCTTAAGCTGATGCCGTGTTCGGCAAAGTCGTGCAAAATGGTGTGGACGTGTTCGCTTGATTGCAGCAGGGCTTTAGACGGAATGCAGCCGACATTCAGGCAGGTGCCGCCCAAGGCGGGGGCATCGCCAGCTTTATTGGTGCCAGCGTCGATGCACACGGTACGCAAACCCAGTTGGGCAGCGCGGATGGCGGCAACATAACCGCCAGGACCTGCGCCGATTACGGCAACATCAAATTGGGACATTGTTTTTCCTTTATATCACAAGACGGGTGGGGGAATTTGCCGTTTTCGGGGGGAAAACGGTACGCAAAGCGGAAACGGGCGCGTAAACGCTACGCGCAAACGGCGTTATTTTAAAGCCTTGTTGCCGAAAAAGCGAGACTTCAACGTGCACCTGCCCAATTACGCGCCGCGTCCATATCGGCTTGGATTTGTGCCTGCAAAGCGTTTAAGCTGCTGAAACGGGTTTCATCGCGCAGCTTGTGCAAAAACGACACTTCTAGGCGTTGTCCGTATAGCTTGCCCTGAAAATCAAATAAATGCACTTCCAGCTTGGCAGAGGGGGTGTCGGAAACGGTGGGGTTCGTGCCAAAACTGGCAACGCCGTAACGTGTGCCGAAGCTGCCCGATGCTTCTATCACAAACACGCCGTTTAAGGCGTAGCGGTGGGCGGGCAGATGGATGTTGGCGGTAGGGCAGCCGAGTGTGCGCCCTAATTTAGCACCGTGTTTTACGCGCCCGCTTAAAGCATAAGGGCGACCGAGAATTTGTTGTGCCATATCCAAACGCCCTTGTTGCAGGGCATAGCGCACGGCAGTGCTGCTGGCACGTCCGCCTGCTGCCAATACGCTGGGGGTTTGTTCGGTAACAAAATCAGTGCATTGGCGCAGCAAGGCAAAATCGCCGCCGCGCCCTTTGCCAAAGCGGAAATCGTCGCCCACCAGCAGATAGCGGGTGTTCATGTCGCGGCACAGGGTTTGACGGATAAAATCGGGCGCACATTGGGCGGCAAATTCGGCATTAAACCGCAGCACCCGCACGGCATCCACGCAGCCGCTTTGTTTGAGCAGACGCAGTTTGTCGCGCAAGGGGGTTAGCCGCAGCGGGTCGGGCGTACCGAGACGGCGGGCGAAAAATTCGGGCGGCTGCGGTTCAAATATCACCACGGCGGTTTGCAAACGCCGCGCCTGCGCTTCGGTGCGCAGGGTTTGCAAAATGTGTTTGTGTCCCAAATGTACGCCGTCAAAATTGCCGATGGTAACAGCACGGGGCGAATCGGCACGGAAAGGACGGCGGTTAAAGCAAATATCCATTGGATTGTTTATCTGTTTGAAAAATAATGATTAGTGAGATTTTTTAGACAGCAGTTTCAGCAACGGCAAAACCACAGCACACACTGCCGCACCCACCACCACGCCCGTCAGCAAATCCGCCAACAGCGCCATCACGCCTGTGTCCCAGCCGCGCTGGTGTAAAAAATGATGCAAGGCAGGAATGCCGTGCGTGAAAATCCCGCCGCCCACCAAAAACATCGCCGCCGTTCCCGCCACGCTCAAGCCGCGCATCAGCCACGGCATAACCGTTAAAATCCCACGTCCGAATTGGCGTGCAGCGGCAGCGGGTTTGGTAAGCAGGTAGGCACCAAAATCATCGGCTTTCACAATTAAAGCGACCAATCCGTACACAAATACCGTCATGCCAATGGCAATCGCGCACAATGCGCCAATTTTGATGGACAAAGGCGATTGTTCTACCACGCCCAATGCCAAAATAATGATTTCTGCCGATAAAATAAAATCGGTGCGTATTGCGCCACGGATTTTGGCACTTTCGTCTATTTCCGCAGCGGGTGCGGTTTCGGCTTCGTCGTGGTGGGGAAAAAATTTGTGCAACAGTTTTTCCACACCTTCAAAACACAAATACGCGCCGCCTATCATCAACAGCGGCGTAATCAATACGGGCGCAAATACCGCCAACAGCAGCGCAATCGGCACCAATATCACTTTATTCCAAAACGACCCTTTTGCCACTGCCCACACCACGGGCAACTCGCGTTCGGCGCGTACGCCCGTAACTTGGTTGGCATTTAATGCCAAATCGTCGCCCACCACACCAGCGGTTTTTTTGGCTGCCATTTTGGTCATCAGTGCTACATCGTCTAACACGGCGGTAATGTCGTCCAACAGGGTAAACAGGGAAGAAAATGCCATGATGGTTCCTAATCAATTGGTTTAAACGGGGCATTATAGCGTAAAGGGGCAAAGCACAGGCTTTGCCCCTTGGGTGTGTCGGATAAACAGACAATCAATTTGCGCCGTTGTCTGTTTCTGCTGCTTCAGCGGCTTTGGCAACGGTTACCATCGCAGGGCGCAACACGCGCTCGTTCATGGTATAGCCTTTTTTCAGCAGGGCAACAATGGTGCCTGCTTCCTGTTCGCTTTCTACAGCCTGCATTTCCTGATGACGGTGCGGGTCAGGTTTATCGCCTGCCTGCGTGGGGATTTCTTGAATGCCTGTGGTGTCAAAGGCTTTTTGCAATTCGTTTAAGGTCATGGATACGCCCGTTTGCAGCATCTCAAAATTGCCGCTGGTGTCCAATAATGCCATTTCCAAATAGTCTTTTACCACCAGCATTTCGGCAGCAAAATCGGCAGCGGCGTATTTTTGGGCTTTTTTCAGCTCTTCGGCAAAACGGCGGCGCAGGTTTTGTTCGTTTGCCAAACCGCGCAACTGCTCTTCGTTTACCATTGCTTCCAGCTCGGCAATACGCGCTTGCAGCTCTTCAACGGTGGGTTCGCTCACGGTTTCGTTTTCGTTTTCGGGGGTTTCGGTGTTTTGAGTGGTTTCGCTCATTTTTTTACCTTTTCGGAATGGAAATATCATGGTTTCGGTTCTTAAAATATGGGGTGGGGGTGGGCTTTTTCAAGCAGACGTTTACTTGGACGGTTGCAACAGTTCGGCGGCGCGTAGGGCAAAATACGTCAAAATTCCGTCTGCGCCTGCGCGTTTGAATGCCAACAGGCTTTCCAACATCACTTTGTCGCCGTCTAACCAACCGTTTTGCGCAGCGGCTTGCAACATGGCGTATTCGCCCGACACCTGATAGGCAAAAGTGGGTACGCCGAATTGGTCTTTCACGCGGCGGACAATATCCAAATAGGGCATACCGGGTTTCACCATCACCATATCCGCGCCTTCTTGAATATCCAAGGCGATTTCGTGCAAGGCTTCATCGCTGTTGGCGGGGTCCATCTGATAGCTGTCTTTGGTGGACTTGCCCAAATTGCCTGCGCTGCCGACAGCATCGCGGAACGGTCCGTAAAAGGCGGAAGCGTATTTGGCGGAATACGCCATAATGCGGGTGTGGATATGCCCGTGTTGTTCCAACGCCTGACGGATTGCGCCGATGCGTCCGTCCATCATATCAGACGGGGCAACCACTTGTGCGCCTGCTTCGGCGTGGCTGAGGGCTTGTTTAACCAACACTGCTACGGTTTCATCGTTTAACACATAGCCCGTATTGTCGGTTAAACCGTCTTGTCCGCTTAAAGTGTAGGGGTCAAGCGCGACATCGGTCATCACGCCCAATTCGGGAAACTCGCGGCGCAGGGTACGTACGGCGGTTTGCACCAAGCCTTCGGGATTGTAGGCTTCGGCGGCATCGGCACTTTTGTTGCCATCAACCACGGGAAACAGCGCCAGCATGGGAATCCCCAGCTTGAGGGCATGTTCGGCGGTGTGCAGCAGCAGGTCAAGGCTTTGCCGTTTGATACCAGGCATGGACGCGATTTCCTGCTCGCGTTTTTGTCCGTCCAACACAAACACGGGGTAAATCAAATCGGCGGGGGTGAGAACGGTTTCGCGCATCAGGCGGCGGGAAAAGTCGTCGCGGCGCATTCGGCGCATTCGGGTGGCGGGAAAAGGGCGGTGGGGGAAGTTCATCGGGTTTCCTTTAATCAATCAAATTATTTGCGTGGAATATCGGCTTGTTGAAAATCGTGGACGATATAGCTGTTGGCAAACACGGCACGGGCTTCGTTTTCCAATACGGCAACGGCGTCGCCGCTGTATTTGGCACTGATGTGGTTCAGATACAAAACGCCTACATTCGCATC
Source organism: Conchiformibius steedae (assembly GCF_014054725.1). Taxonomy (NCBI): domain Bacteria; kingdom Pseudomonadati; phylum Pseudomonadota; class Betaproteobacteria; order Neisseriales; family Neisseriaceae; genus Conchiformibius; species Conchiformibius steedae. Next base: position 94,583 of record NZ_CP059563.1, on the reverse strand, counting down.
GCGGGCAAGCGTGGCGGCTTGGGCGGCGGTGGCGTGTCCGTGTTGGTGTGCGGCGGCGCGGTCGCTGTCCGCAAAAGTGGCTTCGTGTACCAACACATCGGCATCACGGCAAAAATCGGCGTGTTCGGCGCGGTAACGGGTGTCGCCGAAAATCACCACTTCGCGTCCGCGCTGCGGCGGAGCGAGAAAATCGCGCCCGTGCAGCACACGCCCGTCAGGCAAACTCACACTTTCGCCGCGTTTAAGCTGTCCGAGTATCGGGCCGTTGCCGATGCCGAGGGCGCGTAATTTCTCGGTTTGCAGGCTGCCTGCGCGTTCCGCTTCAATAATGCGGAAACCATAGCAGCGGATGCGGTGGTCGAGCAGCCGATAACGCACGCTAAAACCGCTTTCAAGCTGCAAACTGCCGCTGTCGCCATCCAATTCGTGAATATGCAGCGGATAACTTAAATACGTTTGCGACACGTCCAAAGCCGTTTCCACAAAACGGCGCAAACCCTGCGGACCGTATAAATACAACGGTTCCGCCTGATTACCGCTTAAAAAACTGCGGCTGCCCAATAGCCCCGGTAAACCAAATATATGGTCGCCATGCAAGTGGGTAATAAAAATATGGCGGATTTTGCCGGGGCGGATGCTGGTGTGCAAAATTTGATGCTGGGTGGCTTCGCCGCAGTCAAACAGCCACACACCCGCACCTTCCGCACACAAATTCAGCGCGGTGGCAGACACATTGCGCTGCGTGGCGGGCGAGCCTGCGCCCGTACCGAGAAAGTGCAAATGCATAAAACAATCGGATAAGCAAAAAACAAGATTGTATAGTGTCTAGGTTTTGATTTCTATTCACATCTGTCAGAAAACGTTTGGTGCAAATGTTTACAATAAGCCCGAATAAGCCGTTTTTAGCTGAAACAGACTCTTTTTCGGTAAAATAAACGGTATTTCCATTTGCCAAGGGTTTGTTATGTCCAATCAGGTTTATATTTGTCAATTTGCATTAGATAGGGTGCAACAATATGATATGGAAGCCTGTGTTAAAGACAGTGGTTTGATGTACCCAGAAATTCGGGGTATTTTGGGGGTAGGATTGGAGCCAGAGACACTTGAAATAAAAGAAAAGAAGAGAAAGTATTTTCCTTTTGCTGCAGAGCTATCTGATGCAAATCATTTTTTTAAACAAAATAAAACGATTCCCGATGCACTATGGGCTGGCATTTATCAAAATGAAGCAATCAAATTGCCCACTCGTGAAGATTATATATTCAGTATCTGGGATGGTGGCATTCTGTTTAATCCGTCTTGTGCAGCCATCTTAAAACAACACCGATTGGGCGAAAATATCCTGACACCTGTACAAATTTATGATTTATCAACAGGCTGTTTGGCAAGTGATGAAACGTATTATTTTCTGAATCTGTATGAAAGACGAATGTGCGTTTGCGAAATCCAAACCACGCCCAGATTAAAACCCATACCTGACATCACATATGGTTTTCGTATTGGCAGCAGTATTTTCAATGATGGGGAACTGAATATTGATAAACATGCTTTAAATTGTGATGTGGACTTATGGCATGACCCTAGATTTATTAGACGTTTTTTTATGTCAGCAAATTTACATGATGCTTTATCTGAAGCAGGAATGATTGATAAATTTGAACCCTATACTTGTAATTTGATTGAATGATGGTTTGCGGTTTTGCCCGTTTGCCAAGTTGTTGGCGCAAATTGCGGCGCAACAGCCGCTGCCGCCTTGCCAAATACGGTACAAACCACCTGAAAACCACCTTATTCCTGTTTGGCTTGCCTTCGCCCTTAGCCGCGAATTGTGTGCAAAATGCCCCTGCACAGTTTCGCCGTTTTCCGCTATAATCCCACACTATTTTTGTTTGCGCCCCGCAGCACACGGCGCGTTGTTACGTCTGCCGTTTTTTGATTTTCCGCCCCGCGGGCGGGGTTTCACCCACAAAGGAACCATTTGATGAACCGTTATTATCCGCACACCATTATTGCCCAAGAAGGCTGGCCGTTTATTATCGGCGGCTTGCTTGCCAGCGTGTTGATGACCCTGTTGTGTGGCTGGTGGTCGGTACCGTTTTGGCTGTTTGTATTGTTCTGCCTGCAATTTTTCCGCGACCCCGCCCGCGATATTCCCGATACCCCCGATGCCGTGCTGTGTCCTGCCGACGGGCGCATTGTGGTGGTGGAAAAATCCACCGACCCTTACCGCCACACCGAAGCTTTAAAAATCAGCGTGTTTATGAATGTCTTTAATGTGCATTCCCAACGCGCCCCCGCGCACGGCAAAATCACTCATGTGGAATACAATGCAGGCAAGTTTTTAAACGCTGCTTTAGACAAAGCCAGCAGCGAAAACGAGCGCAACGCTGTGTTGATGACCACCGAACAAGGACACGAGATTACTTTTGTTCAAGTAGCGGGTTTGGTAGCTCGCCGCATTTTGTGTTATGCCAAAGCGGGCGAAAGCATGGTACGCGGCGAACGTTACGGTTTTATCCGTTTTGGTTCGCGTGTAGATGTGTATCTGCCTGTTGATGCGGTGGCAAACGTTGCCATTGGCGACAAAGTACGCGCCAGCGAAACCATTTTGGCGTATTTTGCTCAAGATGGCGAAAAAAGCGAGGGCGAAGGCGAAAACACTGCTGCGCCCAAAGCTGCGGAAACCAGCAAAGCCGTTGCGGAAAGCCGTTTAAAAGCCGATATGGAAGCCAAAGCCGAAGCCGAAAAAGCAGCGCGTTTGGCAGCAGAAGCCGAAGAGAAAGCTCGTTTAGAAGCGGAAGCCAAAGCACAAGCCGAAGCAGAGGAACAAGCCCGCGCTGAAGCTGAAGCCAAGGCAAAAGCTGAAGCAGAAGAACAAGCGCGTTTAGAAGCAGAAGCCAAAGTACAGGCTGAAGCGGAAGAACAAGCCCGTTTACAGGCTGAAGCAGAAGCCCGTGCTGCTGCGGAAGAGCAAGCCCGTTTAGAAGCGGAAGCCAAAGCACAAGCTGAAGCCGAAGAACAGGCACGTTTAGAAGCAGAAGCCAAAGCACAAGCTGAAGCCGAAGAACAAGCGCGTTTACAGGCTGAAGCAGAAGCCCGTGCTGCTGCGGAAGAACAAGCCCGTTTGGAAGCGGAAGCCCAAGCAGCTTTGGAAAAAGCAGCGCGTTTGGAAGCGGAAGCACAAGCCGAAGCCGAAGAGTTGGTGCGTTTGCAGGCAGAGCAAAGCCAAGTTGCCGTGCAAACACCCGAATTGGTGCAAAGCAACGGCGCAGATGATGCGCAACAATTGGCGCGTGTGGCAGCGGAAAATGCGTTTGCTGCGCCCCAACAAGCAGAGCAAGATGCCGCTGCCGAATCGTTCCGCCGCAGTGAAGAAGAAGCTTTGGCAGAAATCGCAGCGCGTGCGCCGATTGTTCGCCGTGAAGTGTTTGCCAGCGTGCCTGAACCTTGGCAAACCATTGAACCTTCAGAAATCATTATTAAAACTGAAGTGAAGAAATAAACTTTCCCCATAAAAAAATCCGTCTGCACGCATCAGACGGATTTTTTTATTGCTGGGCGATTAGTCAGCCCACACCAAGAGGGCGTGATTGCGTTTGCCGCGTTTGATAATCGTGTATTTGCCAAAGCGTTTGTGGGCATCGGTTAGCAATACGGCATCATCGGGGCGGTCGGGGGCGTGGTCGGGGTTGTTTGCGGTGGCGGTTTCGCCGTTTAACAGCACTGCGCCATTATTGACAAATCCACGCGCTTCTTTATTGGATTTTGCCAAACCGCTTTGCACCAAGGCTTCTACGGCGTTGAGCTTGCCCGATACTTGAAACGTGGGTAAACCGTCCAATGCCAATTGAGCGTAATCTTGTTCGGTTAGCGCGGCTTCGTTGCCTGAAAACAGACTGTCGGTAATGCGCTGCGCGGCTTCCAATGCGCTGCTGCCGTGAATCAAACGGGTCATTTCTTCGGCAAGAATGCGCTGGGCTTGGGGTTTGCTGTCGCTGGCTTGGTCGGCAGCTTCAATGGCATCAATCTGTTCAATACTTAAAAAAGTAAAGTATTTTAAGAATTTATACACATCGGCATCGGCTACTTTCAGCCAAAATTGGTAGAACTGATAGGGCGAGGTTTTTTTCGCATTTAACCACACCGCGCCGCCTTCGGTTTTGCCGAATTTGGTGCCGTCAGCTTTGGTAACCAAGGGTAAAGTCAGCCCGTGTACGCTTTGCCCGTGCAAACGGCGCGTGGTTTCCGTACCCCAAGTGATGTTGCCCCATTGGTCAGAACCACCGATTTGCAATTGCACACCATATTGGTGGTAAAGCTCTGCAAAATCATAGCCCTGTAGCAGCGCATAAGCAAATTCAGTAAACGAAATCCCCACATCATCGCGCTCAATGCGTTGTTTAACCGATTCTTTTGCCAACATGGCGTTTACAGAAAAATGTTTGCCGATGTCGCGTAAAAAATCCAAGCAATTCATTTTGCCAAACCAATCGGCGTTGTTTGCCATTACCGCCGCATTGTCGCCTTCAAAACTTAAAAACGGCTTTAATTGGTTTTTGATGCTGTCCACCCAGCCTGCCACGGTTTCCGCGCTGTTTAAACTGCGCTCAACTGCCTTAAAGCTGGGGTCGCCAATCATGCCTGTTGCCCCGCCCACCAGCGCCACAGGCGTGTGCCCCGCCAATTGAAAACGGCGCAGCGCCAGCACGGGCAGCAAATGCCCGATGTGTAAACTGTCGGCAGTGGGGTCAAAACCGCAGTAAAGCGCGATTTTGTTTTCCGATAAAAGTTTATCTAATTCATTTAAATCAGTGGTTTGCGAGATAAGCCCCCGCGCCTGTAAATCATTGAGCAAATCACTTGTCATAAGATTGGGCTTTCCAAAAAGCGGCTATTCTAATCGCCTGCACCGGTTTTGCAAACGTATTTTTTAAGCAAATACATGATTTTTATCAAAATAAATAATTTTTACCTGATAAGCGACAGCATGGGCGCAAATATGGATAACTCAATCATTTGCAAAGTTTATCAAATTTGTGGCTGGGGTTGCTTATTGTTATAATCGCCCTTTTAGACACACTTTTAAGGAAACAACATGTCCGTTCAAACCTTGCAACAAGCTGCCGAAACCCGCCGTTCTGTATATGCGTTGAACAAAGAATTGCCCGTATCTGCGCAACAAATCGTTGAAATCGTAGAACACGCTGTAAAACACACCCCTTCTGCTTTCAATTCACAATCTACCCGCGTAGTGGTATTGTTGGGTGCTGACCACGAAAAACTGTGGGACATCACTGCTGATGAATTGAAAAAAATCGTTCCTGCTGACCAATTCCAACCCACTCAAGAAAAACTGAACGGCTTTAAAGCTGCTGCAGGTAGCGTATTGTTCTTTGAAGACCAAGATGTAGTAAAAGGTCTGCAAGAGCAGTTCCCCGCTTACGCTGCTGGTTTCCCTGTATGGGCAGCACACAGCGATGCCATGCACCAATACGCGATTTGGACTGCCTTTGCCGCTGCGGGCGTAGGCGCGAACCTGCAACACTACACCCCGATTATCGATGCGGAAGTTGCCAAAACTTGGAACTTGCCTGCTAACTGGAAAATGAGCGCCCAATTGGTATTCGGTGGCGTGGCTGCACCTGCCGGCGAAAAATCCTTTAGCGATTTGGAAAGCCGTTTGAAAGTATTCGGTCTGTAATTTAGCCGATACCCGCGTTTAAAACAGGGGCAATATCCTTTGCGATATTGCCCCTGCTAACATTTTCTTAACCAAAACTGCCAAAAATAGCCTTTATAATGCACATAAACACTGTTATTCGATATTCATCATCAGGAAAACACAATGAAAAAAACCATAATGGCTATGTTTGCTGCGGTATCTGCACTGGCAGTGTGGTATTTTAGCGACAAATTCAACAGCAAAAAAGAGGATATCCCAGCCCATACGGTAATGAGCCAAAGCAGCGTATTGGCAAAAATACGCGAGCTAAACCGTTTGGAAAGTACGGCATTTTATATTGATACCATTATCCGCACCGAAAAAGAAGGCAATTGGTACACGCTTTGGCAGGACAGCCAAAAGGGGATTTTTGTTGCCAAAGGCAATGCAGTAGCAGGCATTGATTTAAATAAATTGGTGGAAAGCAATATTTCGGTGCTGGACGAACGCATTGTGATTCAGCTTCCCCCTGCACAAATTTTATCGGTGCAGCTGGACCATATTGAAGTATATGATTGGCGCACGGGCGCGTTTAATCTGTTGAAAGCGGATACGGGCGTGCTGGATACGGTGCAGGTACAGGCAAAACAGCAGCTGTTGCAGCAGGCGTGTGCCAACGGGATTTTGCGCCACGCCCGCGAACGCAGCCAAGAGCAGATTGAGCGTTTGTTTGCATTGGCAAAAATCCCTGTATCAGTTTATTCGGCGGCAGCGGAAGAGTGTCGTATGCCTGTGTTGGCGCGTTGAGTGCGGGATAATTGGTTTACAGGTAAAAGCAAACCCGCCGTATCGGTCTGTGTACGCGATACGGCGGGTTTGGGATAGATGGGGTGGCAGATGGGATTCGAACCCACGACCCTCGGAATCACAATCCGATGCTCTAACCAACTGAGCTACAACCACCACATAAAAACTTGTCTTCTGGCGCGCCCGACAGGACTCGAACCTGTAACCCCCGGCTTAGAAGGCCGGTGCTCTATCCGGTTGAGCTACGAACGCTTTGGGGAATTCTGCTGGTCGGGGCGGTGGGATTCGAACTCACGACCCTCTGCTCCCAAAGCAGATGCGCTAACCAGACTGCGCTACGCCCCGCGTGAAAGATTGGCATTCTATACGGCGATGTTGCAAAAGTCAAGACACTCAAACCAAGAAAGAAAATATTGCTTTATTTTTTATTGGAATTATTTTTGCAAACCCTGCAAATCGGTTTTCGTTTAGAATACGTTTTTTGTGATAAAACGGATGCGAACCGAAAATGTTAGATATTCAAATTGTCCGCCAACACCCTGCTGATGTTGCTGAAAAGCTGGCACGGCGTGGTTTTGTTTTTGATACGGCTGCTTTTGAAGCCTTGGAACAGCAGCGTAAGGATTTGCAGGTAAAAACCGAAACTTTACAGGCGCAACGCAACAGCGTGTCCAAGCAGATTGGCGCGTTAAAATCGCAGGGCAAACACGCCGAAGCGGAAGCGGCAATGGCGCAAGTAGCTAAAATTAAAAACGATTTGGCGCAAACCGATGCGGAATACCAAGAAATTCAAAACCGTTTGGATGCTTGGCTGTCGGGCGTGCCAAACCTGCCGCAAGACAGCGTGCCTGTGGGCAAGGACGAGCAGGACAATGTGGTGGTGCGTACGGTAGGCGAACCGAAAACCTTTGATTTTGAAATTAAAGACCATGTGGATGTGGGCGCAGGCTTGGGCTTGGATTTTGACACGGCGGCGGCATTGTCGGGCGCACGTTTCAGCCTGTTGCGTGGTACGGCGGCGCGTTTGCACCGTGCTTTGGCGCAATTGATGTTGGACACGCACACCCAACAACACGGCTACACCGAATGTTACACGCCCTATATTGTGAACGATGCTGCGCTGTTTGGTACGGGGCAACTGCCTAAATTTGCAGAAGATTTGTTTCACGTTCCCCGTGGCGGCGATGAAGACAAAACCGTTCAATACCTGATTCCCACTGCCGAAGTGCCGCTAACCAATACTGTGCGCGAACGCATTGTTGCGGAAGCGGATTTGCCGATTAAATTAACGGCTCATTCGCCCTGTTTCCGTAGTGAAGCAGGTTCGCACGGGCGCGACACGCGTGGGCTGATTCGCCAGCATCAGTTTGATAAGGTGGAAATGGTGCAAATTGTGCGCCCCGAAGAGTCTGATAAGGCTTTGGAAGAAATGGTGGCGCATGCGGAAAAGATTTTGCAATTGCTGGAACTGCCTTACCGTGTGGTGCTGTTATGCACGGGCGATATGGGTTTTAGTGCGGCGAAAACCTATGATTTGGAAGTGTGGGTACCTGCACAAAATGCGTATCGTGAGATTTCAAGCTGTTCTAATTGCGAGGATTTTCAGGCACGGCGCATGAAAGCACGCTTTAAAGATGCAGACGGGAAAAACCGTTTGTTGCATACGCTGAACGGTTCGGGTTTGGCGGTGGGACGTGCGTTGGTGGCGGTGCTGGAAAACCATCAAAATGCAGACGGCAGCGTGAATGTGCCACAGGCTTTGCGTCCGTATTTGGGCGGGGTGGAAGCACTGAAATAAATTATAAAAACAAGCCGTTATGATGTTTTCATCAAACGGCTTGTTTATTTTATTTATGTTGCAGTTGTTTCAGAAGTTCATGCAATAAAGCGATTTGCTCATCTTTGGCTGCCAACAGCTTATCTTTTTCAACTAGAAATTTTTCTTTTTCTGTCAATTTTTTATCTTTACCCGCCACAGCACAGCATCAGTTGTATAGTATAGTTGATTAAAATCGCAACGATACTGCGTTGCCAACGCCCTTATGTACTGTTCGTACACGGCGGGCGTTGTCGCCTTGTCTTGTTTTTATTTTTATCAACTATAGCACGGTTGCATTGTATATACCACTGGGAACTGAAAGCACATTATGCCGTGCTGGATTATTTAATTTTTGTTTAAAAAGGAAAAATCATGCCTAAACGCAGTTTTTACGAAACCCAAATCAAATTCGGGCGCAAACCCGACACCGTTAATCAAAGTTTAACCATCGGCGCAAGCAAAGACCCCGATATTGCCGCCACGGGACACGGCTTGGAAACGGGCGATGTGATTTATATTGAAGGCGCAAGCCACCCTGCCGCCAACGGCTTTTTTACCGTGAAAACCCGCAGCAGCACCAATTTTACGCTGGTCGGACAGGATTTTACGGGCGCAGGGCGCATCAGTGGCGCACGTTACGCCAAAGTAACCATGACGGGCTTTTGTGATGCCACCAGCATTGATGTAGAGCCTGCGGGCGTGTCGTTTACCGATGTAACCACCAATTGCGACAACTATCCGCAGGAAGAAGGAGAGCTGGAAGCGGGCAGCGCATCAATGGAACTGTATTACGACCCCGAAAGCCGTGTACAGCAAATGTTGGAAAATGCCATGTTCAGCCAAGAAACGCTGTATATGCAAACCAAGCCCAAAGGCGTGAATATTGTGCGCGGTTTTGCCTGCTCGGTGGAAAACTGGAAATACAGGGGTAAGGTTAAAGACAAATACACGGCAAACGTGGGCTTTAAACTCAAATCGCGCCCGCATGATGCCACTTTGTCTTAATTTTTGAAAGGTAAAACATGGGTAAACGCAAACACCGACCCCGCCGCGTAAATGCGGCAGCGGCTCAAACCGCAAATCATCAACGCATTGAAGTCAAAAAGGAATCAACCATGAACACCCAACAACGCAAAGCGGCGCACAAAGCCGCATTAGCCGAACGTCTGCAAACCGAACACCTGCACCGCGTGGAAGGTGTCGGCGATTTGGAAATTTATGTTAAGTCATTTACGGTTGCCGAAGCATCACAAACCGTTAAAAAAACCGAAGAATTGATTGCCAAGTATCAGGGCGACCAAGACGATGGTTTGAATCAAGAACGCCGTTTGGCTTTTGAGTTGTTTGATGAAGACGGCGATTTGTATTTTAACCCTGAAAATCATGATGATTTGATGTTACTGTCGCTGCTGCCTTACGGATTGCGGCAAAAACTGTTAAATGCCACTGTGTCGCAGTTTCAAAGTGAAACTTTGTTAAAAAAACTGTTGGCGACAGAGACCGTTTCTTAATTGAGCTGTCTTTGTCGCTGGGGAAAACACTGGCAGAGCTGCGGCAAATGCCCGAAGCCGATTTGCGCCTGTATGCCCGTTATACGGCGGAAACGGGTTTGCCCGCCCGCCGCATGGAAGTGTACGCGGCGCAATTGGCATATACTTAAAAGTTTAATAATTCATACAAAACGAGAACAACTGCCCAATATCATTCAAACGCCATTTATTACGTAGCGATTTCATCCAAGCCCATACTTTCTCAATCGGATTGAGATCGGGACTGTACGGCGGCAGCCATAAAACAGTATGCCCCTCATTCTCAAGCAGCTTGATAACCGCCTCCCTTTTGTGGAAAGAGGCATTGTCTATGACCACTACGCTGTTACACGGCAATTGGGGCAGTAAAACCTTTTCAACCCATGTTTGAAACACCATTCCGTTAATCCCCTGCTCAAACAAACCTACCGCAAACAGATGCTTGTCTTTATGCCATGCCCCTATGGCATTGACTTGGTTTTTACCGTGCCAATTTTGTTCGACCACACAGGGTTTGCCTTTGACCGCATAGCCATAAGCTCTGACCCAATCGCGGCGGAAACCGCTTTCATCCAAGTAAACCAAGTCCTTACCCCTGCGCCGGTAACGTTCCTGCAAACGTAAAAACCGTTTGCGCCGGAGAGGGTCGGCTTTGGGGTGTTTTAAGCGGTTTTTTTTCGACTGATGCCGTAACGGATTAATGCCTGCCGTATGGACGATGCCGTACAACCAAAACGGACTGCCCGTTCATACAGGTAATCGGTCGGATAGGCTTCTACGTCTGCCAACAGTGCCTCTTTGGAGATTTTCTTGGGCGGACGTACCTGTGGCGGTTTGGGTGTGGCGGGAAACGGCTGCTTTTTCCAATTACGCACAGTGGTGAAATGAATGCCGAACAGTTCGGCTGTTTGGCGGATGCTGTAGCCTTGTTCTAATTTTTCCAAGACTTTTTGGCGCAGGTCGGAGGAGTAGGTCATTTTTAACTCACGTATGAAAAATTAAGTATTTTAACTATAATGTAAAGAAAAACGGATTCAGTGGCAATCGCACACGGAATATTATTGAAAGATGTACAAACGGTGTTTTTTATTATGCCGTTTGATTGCATGGATTAAAGCCTGTTAAGGGTAAAACATACTTCTTGTGTACCCAAACACAATACTTGTTGCGGCTGCAAACGGCTGCTGCTGATGCGTTGTCCGTCAATAAACGTGCCATTGGTGGATTGGCAGTCTTCTACCCACACGCCGTCTGCGCGTACCAACAAACGGCAATGCTGTCCGGAAACCTGCATATTGTGCAGGATAATGTCGTTGTCGGGGGCGCGACCGAGGGCATAGCTGTGGTTTTCGTATAAAACGGTTTCGGGCAGTCCTGCGTTTAAAGGGGTCAGTACATAAGCGGGCGCGGCGGTGGGGGTGGGGTTCATCATGGTGGGTGGTGCGCTGACGGGTGTGGCTTGTCGGGAAACCGCTGCGCTGCCTGCTGCCAAGCGGCGGCGCAAATGCCATAAATACAGCCCAATCAGCAGCAATACCGCGCCTACCGCCGCTGCACCGCCGTACAGCCAGTTTATCATTTTGCTGTTTTGTTCGGCAATCAAACGGTTCTGTTCGTCCAAACGGCGGCGTTGGGCTTCCATTTCTTGATTTTGACGTTCCAGATGTTTTTTCTGCTCGGCATTTTGAGCGGCTTGTGCGGCTTCGTTTTGTTTTTGTTTGGCAAGGGCAGGGTCTTCACAAGCCGTTTGGCTGCTTTGAAACGGGATATTGTGTTGTTCCAACAGGGCTTTGGATTCGTTGCTGTCAATGGCGACCGCTGTGCCTTGCTGGGTGTAGTGAACGGCAACATTAGTACCCACCACCTGTCCGCACACATTCACCAAAGGTCCGCCGCTGTTGCCGCCGCTGATGGGGGCGTGGTGTTCCAATAAGGTTGCGCCGTGGCGGTGAAACGGACGTTTGAGCGAGCCTTCGGAAATCACGGCGGTGGTAAATTCTTTCGGGTGTGCCATACCGCCCAATTCGGAAATATCGTCCGATGCGCCCGGAAAACCGATGGAAAACACTTTTAAAGTGGGCTGGCTGTATTGCGAATCTGCCAAAACCAAAGGTTCGCCGCTTAAACCCTGCGCCTGCACCAGTGCCAAATCGGGATTTTTTTCGGCAGCCAAAATATTGGCGGATTGCAGGGTTAAACGTTTGCCGGTGGTACGCACCACAAACACCTTCGGTTCAATGCCTGCCGCTGCCAGTGCGCCTACCAAGCTGTTTTCATCTGCATTTTCAAAATCGGGGGCGACAACGTGGTGATTGGTCAGCAAATGCCCTTGTTTGGAAACCAAATAAGCCGTGCCGTGTCCGAATTTCATATAAATTTGACCGTTATGCACAAACAAAACGTTTTCGCCCGCAGAATCCAATACGGCGATGGTGTCGCTGTTTAATTGCTGCGACAGCGTTTGCAGGCTGTCTTCGTCCATTTGCGCGGCAAGCAACTGATGCGGAATGGGTAAACCAATCCATAGGCGGTACACGGAATTGCGGGCATTGAGAACGGCGTTGTCGTTGTCGGCAAGGGCGGCAGAGGGCAGGGTGGCAGTCAGTAATGCCAATGCGGTAACGGCTGTGCTGAAACGGGGTTTGAACATGGCGGTTTTCCTTTAATGATGATGGCGGTAAGGGGTGCAGCAATCAAAGTAGATTGTACCGCTATGAATGGTGGGGTTTCAAATCCGCTGCCAAGGCAGGATTTACATTTGCTGCGGGTCTATATCGATGTGCCAGCGCATGGGGGAACGGGCGCGGCGGTGCAGGGCGTGCGCCCACAGTGATGCGGCGCGGTGCAGGCTTTGACGGTTGGGGCTTTCCAGCAGGATTTGGGCGCGTTCGCGTCCTGCCAAACGCATCATCAGCATGGGTGCGGCACCCCAGCTGGCAACATCGGCAGGAAGCTGGGGGGCGAGTTCGGCAGCGGTTTGGTTAAGCAGTTGTTCGGCTTCGGCAAAGTGGGCGGCATCGGCGCGTACGGCAGCTTGAAAACCGAACGGCGGCAGTCCGAAACTTTCGCGCTCGTGGTTTTGTGCGTTGGCAAAGGCGGGATAGTCTTGCGCTTTTACGGCGGCAAAAACGGGGTGGTGGGGCAGGGCGGTTTGAATAATCACCCGTCCGCGCTGTTCGGCACGTCCCGACCGTCCCGACACCTGCATCAGTTCGGCAAACAGCCTTTCGGGGGCGCGGAAATCGGCGCTGTAGAGCGAACCGTCTGCGCCCGCCACCGCCACCAGATTCAAACGGGCAAAATCATGTCCTTTTGCCAGCATTTGCGTACCCACCAAAATATCGGCTGCGCCTGCCTGTTGATACAAATCCTGCCAGTCTTGACGGTTACGCACGCTGTCGCGGTCGGCGCGTAAAATATTGGCTTGCGGAAAGGCGTGGCGCAGCGCGTCTTCAAGCTGTTGTGTGCCGATGCCTAACGGGGTTAAGTCTTGGTTGCCACAGTCGGGGCAGGCGTGGGGGACGGGACGGCTGTAGCCGCAGTGATGGCAACGCAGTTGGCGGGCGCGTTGGTGCAGCACGATTTTGGCGGAACAGTGCGGACAACCGAACAAATGCCCGCAGTCGCCGCAAAACACCGCAGGCGCAAAGCCGCGCCGGTTCACATACACCAGCGACAAACCGCCTGTGTTTAAATTATGCCGCAACGCCTGCCACACCGCAGGGGCAAGCCCGTGTTCGGTGCGGGTGTGGCGGATGTCCAAAATTTCGGTTTGCGGCAATACCGCGCCGCTGCGGGCGCGTTCAGGCAAACTCAATAAACGGTAAGTCCCTGTTTGCGCCTTGTGCCAGCTTTCAAAAGACGGCGTGGCACTGCCCAACACCACCGCACATTGCGCCTGTCGCCCCCGCCACACCGCCAAATCACGGGCGTGGTAACGCAAATCGTTTTCCTGTTTAAACGAAGTATCGTGTTCTTCATCCACCACAATCAAACCCAAATCGGGCATCGGCGCAAACACCGCCAAACGCGTTCCCACCACCAGCCGCGCCCTTCCCGACAGGGCATGACGGTAATCGGCGGTGCGTTGTCCTGCGGCGGTTTGGCTGTGCAGCACCGCTGTCGGCAAATCGCCAAAACGCTGTTGCAAACGCGCCAGCAATTGCGGGGTTAATCCGATTTCGGGCAATAAAAACAACACCTGTTTGCCCGCTGCCAATACCTGTGCCATCGCTTCAAAATACACTTCCGTTTTGCCGCTGCCCGTAATGCCGTGTAATAAAAACGTTTGAAAACCCGTGTTGGCGGTAATGGCATCAACGGCTTGTTGTTGCTGCGGATGAAGCGTGTGCGGCGGTGCAGGCAGTTCGGGAAAAACCGTTTCTTCTTCGCTTTCGCTAATCCACTCGCGCCAACGTGCCAACAGCGGCGCATAGCCTGCGTGAATGCGTTTTAACTGCGCGGCAGTGTGCGGCGCATCTGCCAACGCCTGCCACAATGCCTGTTGTTTGGCGTGGCGCGGCAGGGTTTGCGCCCATCCTGCGGCGTTTAGCGTATAGCGGTACACGGGCGGTGGAACGGGACAGGCTTGGTCGCTTTTCAAGCCTTTCGGCAATGCCGCAAACGCCGTTAATCCCAAAGAATAATGGTAATAACGCGCCGCAAAGGCAACCAGTTCGCGCCATGATTCGGGCAGCGGCGGTTCGTCAAACAGCGTGTGTACGGCGGCGATTTTTGCCGTGTCCATATCGGCGGGAACGTCGCCGCGCCACACGATTCCGCTAACGGTTTTTTTGCGGAACGGCACCAACACCCGCGCCCCTTCGGGCAGGGGCATGTCGCAAGAATAAGTTAGCGGCGGCAGCGGCGCATTGACAACAATATGGCAGTAATAAGGCATGGCAGCTTAGGCAATCGGGCAAGAAACGGCGTATTGTAGCGTTAAACGCAGCAGGGGACAGAATACGCATTAGTCAAAACCATGTAATTAAGTTACAATCCCGCGCAAACCATTACGAGAACACACACCATGAACCTGCATCCCGTTTTACGCGCCGTTACCGAGCGCATTATTCAACGCAGCCGCCGCAGCCGCGAGAATTATTTGACACGCATCCGCGCTTTAAGCGAACGCGGTCGCCCCGAACGCGCCCATTTGGCGTGTTCCAACTTGGCGCACGGCTACGCCGCCATGCCTAAAACCATTCAAATTCAAATGCAGCAAAACAGCGTGCCGAACTTGGGCATGATTAGCGCGTACAACGACATGGTGTCGGCGCACCAGCCATTTAAAGATTTTCCCGACTGGATTAAAGACGAAGCGCAAAAACACGGCGGCACCGCGCAGGTGGCAGGCGGTACGCCCGCGATGTGTGACGGCATTACCCAAGGCTATGAAGGCATGGAACTGTCGCTGTTTTCGCGTGATGTAATTGCCATGAGTACCGCGATTGGTTTGTCGCATCAAATGTTTGACGGCGCACTGTATTTCGGCGTGTGCGACAAAATTGTTCCGGGTTTGATGATTGGCGCGTTAAGCTGCGGACATTTACCGGGCATATTCGTGCCTGCCGGTCCGATGGCAAGCGGCATTGCCAACAAAGAAAAAGCGCGTACCCGCCAATTATTCGCCGAAGGCAAAGTCGGGCGTGATGAATTGCTGAAAAGCGAAATGGCGTCCTACCACAGCCCCGGTACATGCACCTTTTACGGCACGGCGAATTCCAATCAAATGATGATGGAAATGATGGGCGTGCACCTGCCTGCCGCCGCCTTTTTCAACCCCAACACGCCCATACGCGAAGCGCTGACCCGTCACGCCGCTGCCCATCTGATTGAACGCATTAAAAACGGCACGGCACAGCCTTTGGGCGAAATGTTAAGCGAAAAATCCTTTGTGAATGCCGTAATTGGTTTGATGGCAACGGGCGGTTCCACCAACCACACCATGCACTTGGTGGCGATGGCGCGTGCCGCAGGCATTATTTTGAATTGGGACGACTTTGACGAAATCTCGTCCGTGATTCCCCTGCTGATTCGCGTCTATCCCAACGGTCAGGCAGATGTGAACCATTTTGCCGCAGCAGGCGGTTTGCCGTTTGTGATTCGCGAGTTGCGCGACAATGGTTTGCTGCATGATGATGTGGATACCGTTATGGGACACGGTATGCAGCCCTATACTCAAGAGCCGTTTTTATTAAACGGTGCATTAAAATGGCAAGACGCGGTTGCCGAAAGCCGCGATGAAGACATTATCCGCCCCGTTGCCCGTGCCTTTTCGCCCGACGGCGGCTTGCGCCTGATGAAAGGCAATATCGGACGCGGCGTGATTAAAGTGTCGTCCATGCGCCCCGAAAGTTTTGTCATTGAAGCGCCTGCCATTGTGTTTGACGACCAAAAAGACGTGTTGGCGGCGTTTGAACGTGGCGAACTGGAACGCGATTTTGTCTGCGTGGTGCGTTTTCAAGGACCACGCGCCAACGGTATGCCCGAACTGCACAAACTCACGCCGCCTTTGGGCATTTTGCAGGACAGGGGCTTTAAAGTGGCACTGGTTACGGACGGACGGATGTCGGGCGCATCGGGCAAGGTGGCGGCGGCGATTCACATGTCGCCCGAAGCCTTAAACGGCGGCGGCATCGGCAAAATCCGCACGGGCGATTTAATCCGCTTTAATGCCAAAACAGGCGAATTAACCGCGCTGGTGGACGAAGCCGAATGGCATGCGCGTGAGATTCCCCAACCCGATTTAAGCCGCAATGCTTACGGTTTCGGACGCGAGCTGTTTGCCAGTTTCCGCGCCCAAGCAGGCAGTGCCGAAACGGGCGCGAGCAGCTTTGGCAACGCTTGGGGCGAATAAAAAGAGTATAATCGGCAGCACAAGAGATGGTAACGTTGTTATGGGAATACTTTTTGAACGGCGTTGTTCTGTCAATAAACAATGATTAACTATATTTAACATTAAACCACACAACCTATTGAAAGGGAATTCTGATGAAAAAATATTTGGCATTATGTTTGACCGCGCTGGCATTGGGCGCGTGTTCCGACCACAAAACCCCTGAAGCACAACAACAGGCTTCCGCCGCTGCCGCCGTGCCTGTTTACCGTGTCGGTTCGCATTTGAGCTATCCGCCCTTTCATTTTGTCAACGAGAAAGGCGAACCTACGGGTTTTGAAGTAGAAGTGCTGCAAGCTACCGCCAAAGCAGGCGGATTTGACGTAGAAATCATCAACACCCCGCGCAGCGGTTTGGAACGCACCTTAAACGATGGCAGTTTGGATATTTGGTCGTCCACCATTTCGGTAAAGCCCGAACGCGCCGAAAAAATGGATTTCAGTCAGCCGTTTTTACAGCACGACAGCAAAGTGATTTACCTGCTGGACAATGACGACAACAAAAACATTCAAACCTTGCAAGATTTTCACGGTAAAACCTTGGCAGTAAACAAATTCAGCAAAAACCCTGCCGAATTGGCAGCCAAAATTACCGGTTCGCGCAGCAATGTGATGATTACCGATTCTTATCATGTGTCGATGAAAGCCGTGTACGGCAAACGCGCAGACGGCGCATTGGACAACGGCTATGTGTTGGCATACGCCGCCAAGCAGCAACCCGGTTTTAAAATGCGTTCCATTGTAGTAGAAAATGAGAAAAAAGACTTTGCGTTTGCCGTGAAAAAAGGCAATACCGAATTGCTGGAAAAACTGAACAAAGGTTTGCAAACCGTCAAATCCAATGGCACTTACGACAAGCTGTTTGAAAAATGGTTTGGTTCTGCAATGGCGGCGCAGCAGCAGCAATAAATCTTGGTTGAAATAAGGAAAATATTAATGAATGCGCGAGAGGTTTTATCGCTTTCCCCCGTGATGCCCGTGCTGGCGGTGGAAGATGCGGATGTGGCGGCGGATTTGGCACAGGCACTGTATAACGGCGGTATCCGTACTTTGGAAATTACCCTGCGTACCCCTTGTGCTTTGGCTGCCATTTCGCGCATCCGCCAAGTATTGCCCGATGCGGTGGTGGGGGCGGGAACTGTGTTGGACGAAACCCAGCTTCGCGCTGCGGTGGATGCGGGGGCGCAGTTTGTCATCAGCCCCGGCATTTATCCCGCTTTTGCCGAAGCAGCGGCGCGCGCCGCCGTTCCTGTGATTCCGGGGGTAGCCACGGCAGGCGAGTTGATGCTGGCGTTAGCGCATGGCTTGGATACCTGCAAGCTGTTTCCCGCTGAAGTAGTAGGCGGAAGGGCGTTGTTGCAGGCGTGGCACGGACCGTTTCCGCAAGCGATGTTTTGCCCGACTGGTGGAATCAGCGCGGCAACTGCGCCTGATTATTTGCGTTTGCCCAATGTGTTGTGTGTAGGCGGTTCGTGGCTTGCCCCCAAAGCGGCAGTGGCGGCGCGGGATTGGGAAACCATCAGCCGTTTGGCGCGGGAAGCAGCAGCGTTACGCGCTTAAACAGGTATTTCCGTCAAAGAAAAAACGGGCAGAAATTCTGCCCGTTTTGCTGTTTACACCAAGATTAATGATGCTGTTTCATACCGTATTTTTTTTCTAAAACCGAAAACAGCCAGCCCAACAGCATGGTCATGATGAGGTAAATCAGTGCCACCGCATACAAAGGCTCGTCATAAATGGAATAACGCCCCGAAATGGTTTTTTGCACATACGCCAATTCTGCCACGCCAATGGCAGACAGCAGCGAACTGTCTTTTAGCAAGGTAATAAATTCGTTGGCAAATGGCGGCAGCATACGGCGCAATGCTTGCGGTAAAATCACATAGCGCATGGCTTGTCCGTAGCTTAAACCCAAAGAACGCGCTGCTTCCATTTGTCCTTTGTCAATTGATTGAATGCCTGCGCGGATAATCTCGGTAATGTATGCGCCTGCGTTTACGGTTAATGCCAGCACGCCTGCAATCAGTGCACCGTGGTTGCGCCGCAGCTCTGCCGCCAAATCGCCGCTGATTAGCCAGCCTGTTTGTGGATGAACCAGCGCCGCCAGCCACACAAAGTACCAAATAAAAATTTGTACAAACAAGGGTGTGCCGCGAAACAGCGTAACATACAGCGAAGAAAGCGAACGCAGCAGCCATGCGCCTGCCTGTAATGCGGGTCCGCCTTTTTCGGTGCGGGCAATCCGTGCCAATGCGCCAAACAAACCCAGCACCGTGCCGCCGACAACCGATGCCACCGTAATGCCCAAGGTAGTCAGTGCGCCAAATACAAACATATTGCGGTATTCGTACAGGCGCGGAAACGCTTCGGCAAACCAATTTACAACAAAATCCATAGGGTAATGCCCCTTCAAATCGGGTGGAAAAACAGCTTGCCCGTGTAAACAATGGTCGGGCAAAAAACAGGATATTTTACCGCAAATGTTGCCGTTACGATAAAAAATAAACGCCTGTGCTGCGTGGGCAGATAAGGGCAGGTGCAGGGGTGTGCCGTTTTTTGGCAGAAATAATGTGCATAAACAGCCAAAAAAAGTTAAAATCCATGTTCATAGGGCTACGCTTTATGTGTGTAACCCTGTGTGTGGAAACATGGGGCAAACTAAAGCCCGCTTTTGTCTTTTACCTTCCCCAATATATTTAAAGGAATCCCCCGCATGAGACCGTGGAAAACAGGTTTGCGAACCGCTATCTTGGGTACACTGATTGCAGCCGCCCTGAGCGGCTGTGCTGCAGCCGTCATCGGCGGCGGGTTGGCGGCGTCTTCGATTACCGACCGCCGTTCTGCCGGCTCGCAAGCCGATGACCAAGTGATGGAACTGCATGTAAAAAGCAAAGCGCAGTCTATTTTGCGCCGTAACAGCTATGGCGGTTTTAAGCCGTCTGTTGCCGTAGTCAGCTACAACCGCCGTCTGCTGCTGTTGGGGCAGGTGGCTTCGCAGGCCGACCGCCAAACCGTTGAACGCATCGCACGCGCCGAACGCAGCGCCGCCGCCGTGTTTAACCACATCAGCGTGGTACCCAATGCGCGTACTGTTGCCGATGTCAGCAACGACACGTCCATTACCGCCCGTGTCCGCGCCAATTTGTTAAATGTGCCGGGTGTGTATCCGGGACATGTTAAAGTGGTTACTTATGCAGGCGTAACCTATGTAATGGGCATGCTCAGCCCCGAACAGCAGGCAGCGGTAAACCAGCGCGTCAGCACCACCCCTGGCGTGATGAGCGTGGTTACGCTGTATGAAAACTTTACCGAATCGCCTTATTAACCCCGTCTGCCCGTGCCGTAGCGGTGCGGGCGGCGGCGGTGCTGCGGTCGCTGTTTGGTCAAAACGGAAATTTTATGTCGAAAAATTCAAACTCTAAATTTACCTTCGGCAATATCATGATTGGATTGCTGGCATTGGGTACACTGATTGTCAGCGCATTGATTGCCTTGTTGTATTTTGAAGTCACCCGTACCCCCAAGCGCACCGCAGCAGTGGTACAGGAAAACGCCCCTGCCGCCACGGTGGAAGCCATGTCGCCCAACGGCGCTGTTGCGGTACGCAAAATTGGTGTGAACGGCAGTGCTGCGTCGCAAGCTGCCTCGCAGCCTGAAGACCCCAACCGCCAGCAGGAAGCCGAAGCCGCCGCCAATGCCTTAAACAGCAGCATCGCAACGCCGCCGATTAACACCCGCGCTCTCACGTCGGGGCAGAGCGTACCGCGCAAGCCCCGTCCCAAACGTCCGCCGCGTGAAAACAGCGACAGCGCCCGCAACAGCGAACGCAGCCGCAGCAGTCAAAACAACACCACCGGCGAAGTGGTATTAGAGCCGGTAAACGTGCCGCGCGAACGTCCCGTCCAGCCCCGCCGCGAGCGCAGCGATTCGGGCAGCGGCGAACGCGGCAGCCGTTCGCGCAACAACAGCCAATCATCGGGTGGCGAGCGCGAACTGACCCCTGTGCGCCCGCCATCGCGCCAGCCCCAAAACAACAAACAATCGGAAGCCATTGATGCCTTATTCTGATATAATTTAATAAATTACAGAATTTAAATCATCGGGTATTGACACCAAGGGCAAAGCAGTTTATTATTCTGTTTTTCGGGTCGTTAGCTCAGTCGGTAGAGCAGCGGACTTTTAATCCGTTGGTCGAGCGTTCGAATCGCTCACGACCCACCAAATAAATAACCTTCCAAATCACCAATATGATTTGGAAGGTTTTTTGTGCGCAACCCCTACGGTAAGATAGGGAATATGATTTTAATCAACTGTATTTTTCACGTTTTCCGTAAAAAACCAATACATACGCGCTTTAATTTTAGCCGGTAGGCAAAGCCTGTGTCATGTGTGGCGCAATCAAACAGGGACAAAGTGTTTGTCCCTGTTGTTGCGGGTATTTAGGCGTTTTCTGCCCATGTGTCGCCGTGGCGGGCAAGCAGCGCTTGTGCGGCGGCAGCACCCCAACTACCCGCAGGATAGCCTTGCGGTGCGGGGGCAGACGGGTCTTGCCAGCGTTCCAGCAGCGGCATCGCCCAACGCCATGCGGCTTCCAGCTCATCGCGGCGGTTAAATAAGCCCAAACGTCCTGCGATGATTTCCAGCAGTAATAATTCGTAGGCTTCCATGCGCCGTCCGTTTGCGGCTGCCGCCAAATCCAGCACCATATCGGCTGGCGCAGACTGCATACCGCTGCCTGTGCGTTTGGTGTTTAGGCGCAGGGTAAGGGTTTCATCGGGTTGCAGGCTGATGGTAAGGCGGTTGGCAACGGCAGCAAAAGGGTTGTGTGGATCGGTTTTGAAATTGATGACAATATGGGCTTGTTTTTGCGCCATGCGTTTGCCGGTACGCAGATAAAACGGTACACCTGTCCAACGGGGGTTATCGATATACAGCTCGGCAGCGACAAAGGTTTCGGTGCGGCTGTCGGGGGCGATGTCGGCTTCGTCCAAATAGGCGTTCATGCCTTGGGCGGCGGTGTATTGTCCGCGCACGGCGTGTGTATCTACTTCGGCGGGGGTGTAAATGCGTAATGATTCCAATAATTTGAGTTTTTCATTACGAATATCATCGGAATGGGTGGAAGCGGGGCGTTCCATGGCGGTGTAACACAGCATTTGCAACAGGTGGTTTTGCACCATGTCGCGCAGTGCGCCCGTACGGTCGTAAAATGCGCCGCGTGTGCCGACACCCAAGGTTTCCGCCACGGTAATTTGTACCGATTGGATAAAGTCTTTATTCCATACCGATTCAAACAGGGGGTTGCCAAAACGCAGTGGCAGCAGGTTTTGCAGGGCTTCTTTGCCGAGATAGTGGTCAATGCGGTAAATTTGGTTTTCGCTAAAGTATTCGCCCACGGCGGCGTTGATGTGTCGGGACGAATCCAAGTCGTTGCCGAGGGGTTTTTCCAGCACCACGCGCACATTGGGGGTGTTTAAGCCCACGCGTGCCAACTGTTGGCAGATGTCGGCAAAAAAACGCGGTGCGGTGGACAGGTAGGCAATCACGGTGTCAGACGATTGGGCGAATTTTGCCAATGCGTCAAACTGTTGGGCTTGGGAAACGTCCAGCATCAGGTAATCGATGCGTTGGCAGAAGGTTTGCCATGTTTGGAGATTAAAGTCGTCTGCCAGATGGTTTTGCGCCTGCTGTTGCAAGGTGGCAAGAAAGGCAGCGGTGTCGGGTTCGCTGCGCCCGATGGCGGTAATGCGTGCCTGCGGGTGCAGCAAATCATGGGCGTGGGCGC
Source organism: Conchiformibius steedae (assembly GCF_014054725.1). Lineage (NCBI taxonomy): Bacteria > Pseudomonadati > Pseudomonadota > Betaproteobacteria > Neisseriales > Neisseriaceae > Conchiformibius > Conchiformibius steedae. Next base: position 72,084 of record NZ_CP059563.1, on the reverse strand, counting down.
GATAGAGCGCGGGAAACAGTTTGCGTTGCGCCAAATCGCCGGTTGCGCCGAACAGCAGCAGATGAAAATTGTTTGGGGTGGACATGGTGGGGTTTCCGATTATGGTTGTGAAGCGTTTTTAAGGGTTAGCCCGTCAGTTGTTTGCTGATGATTTTTTTCAGCGGGGGCAGGTTGTTGCTGATGCGTAATGCAGCGCCGCGCAGCAGTTTGGCGGGGGCGGTATCGGTGGTAAAGAAATTGACCATGGCATTGGTGCCGTGATACAGCGGACGGGTGTGCAGCTGGTGTTTGAAGTTGTATTCTTCCAGCAGGGCGGGGGACGCAATGTCGTTGCCGCGCCGTTGTGCTTTCAGGATTAAACCTGCCAGTAAATCCGTGCTTTCCAAACCCAAATTAAAACCGTGTGCGGTAACGGGGTGCATACCCACGGCGGCATCGCCCACCAAGGCGGCGCGGTTGGCATAAAAACGTTTGGCGTGTACGCCCATCAGCGGATAAGTGTGTACCGTGCCTGCGATTTCCATTTCGCCCAATTTGCCGCGCAACAGGGTTTGAATGTGTTTGACCAAATCGGCAGGTTCAAGCGAAAGCAGTTCGTGGGCGCGGGTGTTGGCAATCGTTACCACGCAGTTGGTCAGATGTTCTTCCAAGGGCAGCAGGGCAAGGGTGCGCCCGTAAAAAAAGCATTCGCTGGCAGTGTGTTGGTTAGACAGGCTGTGGCGGGTGCGGAACACAATTACGGTGCGCCCGAAGTCGTGCATATCGGCAGCAATGCCCAACTGCCGCCGTGCTTGCGACATGCGGCTGTCGGCAGCCACCAGCAAACGGGCGCGGATTTGGCTGCCGTCTGCTAAAGTGGCGCAGGCGGATTGTTTGTCGGTGGCAACGGTTTTGACACCCGTGCCGCAATGCAGAGTCACATTGGGGGTATCTGCCACCGCCAAATAGGCGGCGCGGCGGATATTGTGGTTGGAAATCAGGTTGCCCAAACGGTCGGTTTTGCCGCCGCGCGCGCGTGCGGGTTCGGGAAAGTGCAGGGTGTAGTCGGACGTGCCGTTATACACTTTGGCATCGCGCAAACGGTAGATTTCATTAGCGGGAATGCGCTGCCAAATATCCAAACGCTGTAAAATTTCGGCAGAACGGTGGGTTAGGGCGATTTCGCGCCCGTCGTAAGGGGGGTGTTGCAGGGTTTCGGGGGGGGCTTGTTCCAGCACGGTCAGGCGCAGCGGGCTGCCTGCAAATTGTCGGGCAAACGCCAAACCCGCCGGTCCGCCGCCGATGACGAGAATATCGGTATCCATAAAAACCTCATACGGTTCGGGCAAAGCTGCCCTGCTGCCGCACCATGCCGCAGCCAAACGCACAATATAAAACGAAACGGCAAATCCCGCAACAAGGCGCAGAAGGGCGCGGGAATGGGGTTATAATGGCAGCCGTATTGGGCAGTTTTCAGTAAATAAGGAACAATTGTGAAAAAACACAAGCGAAACTATTCCCGCAGCGAGCGTGTGGGCGAACAGATTATGCGTGAATTGGCGCAATTGCTGCGTACGGGTTTGAAAGACCCCCGCGCAGGCAATATTACCGTAAACGAAGTGGCAGTCAGCCGCGATTACAGCCATGCCACCGTGTATTACACCGTGTTGGACGGCGACACCCGCGCCGATACCGCCGCTGCTTTGGAACACGCCAAAGGCTTTTTGCGCAGCGAATTATCCAAACGCATTACCGTGTTCCGCACGCCCGAACTGCATTTTGTGTATGACGAATCTTTAGAGCGCGGCATGAGCTTGTCGCAATTGATTGAACAAGTAGCGGCAGAAAAACCCGTTGCCGATTAAATTCCCTTTCTAGGTCAAGGGAACAACTCAACAACATCATGCCATGAAAACGCTTATTTTTTGTGCGGGCGCGGCGAATCCCGATTTTTCCCTGTTGGCGCAGGACAAACCCGCGCTGCTGGTGGGGGTGGACGCGGGCGCGGCGCGTTTGGCGGCGGCGGGGTTTATGCCCGATTGGGCGGTAGGCGATTTTGACAGCGCCCCGCCGCCGCAGGCTTGTCCGAATATCCTGCGTTTGCCTGCCGCCAAAAACGATACCGATTTGGAAGCGGCGCTGCTGCACCTGCTGCCGCGTTACCCGTTGGACGAAATTGAAAAAATCGTGATTTTGGGCGCATTGGGTGCGGGCAGGTTAGACCATTTGCTGTGTAATGTGGGTTTAGGCGTGCAGCCGCGTTTTGCTACGTGGCGCGAGAAATTTTATTTTGCCGAACAGGGGCAGTCGCTGCGTTTTTTAAACGCGGGCAACCACCGCATCCGCCGCGAAGCAGATAAACCTTATTTGTCTTTTATCGGTTTAACGCCCTTGGCAGATGTGCATTTGCACGGGGTGCGTTATCCGCTGACGGGCGCGGATTATGCCTATCCGCCTGCTTTAATCAGCAATGAATTTTTGGCAGACGAAATGACGTGCCGTTTTCGTGCGGGCGTGTTGGCACTGATTCAAAGTGCCGATGTGCCAAAATAGGAAATACCGCCGTGAAACCGAATATCTACCACCGCCGTTTGCATAAATTTGCCTATTATGTCCGCCATGCCCATTTGGGTGTATTGCCTACAGCGTGGCTGGCGCGGGACGGCGATGCCGTGTGTGCCGAATTGCAGCGTTTGCCTGCAGACGAACGCCAACATATTGAGCAGCGCGTAGCGTATTACAACCAATTAACGGGCAAACACGCTTTAAGTGGCAACATCAAATACACGGGCGCATTTAAAAAACGCGGTTATTCGGCGTATTTTTACGATTTGGCGGCGTTGTTGCGTTATTTTCCAATGGGTTTGCCCTTTGATTGTGAATTTGGCGATGTGATTCATGTACCGCCGCAGCCTGCTTTTGTGAAAAGCCGTCCCATTGGTGGCGACAACGCCCGCTCCGTGCTGCTGAAGCTGGACAGCGTGCGCCATTTCTATATTGTTCCCGACCCTTATCCCTTTGAACAAAAACAAGACACGTTGGTGTGGCGCGGTGCGGCACACCAGCCGCAGCGTATGCGTTTTTTAGAGCGTTTTCACAACCATCCGTTGTGCGATGTGGGTTGTGTGCATCGCAAATCGGCAGGACAGCCGTATTTCCGCCCGTTTTTAAGCGTGGCGGAACAATTGCGCCACCGTTTTGTGTTGAGCATAGAAGGCAATGATGTTGCCACCAATTTAAAGTGGATTTTGGCTTCACAGTCGTTGTGCCTGATGACGCCACCGCGTTACGAAACATGGCTGATGGAAGGACGTTTGCAGCCGCATATCCATTATGTGCCTTTGGCGGAAGACTATGGCGATTTGGATGAAAAACTAAGGTTTTACCGCAGCCATCCGCACGCCGCACAAAAAATCATCGCCGCTGCCAACGAGTGGATGCGCCCGTTTGCCGATGCCAAGCGCGAACGGCTGGTGTCGCTGCTGGTGATGAAACATTATTTTGAACACACTTTTGCCGATTAAATCATGATTATCCGAATTTTTGTGTTTGCCGCAGCGGTGTTTGCTCTGCTGCGCTTAACCGTGTGGGGCGTGTACCGCGATTATTTTCAAGGCGTGTCGCTGATGCAAGCATTGTGGACAGGCTTGCGTTTTGACTGGCAATTAACGGCGCTGGCGTGTGCGCCGTTTTTGCTGGTGTTGCTGCTGCCCGTGCCGCGTTGGCAAACGGCAAAGCTGCGCCGTGTGTGTGCGTGGGCGTGTGCGGCGGTGTTGGCGGCGGCGTTTGCCGTGGCGGTAATTGATGCCGCTTATTTTGACGAAGCCCACCGCCACATGGGGGGCGAGCTGTTTAATATCGGCGGCGATTTGGAAGTGTTGGTGAAAATGGCATGGGTGTCGCGCTGGCAGGCAACCCTAGGGGGCTTGATGGCAGTAGCGGTATTGGCGTGGCTGTGGCAGCGAAGTGTAGTGAGCGCAGCGCAAAACGAAACCCGTTCTTGGCAAACCTTATTGTGGCAAAACGGATTAATGTTGTTGCTGGTGGTGTTTTTGGCGCGGGGCATGGTGGTGCAGGGCAAGCCCTTAAGCGCGGTGGACGCATTCGGCGGCAACGGTCAGGCACAGGCAAACCTTGCCTTAAACGGCGCATTACTCAGCGCCCAAGCATGGCGCGAGCGCAACCGTTTAAAACCTTTGCAGTATTTGGACGAAGCGCAAATGCAGGCGTTTGCGAAAACCCATCCGCAACCGTTTTTGTATCAGCCGCAAAGCACGGGTCAAGGCAAAAAAAACATCGTGTTTATCCTGTTGGAAAGCTGGTCTTACCGCTATATTGACGCGCTGGCAAACCAAGGCTACCAAGCCACGCCCCATATGGACGCACTGGTGCGCCAAAGCCAAGTATGGGACAACTTTTACGCCGCAGGGCAACGCAGCATTATCGGCATTCAAGCCGCTTTAACGTCTGTACCCGCATTACCGGGGCGCGAGCCTGTGGGTTTTGGTCTGGAATTAAACAACATCAGCCGCATCGCCGAACTGGCACAGGCACAAGGCTACCGCACCATTATGGCGCAGTCGTCCAAACGCCGTTCCTTTCACATGGACGGTATTGCCAAAGCCTTGGGTTTTCAAGAATATTACGGGCAGGAAGACGTGCCTTTGCGCCGAAAATACGAGCAAGACACCCCCGCTTTCGGTTGGGATTACGATACCTTAATGCTGCTTGCCGATAAATTGGACGCACAGCCGCAACAGCCGTTTTTTGCCTTTTTGTTTACAGGCACGACTCACGAGCCTTTTACTGACCCCGGTGGCGAATTCCGCATCCGTCCCCACGAAAGCAAGGGCGAAAACGGTTTTTTAAATACCTTAAAATACAGCGATTGGGCAGTGGGGCAATTTATGGCACACGCCCGCAAACAGGCTTGGTATAACAACACTATCTTTGTGTTTGCCGCCGACCACACCCTCAATACCACCGTGCGCGGCAACGATGTGCGCGAGCGTTTTCATATTCCCCTGATTGTGTTTGACCCCACCAATCTTCAGCCCGTGCGCCACGCCCGCCAAGCCAGCCAATACGATTTGTTGCCTACATTTGCCGATATTTTGGGCGTTAGGAAAAACGTATTTACTTTTGGCAACAGCCTGTTGCGTCCCGACACCTCGCCTGTGCCGTTAATGCTGAATCAGGGCGAAACCACGGCTTTTATTCATCAGGATAAAACCGCCGAGTTTCAGGGCAAGCAGCTGATTTCGGGGGAAATGTCGCCCGAATTGCAATTATTGCAGGCGCGAATGCAAAGCGCAGATGATAAGTTGCGTCATAACCGTTGGACAGAGTAATAAGAAAAAGGACGGAAATGGTTTTTCCGTCCCTAAACTTTAGCCAATTATGCCCGTTTGCTGTAACAGGAACAACAGCGCAAATCCGCTTAAATACACCAGCCCCAGCCATGCCAAGCCCATCAGCCACGGCTTGGGTGCGTGTTCGCCGCCGCGCCGTACCAGCGACAGGTTTAACCACGCAAACACAGGTGTACTCACAAAAGAAGCAATCATGGCAAATTTCAGCATCGCCATCACCGCGCCTTTAAAAAACAAAATCACGCCCAAGCCCGACACCGCCGCCAGTACAATCCACCAGCCCAACATACGGTTAGACGTTTTTTCCCAGCCTGCAATCAGGCGCAGGGCTTCCATATTGCTGCGCGAATAGCCGTCTACCACCGTGAGCGTGGTGCCGTACATACAGGCAAAGGCAATAAACGCCACCAGCCAGCGCGACCATTCACCGATGGTAGCGGCATACATATCAATCAGTTGCCCGATATACGCCCCGCCTGCCATTTTGACTTCCGTACCCGAACCGTATTGCACCAGTGCGCCCAATGCCAAAAATACCAATGCCAACAATGCAGTAGAAATATAGCCTACATTGAAGTCAAACAAACCGTCTTCGTAACTGACTTTGCTTAAGGTTTTTTTCGCCGATACCCACATGGAATTAATCACGGAAATTTCAATCGGTGCAGGCATCCAGCCCATTAGTGCGACAATAAACGCCAATGCGCCCATATTCCACGGATTGGGTTCAATAAAATCGGCTGCTTTTTCGCCACCACCGTTGAACAGTGCCACCACAACGGCTGCGGTGGTGGTGAGCGTGAGGCTGACCATAATGATTTTGGATAATTTATCCACTGTGCGGTAGGGCGCAAGCAGCAGCAAAATCACCGAGGACGACAACACCAGCACCGCCAAAGTGTTCACCGACAATGCCGCCGCAGGCAAGACAAAATTTAAAATCGCCGCGCACAACATCGCCACGGCTGCGGTGTTAATCACGGTGGCAAACAGGTTTAATACAAAAAACACCCATAAATACACAGGGCTTTTTTCGGCATAGCCTTGCAGCAGGCTTTTACCTGTTGCCAGCGTGTATTGCGGACCAAAGCGGAAAAACGGGTATTTGAACAGGTTGGCAAGAATAATGATTAAGGCAAGCTGCCAGCCGTAGAGTGCGCCTGCCTGTGTGGAAGCGATAATGTGTGAGCCGCCCACTGCCGCCGATGCCATCATAATGCCCGGTCCCATGGCTTGAAAACGCCGTTGCCAAAGCGATTGAGTGTGTCCGTCCATATTGTTTCTGCCTGTAAAAAAAGCGCAAATTATACGCTGAAGCGGGCGTTTTGCTGCGTATGGCGTAAAAATTGGCAGGATGTGTGCGAAAAATGCGCGGTTTTGGCATGAATCGGGGCAGGGGTGCGGGCAAGTATGCAGGTGTTAGGCAAAATAAAGGCTATTTTTGCCATAAAAGCGGTGTGGCGTGGTTTTGCTATAATCGCGGCGTTTTGAATTGTGGTTTGGATAAATAAAGGACAGATAATGACGGTTGCCATTATTGATTACGGTATGGGGAATCTGCATTCGGTGGAAAAATCGGTACGCGCTGCGGCTGCTTTGGCAGACAACCGCGCTGAAATTGTGCTGACTGCCGATGCCGATGTGGTGCGCCGCGCCGATAAAGTGATTTTTCCGGGGCAGGGCGCGATGCCCGACTGTATGGCGGCGTTGCAGCGCAGCGGTTTGGGCGAAGCGGTGCAGGAAGCTTTGCACAACAAGCCTTTTTTTGGGATTTGTGTGGGGGCGCAATTGCTGTTTGCCCACAGCGAAGAGGGCGATACGGCGGGTTTGGGCTGGTTTGCGGGGGACGTGCGCCGTTTTCCTAATCATCAAACCGATGCACAGGACAGACGTTTGAAAGTGCCGCACATGGGTTGGAACACGGTGCGCCAAACCCGTGCCCATCCGCTGTTTCAAGACATTGCCGATGAAACGCGCTTTTATTTTGTCCACAGCTATTATTTTGCGCCTGCCGATGAAGAAATTGTGTTGGGCGAAAGCGATTATCCCGATGCGTTTGCCTGTATTGTGGGACGCGACAATGTGTTTGCCACCCAGTTTCACACCGAAAAAAGCCACGATGCGGGCTTGCTGCTGTTGCGTAATTTTCTAAACTGGCAGCCTTAAACCGAATTAACATTGCACCGAAACTGTCTAATTGTGTAAAATAACGCTAATTTCACGCCGAAATTTGTTAAACCGCAGCCATATAAGGTCAACCATTATGCAGCTTATCCCCGCGATTGATTTAAAAAACGGTCAGTGCGTCCGCCTGAAACAAGGGCTGATGGAACAGGCAACGGTGTTTTCCGATTCGCCTGCCGATACCGCGCAGCATTGGCTGGAACAAGGGGCGCGGCGGCTGCATCTGGTGGATTTGGACGGCGCGTTTGCGGGACAACCGCAAAACCTGAACGCCATTGCCGATATTTTGGCGCGGGTGGGCAGCCGTATCCCTGTGCAGTTGGGCGGCGGTATCCGCGATTTGCACACCATCGGGCGTTATTTGGACATGGGTTTGCACGATGTGATTATCGGCACAGCGGCGGTGAAAAACCCTGATTTGGTGCGTCAAGCCTGCCGCGAATTTGCCGGACATATTATTGTCGGCATTGATGCCAAAGATGGCATGGTGGCGATTGATGGCTGGGCAACCGTAACCGAACACCGCGCCGCCGATTTGGCAAAGCGTTTTGCTGATGACGGCGTAAACGCCGTGATTTACACCGATATCGGGCGCGATGGCATGATGAGTGGTGTCAACATTGACGCCACTGCTGCGTTGGCACAGGCATCGGGTTTGCCGATTATCGCATCAGGCGGATTAAGCAGCTTGGACGACATCCGCACCCTGTGCGCCGCCGCGCCTGCGGGCATCAGCGGCGCGATAACGGGACGGGCGATTTACGAAGGCAGCATTGATTTTGCCCAAGCCCAAGCTTTGGCAGACGAATTATCTACATTATCATGATTTTAATAAATAAAACGAAAAGGAACTGTTTATGAACGGTGCATTTATGCTGACTGCGTTCGTGTTGGGTTTTTGGTGCATTTGGTCGGCGAACCGCGATGTCAATTCCATTATGGAATCCTTTGGGATTACCATTGTGGCGATTGTGGCAAAAAGCCTGATGGAATGGAGCGGTCCGCCCCATTTTGATGCCACCATGCTGGCAGTATGGGGTATTTTGTTTGTGTATTCGGTGATTACCTTGGAACTGATTGACCGTTTTTCCAACAATATGTCGCTGAATCTGACCATTGCCATCGGTTCTGCCGTGGGTTGGTTCTTTTTGGCACAGTGGCTGTTCAGTGCCGAAGGCATGGCAAAAGTAGGCAGTTGGGTGGCATAATCTGCCGCTGCTGTTGTCACGGGTGTGCCGCGCCGTGTGCGTTTGGCACACCCGATTTTTTTAAATTTTTATTTTTAGAAAGTAAACCCATGCTTGCCAAACGCATTATCCCCTGCTTGGATGTGGACAACGGACGTGTGGTCAAAGGCGTAAACTTTGTTGGGTTGCGCGATGCGGGCGACCCTGTTGCCGTTGCCAAACGCTATAACGACGAAGGCGCAGACGAACTGGTGTTTTTAGACATTACCGCCAGCAGCGACAACCGCGACACCATTTTGCATGTGATTGAAGCCGTTGCCTCACAAGTGTTTATCCCGCTTACCGTGGGCGGCGGTGTGCGCAGCGTGGCAGATGTGCGCCGTTTGCTGAACGCGGGTGCAGACAAAGTTGGTATCAATTCCGCCGCCGTTACCCGTCCCGAATTGGTGGACGAAGCGGCGGCGTTTTTTGGTTCGCAAGCCATTGTGGCGGCTGTAGATGCCAAAGCCGTTAATGCCGACAACAGCCGTTGGGAAGTGTTTACCCACGGTGGACGCAAACCCACAGGCATGGATGCCGTAGCATGGGCGCGTGAACTGCAAACACGCGGCGCAGGCGAAATCCTGCTTACCAGCATGGACAGAGACGGTACCAAAAACGGCTTTAATCTGCCGCTTACCCGTGCCGTTGCCGATGCGGTGGATATTCCCGTGATTGCATCGGGTGGCGTAGGCAATATTCAACATTTAATTGAAGGCATCAGCCAAGGACACGCCGATGCTGTGCTGGCAGCCAGTATTTTCCACTTTGGCGAAGTATCCATTGCCGAAGCCAAACGGCAAATGCGCCAAGCAGGTATTGAAATGCGGCTGTAATCCCGCGCCCACAGGAATACACAGCATGCAAGCACGCGAATGGCATTTTTATCCCCGTCTGCCAGCAGAAGCGGTTTTTATAGCTGCTATCTGTGTTTTACTGTTATTGTTGAGTATATTTGACATCAGATTGTTGCTGTTGAGTTTCCTGATGAGCATAGTAGGCGCGATTGGCATGACTGTTTGGCAAAAACAGCGCACCAGCCGTGAATTTATCCGTTTAGGCACAATGGGTTTTTCCTTTCAAATTGACCCTGACCCGAAAACCTACCATATTCCCTATGCGGCGCTGCTGTATTGTCAATTGGATTACCAGTGTCCTAACCATGGCGAACGGATGGTTCACGCCAAATTCCTTTTGGAATACCGTTTGCCTGAAGATGACTCCGACAGCGAACCACGCGAACAGGTGGTGGATTTAAGCCGTTTGCAATATTCGCGCCGCAGTGTGCGCGAATATGTAACCTTGTCTGAACATCACTACGACCAAACGGTTTACGCGCTGTACCATGCCATTCTCGCCCATTGCGCCCAAGGACAGTTGGCAACTTACAGTCCCAAGCAGGCAATGCGCGATAAAGCATGGTTGGAAAAGGAAAAACAGCGTACCCGCGAATGGTTGGATAAATGGAAAAATACTTATTAATCCGCAGTAATTAATTAGGAATAGATAATGCATGATTTAAGCCTGTGGCATTACCTTGCCATTGCTGTGTTGGCGGTGGTGGCAGGTGTGATTAATATTGTGGCGGGGGGCGGTTCCAACCTGATTTTGCCAACGCTGATGGTGTTTGGTATTCCCCCCGACATCGCCAACGGCAGCAACCGTGTGGGTGTGTTTTTGCAGTCTTTGGCGGGGATTCAGGGTTTTGCCAAAGCGGATAAAATTCCACCTGCACCACAGGTGTGGCGCATTATGTTGCCCACGCTGATTGGCGGGACGGTGGGTGCGGTGCTGGCTTCGCAACTGCCCGCGTGGCTGCTCAAACCTTCGCTGCTGCTGGTGATGCTGTTGGTGGCGGGGCTGATGTTGTTTAAACCCAATTTGCTGAATAATCCCCCTGATACCGAACCCGTAAATATCAACAGCCACCCCAAAGCGTGGGCGGGAATGTTTTTGGCGGGCATATACGGCGGCTTTGTGCAGGCGGGTGTGGGTTTGCTGATGCTGCCCATGCTGGTGGCGTTGCTGCGCTTTGATACGGTACGCGCCAATGCCTTGAAAATTTTGTGTACTTTAGGCTTTACCACAGTGGCGCTGCTGATTTTTATTTCACAAGGGCAGGTGTGGTGGACGCTGGGGCTGGTGTTGGCGGCGGGCAATGTGTTGGGGGCATTGGTGGGGGTGCGCGTGGCGATGAAGCTGTCGCCGCAAAATATGCGTTGGGCGGTGTTTGTGATGACGCTGTTGGCGGTGGCGTTTGCGCTGGTTTATAAGTGATTAAATTGTAAGGAAAGAGCATGAATTTTTACACGCCCATACGCAATATTTTATTTCGCAGCGATGCGGAAACCTCGCATCACCGCGCCCTGCAATGGCTGAAATACGCCGAAAGCTGTGGTGTATTGCGCTGCATGCCTGCGGTGCAGGGCAAACCCGTGAAGTTGATGGGTTTGGATTTGCCGAACGGGGTGGGTTTGGCAGCGGGGTTGGACAAAAACGGCGAGTATATTGATGCTTTGGCGGCTTTGGGTTTTGGTTTTATTGAAGTGGGTACGGTCACGCCGTTGGCGCAGTCGGGCAACCCGAAACCGCGCCTGTTCCGAGTGCCTGAACATCAAGCGGTAATTAACCGCATGGGTTTTAATAATGACGGTATTGACCGTTTGATTGCCAATGTACGCGCCGCCAAATTTAAGGGTGTATTGGGCATCAATATCGGGAAAAACGCTGCCACGCCCATTGAACGCGCCGCCGATGATTATTTGATTGGTTTGGAAAAAGCCTATCCGCATGCGTCTTATATTACCGTGAATATTTCTTCGCCCAATACGCAGAACTTACGCAATCTGCAAGCGGGCGACGAATTATCCAAATTATTGGAAACCTTGAAAAACAAACAATCTGCCTTGCACACGGCGCACGGGCGTTATGTGCCTGTGGCGGTAAAAATCGCGCCTGATTTGGACGAAGCGCAAATCCGCGACATCGCCCGTATTGTGAAACAATGCGAAATGGACGGTGTCATCGCCACCAATACCACCATTGATAAATCGTCTTTGGGGGCTTCGCCTTTGGCACAGGAAGCGGGGGGATTGAGCGGTTTGCCCGTGCGTGCGGCTGCCAACCGCGTATTGGCGGCATTGGCAGCAGAATTGGACGGCAGTGTGCCTTTGGTGGGCGCGGGCGGTATTGTGTCGGGCAGCGATGCGGCAGAAAAGCTGCGTTTGGGCGCAACGGCGGTGCAACTTTACAGCGGCATGGTGTATCGCGGTCCCGAACTGGTGCGCGAATGTATCCGCGCCTGTGCGTAGCCAAAATACCACACTTGCCGCGCAACGGATTTGCAAAACTGCGCCAATCGGTTAAGATTGCCTTTTACCTTTGATGCGCTTATCGTCCGCATCATTGCATATCCACAATAACGCTAAAGTAAAGACCATGTTTTCCACTTCCAAACACACTTGCACCGCCGCACTGCTTGCCGTTTTTTTAAGCGCCTGCAGTGTGAACGTTACCCCCACCCCGCAGTATCGCGGACAAGTCCAACCGCTGCCGCCTTTGGGTTCGCCCAATCCCGTGCCGGTGCGTTACAGCCTTGCGCCCCACCATTGGACGGATGTTGCCAAAATCCGCGCCGAAGCCCAGCGTTTGGGTATGCAGGTGAGCGCGGGCAAAATCAGCAAAGTACAGGCAGCGCAGCATTTAAACCGCTTCCGTTTGGGCTTGGTCGGGCATAATCAGGTGGACGACAGCATGTACGACGTGTATTTGCGTGCAGCGGTGGACAGCCAGCGCGGTGCGATTGATTCTGCCCAATCCAAAGCCATGGTGGAAAGTTCCTTGCAAGGCTGGGCAAGACGTTGGCATGATTTGCCGCAACGCCCCGAAAACCCCGCATTTACCAACTTTCTGATGGAACACATGGGCTTGCCGCCTTTGAAATAATGCCGTTGCCTTTTTCGGGCGATTTGGTACAATAAGCCTATTCCCGTTCGCAAGCCGCCACCCTGTTTTTAGGCGGCTTGCGTTTTTATATTTTTCCCCCGATTGTTTCAAGCAATCGGGTGGTTTGCCATTTGGAACAACCATGCAAAGAATTACCATTACCGCCCACGGCGAAGCCTTGTTAAAAGACGAACTCAAGCAGCTTAAAAGCGTAGCCCGTCCCGAAGTGATTGCCGCCATTGCCGAAGCCCGTTCGCACGGCGATTTGTCGGAAAACGCCGAATACGAAGCCGCCAAAGAACGCCAAGGCTTTATTGAAGGGCGCATTGCCGAAATTGAAAACAAACTTGCCCACGCCCATGTGGTTAATCCCAAAGAAATCCACGCCGAAGGTCGCGTGGTGTTTGGTGCCACCGTGCGCCTGTCGGATTTGGACACCGAAGAAGAAGCCACTTATCAGATTGTGGGCGACGACGAAGCCGACATCAAACACAATAAAATTTCCCTGCATTCGCCCATTGCCCGCGCCCTAATCGGCAAAGAAGAAGGCGATGTTGCCGAAGTGCAAGCCCCCAGCGGCGTGCGCGAATACGAAATCATTGCCGTGCAATACATCTGATAGTCAAATGCCGTTTCGGGCGCAACGGCAACGGTGCTACAATTTGCGGTTTTAAACACGGAGACGGCGCGTGAAACGTTTGAGCGCATTGTTGATTGCCCTATGGCTGGGGATGCAGATTGGTTTTCTCGCCGCATCGCTGGTGTTGTTTAACCAGCTACTCAAAGAAGACGCAGGGCGTATTGCAGGCATTTTGTTCCATATTACCAACCTGATGGGTTTGGTAACATGGGCAGTGGCGTGGCTGGCGTGTCGTCCGTCTGTACCGTCTTGGGGCGATGGGCGTTATCAGGGGCGCGGGCGGCGGCGCATGATTGTGCTGATGCTGGCATTGCTGGCAACGGCAGAATTTGTGATTAACCCCGTGATTCATGCCCTAAAACACGGACAAAGCCATGTATTGAGCAATCTGATTGGTGGCGGATTTGGCGCGTGGCACGGTACATCGTATATTTTGTACCTGATGATCAGCTTTTTGGGTTTGATATTGGCGTTTTTGCTGCTGCGTTTGGAAACGCGCTAAATCGCCCTTTCTCGTTTGGCAAGACACGGAAACGGTCTTGCCTTTTTATGTTTCAGTTGCCAACACTCTAAAAGTTGCTGGGCTTGGGTTGCATTTTCATTATCACTATTAAAGATAAATAAAATTACCACCGAATTGTTTAAAATATTCTGCTACTTTGCATCAAAAACTGCTTCTGGAATAATGTGGTGCGCTTGTTGAGGTACTGAATTTGCCATAAAAAGTCTCCAAAAAAATCATTAAATAAGATTACAAGTATATGCACTAAATTTATCAATCATTCCTACTTCAGATAAAGCATGATGTAAATTTGCTGACATAAAAAAATGTCCAATAAATCTAGGGTCATGCCATAAATCCACATCACAATTTAAAGCATGTTTATCAATATTCAGTTCCCCATCATTGAAAATACTGCTGGCAACACGAAAACCATATGTGATGTCAGGTATTGGTTTTAATCTGGGCGTGGTTTGGGTTTCACAAACGCACATTCGTCTTTCATACAGATTTAGAAAGTAATACGTTTCATTACTTGCCAAACAACCTGTTGATAAATCATAAATTTGTACAGGTGTCAGGATATTTTCGCCTAGTCGGTGCTGTTTTAAGATGGCTGCACAAGACGGATTAAACAGAATGCCACCATCCCAGATACTGAATATATAATCTTCACGGGTGGGCAATTTGATGGCTTCATTTTGATAAATACCAACCCATAGTGCATCAGGAATCGTTTTATTTTGTTTAAAAAAATGATTTGCATCAGATAATTCCGCAGCAAAAGGAAAATACTTTCTCTTCTTTTCTTTAACTTCAAGTGTCTCTGGTTCCAATCCTACCCCCAAAATACCCCGAATTTCCGGGTACATCAAACCACTGCCTTTAACACTGGCTTCCATATCATATTGTTGCACCCTATCTAATGCAAATTGACAAACATAAACTTGATTGGACATAGCACGCTCCCTATCAATTTTTCATGGTCTATTGCACAGAACAATAGACCTGTTAAACCAAAATAACTTATTGAATATCAATCTTTAATGAAAACTCACTGGGTGCGTACACACTTTTAGAATGACTGATTTGCCATTTCTGCTCTGCGCTAAATCCAATGCTTTCCCCATCTTTCAGCACCAAACCCGAACTGATGATATAGGCGCACATACTGCTTAATGAAGCGTGCAGCTTTCCCATATCCATTGGGCTGTTTAAAATTTCCATTTCATCTTTGCCAAATTTCGCCATGCCCGATGTATAGAGCTGATTGCCCTGCTGGTTCTGTCCCAAACCAATGTACACCCAAATCATAATTGGGATTTCATGATTGGGTAAGTATTGTTGTGCCACTTTCCGATAGAAATCAGCAGTATAAACCGTTCCTGAAGTATAAACGGCAGTGGCATTTTGCGGTTTCAGACAACTGGAAACGATTTTGCTGTACAAATTCATGCCAAGCACTTCGGTGTTTTCAGCTTGGTTCATCACAGTAACCATCAAATGCGCTTGATGGGCTTCAGCAGCAGCAACAGCATCGGGGCAGTAATAATTGCCTTTGGCATAGTGTGCTGCTTCGCCATTGGGAACGGGAGCGGGCATTAAGCCAAGCACACATAAAAAATCGCCGATGTTCAGGATAAAGGAATCCTGATGTCGTTCTGCTTGGGCGGAAATACCCCAGTCCGTTTTTAAATCGTTAAGCAATTGATGAATATTAAATTCATGGCTGTTGAGTAAAACAAAACCATTTTCCAGCATGGTGGCTTCCTTCTCACTTAAAAATGTTTTTAATCAATTACGCAAGGATTTAAATGCCAATCTTGGCTCATGCCTGCATCACTTAATGCTTGATACAGCCGTTTCGATAAAAAAACCGACCGCATTAACATCGGGTCATGCCAAATATCCAAATCACAATAGGGGGCTTCTTTAGACAATACCAAGTCTCCTTTCCAAGGATGATAAACATGGCGTTGATATCCATTTCTTTCATAACCAGAAGAACGACACGAAGCACTTTTTTCGGGCAAAATATAATGCCGCCATTCAGCAAGGTCAAAAAAATAAAAGAATCGTTCGTCATCAGGTTCCAGCGTACCCATATTGTAAATTTGCAGCTTAACCAATTGGCTGTTGCCCAAATTAAACTGCTGCAAAATTTCGCCACAGGCTTCACTTAATACCAAATAATTGCCTGTGATGGTAAATGCGCTTAAATTCGGACTGGGGCTATTGACATCACTGGTCCATAATTTATCAGGCAAAATAGCCATACCGTGTAAATCAGAAGCTTCACCCCATGCTTGACGCGATAATGACCATAAATGCTGTAATTCCGCTTCTTCTTCAGCGGTAAACACCACATCACTATTGACCACTTGGGCATTGTGTTGTTTATGCTCTAAAATAAACATTCTTTTGTAATCAACATGAGGATAGCCATTACCCATATAAAAATGTTCTGCCCACCCCAAAACTTCACTAATCCAAACTTGGGTTTGATTGTCCATCAATCTTTCCTTATTCTTCTAAATTAACTGATTCTGTTTTGCGCCATGCTTCGGTGCAGGCGTGCAGTTGTGCCAGTGGTACGCGCAGCAGCAGGCGGCAGTCCAGTTGCAAATCTTGCTCGATGATTTGGGCTTGGTGCAGTTTTGCCAAGCGGCGCACTTCGCCCAATACGGGATAGGCGCAGCGCAGGGCAATGGTTTGTTCGATGTTTTTTTCAATGATTTCGGCATCGCTTAAGGCGTTGGCTGTGGCGGTTTTGTAGGCGTGAATCAGCCCCGGTACGCCCAATAGTGTGCCGCCAAAATAACGCACCACCACCACCAGTGTGTCGGTTAGGTTAAATGAGTCAATCTGCCCCAAAATGGGTCGTCCTGCGCTGCCAGAGGGTTCGCCGTCGTCGTTGGCGCGGAAACGGTTGCCGTCTGTGCCGATGCGGTAGGCATAGCACCAGTGGCGGGCTTTGTGGTGCTGTTGGCGCAGGGCTTCAACGTGTTGTTTGACTTGGTTTTCGTGGGAAACGGGGTAGGCGTAGGCGGTAAAGCGGCTGCCTTTGTCTTTAAATTGCCCTTCGGCGGGGGCGGCGAGGGTGCGGTAGGTGGTGGGGGTCATTGCCAGTCTTTCTGTTTGGACGTTTGTCCGATGCCTGCATTAAAGCGGTTGGTGGGGTCGAGGCTGCGGTAAAAGTCGCGCAGGGCAGGGGCGGCGGGATAAAGATGTCCGACATTGTGTTCGGCGGGATAGTGTGCGCCGCGTTGGTCAAGCAGTTTCCACATGGCGTGTTCTACCGCCAAGCAGTCTTCGCCTTTTTTGACGATGTAGTCTTGATGGAAAACGTGGCAGAAAAAATGTCCGTAATAGAGTTTGCGGGCGATTTTGGCATCTAATTCGGGGGGAAGCTGTTCAAACCAGTCGTGGTCGTTGCGGCGCAGGGCGATGTCTAGGGCAACAATGTCTTCGGTGTCGCGGGGGTGAACGGCGCGGTAGCGCACGGCGGCGGAAGCTACGGCAAAACGGTGCAACATGGCGGCTTGGGCTTCATCGGGGGTGCATTCAAAAAACGCGCCTTGTTGGGGGTCGGCAAACAGTTGGTTTAAATAATCGCGGGTTTCGGCAATGCCTGCATCGGCGGTTTTGAGGATTAAATGGTGTTCGTAGCGGTGGCGGAAATCGGTCAGGCGCGGGGGCAGGTGGGCGGGCAGCAGCCGCGACAGGGTTTGTAGGGCGCGGTCGGCAAAATGGCGCGGCAAAAAGGGCATACGAGCAGCAAAACGGTCTACTGCGGCTTTAGCGGCAAATAAGTTTGGTAGGTGTTGTGTGCCGAAGTGTTTAATCACATAAAACATATCTTTGCCATATTGCTCTGCCAAATCAAAGGCATCGCGGTGGATGTATTCGCCTGAAACGGGCAGGTTGGCAAAGTTGCTCAACATCTCGCGGCGCAAACGGGTAAGCGTGGCGGTGTGGGCGCTGCCGATGTAAAACACGGCGGTTTGTTCGGCGGCGGGGAAGGTGTCCAAGCGCACGGCAAACACCGCCAAACGCCCCGCGCTGCCCGAAGCCTGATGCAGACGGCTTGGGTCGGCATTGAAACGGGCGGGGGTGTCGGCATCAATTTGGCGGACGTGCTGACAATAAGCGTGGTCGTGCCCGTGTGTGCCAGCGGCGATGTCTTTGCGCTGATAACGTCCGTTTTGTAAATTGTCTAATATTTCTTCGGGGCTGTCGCCCAAATCAATACCTAAATGATTGACTAAATTGAGTGTGCCTGAAGCGTCAATTTGGGCATACAATGCCATTTCCGTATAAGCAGGACCACGCTGTACCAATGCCCCGCCCGAATTATTGCACACCCCGCCAATCACCGATGCGCCGATACAGGACGAACCAATCACCGAATGCGGTTCACGCCCCAAAGGTTTGAGCAGGCTTTCCAATTCGTGTAAAGTGGCAGCGGGCAGACACACGGCTTGACGGTTGTCGTTAATCAACTGAATGCCCTTGATGCGCATGGTGTGGATAATCACCACTGCACGTCCGTAACCGCCGCTGGGCGTTGAACCGCCTGTTAAACCCGTGTTTGCTGCTTGGTTGATAATCACCACATCCGCCGCCGCACAAGCCTGCAACACGTGCCAATATTCCACCAGCGTAGCAGGGCGCACCACCGCCAAAGCCTCGCCGCTGCCAAAACGGTAGCCCTCGCGGTAACGGCGGGTTTGCGCAGCTTCGGTTAAAACATGGTTTTCGCCAACAATTTGGCGCAATCGGATAAGCAAATCGGCAGACATGGCATCACACATCAAAAAATAAAACTTTATTTTAGCGCAGTTGGCGCATTCGCACGGATAGAAATCATCATGCACAATATTTTAATTTTTGGTTTGGGTTTTCTGGGTAAACCCTTGGCAGAAGCCCTGTGGCAAAACGGCGCAAACGTCCGCGCCGTCAAACGCCGTCTTACTTCAGACGACATCAACCTGCCGTTTGCCTTGGATACGCTGGATTTGTCGCCGCAAAGCCGTTTGCCTGCATGGGCGGATTATCCGACATGGGTGTTTTTGCTGCCGCCGTCTCAAGTAGCAGATTATGCACAAACCCTTGCTGCTTTGGTGCAATATGCTGAAAGTGCGGGCGTGGCGCAGCTGGTGTTTGGCAGCAGCACTTCCGTTTACGGCTCGCAGGCGCGGGTGTGTGATGAACACAGCAGCCTTCACCCCGAAACCGCTTCAGCCCATGCGATTGTGGCTGCTGAACAAAGCTGTTTGAACAGCACCATCGCCCATGTGGATATTTTGCGTTTTGGCGGGCTGTACGCAGCGGAACGCCACCCCGTTTATTCTCTGCTCAAACGCCAAAACAACACAGGTGCACACCAGCCTGTGAATATGGTACACCGCGATATTGCCCTTGCTGCGCTAATTCGCGCCATACAGCAGCCCAATGGCAAGCGCATCCGCAATATTGTGGAAGCGCAGCACCCCAGCAAAGCGGAGTTTTACGCTGCCGAAGCCGCCAAATTGGGCGTGGCTGCGCCGCATTTTGATTTAAGTGATACCCGCAGCGGTAAAACCGTTGTTAGCGTGTTTGATGAGGTTTTATCTGCTGTGGCATAAATGGCTTTATCTTTTGACTGTTTACAGGCAGCCGTGAAATGCGCGGCTGCCTGTTTTTTGGCTGTCGTCTGCTATAATCCGCGCATTTAATGATTGAGTAATCGCAGAAAGACTTTAAATGATGCAAGAAACCTATCGCCCCGACCAAATTGAACCCGCCGCCCAACAAAACTGGACGGTGCAGCAGCTTGCCAGCGTGGGCGAAGACCCCGCCAAGCCCAAATTTTACTGCCTGTCCATGTTTCCCTATCCCAGCGGCAAACTGCATATGGGACACGTCCGCAACTACACCATCGGCGATGTACGCAGCCGTTTTAAACAATTAAACGGTTTCAATGTGTTGCAGCCGATTGGTTGGGACGCATTCGGTATGCCCGCCGAAAACGCCGCCATTGACAAAGGCGTTGCCCCGTCTGATTGGACCTATGCCAACATCGCCGATATGCGCAGCCAACTGAAACGCTTGGGGTTTGCCTTTGACTGGCAGCGCGAAATTGCCACCTGCAAGCCCGAATACTACCGTTGGGAACAGCTTTTGTTTACCAAGCTGTTTGAAAAAGGCATTATTTACCGCAAGTTGGGCTTGGTAAACTGGGACCCTGTCGATAACACTGTATTGGCAAACGAGCAAGTGATAGACGGACGCGGCTGGCGCAGCGGCGCATTGGTGGAAAAACGCGAAATCCCCATGTATTACTTCCGCATTACCGATTACGCCGAACAGTTGCTGAGCGATTTGGACGGTTTGGATTGGCCCGAACAGGTTAAAACCATGCAGCGCAACTGGATTGGCAAATCGGTGGGGATGCAGGTGCGTTTCAAGCTGCCTGAAAACCAACGCGCAGGTTTGCCAACAGAAAACGCCGAATTTATTCAAGTTTACACCACTCGTCCCGACACCCTGTTTGGTGCGTGTGCCGTAGTGGTGGCGGCGGAACATCCGCTTGCCACTGCTGCCGCCGAAAACAATCCCGAACTGCAAGCCTTTATTGCCGAATGCAAAGCAGGCAGCACTGCCGAAGCCGATTTGGCAACCATGGACAAAAAAGGCATGCCCACAGGTCGCCATGTGATTAACCCTTTAAGTGGCGAAGAACTGCCTGTGTGGGTGGCGAACTATGTGATTTGGGGTTACGGCGATGGCGCGGTGATGGTTGTTCCCGCGCACGATGAACGCGATTTTGCCTTTGCCCAAAAATACGCCTGGCCGATTAAGCAAGTGATTGACATTCAAAACGCCCCTGCCGCTTACGACACCGCTGCTTGGCAGGATTGGTACGGTCAGAAAGACGAACACACCGCCTTAATCAACAGCGGCGAATTTAACGGCTTAAACGTTGCCCAAGCCTTTGGTGCCATTGGCGTGAAACTGCAAAGCATCGGCATGGGCGAACCGAAAACCCAATACCGTTTGCGCGACTGGGGCATTTCCCGCCAACGCTATTGGGGTTGTCCGATTCCGATTATCCATTGCGAACAATGCGGCGACGTGCCTGTACCTGCCGAACAACTGCCCGTGGTGTTGCCCGAAAGCGTTGTTCCCGATGGCAGCGGTTCGCCTTTGGCAAAAATGCCCGAGTTTTACGAAACTACCTGTCCGCATTGCGGCAGTGCAGCCAAACGCGAAACCGATACCATGGATACCTTTGTGGAATCAAGCTGGTATCAATTCCGCTATTTGTCGCCGCATGATGAAAACACCATGGTTGCGCCTGAAGCGGCGGCGTATTGGGGGCAGGTGGACCAATATATCGGCGGTATTGAACACGCCATTTTGCACCTGCTGTATGCGCGTTTCTTTACCAAGCTGATGAACGATGAAGGCATTGTGCCTGTGCGCGAGCCGTTTAAACAGTTGTTTACGCAAGGCATGGTGTTGCAGGCAACCTATTTTCGCGAAAGCGAAGACGGCAAAAAACAATGGTTTAACCCTGCGGAAGTGGATTTGACTTTGGACGAAAAAGGTCGCCCTGTGGCGGCGGTGTTGGCAGCAGACGGCGAACCCGTGCAAGTGGGCGGCGTGCAAAAAATGTCCAAATCCAAAAACAACGGCGTGGACCCGCAAAAAATCATTGACCAATACGGCGCAGACACGGCGCGGCTGTTTATGATGTTTGCCTCGCCGCCCGACCAATCTTTGGAATGGTCAGACGCAGGTGTGGAAGGCGCGTTCCGCTTTTTGCGCCGTTTGTGGCGCACCGTGTACGAATTTGTACAAAACGGCGGCGCAAACATCGCCAAATTTGACGGCAGCCAAACGCTTTCAGGCAGCCTAAAAGATTTGCGCTTTAAGCTGCACGCCACCATTGCCAAAGTAACGGACGATTACGACCGCCGCCAACAGTTCAACACCGCCATTGCCGCCGTGATGGAATTGCTGAACCAATACGACAAAACCGACACATCGGGCGAACACGGTCAGGCATTGGCGCGTGAAGTGTTGGAAAACGTGTTGTTGCTGCTTGCCCCGATTACCCCGCATATCTGCGAAGCCCTGTGGACGGAACTGCACCCGCAGCCAAACGCCGCCTTGTGGCAACAAAGCTGGCCGCAGCCCGATGCCGCCGCCTTGGTGCAAACCGAAGTGGAAATGATGGTGCAGGTAAACGGCAAACTGCGCGACAAAATCACCGTTGCCGCCGATGCCGATAAGGACAGCATTCAGGCAGCCGCCCTTGCCAGCGCAGGCGCACAAAAATTCACCGAAGGCAAAACGCCGAAAAAAGTGATTGTTGTGCCGAAACGTTTGGTGAATATTGTGGTGTAAAAAATCGCAGCGCCTACAATAAGTTTGCAGGCGCTGTTTTGTTGGCATCAAACAAGCCTTATTGGTCTTTCGTACCGCCAAAACTGGTATTGAGATTGCTTAAATCTTCACCCAAACCACCCCAAGTCCGTCCGCTAAAAGTGGCTTTGCCTGCTACCTCCTCGGCTTGTGGTCCAAAGAATTTACCTTCGTAATGTCCTTCGCGGTTTTTGACAAAAATACTGTCTGTTCCGACAACTGCTGTACCTGCAAAACTATTACCGCGAATATTGGTGCGTTCTAAAGTAATATTACGGCGCAAACCGTCCATACGCAAATGTCCTCTAACGGTTTTATTACCAAAGTCGGCGTATAACTCCATAGAGCCCGCATTGCGTACTGTGCCCTTTAAAGCATCATAGCGGGTTGCTACCCCTGTGTAACGTGCTGTGCCCTGTGTGGGCATATCTTTAGCAGGGGTTGCTTTCCCTACATAAAAAACATCGTGTTCAGGTGCAGCAGCATAACTAATCAAAGGCCAGAAAGCCTGTTTGAATGCTTCACCTTTCAAACCACCTAGCGCTTTTCCGCCTACTGCTAAAGCAATATCCACACCGCCTATAGTTAAAGAATCTATGTCTGCGTATGCGCCGTTAAACGAATAGCGGCGGTTTTCACCTGCAATTTTTCCACCTTGAGGTAAGTCAATGGAAACTCTGCCAAGAATAAAATCATCTTTATTTAAAGAGGCGGTATCATCAGTATGTACAGCACCTGTGCTTGAATTAACACTAGAGCTTGAAGAAGATGGTTGCTCACTGTGAGTGTGATTGGTGTGGGGAGTAGGTATGTAGCTACTAGAGGTAGAGGGTGCTTCGCTACCGCTACTGCCGCAAGCGGAAAGTAAAACTGCAACTGGGACACTTGTGATGAGTTTACGCATAGTAATTCCTTAAACGAGATAAATAGAGAAAAGGAAGCATCAAGCCAGAGTTGATAAATAAAATCAACTGGACTATTATACCAAATTTTTAAATATATTAAGATAAAACTGATATTTAAACCAGCCATTAATCAGGTATCTTTGGTGCCTTATCAGGTGCTTAAGTTTCCATTTTGGACACTTTGGGATAAATCATGGCGTTAAATGAAAAAATCCGCATGTTGCGGAAGCTGAATAATTGGTCTCAAGAATAGATGGCAGAGAAAATGCAAATGACAAAAAGCGGTTATGCAAAAATAGAACGCGGGCAAAGTAAGATTACTACTGAAAAGCTGGAACAAATTGCCAATATTTTTGGAATAGAGATTACTGAACTGTTAAAAATGGGTTTAAACGGGACATTTAATCTGATTAAAGAAAACGGCAGCCAATCCAATTACTATGGCAGTAGTGAATCGTTGGCTGCTGAAATAGAAAAATTAAAACTGATTATCCAGCACCAGCAGGAAATGTTGGTGCAGAAGGATTTGTTGTTAAAGCAAAAGGAAAGTGAAAACGCTGTATTAAAAATTTTGGTAGAGACCTTGCAGCATAAGCAAGATTAAGTTTGTAGTTGATAAAAATAAAAACAAGACAAGGTTCAGTGCCCGCCGTGTTAGGGTATTGGTAATTTTGTATTGTTTTTGTTGTAATCAACTGCATAATTGTAATCCAAACGCCCAAGCTGTTTTTACGGCTTGGGCGTTGGCATTACTGCTGCTGCGGTTTGGCAGACAGGCTTTGCGCCGTTTGGATTAAATCCAAAAACTCTTGGCGCAAACCATAGCGGTCAGGGTGGGCAGACTGTTTTGCCAAATCAAAAATGTTTTGCCAACCCATATTGCCGTTGTATTTTCCGCCTTTTAGCTGTTGTGCGTAAGCGGCAGCAGCCAGTGCAAAGCGTGTATCCGTGCCGGCTTGTGCCAAAGGTTTGCTTTTGGCAGCAATGGTTTGGCTGATTAAATGGCTTTTTTGCTGTGTGGGCAATTTGTAACGCAGTTTCAGCAAGGCATATTCGTGGCTTTTGCCTTGAGCGGCAGCAGTAGCTTGATAACGGTTGTCGTCCAGCCAACCTTTTTTGCCAACAGGCACAATTTCATAGAGCGCGGTAACGCTGTGTCCTGCGCCAATATCCCCCGCATCAACGCGGTCGTTATTAAAATCTTCTTCTTTTAAGGCACGGTTTTCATAACCTATCAAACGGTATTCTTTAACCGTAGCGGGATTAAATTCTACTTGGATTTTGACATCTTTTGCCACCGTTGCCAAAGTGGACGACAATTGCCGTGTCAGCACTTTCTGGGCTTCTTTTTCGGTGTCGATGTAGCTGTAATTGCCATCACCCGCATCGGCAAGCTGTTCCATCATGTGTTCGTTGTAATTGCCTGTGCCAAAACCCAATGTGGTCAGCGAAATCCCGCTTTTGCGTTTTTCTGCCACCATGTTTTTTAAGGTGTCAAAATCGGTTACGCCCACATTAAAATCGCCATCGGTTGCCAGTAAAATACGGTTGATGCCATTGTGGATAAAAGATTTTTGTGCTTCACGGTACGCCATTTGAATGGCTTGTTCGCCTGCCGTAGCGCCATCTGCTTCCAGTTGCTCAATGGCGCGGCGGATGGTGTCTTTTTCGCTGCCTGATGTGGGTGGCAACACCAGTTTTTCGCCAGAAGCATAGGTAATCAGTGTGATTTTGTCCTGCGGGCGCATTTGCTCCAGCAGCAGGTTTAGGGTGTGTTTGACCAAGGGCAGTTTTTCGGGTGTGTCCATGCTGCCTGATACGTCCACCAAAAACACCAAATTGGCAGGGGGAAGTTGTTTCGTTGCCCAATCTTTGGCTTTAATGCCGATTTTGATGATTTTGGCATCGGCTTGCCAAGGCGAATCTACGGTTTCGGTGTGAACAGCAAACGGTTTGCCGTCAGTGGGTTGGGCGTAGCCGTAGTCGAAGTAATTGATGATTTCTTCGGCGCGCACGGCGTTGGCAGGCGGCAGACTTTGGTTGTTGAGATAACGGCGGGTGTTGGCATAGCTGCCTGTATCCACATCAATACTGAAGGTAGAGACAGGGGTTTGTACGGTGCGGTGAATGGGGTTTTCGGGGGTATTGCCATAACGCTCGGTATTAACAGCTAATGATGCAGTACGGATATGGGCATGGGATACGATAGGGGCGGCTTGGGGGGAAATACCGTAAGCAACTGGCAGGGACTCTAAACGATAGGTCATGCGCCCGAGAACAGACAGGTCATCAGCAACGGCAGTGTGGTCAGACGACGGTGGTGGCGGCGGGCTGTGTGGTGCGCAGGCAGAAAGTGCCACTAAAACGGCAAGCAAGCGTAAGCGGAACATGGTGTTTTCCTTGAAGCAAATGGGTGAAAACCAGAAGCGCAAATCCCGTTTTTTGATTATTTTCTTTATTTTAAGTCAAGCCTGTTTACCCATCAAGTTCCGCAAAAGGTTTGATAGGGTTCGTTTGTAGCGGGAATGGATTGGTAAATGCTTGGGCTGTCGGCATAGGCAAACGGCTGTTGCAAGGCAGTCAGCAAATCCGTAAACGGCTGCATTTCGCCCGCTTCGGCGGCGGCAAGCGCGGCTTCCACATGGGCGTTGCGCGGAATCACAAAGGGATTGACGGCACGCATTTGCGCGGCGGTGTGCGCCGAATCCTGCCCTTGAAGGGCTTGCTGCCAACGTGCGTACCATTCGGCAAAATCGGGCGCAGCAAACAAATCCTGCGTACCGTCCAAAACGGCATCGCTGCCGCCCACGCGCAGGCTTAAACGCACAAAGGTATTGCTGTAATCGGCGCGGTGGTCTTGCATCAGTTGCAGCAATTGCGTGGGCAAATCGTGCGGGGTTTGCGGTGGCAAGCCCAGTTTTTGCTGCATGATGTGTTGATATTCTGCGAGAAACGTGGTTTGAAACTGCGCTAATTGGGTGTGTGCGCTGTCCAAGGCGCGTGATTCGTCTGTGTCCAGTAGCGGCAGCAGTGTTTCTGCCAAACGCGCCAAATTCCATTCGGCAATCCGGGGCTGATTGGCATAGCGGTAACGTCCGTGCTCGTCTATGGAACTGAAAACGGTGTCGGGGTGGTAGTGGTCTAAAAACGCGCATGGACCGTAATCCAGCGTTTCGCCTGCGATGCTGGTGTTGTCGGTATTCATCACGCCGTGAACAAAGCCCACGCTTTGCCATTGTGCCAATAATTTAGCTTGGCGGATAATGATTTGTCCGAGCATTTCGGTATAGGCTTGCGTGGGGGTGTCGGCGGCAATGTCGGCAAAATGGCGTTTTAAGGTGTAATCTGCCAAGGCGCGGATGTTGGCAATATCGCCTGTGGCAGCGGCAAACTGAAACGTACCGACACGGATATGGCTTTGCGCGCTGCGTACCAATACTGCGCCATCAGGAAAACGGGGACGGTACACACGTTCGCCCGTGCGCACCACCGCCAAGCTGCGTGTGGTGGCGATACCCAGCGCGTGCATGGCTTCGCTCATCAGGTATTCGCGCAACATGGGGGCAACAGCGGCTTTGCCGTCGCCACGGCGGGAATAGGGCGTTTTGCCGCTGCCTTTCAGTTGAATGTCGTACAAACGACCGTCAGGGGTTTGCTGCTCGCCCAATAATAGGGCGCGACCGTCGCCCAGCAGGGCAAAGTGTCCGAACTGGTGTCCTGCATAGGCTTGAGCAATGGGGGCTGCGCCATCGGGGAAGCGGTTGCCGCACCAAATATCAGCATCTTCCGCACCTGCCGAAATACCCAATTGCTGCGCCAAAGCGTGATTAAAACACAGGGTTTGGGGCGCGGGAAAATCGGCAGTTTGGGGGATGCGGGTGTAAAACGTTGATGGAAGCGTTTGATAGCTGTGAACAAAGTGAAAATGGCTCATAAAGGTGCGCTTTCAGACGGGGCAGGGGCTTTTTTGCGCCCGAATTTTAAAACGGTTTTGCCGTCCCAATCGATTTTGACCGAGCCGCCGTCTGCCAGTTTGCCGAACAATAATTCGTCTGCCAACACGCTGCGGATACATTCGCGGATTAAGCGGTGCATGGGACGCGCGCCCATGTGCGGGTCAAAACCTGCTTCGGCAAGGTGGCGGCGCAGCGCGGGCGTAAAGGTGGCGGAAACGTTTTTCGCCAACAGCTGCTGTTCCAATTCCAACAAGAATTTATCCACCACACGGGCAATCACGGCTTCGTTTAGCGGTGCAAACGGCACAATCGCGTCCAAACGGTTGCGGAATTCGGGGCTAAATTGTTTTTTAATCGCCACCATTTCATCGCCGCGTTGTCGCGCACCCGTAAAACCAAACTGCGGTTTACTTAAGGCTTCCGCGCCCGCATTGGTGGTCATAATCAAAATCACATTGCGGAAATCTGCGCTTTTGCCGTTGTTGTCGGTCAGTTTGCCGTGGTCCATCACTTGCAGCAGCACGTTGTAAATATCGCGGTGGGCTTTTTCAATTTCGTCTAGCAGCAGCACGCAATGTGGTTGTTTGTTGACCGCTTCGGTCAGCAAACCTGCCTGTTCGTGTCCGACATAACCAGGGGGCGCACCAATCAGCCGCGACACGGCGTGTGCTTCCATGTATTCCGACATATCAAAGCGTTGCAGCGGAATCCCCAAGGCATAGGCAAGCTGTCGCGCCACTTCGGTTTTGCCGACACCTGTCGGTCCGGAAAACAAAAAACTGCCTACGGGTTTTTCGGGCAAGCCCAAGCCCGAACGCGACATTTTTACTGCTGCCACCAGCGCGTCAATCGCCGCATCTTGTCCGAACACCATGTTTTTCAAATCGCGCCCCAAATGCTGTAAAACATTGCGGTCGTCGTGGGAAACGGTTTTTTCGGGAATGCGGGCAATGTGTGCCACCACGCTTTCAATTTCGCTGCGCCCGATGCGTTCCACTTTTTGCTCGGTGGGCAACAGGCGTTGTGCTGCGCCTGCTTCGTCAATAATATCAATGGCTTTATCGGGTAGAAAACGGTCGTTAATGTGTTTGGCGGACAATTCGGCGGCGGCTTGCAGCGCATCTTCTTCATATTGCACCTGATGATGGGCTTCAAACGCGCTTTGCAAACCGCGCAAAATGGCAACGGTTTCCGCCACATCGGGCTCAACAATATCAATTTTTTGAAAACGGCGGCTTAAAGCGTGGTCTTTACTGAAAATGCTGCGGTGTTCTTCGTAAGTAGTTGCGCCGATGCAGCGCAGCGTGCCTTTTGCCAAGGCGGGTTTGAGCAGGTTGGACGCATCCATGGTGCCGCCTTGAGTACTGCCCGCGCCGATAATGGTGTGGATTTCGTCAATAAACAAAACGGCATTGTCTTGTTTTGCCAATTCTTTTAACACAGCTTTCACCCGCGCTTCAAAATCGCCACGGTATTTTGCGCCTGCCAGCAGTGCACCCATGTCCAAGGCATACACTTGTGCCTGTGCCAAAATTTCGGGAACATTTTTTTGTTCAATCAAATACGCTAAACCTTCTGCCAAAGCGGTTTTACCGACACCTGCTTCACCCACCAGCAGCGGATTGTTTTTGCGGCGGCGGCACAGCACCTGAATCAAACGGCGCATTTCGTTTTTGCGCCCAATCAGCGGGTCAATGCGCCCTGCGCGGACTTCGGCGTTGAGATGTACGGTATAGGCTTCCAGCGGTTTGGCGGAGGGGGCATCGTCTTCTTCGGCGTGTTCAGACGGTTTGGCTGTGTCTTCATCATCGGGGGCAATACCGTGAGACAAATAGCGCAGCAAATCATAACGGCTCACCGATTGCAATTGCAGAAAATAAGCGGCGTAACTGTCTTGTTCGTCCAAAATGGCAATCAATACATCGGCAGGTTTTACTTCGCGCTTGCCCGCGCTTTGAACGTGTATCATGGCGCGTTGCATCACACGCTGAAAACCCAATGTGGGTTCGGGTTCGGAACGGCGCAGGTAATCATCAGGTAAAACAGGGGTGTTTTCGCTGATGCTGTCGCACAATTGGGCGCACAGCACCGCAGTATCCGCGCCGCAGCGTTGCAACATGGTGGCGGTATCAGGGTCGTGTTGGGTAAGGGCGAGCAGCAGGTGTTCCAGCCCCACCATTTCATGACGGCGGTTTTGCGCGTCTTCATACATTTGTTGCAGAATATTTTCCAGTTGTGGGGTAATCATGATAATTCCTCAATGGTGCACAGCAGCGGATAACCTGCTTCGGCTGCCAATTGCAGCACCTGTTGTTGTTTGGTTTCGGCAATATCGCGGCTGTAAGTGCCGCACAATGCCTTGCCCTGATGGTGGATAGTCAGCATGACGGCAACGGCTTGGTTGTGCGGCAGCAGAAAAATACCGCTTAACACGTCCACCACAAAATCCATGGGGGTATAGTCGTCATTAATTAGAAAAACACCGCAGCGTTTGGGTGGGGCGAGTTTACCGCGCAGGGCGGTGCTGTCGGTTTGGGAAAAGGTCATTATGGCTCGCTTTGTTGCATTTTTTTGCTATTTTAATGAAAAAAATCGTGTTTCCCAACTCTTGTCTTGACTGTTCAGCCTAACATCGGTAAAAAGCTAATCAGCGAGATGGTGCTGCGGAAAAAGCCGTTTTTTCGGTTTTGGTTCGACTCCGTTTTGCATCTTGTTTAATTTTTTTCAGAAAGTACGATTTATGGCAACCGGTATTGTTAAATGGTTTAACGACGCTAAAGGTTTCGGTTTCATCACCCCCGACGAAGGCGGCGAAGATTTGTTCGCTCACTTTTCGTCCATCAATATGGAAGGCTTTAAAACCTTGAAAGAAGGTCAAAAAGTATCCTTTGATGTTACCGAAGGTCCTAAAGGCAAACAAGCGGCAAACATCCAAAAGGTATAACAGCCTGTTGTTCGGACTTGCCGAATTGGGTATTCAAAGCAGCGGCAGATTAAGGTTTGATGCCTTGGTCTGCCGTTTTGTATGGGCACAAAAACGGCACAAACTTTTAGGTTTGTGCCGTTTTCAAAATATTGTAAATAAAATAAATGGTTTCATTGGTGGGTCCGGTGGGTTTCGAACCCACGACCAAGGGATTATGAGTCCCCTGCTCTAACCCCTGAGCTACAGACCCCAAGGCAATATTAACCATACGCAAACGCAGGATTTTACCCAAAAACAGCATCAGCTGCAAGCCTAACTGCCCGCCTGACGGATTTTCTGCTGCATATCCTTGTCAAATTCGCTTAAATCAAACTGTGAAATGCTGTCGGGCACGGCAAGCACCAAAGGCAGGCGCGTGATGCCGTTGTTGCCTGCGGGAAAAGCATAATGGCGGATAGCCTGTTTGCTTAACATCAGCGAATCAAATTCCAAATGCACCACTTGGTCGGGGAAATGTTTGGGCAGCTGCAAAAGCTGCTGATACACTTCCCATTGGGTCTGCTGCGACTGACGTTTTAAATTACCCAAGCGGTTTTCGTCTTTTTCGGTGCGTTTGAGCAGACGCCCCAGCAGCCCCGGCGAATCCACGCTGGATTGCTGGTCGTTGATTTGGCTGATTAAACGGGTGTGGCGTTCCATTTTTTGCGCCATCATGTCTTCTACCGACTGCAAGGCTTCCTGCGAGGCTTCGTGGCTGTTTTCCCATTCAATAGGTGTTTGCATTTTGAAAATGGCATCGTGGCGTTTTTCCAAAAACAGGGTGTAGGCAAGCAGGCGTCCGAATAACATATCTGCCTGTTCGTTCAGCAGCAGCGCGGGCAGCAGCAAAAAATCTTTAAACGAACTCAATATATTACCAAACAACTGGCGGATGCCGATGTACAGCACTTCCTGCTCGTCATTATTGCTGACCACTTTGCGCAATACCCGATGAAACGGTAATAATACATTAACAATCAATAGTTTTTCGTATTGCTGCAAACGCGATGTTACGGCTTTGTTCAGCGGCACATCTACGGGCATGGGCGAAAACAGCATGGGCAGCAGGGTGTCTTCGTGGAAATGCTCCAATTCGTACAAACACTCAAAAATTTCGGGATTGACGTTGGATTCAAGGGTAATGATGTGTTCAATCTGGTGACGGAAACGCTGTTCGTATTCGGTTTGCTGCTTAAAATGCTGTTCGTATTCGGGAGGATTTTCTGCCAGCACCGCCAAATTGATGGCGACACCGTTGAAAATAATGCGCTCGTGCGAATACAGGGCTTCTTCCTGTAAAAAACGGCGGATGGTAAAGGGGTTATGCCCTGTTTCGATGGTGGGGGCAATGGCAAATAAATATTTGGATGTGCGGACAATCTGCAGCTGGCGGGTTTTTTGTTCGCGGCACAAAAAGTCGTGCATCAGCGGCTCGGGCATGGCGGCGAGCTGGCGGTTGCTGAGGGTTTTGAACCAATAGCCCAGCAGCTGGTATTTGAGATACACCTCGTTGATAAAGGTGATAATCATGCCGGGATTGAGGTTGCGGTGGTTTTGCGGCAGCAGCAGGTTGTTTTTTTTGCGGATAATATGGGCTGCAGCGTAAATAAAGGCAGTATAAAGCCTTTGTTTGAGCACTTGCTGCTGCAGGTTGTTTTCAATATCGAGGTTTTGGATTTTATCCAATACGTTTTCTAAAAAATCGGCAATTTCTTCAATGTGTTCGTAGGCGCGCAGGCTGTCCAGATGGCGCACGGCGCTGACGGCGAAGGCTTTGAGGTGGCGGGCGCTGTGGGGGATGTCTGCCAAAACGTGGGTCAGGTTGTCTTCTGTGCCGTCGGGGTGGTAGCCGAAGGCTTTCTGTTCGTTGTTCCAGAAGATTTTTTTGGGCGCAAGCAGCTGTACGGCCACGTTTTTGCGGTCGTGGTCGCGCAGGCGTTTGAAAATATCCAACAGATAATCTTGCCAAAATACATCCAATCGGGGGTCGATTTGGTTGATTTGGGTGCGGATGGGATAGGGTATATAGTCATCCGGAACCGATATCTGAGGCGGTGGTATATCCATACTTGCTCTCGTAAACAGGCTCTCGACGGCGTGTGTGGGTCAAACTGTTTTATTGTACTGATTTATTGCGCTAACAGGCGTTTTTTTGCGCCAAGTTTGCGCGGTATGTGGTTTTTCGGGCGTGCTTGGCAGCAACGGCGGTACAAAACCGCCGCGCATTGTACCGTATTTTTGGATTTACATTGCGCCGTAATTGGGTCCGCTGCCGCCTTCGGGACATTGCCAACGGATATTGCCCGTGGGGTCTTTGATGTCGCAGGTTTTGCAGTGAATGCAGTTGGCGGCGTTGATGTGCAGTTGCGGCTTGCCGTTTTGTTCAATGATTTCGTACACGCCTGCGGGACAATAACGGGTTTCAGGGGAAGCGTATTCGCGGGCGTTGATTTCCGTTGCCAGCAGGGGGTTTTCCAATATCAGGTGAACAGGTTGGTTTTCGTCGTGGGCGGTATGGGTTAAAAATACGCTGTCGCTGCGGTTAAAGGTGAGTACGTTGTCGGGGGCAGGGTAGGCAATGGGCGAAGCTGCGGCGGCTTTGTTTAGGCTGCGGGCATCGCTGTGGCGGTGGCGCAGTGTCCACGGGGTGCGCCCTTTAAACAGGTATTGTTCTAAAGCGGCATAGGCGCTGCCGCCGTATAATCCCCAGCGGAAGGCGGGACGGATATTGCGGGCGGTGTGCAGTTCGCGGTAGAGCCAGCTTTCGGCAAAACGTTGTTCGTAAGTTGCGGCACGGCGGGGGCTGTCGGATTCGGTTTGCAACACTTCAAACACGGCTTCTGCGGCAAGCATACCCGATTTAATCGCGGTATGAGAGCCTTTGATGCGCGGCACGTTTAAAAATCCCGCTGCATCGCCCACCAATACGCCGCCGTCAAAACTCAACTGCGGCAGGCTTTGCAAACCACCTTCGCTGATAGCACGCGCACCATAGGCAATGCGCCGTCCGCCCGCCAGCATTTTTTGGATTTCGGGGTGGGTTTTCAAACGCTGCATTTCTTCAAATGGCGACAAATACGGATTGTGATAATCCAGTCCCACAATCAGCCCGATGGCGATGCGGTTATCTTTGCCGTGATAAATAAAACCGCCGCCGTAAGTGCGGCTGTCCAAAGGCCAACCGATGCTGTGAATTACCCGTCCTGCGGTGCATTGCTCGGCGGGCACTTCCCAAATTTCCTTAATGCCCAAGCCGTAAGTGGGCGGACAGCTGTCGCGGTCCAGCGCGAAACGGGCAATGACTTGTTTGCTTAACGAACCGCGCGCACCTTCGGCAAACAGGGTTTGACGGGCGTGCAGTTCCATGCCCGCTTGGTAGTTGGCAGACGGTTTGCCGTTTTTGTCCAAGCCCATATCGCCCGTTGCCACGCCTTTTACCGCGCCGTTGTCGTGATACAGCACTTCCGCCGCCGCAAAGCCCGCATAAATTTCCACGCCCAAAGCTTCTGCCTGTTCCGCCAACCAGCGGCACACCAGCCCCAAGCTGACAATATAATTGCCCTGATTGTGCAAACTGGGCGGAATCGGCAAACGCCACGCCCGCTCTTTGCTTAACAGCCAAAAATCATCTTGTTGAACTTCGCAATCCAAAGGCGCACCGCGTTCGCGCCAATCGGGTAACAGCT
Source organism: Conchiformibius steedae (assembly GCF_014054725.1). Taxonomy (NCBI): domain Bacteria; kingdom Pseudomonadati; phylum Pseudomonadota; class Betaproteobacteria; order Neisseriales; family Neisseriaceae; genus Conchiformibius; species Conchiformibius steedae. The sequence goes on along the minus strand of NZ_CP059563.1, from coordinate 38,312 downwards.
CGTTTAACGCCACAGGGTCCATCACCGCGCCCGACACAATATGCGCCCCCACCTCGCTGCCTTTTTCCAAAACGCACACGCTGATGTCGCGTCCCGTGCTGTGGGCGAGCTGTTTTAAGCGGATGGCAGCTGCCAAACCTGCCGGTCCTGCGCCCACAATCACCGTATCGTATTGCATAGTGTCGCGTTTTTGAGATGAATCCATGGCTTGTGTTCTTTCCTGCTCTGTGCGGCAGATTGACAATAAAACAGTGGATTTTAACACTATTTTTATTTTTCGGCACAGGGTGCGCCCGTTTTTGCCTGCAGGGAAGCTGCTGTTTGACAAATTTTCTGCGGCAAACCCTTGTAGTGCCGCTGCCTTGCTGATAGAGTGAAACCTACTGGTCTTTAAGATTCAGGTGGTATTTTGTGTATTGAAGTAACTGTGTTTTTTTGGAGTTCTCACTCATGAACAAGCAATTTGTTTTGTGCACGGCAGCAGGCTTTGCCCTTTCCGCCTGTTCGCTGCTGCCTATTTATCAACAGCCGCCGCAGCAAGGCGCAAACGCCCCCCGTGTGTACGACGAAGCCGATGCCCGCCGCGCTGCCGACATTCTCAACCGCAACCACGCCCGCACCACCGTGTACGCGCCCAAAGTCAAGCCCCAAAGCAAAAATCAAAGCAAAACCGCAGGCGTGCACAGCGACCATATGCCGCTGGTGTTGGCTGCCGAGCGTTACGCCGTAGGCAAAGCCCGCAACGTGCTGACCCAAGGGCGCGTGATGGCACTGTTTCACAAAGAAGTGGTGCGTGGTGGCTGTTGGGATTATCTCGACACCGTATTTACCCGCGCAGGCGTACCGCGCCAAGCCCGCAAAACCGTGTACAAAGGCGCATCGCCCAAAGGACCGTACGCCCACCCCGACCAACTGCGCGTAGGCGACTGGATTTACCACATCAACCACAGCTACAAAAACATCCAGCACAGCGGCATGTTTATCGGTTGGGTGGATAAAGAACGCCGTTTGGGTTTGACATTAAGCTATGCAGGCGAAGGGCGCAAAGACCCTGCCCGTTACAAAGTATATGATTTGAGCAGCGTGTACAACATTATGCGCGCCGAATAAAACCCATTGTGGTTTACGAAGACACTGCCTAGCAGTGTCTTTTTTGCTGTTTGACCGTTTCGTTTGCACCACAATGCCACGTTATCGTTTTTTGTGAATGCTTGTATCAGGAAAATTTATATAATATTGAAAATTAAATTATTTTTATGATTGAAATCCTGTTGTCGCAATGTTTGCAGCGTATAGATTACGCATAAAATAAAATCATTTAAAAATAAATAGATAGTGATTGTTGTGTCAAAGCGAATACAGTAGGCGCAAAATAAATAGCTGTGTAGATTGACAGAAAAGATGTACTATAATGGCAAACAAATGGTAAGAAATGTTGCCGTTTGTTAAGACTACCTCACCGCTGCGGCGGGATTTCGGAGAACTGCCATGCAAGAACTCATCAATACCCTAAACGGGTTAATTTGGAGCAAACCTTTGATTTACCTGTGTTTGGGTGCGGGTTTGTTTTTCTCGGTGCTGACGCGCTTTATGCAGGTGCGCCATTTTGGCGAAATGCTGCGTCTGCTTGCCAAACCCAATACTGCCCAACAGGGCATCAGTTCGTTTCAGGCTTTGGCGGTGGCACTGTCGGGGCGTGTGGGAACAGGTAATATTGCGGGGGTGGCGGCTGCCATCGGTTTTGGCGGACCAGGTGCGGTGTTTTGGATGTGGGTGGTGGCGTTTTTGGGCGCGAGTACCGCTTATGTGGAATCCACGCTGGCGCAAATCTATAAAGAACGCGACCAAAATGACCCCAACGAATACCGTGGCGGTCCGGCTTATTATTTTGAAAAATTCTTTGGCGGTGCGGCGGGTAAGGCTTACGGTATCTTGCTGGCGGTGTCGCTGATTGTATCGTGCGGATTGTTTTTACCGGGGGTACAGGCAAACGGTGTTGCCAATGCCGTTACCACCATTTTCGGTGAAGGCGATATGGTTAATACCATGTTTGGCGAAGTGGGCGGCAACAAACTGGTTGCGGTGCTGGTGATTTTGGTGGTGCTGGGCATGATTATTTTCGGCGGTATCAAGCGCATTGCCAATGTTACCCAAATTGTCGTGCCGTTTATGGCATTGGGCTATATTATTATGTCGGTACTGATTATCGCCATGAACGCCCATCAGCTTCCCGGTATTGTCAGCCTGATTATCAGTGATGCCTTTACCGCGCAAGCGGGTTTTGGCGCGGCGATTGGCTGGGGTGTGAAGCGCGGTGTGTATTCTAACGAAGCAGGACAAGGCACAGGTCCGCACGCTGCCGCTGCCGCCGAAGTGGAACATCCCGCGCAACAAGGCATGGTACAGGCGTTTTCTGTGTATGTGGACACCTTATTTGTGTGTTCTGCCACCGCGTTTATGATTTTGATTACGGGGCAATACAATGTGCAAAACGAAGCAGGGCAGTTTGTGGTGCAAAACCTGCCGACTGATACCGTTATCAGCAGTCCTGCGTTTACCCAATTGGCGGTTGCCAGCATGTTTGGCGGATTTGGTAAAGTATTTGTGGGGATTGCGATTTTCTTCTTTGCCTTTACCACTATTTTGGCTTACTACTACATCGCCGAAACCAATGTGGCTTACCTGACCCGTTCGTTTAAAACCACTGGCAGTTTGTTTGTGGTTAAAGTGGTGATTATGATGGCGGTTGCCTATGGTGCAGTAGGTGGCGCAGGCTATGTGTGGGACATCGGCGACATCGGCGTGGGCTTGACCGCGTGGCTGAATATTGTCGGCATTATTGTGATTTTCTTTATGGCAAAACCCACTTTAACGGCGCTGAAAGACTATGAAGAGCAGCAAAAAGCAGGGGTAAAACATTTTACGTTTGACCCGCAAAAGCTGGGGATTAAAGGCGCGTTGTTTTGGGAAGAGCGTTTGCGCCAGCAGAAAAATCCTACTGAAGACAAAGCTTCCTGATTGTTACCGGTAACGGCAAACTGCCCGAAAAAAAAACTTTTCGGGCAGTTTTTTTTAATCGGCAGAAAAACGTCCCTGCAGGCGGTAGCGCCCTGCGGCAAACCACAAACGCACCTGCGTTACTGCCAGCTTGCCGCTCCATGTGCGCCGTTCTACCACCAAACACGGTTCGCCACGTGCCATAGCCAGCGCAGCGGCAATGTGTTTGGGCGGTAACACCGCTTCAATAATGTGTTCGCCTTCGCTAAACGGGGTAACCGCAGTCAGATAATCGTGCGGGGTAATGTGATGAAAATCCTGCGCCAAATAATCGGGAACGGCAGCAGGATTGACCCAACGGTCTTCATACTGAATCGGTACATGGTTTTCAAAATGCACAATCATGCTGCGGTAGGCGTGTGCGCCGGCGGGCAAGTTGAGTGCTTCGGCGGTGGCGGCATCGGTGGCGAGTGCCTGCACCGACAGCACCCGACAATGGTGTTTTCCGCCACGGCGGGCGATTTCTTCGGCAATGCTGCGTACTTCAAACAGTGCCGATTGGGCTTTGGGCGGGGCAACAAAAGTGCCGACACCCTGCAAACGCACCAACCTGCCTTCGGCAGCCAGTTCGCGCAAAGCACGGTTTACCGTCATGCGCGACACGCCGAATTGCGCCGTCAGTTCGTGTTCGGACGGCAAACGGTGGTGTACGGGCCAAGTACCGTTTTGAATATGGGCGAGCAGGTGTTGTTTGACTTTCTGATAAAGCGCTTGGGGGATATTGTTCATAATGTTTGAAAAAAAAATCTGTTAAATCATTATAAAACGTATGCGGCGGTTTTGTCATGGCGGGCGCGGCGGCGGGGCGAAGCGGATATTTTCTAAAAAATATTTATTTTATAATCAATTGTTTGTGATTTTTTTATTCAAAAAGCAAAATTTTTTGTAAGAAAACGCCTGCCTTGTCCGTCTAACGGGTATAACACTTCACAAACAGGGAAACACCTTATGATGAATCCACGCCTCTGCTGCCCCAAACGGCTGCGCTGTTTAAAACATTTTTCCGAAGGCATCGGCAAAGATGTGTCGCTGCTGGCACTGCGTTTGTTTGTTGCTTATGAATTTGCGGAAGCAGGTTTGGAAAAATGGCGCGGACAAAACTGGTTTGCCGATATCCAGCAATCGTTTCCGTTTCCGTTTAATGTGTTGCCTGCCGATTTTAATTGGGCGTTGGCAATGGGCGCGGAATTGCTGGTGCCGCTGCTGCTGGTGTTGGGATTGTTCGGTCGTGCTGGTGCTTTGGTGTTGGCTGTGCTGACGGCGGTGGCTTGGGCGGCGGTACACGGCGGCAACGGCTACAATGTTTGCAACAACGGCTACAAAATGGCGCTGGTGTATCTGCTGATGCTGCTGCCTTTGCTGTTGCAAGGCATGGGGCGTTGGTCGCTGGATTATGTTTTATTCGGGCGTAAAGCTGCGGATGCAGCGGTAACGCATGAAACCAATTGATTTTCTTTAACTGTTTAACAAAGGACTTGAACCATGAAAAAAACTTCTTCTCTGATTGCTTTGGCAGGTGCGTTGGCATTGGCGGCTTGTCAGGATTCCGCATCACAAAACAGCGCAGCCCCCGCCGCGCAACAACAGCCTGCCTCTGCTGCTAAAGCGGGCGAAGGCAAATGCGGTGAGGGTAAATGCGGTGGTGCGGCATCGGCTGCTGCCAGCAAAGCGGGCGAGGGTAAATGTGGTGAAGGCAAATGCGGCGGTGCATCGGCTGCGGGCAGCAAAGCGGGCGAAGGCAAGTGCGGTGAGGGTAAATGCGGCGGCGAGCAAAAATAATCTTGCGCCCGCTTTATGATTGAATCAATTGAAATTTAAAAGGATGAAACCATGAAAAAAACTGCTTCTTTAATTGCCTTGGCGGGTGCATTGGCGCTGCTGGGTTCGCAAACAGCCGTTGCCGACCATCATCAAGCCGCTACCGCCAAAACCCAAAAAGCGAAAAAACTGAAAAAAGCCAAACGCGGCAGCCTGACCAAAAAACACCGTCACAGCAAAACCACTGCGGGTGCGTGTGGTGCAGCGCACGGTGTTAAAGCAGGCGAGGGCGCATGTGGTGCGGGCAAATCCAAAGCCCGTGAAGGTGCATGTGGCGGACATTCGTCCAAAACAGGCGAAGGCAATTGCGGCGGCGCACATCAATCCACAGGCGCAAAAGCGGCTGAAGGCAAATGCGGTCACTAATTAACAACCGTTTCTAAACCAAAGTAAACAGGCAGGCTGAAGCCCTGTTGGTTTTAGCTGTCTGTTTTGCCATGCGTATGGCGGTTTGCACAAGCTGCCATACGCATGGCATAAAAATATAAAGGATAAAAAGATGAACGCTTTACAAGGTGCAGGTTTGGGATACAAACGCAGTATGGCAGATGATTTTCTGGCATTAGACCGCGAAGTTTCGCCCATTCAATTTATTGAAGCTTCGCCTGAAAACTGGTTGAAAATGGGTGGCGCGGCACGCAAAAAATTTGATGCGGTGGCAGAACGTTTCCCCATTGCCTGCCACGGCTTATCGCTGTCTTTGGGCGGACAAGACCCTTTGCAAATAGATTTTGTCCGCCAAATCAAAGAATTTATGCGTCAATACCGCATCGGCTTTTTTTCTGAACATTTAAGCTATTGTAGCCATCACGGGCATGTGTACGACCTGCTGCCGCTGCCATTTACCGAAGAATCGGTGCGCCACACCGCTGCGCGTATCCGCATGGTGCAGGATATTTTAGAACAGCAGATTTCGGTTGAAAATACATCGTATTACGCCCACAGCCCTTTGGCGGAAATGGACGAAGTGGGTTTTTTAAACGCCGTGGCGCGGGAAGCGGATTGTGGGATTCATTTGGATGTCAATAATGTGTATGTTAATGCCGTGAATCACGGCATTGTGCAGCCGCGCGATTATATTGACCGCGTGGATTTGCCGCGTGTGAACTATATGCACATGGCAGGACACGATGAAGAACACGAAACCCTATTGATTGACACCCACGGACAAGCCGTGTGCGATGCGGTGTGGGACTTATTTGCCTATACCTGCCAACGCATTCCCCACCCTGTGCCCGTATTATTGGAACGCGACAGCAATTTTCCGCCGTTTGCCGAGCTGGAAGCCGAAGTAGGGCGCATTGCTGCGATTCAAAGGCAAACCGAGGAAGCACCTTATGTCTGAAGCCAAAATAAGCAGCGCCGAATTTCAAGCCATGCTGGCGAATTATGTGCGCGACCCGTCCCAACCTGCGCCCCCCGGTATGCCTGCCGAGCGTTTGGCGGTTTATAACCGATTGGTTCGCAATAATATTAAAAACTTTTTGGATTTGTGTTTCAGCGACAGCCAGCATTTTGCCGATGCTGCCTTGTGGGAACGTCTGCAAAACCGTTTTTTGGCAGAAGCTAAGCCCGAATCGCCGTTTTTTAACGATATTCCCGCCCAATTTCTTGCCTACGCGCAAAGCAAAAACGGTGCAGACAAACTGCCCGATAATGTGTTGGCGATGATGGATTTTGAAACCGCGCTGTTGCACGCCGAGACCGCCTTGCTTCCCGAATCAGACGGCAGTTGGCAAGATGATACCCTGCTGCGTTTTTCGCCTGCTGCCCGTTTAACGCATTACCCCTGCGATTTTGTCAGCAGCGGTTTGGAACGCTTGGACGAGGGCGAAACCGCCGTATTGACGTGGCGCAATCCGCACAACGAAGTCTATTACCGCAAATTGGAAAATACCGATTTGTTTTTACTGGAACATTTTAGCAGTCAGGACGACAGCTTAAACAGTCTTGCCGCTGCCTTGTACGAATTAACAGGCAATTCTGCCGAAGCATGGCTGCGTGATGCCGTGGGTGCATGGATAAAGGCGGGCGTGCTGCTGCCTGTGGCGGATTAGCATGGAACAGTTCCAAGCCCTGTTGGCGGCGGTGCGCCCCGAAGTCTTGCGTTTTGCCCGCGTGCAGTTGCGCGATGAAGACCTTGCCGAAGACATGGTACAGGAAGCCCTAGTCGCCGCAATGGACAAACACCGTCAGTTCCGCAGCGATTCGGGATTAAAAACATGGGTGCTGGCAATTTTAAAAAACAAAATCAGCGACCATTTCCGCAGCCTGAAAAATATGGTTAGTTTGGACGAATGGCAGGAAGACAATCACGCCATCGAGCAAAATTTTGATGCCTGTTTTGACGAACGCGGACATTGGCTGGCAGCGGCTGCACCGCAGGCTTGGGATGCCGAACCCGAAACCTTTACCGACCAGCAGGAATTTCGCCGCGCTTTAGAAAACTGTTTGCGCGGATTGCCCGAAGACACCGCACGGATTTTTTATCTGCGCGAAATCATGGGCATGGAAGTTGAGGAAATTTGTGCGGATTTTGCCATCAGCCGCGAAAACTGTTATGTGATTTTGCACCGCGCCCGCAACGGACTGCGGGCGTGTTTGCAACACCGTTGGTTTGATTGGCATCAGGAATCAGGAAAGGCGTATGTTGAATTGTAAAGAAGCCTGCAAGCTGTTGTCGCAAGGGCAGGACAGGGAATTGACACGCGGGGAACGCTGGCAATTGCGCCTGCATCTGCCGTTTTGCCCGAGCTGCCGCCGTTATCACGCGCAATTGTCGTTTATCCGCAAGCAGGTGGGGCAGTGGCAGCGTGAGTCGGAAAATAATCAGCATGAAGTTGAAAACCGGTTACCGTGATGAAAAAATCCGCATAAAGCTGTTGAACTTTATGCAGATTTTGATAACTGCAATCGCTACAGGCAGACACGCTTATGTGAACACCCCGCACATTGCTGTGCGGGGTGGGTTTCATCATGTACTTTTAATTAACTTTTTAAATTTTGCCAAACCCAACTCAATTAACGGGTGCGGGGCATGCAGCTCTTGAAAGCGATGCGGTTGTTCGGCTCGGTAACCATTACGCTGGCTTTGCGGTAGTTGCGGCTGTCGATGTTGCTTGCGCCCAAACGGTAACCGCGTGCATCTTTAAAGAAAGAGCTGACGTTGTCAGAATGGTTCAGGTCGTAGCGCATTACGCGGTTTTGACCGTTTACACGGGCAGTGGCGGTAACGGGTACGCCCGCAGCGTTAAAGCCGTAGCTCACAGTCAGGTGTTTGCCGCCTTGGCAGGTGTAGCTTACATTGGCGCGTTTGGTGATTTTGTTGGCGTTAATGGGGCTGGTAGCGGCAGAAGCAGAAGCAATCAGACCAGCAGACAGGGCAATGGCGGAAAAAATTTTCAGGGCTTTCATCATGGTTTCCTTATTGAATTAAAGAGTGGAAAAACAAGCGGGAAATTTTTGGTTTGTGCCGTCCCGTTCGGCAACAGAGCGAATATTACGCCTCTGCCCGCTGTCCGTCCAACGGGATTGCCGAACTTTGCAAAGCTTCACGCAATACGCCTTTATGTAACCGCCGCTGTGCAAACGGTAACGTCTTGGCGCGTTTTCTTGACACAAACGCTACATAAAAAACAGGGTTATTCGGGCAAAACGGCTGGGGTAAAACCGTTTTGCCCGAATAACCCTAAAGCTACTCGGGGGGCGCGCTGGAAAAGGAGGAAAAAACCACCGCACCCAAAAGCCACATTCCGTCTGCTGCGTATGCCAAATACAACACTGATACACATTTTATACCTGTTCCTGCAGGATACAGGCTAGCACCTTGTGCGGAATGATGTTTTAATTCTGACGAAATTTGCCCGTGCATGCAATTTATTCTCAAAATTTTTACCATATTTTCTTACTATGCTTTGCGGGGGCGCAGCAGCGCACGTTCTGTGTTACCCTGATTGATTGTGCTGTGTCAATACTGAAGGAATACCGATGAAAATCAAATGTTGGCTTTTTTGTACCGTAATCGATAATTTTGGCGATATTGGCGTGTCGTGGCGTTTAGCTCGGGAGCTGACGCAGCGTTTGGGCTGGAGCGTGTATTTGTGGGTGGACAATGCGGCGGCATTGCGGGCAATTGTGCCGTCTTTGCCCGAAATTCTGCCTTTGCATCACGATGGTGTGTATTTACGCCATTGGCAGGAAGGGCAGTATGCCGATTTAAGCCATGTGCCGCCGCCCGATTTGGCGATTGAAGCCTTTGCCTGCCGTTTACCCGAAAGCGTACAAAAAATCATTATTGACAACAACGCCGTGTGCCTGAATTGGGAATACTTGAGCGCGGAAGATTGGGCTTTACGCACGCATTTGATGAAATCTTTACAAGCCAATCATTTGCAAAAGTATTTTTGGCAGATGGGTTTTGTACCCGAGAGCGGGGGGTTGTTGCGCGAAGAAAACTATGCCATGCGCCAACGCACGTTTGACCACGCCGATGAATTTGCCTTGCGCCGCCGTTTGGGTTTGCCTGACCGCAGTTCCGACAGCACCGATATTTTTGTGTTCAGTTACAAAACACCTTTATTGCCCATTTGGTGGCGTACGCTGATGCAAAGCGGACGCAATGTGCGTTGGTGGTTGGCAGGCGAACAATCAGCCGACAGTTTGCGCCAAAACGGGGCATTGCCTGACAACTGCTATATATTGCCGTTTGTGCCGCAGGCAGATTTTGACGAAGTATTGTGGTCGGCAGATATTTTGCTGGTGCGCGGCGAAGACAGCTTTGTACGGGCGCAATTGGCAGGCAAACCGATGTTGTGGCACACTTATCCGCAAGCGGAAGCGGCGCACCTGACCAAATCGGATGCGTTTTGGCGGCAGACGTATTATCCTGCCGCTTCTTTACCGGGCAAGCTGCAATCGGCGCATCATGTGTTGTCTAACGAATTAAACGGCGGTCGCCGCTTAAACGATACGGTACGCACGCAGGCTTTAATCACGCTGCTGGACTGGCAGGGGCATTGGCGGCAGTCGGCGCAGCAGTGGCAGGCGTTTTTGCACGGACAAAGCGATGCGGTGTCGCGTTTGGCGCAATGGTATGCGGCGCAGCAGCCTGCGCGTTACCGTTTGACGGGGTGAGTGTGGTCGGCGGTTTTTTCTATCATAAAATCAATAAAGCTGCGGATTTTAGCACTTAAAAAAGCACGGTCGGCATACACGGCATATAAAGGAATACGCATCAGCGTGTAATCAGGCAACAGCCGCACCAAGCCTTCCGCGCACCATTCGGGCAGAAAACCAATGCCGCAACCTGCCCCAATCAGTTTGGCGGTCATCATGGTATTGTCGCAGCGCAAGGCTTCGCACAACGCCAAAGTGCTGGCTTCACCCTGCGGCGGACGCAGCTTTACCCACGCCAAATCGGAATAAGACGGCACTACTGCGGGGTGTTTGGATAAAGCTTCGGGCGTGTCGGGCGTGCCGTAACGCGCCAGATAATCGGGCGCAGCGTATAAATAAAACGCAATTTCCCCCAAAGGACGCACAATCCATTCAGGCTCGGTGTGTACCGACACCCGCAATGCCACATCCAAACCTTCCGCCACCAAATCGCAACGGCGGTTGTCAAACGACAAATCCAACACCACTTCGGGATAACGTTGGCGGTATTCCGCCATCCACGCCGCGACACGGCGGTCGGCAAACCATTGCGGCATGGTCACGCGCAACCTGCCTTGCGGTTTGTCCAAACCCCCGCCCGCTTTTTGCGCCGCTGCCGCCAAAATTTCCAAAGCGTGTACACATTCGCGGTAATATTCCGCGCCCGTATCGGTTAAGCGCACATGACGGCTGTTGCGGTACAACAATTTTGCCGACAAAGTTTTTTCCAAATGCGCCACATGTTTGCTTGCCATTGCAGGCGAAATATCCAAACGCTGCGCCGCCCGTGAGAATCCGCCTGATTCCACCACCAAGCGAAACACCTTCATACTAAAAAGCGTGTCCATTATTTCCCAATAAGAAATGATTTATCAATAAAACGACCGTATATTAAACCACAAGAATCTTATATACTGTCCATTGTGATTAGTTCAATTCAATTTTAAGGAAAAACCATGCTTCACAACAACCCTTTGCAACGCTTCCAACCCATTTTGCTGGCACTGCTGCGCATTACCACTGCATATATGTTCTTCTTGCACGGTACAGCCAAACTGTTTGCCATGCCCCACATTGAAATGTTTGACAATATGCCGATGTTTTCATTGATGGGCGCGGCAGGTGTGCTGGAAGTGGTTGGCGGTATTTTGCTGATGATTGGTCTGTTTACCCGTCCTGTGGCATTTTTGCTGTCGGGCATGATGGCAGTAGCATATTTTATGATGCACGCCGCACAAGCCCCGCTGTTGCCGCTGATGAACGGTGGCGAACCCGCTGCATTATTCTGCTTTATTTTCTTGTATCTGTCGGCTGCCGGCGCGGGCGCGTGGGCTTTGGATAACCGCCTGTTTGCCGCAACCAAGTAATACCCTGCCTTGGTTTGTGCCGTTTCGGGTACAATCTGCGCCTGTTTCCTTTCATGGGAAACAGGCGTTTTTTATTGTTTATAGCTGATTAAAATTTCAACGATACCGCGTTGCCAACGCCCTGATGTACGATTCGTACACGGCGGGCGTTATCGCCTTGTCTCGTTTTTATTTTTATCAACTATCCTTACTTAATTAAAGGAATCATCATGAAAAAATGGCTTATCCTGCTCAAAACCCTGCTGCTGGCATTGTGCTTGTTGCGCCCCGCTTGGGCTGCAGATGTGCCTGCCGACACTTTTCTCTGGAAAATCAGCAAATCCGACACCCCCACCAGCTATCTGATTGGCACGGTACATAAAGGGAAAACAGGCAGTACGCTGTCGTCCCAATACCGCGATATTTTGGCACAAACCCCGCGTTTGGTGGTAGAAACCCAAATTGAACCTGAATTTTTTCAAACGCCTGCGGGTATGCTGCGGGTAATGCTGATGATGCAGTTGGCGCAGTCCGAGCAAACACTGGTGCAGTCTTTAGGCAAAGCCCGCCATGCCAAAGTGCAACGCGTCGTGCGCCGTTATGCTTCGCCCGACGAACGCGCCATGTTAAGCAGCAAGCAAAAATGGCAGCCGTGGTTTGTGTTGATGTCGCTGGAACAAATGATTGTTCCCAAAGGCTATGATGATGATTACGGGATTGACAGACTGCTGCTGAAAGCTGCCCGCGCCACAGGCAAAGACATTGACGAATTGGAAGGGATAGAAGTGTTGAAATATTACGCTGCCATTCCCGAAGACACGGTTTTGCGTGGCATTGATGCCACTTTACAGCATCAGCAAGAACAAATTGCCTTGTCGCAACATTTGTTTAAACTCTACCGCGAGCATCGCGCCACCGAATTGTGGGCAGAAGTGAAATCCGATAAATATTATGAAATGTTTGTCCCGCAAGACCGCGAAATTTGGAAAAACATGATGTTTAAGCAATTATTAAAAGAAAGAAATACCCAGTGGATGCCAAAGTTGGAAAAATTATTGAGTGAGCGTGCCAACACGGTGGCAGTGGGTGCGGCGCATCTGTTTGGCGAACACGGTTTGATTGCTTTGTTACGCCAACAGGGTTATACGGTAGAACCGATTATGCTGAAAAAACGCAAAACCAATATTCCATCTTGAAAGGCTGAATATGTCTGAAATCGCGCTGCTGCCCGACCATTTAATCAACCAAATCGCGGCAGGGGAAATGGTGGAACGTCCCGCCAATGCTTTAAAAGAATTGTTGGAAAACAGCTTGGATGCGGGGGCTAATCAGATTACGGTGGAATTGGGCGGCGGCGGCGTCCGCCTGATACGGGTGCGCGACAACGGCGCGGGCATCGCCGCTGCCGAACTGCCCTTGGCACTGTCGCGCCACGCCACCAGCAAAATCCGTTCGCTGGCGGATTTGGAAGCAGTGTCCAGCTTGGGTTTTCGCGGGGAAGGTTTGGCAAGCATTGCTTCGGTGTCGCGGCTAACGCTAACCAGCCGCCGCGCCGATGATGCCCACGCCGCCGAAATCCGCGCCGAAGACGGTAATTTGGGTGCAGTATCGCCCGCGTCCCACCCTGTCGGCAGCACCGTAAGCGTGGCAGAACTGTTTTTCAACACCCCCGCACGGCGCAAATTTTTAAAATCGGAAGCCACCGAATACGCCCATTGCGCCAATGTGTTGGCACGTTTGGCATTGGCGCATCCGCAAGTGGCGTTTGCCCTGTCGCACAATGGCAAAGAGATTTTTAATTATCCCGTTCAAACCGCACAAGCGCGTATGCAAGCCGTTTTGGGCGAAGCCTTTTCCGCAGCGGCTTTGGCGGTGGACGAACAGGCGGGCGAATTGCACCTGCACGGCATGATAGCCAAACCCACTTTTGCCAAAGGGCGTAGCGACAATCAGTTTTTCTTTGTCAATAAACGCTTTGTGCGCGATAAAGTGATGTTGCACGCGCTTAAACAGGCGTACCGTGATGTTTTGCATCAGCAGTTTTCGCCTGCTTTTGCGCTGTTTTTGGAACTGCCGCCCAATCAGGTAGATGCCAATGTGCATCCCACCAAAACCGAAGTGCGTTTTAGCGACAGCCAAGCTGTGCATCAGCTGGTGTTTCACAGCATTAACAAAGTATTGGCAGACACCCGCGCCGACCGTACCGACAGCGTATCTACTTTGTTTCTGCCTGAAACGTCTGCCCCCGCCACACCTGCCGCACCCGCCAAAAGTGCGCCTGCCGCCTATTCCTATCAACAAGCACGCCCGCAACAGCGCGGTTTAAGCCTGAACGAAAGCCGCGCTGCCATGCGTACTTATGCCGAGCTGTACCGTTCCGCCCCGCCACCGCCGCCAGCAGACGACTTTACCCCTGCCGAAATCCCCTTTCCACCCGCCACACCCCAACCCCAAGCGATTACCGAATCCAATGAAAATGAATCAGCCGACCATTCTGCCCCGCCTTTAGGCTTTGCCATGGCGCAATTGTCGGGGATTTACATTTTGGCGCAAGCCGCAGACGGGTTGGTATTGGTGGACATGCATGCCGCCGCCGAACGCATTACCTACGAAAAACTCAAAAGCAAACACCGCGAACAAGGCAGTTTACCCATGCAAAAACTGCTGATTCCCATAGAGTTTACTGCTGAACGCAGCACCGTTGCCGCGCTGGACGAACACCGCCAAGCCCTACACGAGCTGGGTTTTGATATCCGTGCCAAAGGCGAACAAACTTTAGCCGTGTACGCCTTGCCCGCACTGCTGGCACACGCCGATGTTCCCGTATTGGCGCAAAAAGTTTTGCAGGAATTGGGCGCAGTCGGCACGAGTCAAGCCCTTGAAGCCTATGAAAACCGTATTTTCAGCACCATGGCGTGCCACGGTTCGGTACGCGCAGGGCGCAGGCTGACTTTGCCCGAAATGAACGCCCTGTTGCGCGATATGGAACGCACCCCGCGCAGCAACCAATGCAATCACGGTCGTCCCACATGGGTTAAACTGGGGCTGGACGATTTGGACAAACTGTTTTTGCGTGGTCAGTAAAAACTTTGAGGCTTGATGGATTGCGTATTGTATTGTATAAACCTTTAATCCAGTCTTTTTACCTCACCCTAGGAACAAACACATGGAACTGCATAAAGTTTACATCTGGGACAGCAAATACGGCATTCCCACCAATGATGAAGAAGCCCGCGCCATCGCGGCGAAGCTGGCAAACACCTTTGAAACCGAACCCAATCCGCGCATGGTGGCATTTGGCAAGAAAATGGAAGAATTTGTCCGTCCCGCATGGACATATTTTGAAGATGCCTCCGAATTAACCGCCATGTATCATGTTGCCCGCGATACCGAAAATTGCTTGGAGCGTATTTATTGTTTAGGCGACCTTCCCGATTCATATATAGCCAACAGTACTGGGATTGTTGCCCGTGCTGCTGCTGAAAACGGCTTGGTTGTCGCACGGGAATTTGAATATACGGTACAATTACTTTTACCTGACGGTACAGAATACTATGAAGGAAAAAAAAGCGATTGGCGGAACGATGCAGAAGAAACTGAAAAGCGTTGGCAGGAAACACTAGCAAAAGTCAGAAAGAGAACAGGCAAACTGCCTAAAGGATACGACGCCAGAAACACCTTCCTTTCCTTAATTATTCAGGAAAAAATCGGTAAGCCGCTTGATTTATTGTGCAATCAATATCATTACATACCAACCCGTATGAATTATTTTGATTCTTTTAGGAAGTTGCAAACAGAATTAGTAGATTCATTTATGTTTTCTACAGATATAGAAACTGGGAGTGAAAATTATTTCACAAGCTTGATTAGAATAAATTTTCATAAAGAATATAATGATTTAATTGACAGACTGATGCCGGCTGCTCAACCTAGTAATACCGATGAAGGTGCGGTTAGACAGATTGCATTAACTGATTTTTATGGGGTATCGGAGGAAGAAAACCCTAAAGTTCACGTTGGATATCATTCTCATAAAGCTGCAAATCATAAATGGAGCATATCCAGCCGTGAAGAAGCGGTTGTTTTGGCAGAAGCGGCGGCGGATATGTTGATGTATTACCTGCCCCATATCGGCACGGCAGAGGATTTTACCCGATTTGTGCAGGCACACCATGCAGGCGAAACCAACTTTGCCCGCTTAACCTTGCCCGATACCAATCCGAATAAGCGTAAATTTTATTTGGAGCAGCCTTAAATACCATGTTCAGACAGCTTGAAACCGCTTTTCAAGCTGTCTGAAAAACCATTTTTTATTTCAGGACGATTAAACGATGAGCAGCAACGGCATTTATGTGTGGGACATCAAATACGGTATTCCCGACAATATGGAAACAGCCTACCGCTTTGTGGCCGATTTGAACACCGTTCCCGAAACCGAACCCAATCCGCGCATGGCGGCATTCGGTCAAAAAATGGCGGAATTTGTCCGCCCTGCTTTAATGTATTATGACGGCGATTATGCTTTGGAAAATATCGGCGGCATTGCCTGTTCTACCGCCACCACCTTGGAACGGGTGTACTGCTTTGAAGCCAAGCCCGCCCTGCTGGATGAAGAAGTTTTTGTCTGCGCCATCATCCGTGCGGCCTGTGAAAACGGTTTGGCGGTATTGGAAAACGATTGGGACATCATGTTTTTGCCCGACGGCAGGCAAATTTCTTATCGGGGCGGACAAGGCGACTGGCGCAGCTATGTGGCACAAGGCGAAGCGGCGTGGCAGCAACTGCTTGAAGAAGCCGAGAAATAGCGCGTAGTTAAACCGTTACCGATTCGCGGTTTTCAATCAGGGCATGCAAACCTGCATCGCGCCATGCTGGGGCGTGGCGGGCGCACACATCGGCGCGGGCATAGGCGGCAACAGGCAGCGACACGCCTTGTTGCAGGGTGTGCAGCAGCGTTTGCGCGGCGGAATCGTTTTCCACACGCCACAGCAGGGCATCGGCATCTTGCGCTTGCTTAAATTCGGCAAGATTGCCAACGCTGCGCCAAACGGCGCGGGGCTGAACCGTAGCGGGCTGAGGGGCGTGAGCATCTAAAAGCAGGGCATCGTGTCCGCTGTGAAATAGGGACGGCGGTGCAATACGGTACGCGCCGTCTGTGCTGTAAAAACCGTGTTGCGGATTGCCTGAAAACGTTGCGGGAATCGCCAGCGCGTTCAGCAGCGCGGCATTGGCGGGCAACATCGGCGAGACCGCATACGCGCCCGCCCGTTGCCATGCCAATTGTTGTCCTTCACGCGGCGACACCGTGCCATACCAAGCATCGGCAGCAATACGGAAAAAATGCAAATGCACGGTGGCGTGTTCATAGGCGTGGATTTTTTGCAGCCACGGACGGGCGCGGGTAATGGTGATGCCCAATTCTTCTTCAAACTCGCGTTTGAGCGCGTCAAACAGGCTTTCACCTGCTTCTACTTTTCCACCCGCGAATTCCCAATAGCCTGCATAGGCTTTTCCTGCGGGACGTGATGTGAGTAGGATTTCACCTGCTGCGTTATACACCACGCCTGCTACGACTTGCACGGGCTTCATGCCTTGTCCTGATGAATAATGCGGGCAATCAAGGCATTGTCTTTGCCGTGCATATCGGGGATTTGCACTTGAATGCCGTTACCGGGGGCAATATCGGTGGAGATGCCTTTGCGCTGCATGGCAGTCAGTACGCGGATTTCGTTACCCTGCGGGTGGATAATTTCCAAGCTGTCACCCACGGCAAAACGGTTTTTCACATCTACAGTCGCCCAACCTTCTGAATTAACTGCCGATACTTGTCCGACAAACTGGCTTTGTTTTGCCAATGAATGTCCGTGCAAGTAGTTTTGGTAATCCTGCGTGTGGTGGCGTTCTAAAAAGCCTGATGTGTAACCACGGTTTGCCAAGCCTTCTAATTCGGCTAACAGGCTGTAATCAAAGGGTTTGCCTGCTACGGCATCGTCAATGGCGCGGCGGTAGCTTTGGGCGGTGCGGGCAACGTAGTAAACGGATTTGGTGCGTCCTTCCACTTTCAGGCTGTCCACGCCGATTTGGGCGAGTTTGGCAACTTGTTCAATGGCGCGTAAATCTTTGGAATTCATGATGTAAGTGCCGTGTTCGTCTTCCATAATCGGCATCAGTTCACCGGGGCGGTTGGCTTCTTCTATCAGGAAAACTTTGTCGGCGGCGGGGTGGCGGCGTTGTCCGTTAATGCCTTCAAAGGCGGCATCGGCTTCACTTTTGGCGCGGTGAAAATCAAATCCGTTTAAGGATTGCACATCGCCCATATCATCGGTTTGGGTGTCGTGTACTTTGTAATCCCAACGACAGGCGTTGGTGCACGTGCCTTGGTTGGGGTCGCGGTGGTTGAAATAGCCCGACAGCAGGCAACGCCCCGAATAGGCAATGCACAATGCGCCGTGTACAAACACTTCCAATTCAATATCGGGGCATTGCTGGCGGATTTCGGCGATTTCTTCCAAGCTTAATTCGCGTGACAGGATAATGCGTTCTACGCCCACGCTCTGCCAAAATTTTACGCCCCAATAGTTGGTGGTGTTTGCCTGTACCGACAGGTGTATCGGCATCTCTGGCCAACGCTCGCGCACCTGCATAATCAAACCGGGGTCTGCCATAATCAGGGCATCGGGGCGCATGGCAATCAGTGGTTCCATGTCGGCGATAAAGGTTTTGAGTTTGCTGTTGTGGGGCAGGGTATTGACGGTTAAAAAGAACTTTTTGCCACGCTGATGGGCTTCGTTAATGCCTTGTTCTAATACGGGCAGTTTGGCAAATTCGTTGTTGCGGGCGCGCAGGGAGTAGCGCGGGCTGCCTGCGTAAACGGCATCGGCGCCGTAATCAAAAGCGGTACGCATCCGTTCCAAGCCGCCTGCGGGCAGCAGCAGTTCGGGGGATTTCATGATGATTCCTTTAGTAAAATGGTTTTCAGGCAGCCCAAAAACCACGGGGCTGCCTGAATGGAAAAAACGCGCCGATTATGCGCTTTTTTGCAAAATGGGTCAATTTGCAGGCTATAATTGCCGCATGATGTTCAAAACCTTTTTCTTGTTTGTTGCCACCGCATTGGCGGAAATTATCGGTTGTTGGCTGCCGTATTTGTGGTTGCGCCAAGGCAAAAGCGCGTGGTTGTTGCTACCCGCAGCAGCGGCATTGTCACTGTTTGCATGGTTGCTGACTTTGCATCCTGCTGCCAGCGGGCGCGTATATGCCGCTTATGGCGGCGTGTATATTGCCACTGCCTTATTGTGGCTGCGTTTGGCAGACGGCGTGCGCCCCGCGTGGAACGACTGGCTCGGCGCGGCACTGTGTTTGTGTGGTGCTGCGCTTATCGCCTTGGGCAAACATTGATTAAGGCTGTTGTTGCGTTTCTTTGGCAGGTAAAGTATCCGCAGCATCGTCTGCCGTTTTTTCTGCCGCAGCATCCACATACATACCCGCCACCGCCGTATCCAAACCCTTCCATTTGCGCCAACCGTACATCACATAGCCCGACAAACTGTAAGCAAAGAAAAACGCAAATAACACCAAAGCAGGTTTCAATGCCAGCACCATAACCGCCAGCACCAGCAAAATCATGCCAAAAAACGGTACTTTGCGTTTAACATGAATTTCCTTAAAGCTCCAAAATGGAATCTGTGCCACCATCGACAAGCCCGCAAACAGCGTAATCAGCAACGCCCAAGCCCCGCTGCCGCCCAAACCGTCCACACTTTGGTCCAACCACACCAAACCCGCCATCAGTGCCGCCGCAGTTGGGCTGGGAATACCAATAAACCATTTTTTATCGATTTTACCGATAAGCGTATTAAACAAAGCCAAACGCAGCGCCGCACATGCACAATACACAAAAGCAATCCCATAACCCAGCTTGCCAAATTGATAAAGCTGCCAGTTATACACAATCAGCGCAGGCGCTACCCCAAAGCTCACCATATCCGCCAAACTGTCCAATTGCTCGCCAAACGCACTTTGGCTGTTGGTCCAACGCGCCACGCGCCCGTCCATACCGTCCAGCAGCATAGACACAAACACCGCCGCAGCTGCCGTACCAAAACGGTCGTGCATGGATTCGGTAATCGCATAAAACGCACAAAACAAAGCCGCAATGGTAAACGAATTAGGCAGTAAATAAATACTGTTTTGTTTCAGTGTGTTGATTTTATTGATGGCTTTCGGATGAGGCATAATCTTTTCCCCGTATTGGCAATAAGACGATAATAACACGGTTTGCGCGTATTTCGGGCATCTTATCAGGGTAGGGAATAAAAATCATAGGGTTAAAAATTGCCTGATGATTTTTCAAAAAATGGGTTTGAGTATTCAGCATAAAAACAGCCTGTTAAATAACAGGCTGTTTGGTTTGGGGAAAGGTAGTGGTTTATGTTTATTGTGCCCCAAGTTGCAGATAGGCGGGCAAGCCCAGTTTGGCAATCAGCTCTTGCTGGTTACCCAGCCAATCGGCATGCTCTTCGTTTTCGGTTTTTTGCTCTTCCAGCAATTGGCGGGAAACGTAATCTTCCTGCGCTTCGCACACGGCAATCGCTGCGGTTAACGCGGCGTGTTTTTCTTCTTCTTTTGCCAAATCGCAAGCAATGATTTCTTCTGCGCTTTCGCCAATCAGGATTTTACCCAGTTCTTGCAAATTGGGCAGACCTTCCAGCAGCAAAATGCGCTCAATCAGTGCATCAGCGGCTTTCATTTCTACAATAGACTGTTTGTAAAAACGCTGTCCTAGCTCTTCCAAGCCCCAGTTTTTCAAAATGCGGGCGTGCAGAAAATATTGGTTGATGGTTACCAGCAACAAACCCAAGTTTTTATTGAGTTCGCGGATAACGGCGCGGTCGCCTTGCATGGCTGTCCTCCTTAATGGCTGTGGGGTACGGCTTCACCGATTTGGCTTTGCAGGTAGTTTTGTTCGCCCAGCAAATCCATCAGACGCAGCTGTTGTTCCAGCCAATGCGCGTGGTCTTCTTCGGTGTCTTTCAGCTGTTCAACCAGCAATTGGCGGGTAACATAATCTTGTTTTTCCTCGCACAATTTAATGCCTTTTTTCAGATTGCCTTGTACTTCCAATTCGGTATCCAAATCCAGTTGCAGCATTTCGCGCACGGTTTTGCCTACTTTAATGGCTGCGGGTACGCAAATAGGCGTACCGCCCAAAGTCAAAATACGGCGGATAAAGCCTTCGGCGTGCAGGGTTTCGTCTTCCATTTCGTGACCGATGCGGGCAAACAGCTTGGTCAAGCCCCATTCGTCATACATACGTGAATGGATAAAATACTGGTCGCGTGCCGATAATTCATAAGCCAATAAAAAGTTCAAATAATCAATAATTTCTTTATCGCCTTGCATGGTGATGTCCTTCTGTAATGTGTTTTGCCAATCAATGTGGCGCATGATAGCGCGTTGCTTGCAAAAAAACAATTCCCTTTGAAATACAAACCATTATCAACATTAAAAACCGCAGCGGAACGGATTTGATAAGCATTCCGATTGGGATGTTTTTATAGTGAAATCATATCGGTATTTTGAGATTGATTGTTAATTGCTATTTAATCGGTGCGATAGTGTTTAAAATCTTTACCTTTCTTTATACTTTGCAGCGGTTTTTTGCAGCTTATCTACAGGCTTTTTCCGTGTCTGGGGCAAAAAGGTTTATAATATTCGGTTTTGACGTAAAAATACCGTAAGATGAAAAATATTCGCAACATTGCCATTATTGCCCACGTTGACCACGGCAAAACCACCTTGGTTGACCAACTTTTGCGCCAGTCCGGCACGTTCCGCGCCAACCAGCAGGTAGATGAGCGCGTGATGGACAGCAACGATTTGGAAAAAGAGCGCGGCATCACCATTTTGGCGAAAAACACCGCCATTGAATACGAAGGTTGCCACATCAATATCGTAGACACCCCTGGACACGCCGATTTCGGCGGCGAAGTAGAGCGTGTATTGGGCATGGTGGATTGCGTGGTGCTGCTGGTGGACGCGCAGGAAGGTCCGATGCCGCAAACCCGTTTTGTTACCAAAAAAGCCTTGGCATTGGGTCTGCGCCCGATTGTGGTGATTAACAAAATTGACAAACCCTCTGCCCGCAGCCAATGGGTGGTGGACCAAACCTTTGAACTGTTTGATAACTTGGGCGCAACCGATGAGCAGTTGGATTTCCCCATTGTGTATGCTTCGGGTTTAAGCGGTTTTGCCAAGCTGGACGAAAACGACGACAGCAGCGATATGCGCCCCTTGTTTGAAACCATTTTAAGCCACACCCCGCCGCCTTCAGGCAGCGCGGACGAAACCCTGCAACTGCAAATTTCGCAACTGGACTACGACAACTACACAGGACGTTTGGGTATCGGGCGTATTCTGAACGGACGCATCAAACCCGGACAAGTGGTTGCCGTGATGAACCACGAACAACAAGTCGCACAAGGTCGCATCAACCAACTGTTGGGCTTTAAAGGCTTAGAACGCGTGCCTTTGGAAGCAGCCGAAGCAGGCGATATTGTGATTATTTCGGGCATTGAAGACATCGGCATCGGCGTTACCATCAGCGAAAAAGACAATCCCAAAGGTCTGCCGATGTTGAGCGTGGACGAACCCACGCTGACCATGGACTTTATGGTGAACACTTCGCCCTTGGCTGGCACAGAAGGCAAATTTGTTACCTCGCGCCAAATCCGCGACCGTTTGCAAAAAGAACTGCTGACCAATGTGGCTTTGCGTGTGGAAGACACGGAAGATGCCGATATTTTCCGCGTATCGGGTCGCGGCGAACTGCATTTAACCATTTTGCTGGAAAACATGCGCCGTGAAGGTTACGAGTTGGCAGTGGGCAAACCGCGTGTGGTGTACCGCGAGATTAACGGTAAAAAATGCGAACCTTATGAAAACCTGACTGTAGATGTGGAAGACAGCGTTCAAGGCGCGGTAATGGAAGAGCTGGGACGCAGACGCGGCGAACTCACCAATATGGAGAGCGATGGCAACGGACGTACCCGTTTGGAATACCATATCCCTGCACGTGGTCTGATTGGTTTTCAAGGCGAATTTTTAACCATGACACGCGGTACGGGCTTGATGAGCCATGTGTTTGACGACTATGCACCCGTTAAACCCGATATGCCGGGACGTCACAACGGCGTGTTGGTGTCGCAAGAGCAGGGCGAAGCGGTGGCGTATGCCTTGTGGAATTTGGAAGACCGCGGACGCATGTTTGTTTCCCCCGGTGAAAAAATTTACGAAGGCATGATTATCGGTATTCACAGCCGCGACAATGATTTGGTGGTGAATCCCTTAAAAGGCAAAAAACTGACCAACGTCCGCGCCAGCGGCACAGATGAAGCGGTGCGCTTAACCACGCCGATTAAACTGACTTTGGAAAGCGCGGTAGAGTTTATTGACGATGACGAATTGGTGGAAATTACGCCCAAGTCTATCCGTTTGCGCAAACGCTTCCTGACCGAACAGGAACGCCGCCGCCACTTTAAGAAAGATTGATTGTATAGCTGATTTAATTTGAAACAGTTACAAGGCGGCGAGCCGCAGACAGTATAAAAATACGGCAAGGCGAGCCAACGCTGTAACTGTTTTAAAGTGGATTAGCTATAAAGGGTAAAAACAGGCTGCCTGAAAACTTTTCAGGCAGCCTGTTTGTTAATTGGCTTTTTGCCATTGTTCATCGCGGTAGATGAGCTGAAGCTCTTGTTCGCTGTTCTGTAATTCAACCTTGCATTTCATTTTATTGCGCTTTCTGCCTTCAGGCGCGGCGCAGTAAAAATCCAGCAATTTTCCGCCCGATGCTTGGGTAATCCGCACAATATCGCCTGCCGTAATGGGCGGCGGAGGAACATCGGGCGTGTGTTTTCTAAACACAAACCACATCAATACCAAGCCTATCAGGCCGACTTTCAACCAAATTCCGCTATTTTCAAACATTTTTTATTTGTAAAAGGTTTTAATATGTTAGAATCATAGCATAACGGTTTAATTTTTGTAAAACGGGTTATGGAAGAATGGTCTGATGATGACGGCGGCGCAGCTTTGTTAAGCGAGCCTGCGGTTTGTGCCGTACGCAACGGTGCGGTATGGTTTGCGAAAGCCTTTCAGTTGTTTGAGCAACGTTGGGTGGGCTGGTCAGTGTTGTGTACGGTGATGTGGCTGCTGCAATGGGGCATTTGGGCGGCGGCGCAAGTTAAGCCCGCCTTGCTGTTGGCTGTGCCTTTTGTGATGTTGATGTTTGCGGCAGGGGTAATGTCTGCGGCATCGGCACAGGAATTTGATGAAGAACCGCCCTCTATCGGGCATTTGTTTACGGTGTTCAATACCGACAATTATATCAATGCCTTGCTGCTGTATATCTTGATGCTTATCGGCGGGTTGGGGATTTTTTATTATTTGAACATTGTTTTCTTGGGCGGAAATTGGTTGCAGCTGCAAATGGCGGCGGCGTTTTTTGCGGTGTGTTTGTCGTTTTTGTTTTTTACGCCTGCTTTGGTGTTTTTACAGGGCGAAGGGGTGATGACGGCGGTGCTGTTGAGCTTGAAAACGGCGTGGCGTAATATTTTTCCGATGCTGTTGATGCTGGGTTTGCAGTGGGCGATGATGGTATTTGCCGGTTATGGTTTGCTGCCGTTTCTAACGCAGATAACGAATACGGTGTATATGGGCATGGTGCTGCTGGCGGTTTTAACGCTGGGGCAGCTGTTTATGATGTTGGGCTGTTATGCGGCTTACCGCGATATTTGGTTTGAAGATTGATGCTTACAGGCTGCCTGAAAAGTGTTCAGGCAGCCTGTATAGTCAATATGCTTTATTTCTCATACGGTGTTGGCTTGCCTTGCCGTATTACGCATACTGTCTGCGGCTCGCCGCCTTGTATGAAAAATAAATCACATTAACTATAATATTAAGAACGGCGTTTTTTGTGGGTTCTGCCTTTTTTGTGTGGGGCAACATCGCTGCATTCGCCGAGCTTGATGTGGTTAGCAGCATTGGCAAACACAATATGGTTGTTTTCCGCGTAATCTGGCGTTATCTTGCTGACACGGTATCCTGCTTGGGTTTTGTGCGGTAAGCCTATGGCAACATGGGCGCATTGTGCAGCATAACGCACAGGGCGTTGGTTAATCTGCTTGCCGTTTTGGTTAAACAGGTAAACAGTGAAGCCGCGTATGAAAGCAATTTGCCCCTGTGGTGTCTGTTTTGTATCCCAGTCCCAGTCGGTGGGGAAATCAAATTCGGGCGCAATCATGATTTTGCCCTGTGCATTGGCAACACCAAATTTATTGTCTTTGAACAATAAATAAAATTTTTCCGTATCCTGCCAAAGAAGCCTGTTGTATTCCGCTGCCAATACGCTTTCGCCGCGCTTGTTGATTAAGCCGTACAAATTATTTTTTCTGGCGATTGCCAAACCGTTTTGTTCAAAATTCTCAATATTTTGGTAAGTTTCGGGTGCATTCATCAGGGTTTTACCCGTGCGGTCAATCAGCAGCCAATCGCTGTTGTCGGGGTGTTGTACCCATGCCGTGTCTGCACCAAATTCGTGGGCATTGGCAAACTGCGGTGCAATCACAGTTTTGCCCTGCGTATCCAAATAACCGTAACGGGCGTGCGGATTTTTTTCGCCGTATTTGGTTATGGGGTCGGCGGAATAGGCAGCCAAGCCTTCGGAAAAAGGGTTAATCTTATAATAACGCGGTTCCAGCAGTATCTTGCCCGTTTGGTCGGCTAAGCCGTAACGCTCGCCGTATTCGCTGTTTTGAATGATAAAAATCGGTTTGTCCGCTTGTTTGGGCATCTGAATATCATCGTATTGCATTGGCACAACGGTTTTGCCGTTGCGGTCAATCACACCTTCTTTCCCATCTTGGTTGCTGATGTTTAACAGCAACTTACCATTTTGGCTAAATGCGTTATGTGCAAAAATAACAGGATAAGTACCAAACGGTACCAACAAGCGGTTTTGGCTGTCGGCAACGGCATATTCATCCTGTTGGTTGCGGACAACGGCGGTATCTTTATCCGCGCAGTTAATTTCTGCATATTGCTTGGCATATTGCTGTTCAAAACGCTCGCAGGCAGTTTGTTCGGCGTGTGCGACACCACACAGCAGCAGCGCACATAAACCAGCCATGCTTTTTAATGAAAAACTCATGATGTTATCCTTTGTTGAAAAAGGGTTTCATAGTTGATAAAAATAAAAACGAGACAAGGCGACAACGCCCGCCGTGTACGGGTAGTACATCAGGGCGTTGGCAACGCCGTATCGTTGCGATTGTAATCAACTATAGTATCGGACAGACAGCGGTTTTTTGCAATAAGCAGCAGGGGAAAACCTTATCTGATGCGCTTTGGCATTATAATGGTGCGTTTGTTGAACAGGAAAACCCGCCATGCGCCTTGCTGATTTTGATTTTGAATTGCCCGAACAGCTTATCGCCCAACATCCGCCTGCTGAGCGCGGCGGCAGCCGTTTGTTGGCGGCGTTGCCCGATATGCCTTTGCGCGACGGCGTGTTTGCTGATTTGCCTGATTTTGTGGTGGCGGGTGATTTGTTGGTGTTTAACAATACCAAAGTGATGAAAGCGCGTTTGTTTGGACACAAAGCCAGCGGCGGCAAAATTGAAGCCTTGGTGGAACGGGTGTTGGACGCGCACACGGCGCTGGCGCATATCCGTTCGTCCAAATCGCCCAAAGCGGGAACGGAATTGCTGTTTGACGGCGGTATCCGCGCCGTGATGCAGGAACGGGCGGGCGAATTGTTTTGCCTGCGTTTTTTGGGTGAGCAAAATGTGTATGAATTATTGGAACAAAACGGCAAACTGCCGCTGCCACCGTATATTGTTCGCGCTGCCGATGATGACGATGGTGCCCGTTATCAAACCGTTTACGCCAAATATCAGGGCGCGGTGGCTGCGCCCACGGCGGGTTTGCATTTTACCGATGATTTATTGGCACAATTAAAGCAAAAAGGCGTCAACATGGCGGAAGTGACTTTGCATGTTGGCGCAGGTACATTCCAGCCTGTCCGCAGCGACAATATCGCCGAACACAAAATGCACAGCGAATGGTTTGACGTACCACAAAGCGTGGTGGATGCTGTGGCGGAAACGCGGCAGCGTGGCGGTAAAGTGTGGGCAGTGGGGACGACTTCGCTGCGGGCTTTGGAATCGGCGGCGCGTTCGGGCAGCTTGCAGGCTGGCACAGGCGACACCGATATTTTTATTACCCCTGGTTATCGTTTTCAGGTAATAGACCGTTTAATCACCAATTTTCATCTGCCCAAATCCACTTTGCTGATGCTGGTGTCGGCACTGGCAGGCACGGAACATATCCGCGCCGTGTACCGCCATGCCGTTGAACAACAATACCGTTTTTTCAGTTATGGCGATGCCATGCTGCTGGGACGTAATTGAGTTGGCTTTTGTGGTGTGATTGGCGTATAATCGCCGTTTTCGCGGACGTGGCGAAATTGGTAGACGCACCAGATTTAGGTTCTGGCGCAGAGATGTGTGAGAGTTCGAGTCTCTCCGTCCGCATTAAAAAACACAGCCTTTTTTGAGGCTGTGTTTTTTATTTGCTTAATGGCTGATGTTATGCCGCAGGGCAAGCAGTTGAGCTTGGACGGCGTGAAGCTGGTAGCCGTGGCTGTGGAAGAACCACCAAACCAGTACACCCAGCAATATCGCCAGCAGTAGCAAACGGCGCATTTTGCGTGGCGGGGGCGGGGTGTCGGCGCTGTCGGCAGACGGTTTTTTCAGCAGGGTTTGGGTATCCAGCAGCGGGGCGGGCTGGTCGCTGCGTTCGGCGTAAATCGCCAGCCAGTTTTTAATGCCAGTGAAGCGGGCATCGGGGGCTTGGGCAGGCAGAATTTCGGCATCAATCAGTTGTTGTAGGCGCACTTGGGCGATGGGGTCGCCTTGTTCGGCGGCGCGCAGCAGCTGACGGCGTACGGTTTCTAATACGGCTTGGGGGTTGTTCAGATAGGCTTTTTTCTGTTGCTCGATTTCTTTGGTACTGAGTCCTGCTTCTTTTAGGTCAGACAAAATCACATAGGTGTCGTTGCTGATGGTTTCGTAACACAATTCGGGGGCGGTTTGCGGTACGGCAAGCAGGATTTCTGCTAAAAATTTGGTGGCGCGCCAATCGCCCGCATCGGCTGCCTGATTCGCCCAAGCAGCAGCTTCATACAGCGATTGCGGGACAAAACGCCCTACGGTATAAAGGTAGGCAAGGTAAACGGCGGCGGTGCGGTTGGTTTTGCTTTGTTTCATCAGCCCGTGCACAAAACGGGCGCTTTGGTAGGGGCTTAATTCGTGCGACAGGGTGTCGGCGGCTTGTGGCAGCGGCTGTTGTGAAAGCAGGCGGTTGGCGGCGGGGTCGGCGAGTTCCATCAACACGGCACTGAAATCCGCCAAACGCAAACGGGCATATTTTTCAATGCGTTCGGGAAAGGTTTCGCTGTTGTTGTTTTCTTTTAAGGCGAGGGCGCAGCGGGCGATTTCGGCTTCGGGGGGCAGGTCTTCGGCAAAACGGGGGTAGGTGCTTTGCGCGGCGGTGCGGTAGTTTTTGATTAAACGGCGACCGAGTTTGCTGTCGGCGGCGGTGTAGGCTTCGGGCAACTGCCCCAAATCGGGCAATTCTTCGGGCAAGGGGCGCACCAATTCGGGATAATCGTGCCAAAAATCAGGCTCTTCTGCCAATAACGCGGCAAAGGCGGGCGCGGTTTCGGCGGGGACTTTGGGGTCGGCGTTTTCCAGCCAATCGCGGTAGTGCTGCGTGTGCGCCCAATAACGCGCGGGCAACAGGGTGGCGGCGCGGGTGCTGTCGTCAATCAGAATGGGAAACACGGGCAGGCGCAACACGCCGTCGGGCAGGTGCGGCAGCCACACAAACAGCGGCGCGGTTTGCAGCGGCATATGGCTAACCATAGACGGAATGCGGTGAAACGGATTGGCAAGATGGGCGTGTGGGTGGTCGTTTGCTTCGGTATCGCCGTCTTCATCGCCGCCGTCTTCTTCGTCTTCATCGCTGTGTCTGAGAATGGCGAGACTACGCGCCGCTTGGCGCAGGGTTTCGGTATCGGTGCGCCCAGACGGGTCGTACACGATTTCCACGGTGGCGGGACGGGTATTGCCCGATTCTGCCAGCAGCGGCGAAGGCTCAACCGCCGCTGCCCACACCACGCGCCCTTGGCTGTAAAGCGTACCCAAGGCGTTGATTTGCAACCATAACGGCTCGTTTGCCAAGCCGTTGGGTGCAAGCATTTGTAAATAGGGCAGTTGTGCGGGTTCGGTGGCAGACAGGGCGTGGCGGATACTGAAATCCAGCGATTGCGGCGGCGGTTCGGCAAACGGTGTTTGTGCGGGTGCATCGGGCGGCATCAGCGCGGCGGCGGCGCACAACACGCTTTGTTCTTCATCATTGCCAAACAATGCCCCGCAAATGCTTTTTAGTGGGAAAAATACGGTTTTGCTGCCGTCATAATGGCGGAATTCTGCCAAAAAATCCGTCCACAACGCAGGCGGATAGCTGGCTGCCAGTTCGGGCGACTGCTCAACAAACTCACCGTAATGCAGCCACACCGCCGCCTGGCGGCGCGTGCGCCCCACCGTTTCGCCACAGTAAAATGCCAGCACCGACAAAAAATTCTGTTTGTCTAGCTGCTCAAAAAAACTTTCTGCATCAGGCGCTTCGTTTTGGCGTATGCTTTGCAGCAGCGCATCAATGCGGAACAGGCTTTCGGGGCTGTAATCCAAACGGCAGCCGCGCAATTCCTGCTCGTAAGCCAAGCCGTCTTGCCACGGTTTTTCTTGAAAAAACGTGTTTAAATACCACAAAACGCGGACGGTGGAAGCAGTAGGCTGGTTGTGCAGCAGGAAATCGTGGGCAGACATATCGGGTTCCGTAGGGCGCAAACTGCCTGCCTTTGGGGGCAGACAGCCGCAAAACAATTGTTGTCAAAAGGCTGGGGTGCAGACACGCACACTTTTAAATTTTGAAACAAAACAGATTATAGCCGATTTTGCCCGAAAAATAAGCGTTGCGGCAAAAGGGAAAGAAAGGCTGGGGCTTATTTGGTCAATTCGGTGTCGATTTGCTGATACAGTTGCGCAAAATCGGGTTCGCCCACAAAGGTTTGAATGATGTTGCCCTGTTTGTCCAGCAACACGCTGGTGGGGTACAGCTCGGTTTTGACAAAAGCACGGGTAACGGTGCGGTCGCCGTCATACGCCACCGCAAAGGGCAGGGCGCGACTGCTGGCGTAGTGGCGCACACTGTCCGCGCTGTCCACAGGCACGGCAATGCCGATGATTTGGAAAGGCTTATTTTGATAATCTTTGGCGGTTTGAATCAGCTTGGGCATTTCGCTGACACAACCAGGGCAAGACGGAAACCAAAAATTTAACAGAGTCACTTTGCCGTTTAAATCGGCATTGCTCAAGGTTTGCCCCTGCAAATTTTGAATGTGAAACGCGGGCGCGGGCGTGCGGTTGGGCGCGAACAATAAAAAGCCCAATGCAGCGGCAACTGCCAGTACTACCACAGCAGCAATCAGTTTTTTTTTCATAACACAAATATTTATCTTTTAATAAAAAAACAGGTAAGCGCATCAGGCAGGCGCACCACATTACCCGCCGCATCGGTTGCCGACAGGGTAACGTCTGCTTCCGCCACCGTGCGTCCCGCGCACTGCACGATTTGACGCAGGCACAATTGGCGCGATTTAACGGTTTGGATTTCGCAAACAATATCCAATACATCATCTAACACGGCGGCGCGGCGGTAACGGATGTCTATCCGCACCACCACCAAACGCGCCTGCCGCAACACGTCCTGCAAATCCTGTTGCGCGAAAAACGACCAACGCGCCGCTTCCAGAAATTCCAGATAGCGGGCGTTATTCACATGACCGTAGCCGTCCAAATGGTAGTTGGCAACGGTGCAGCGGTAAGGTTTACACGCCATGCGGTTCAAAAGCGTCCCGCGCCAGTGCGTCGCTGCTTAAGTCCATCACAATGCTGGACAATTCAATGGCAAACCATTCGCCGAAAATATCGGGATGCAAATCGGGCCATTGGCTGCTGTCTTCGCACCAATCGGCTAATTCGGCAGCAAAAATTTCTTCAATGCGCGATTGGATTTCTTCCCATACCTGTTCGGCGTTTTCGCAGGCAGGCACCAAATAGGCGTTGGCATCGGCTTGCAGGCTTTCCAGCGTAATGCCGTCCAACTGACTATCGGGCAGGCTGTTGAGCCAGTTCCAAAACGGGGGAAGCGGAATCAGCATAAATACGCTGCGGTTGACTTCGTACATGGTCTGCGCTCCTTTGGGGCGGGTGGGGAAACGGGTTATTCGGCTGGGGCAACGGCTTCTGAAGCACTGTCTTGACCGGCTTCGGCGGGGCTGTCGTTGGTTTCAGGGGTATCGGTAAGGGCTTCAGCAGGTGCAGATGCTTCGGTTTCGCGGCTTTCTGCTGCTTCCAAGCTGCTGTCGGGGGCAACCAAATCGTCAATATCCACGTCATCATCGGCAGGCAAAGCAGCAGTATTGCCGATTTGACGGTTACGCAAACCCATATATAAATCACGGGTGTAGGCATATTTATCGCCTTGAATATGGGCGAAACCGTCAGTAAACGGCAGCAGGGCTTCGCGTTTGCTTACGCCGCGCAATGCGCCCAAAGAAGCGCGTACCGCTCGTTTGGGAAACAACACGCTTTCGGGGGATTTGACTTCCATCACCACATTGCCCAAGCTGTCGCGCACGGTGGAAGGTCCGGTTAAAGGCATCACAAAATAATGGCTGTTTTTCCAGCCCCATGTGGCAAAGGTGTCGCCCAAGGTGTTTTTATTATTGGGCATATTGGCAGCGTCGGCAATATTAATCAATCCGCCCAAGCCAAATGTGGTGTTTACCGACACACGCATAAAATCGGTGCCGGCTTTTTCAATATCGCCGCGCAATAAATTGCTGCCAAAACTGACAATATCGCGCAGGTTGTCAAAAAAATTGTTTACCGCGCTGCGTACGGGGCGGGGGGTAACTTTTTGATAGGTACGCGCCACAGGCTGCATCACATAACGGTCTGCCGCTTCGTTAAAACGGAACATGGCGCGGTTATAGGATTCGTAAGGGTCGGCGGTAACGGCAACACTGGGCGGCGGTGCAGCGGGTGCGGACGCATCATCGGCAGCGTGAGCGCACGACAATGTCCCGCACAGCAGCAGCGGAACAACGATACGGCGGACAGTAAAACGGCGCTTCATCGGTTTTTCCTTTTTTAATAAAGGATTAACAGTTAATTAAAATGACGTTTGCTCTTGGAAAAAATCCTGTATTTCATACAGTTTCGCCAGCTCGCGCACACTTTCGGGCAAACCGCGCAACGCAGGCGCACCTTGCGGGCGGCGCAAAGCAGCCAACAGCAAACCGATACACACAGAATCGGCACGTTGCAAACCGCTGAAATCCACGCTGTGTACTTCGCTGCGGGCGCATTGTTCCACAAATTGCCGATAAGCGGAAGCGGTAACGGTGTGTGCCGTTGCCGTTCCGTTTACATACAGGCAGCCTTCACGAATGCCCGTGTGCATTATTTACCGCCGCTTTTGTTTAACTCGGCAATCAGTGCATCAATACCTTTTTTGTAATCGATGCCCTTGGGTGTACGTCCTTGTTCGCTGACGATTTTTTGAAATTGGCTTTGAAACGGTTTCACAATGCTGATGCCTTCGGCTTTGATGTCGTACACGCGGAACATTTTGCCGTGGCGGTAAGTAGAAAAGGTAACATCGGCTTTTTTGCCATTGGTCAGTGCCAGCGTGGTAACCACATCTACTTTATTGGCACTTTTTACCACAGGTTTGTCGTGTACTTGCACTTTGGCATTTTTAAACGCCATCATGGTGCCTGCGTACTGGCTACGGATTTTGTTTTTAAAAGCATTGATTAATGCTTGTTTTTGCTGGGGTGTGGCGTTGTGCCAAATGGCAGTGCCCATGGCTTGCGCGGTAATGCGCTCAAAATCAAAATAAGGCGTGGCGTAATCTTCTGCCTGCTTGCGGATTTGGGCATCGTTTTTGCCGTTTGCCTTGTTCAGAATATTTAACATCTGCACGGCGTTTTCGCGCACCTGCGTAACGGCGGCGGGGTCGGCAAATGCCATGCTGATGCTGACAATACCAATGCTCAATGCGTTGATTAAGGGAAATTTCTTCATGGTGTGCTCTCTTTCTTGAGGTAGTGGGTTATTCGGTTTTATCGGAAGCAACCGATTCGGCGGCTTTTTCGGTCATGCCTGTCATAAATTTGCCGATGAGTTTTTCCAACACCAGTGCGGAATCGGTGGAAGTAATCACATCGCCATTGGATAATTCATCTGATTCAATCCCTTGCAGCAGTCCAATATACTGCTCGCCCAGCAAACCCGATGTGAGGATTTGAGCGCTGACATCGCTGCTGAATTTGTATTGGCTGTCGAGATTCAGGGTAACTTTTGCCTGATAGCTTTTTGGGTCAAGCGCGATACCGCCCACGCGCCCCACCAGCACGCCCGACACTTTAACGGGGGCGTTTACTTTCAGTCCGCCAATATCGGAAAACTCGGCGCTAACCGAATAGGTGCTGCGGTTGCCCGAAAAATTGCCGCCGCCAGCCACTTTAAACGACAACGCACCCAAAGCAGCCATGCCCAGCAGTACAAACAGCCCCACCCAAAATTCCAACATACTTTTTTTCATAAACTTATCCTTGATAAATCCGCAATCAGGCGGTAAACATAAACGCCGTTAAAATAAAATCCAATGCCAGCACCGTCAGCGCAGATGACACCACCGTGCGCGTGCTGGCGCGTAAAATGCCTTCTGCCGTGGGCGTACAGTGAAAGCCCTGATACACGGCAATCAATGCCACCGCCATGCCGAAACACAACGATTTGATTAAGCCGTTTAATACATCATAGCCGAAAGTAATATTATTTTGCATGTGCGACCAAAAAATCCCGCCGTCCAAGCCCAGCCACTGCACACCGATTAAATACGCGCCGTAAATGCCCGCCACATTAAAAATACTCGCCAGCAGCGGCATGGACAGCACACCCGCCCAAAAACGCGGTGCCACCACGCGGGCAACAGGGTCAATCGCCATCACATTCATGGCTTCCAGCTGTTCGGTGGTTTTCATCAAACCGATTTCGCTGGTCATCGCGCCGCCTGCGCTGCTGGCAAACAAAATCGCTGCCAATACAGGACCCAGTTCGCGCAACAGCGAAGCCGCCACCATAAAGCCCAGTACATCGGCAGATTTAAATTTTGCCAACTGTGTATAACCTTGTAAGCCCAGTACCATACCGACAAACAGCCCCGACACGGCAATAATCAACACCGACAGTACGCCCGCAAAATACACTTGGCGCACGGTAAGGCGCAGACGCAGCAGCGACTGGGGCAGCAGGGCGAAAATCCGCAGCAAAAACAGCGTGTGTGCGCCCAAAATGCGGATAAAGGCAAGCGTTTTGCGTCCAGTGGTTTGGATAAAATTCATCAAGATTCCTTTTGGCTGGAAGGAAAATTATTTTGGTATCATGGGTTTGAAGAAGAAGTGTGTAACAAATCGTCCTGCCAACTGTTGCGTGCGGGATAGCGGAACGCCACAGGTCCGTTGGGCAGTCCGCCAACAAACTGCCGCACCCATTCGGAATCGGTGTGGCGCATTTCATCGGGCGTGCCTGAAAACAGCACTTCGCCATGTGACAAAAACACCACTTGGTCCACAATTTGCAGCGATTGTTCTATATCGTGGGTCACCATCAGGCTGGTGGCGTGCAGGGCTTGGCTGACACGGCGGATCAGGTGGGCAATCACGCCCAGCGAAATCGGGTCCAAACCAGTAAAGGGTTCGTCAAACAGCATCAGTTCGGGGTCGAGCGCGATGGTACGCGCCAAGGCAACACGCCGCGCCATGCCGCCTGAAAGTTCGGCAGGCATCAGCTGTTCCGCACCGCGCAAGCCCACGGCGTGTAATTTGAGTAACACCAAATCGCGTATCAGTTTTTCGGGCAGTTTGGTGAGTTCGCGCATGGGAAAGGCGATGTTGTCGTACACGGATAAATCGGTAAACAGTGCACCATGTTGAAACAACACCCCCATACGGCGGCGGTGGGCGGTAAGTTCGGCATTGCTGAAATCCGCCAAATCGCGCCCCTGTATCAATACCTGTCCTGCGCTGGGACGAAGCTGCCCCGTAATCAGGCGCAACAGCGTGGTTTTGCCGCTGCCCGAACCACCCATAATGGCGGCAAAATGCCCCGTTTGCACACGAAAATTGACATTGTGCAAAATGGGACGGCTGCCGTAGGCAAAAGCCACGTTTCGGCATTCGATAAAGGGGACGGCGTTCATATCAATATCGGATTGGGGGAAAGTCAGCAAAATGCCGCCCATATTAGGCGGCGGCGGGCTTTCGCGCAAGTGTGGCGACAAAATTTAACCAAGCCTTGCATTTATTTGGCTATTTCAACACACAGAACGGCGTATTCAAACCGCTGCCCGCACAGCCTGAACCCGCGTTCTGTCCAAGCCGAAACATCAAATCAGAATCGGCATCACAATGTATTTGAAATCGGGATTATCGGGTAAAGTGGCAAGGGTAGGGCGTTTGGCATCGCCAAAGGCAAGTTGCACGTCTTCGCTTTGGCTGTTGCGTAATACGTCCATCAAATAGCTGATGTTAAATGCCGTTTCCAATTCGCTACCCTGATAGGCGATTTCCAGCTCTTCCTGCGCTTCTTCCTGCTCGTTGTTGCTGCACGACACGCGCAACACACCGGGGGCAATTTGCAGGCGCACGCCACGGAATTTTTCATTGGCAAGAATGGCAGAGCGTTCCAATGCACCCAATAAAGCCGTGCGCCCAATCAGGAAAATTTTGTCGTTATCCAAAGGAATCACGCGGTTGTAGTCGGGAAATTTGCCGTCAATGATTTTGCTGACAATCACGGTTTGGTTGCAGCTGAAACGTACTTGGTTGTCTAACAGCTCAATCTGTACTTCTTCGTCGGGACGGTTGAGCAGCTTGCTTAATTCCAGCACGGTTTTGCGCGGCAAAATAATTTCGGATTTGGGCAAATCGGCATCAATGGCGGCGCTGATGTATGCCAAACGGTGGCTGTCGGTGGCAATCAGGCGCAGTTGATTGCCTTCGGTTTCCATCAGTAAGCCGTTTAAATAAAAGCGGATGTCTTGCACCGCCATGCTGTATTGTACTTGCGCCAGCATGTTTTTCAGCTGTTCTTGGGTAAGACTGAAGCGGTTGTGAACGGCTTCGGCAACGTTCATGGTGGGGAATTCTTCGGCGGGCAGGGTTTGCAGGTTAAAGCGTGATTTGCCTGCTTTCAGGGTCAGACGGTTGTCGGCGTATTCCAAACGCACGGTCGCCCAATCGGGCAGGGCGCGTAAAATATCGTGCAGTTTTTTGGCATTGGTGGTAATGGCAAAATCGCCCGCTTCGCTGGGCGGACCTTCGGTGTGGATTTGGATTTCCAAATCGGTTGCCAGCAGGGTGGTTTTGCCGTTTTGGTTTTGAATCAGGATATTTGCCAAAATGGGCAAGGTGTGGCGGCGCTCAACAATGCCAATAACGGCTTGCAAGGGTTTGAGCAGGGCATCGCGGTCGGTTTGCAGAATCAGCATAAATACGGTCCTTCTGGGTTGAATTTCATTATAAAACAATAAAATTAAATATTTTGCACGGCTGCCAGCAGTTTTTCATATTCTTTCATGATTTCTTGGTTTTCATTCAGCAGTTTTTCTACGGCTTTTACGGCGTGCATCACGGTGGTGTGGTCGCGCCCGCCAAACGCCGTACCGATGGCGGGCAGGCTCATATTGGTGAGTTCTTTGGTAAGCGACATGGCGATTTGGCGCGGACGGGCAAGGTTACGGGTGCGTTTGTGTCCCAAAATATCGCTGATGCGGATTTGGTAAAAATCCGCCACGGTTTTCATAATCAGCTCGGCGGTAATCGGCGTGGGTTTGCTGCTTAAAATGTCCTGCAGGGCATCGCTTGCCAAATCAATATTGATGTGGCGGCGTTTTTCAAAACGGCAACGCGCCAATACGCGGTTGAGTGCGCCTTCCAGCTCGCGCACGTTTTGTTTGATGTTTTGGGCGATAAACAACGCGGCATCGTGGTCTAAACCCACGCCTGCCAGTGCTGCTTTGTGCTGCAGGATATGCACGCGCATTTGCAGTTCAGGCGGTTCCAGCTTAATGGTCATGCCCCACGAAAAACGCGACAGCAGCCGTTTCTCCATATTGGCAAGGCTGTCGGGCTGTTGGTCGCAGGTTAGGATAATCTGCTGGTTGTTGCCGTGGTAGTGTTCAAACAGCAGCAAAAACTCTTCCATGGTGCGGCTTTTGCCCTGTAGAAACTGAATATCGTCAATAATCAATAAATTATAGTTTAAATATTGCAGTTTGAAGCTGTCCCAAGTGCGGTTGCGCACCGCTGCCATAAAGTTTTTTAAATATTCGTCGGCATGCAGATAACGTACGCGGGCGTGTGGGGCGAGGCGCAGTAATTCATTGCCTGTTGCCTGTGCCAAATGCGTTTTTCCCAAGCCCGTTCCGCCGTACACAAAAAAAGGATTATACATACTGTCGCCCGGTTTTTCGGCAATGCTTTTGGCAACCGCCGCCGCCAAATGATTGCCCTTGCCTTCCACCAAATTGCCGAACGTGTATTCGCCCGACAAATTGGTGGGATTATTAGGCGGAGTGTCGCGGGCTTTGGCGGGAACGGCGTTTTTATCTTTGTCTTTTGGCGGTAACACCGCAGCAGCAGGGGTTTTGCGCTCGCTGCTGCGCAAATTGCTTAAACGGTGCGCGAGAATATCCTTGGCACTGCTGTGGGCGTGCAGTTTGGGAACGGGCGTTTCTTTTTGCGGCGCGGGCTGGCGCGGTTTGCTGCGCGACTGGGCGATGGGCAGCGGCGCATCGGGCATCGGAATATCGGGAAACAGCTGCTCGGAACGGCTTAAGCACAAGCGTTGTTTGCTGTTGTTGTTTTTTTTGGTGTTTTTTTTAGCGGATTGGGCGGTGGCTTCAGCCCGTTGAGCTTCAGCCCGTTGAGCTTCAGCCCGTTGAGCTTCAGCCCGTTGAGCTTCAGCCCGTTGAGCTTCAGCCCGTTGAGCTTCAGCCCGTTGAGCTTCCACCCGTTGAGCTTCCACCCGTTGAGCTTCCACCCGTTGAGCTTCCACCCGTTGAGCTTCCACCCGTTGAGCTTCCACCCGTTGAGCTTCCACCCGTTGAGCTTCCACCCGTTGAGCTTCCACCCGTTGAGCTTCCATCCGTTGAGCTTCCGCCCGTTGAACTTCCGCCCGTTGAACTTCCGCCCGTTGAACTTCCGCCCGTTGAACTTCCGCCCGTTGAACTTCCGCCCGTTGAACTTCCGCCCGTTGAACTTCCGCCCGTTGAACTTCCGCCCGTTGAACTTCCGCCCGTTGAGCTTCCAACGGTTCAGCCATCGGATAATGTTTGCCCGTACCGATTTTAAATTGCAGCACAGGTGCTTCAGGTGCAATTTTTTTTTGAATCTCGCCCAGCTTGGCAGCATATTGGCTGCGCAGCATATTGGCAGTAAAATGGTTTTTCGCATACACCACCCATTCGCCGTTTTCTACGCCCACGGTCAGCGGAGCAATCGCCAGTTTGAACTGTTGCTCGTTTAATTCGGTGTGCAGCAAACGCAGGCACTGCGGCCAAAATTCGGCTAGGGTCATGATGCAGGGGATAAACGAAAAGATTATTTATTTCAATAAATTGTTGATTGGATAGGCACGACTTGGAACAGATAGGCGCATTATAGCCGAAAATGTTATC